>DASSND010000048.1:0-79044 GCA_035688315.1 Gaiellaceae bacterium | reverse complement strand
TGCTAGAGCTCTGCCGCGCGCCGGACGAGCGGGGCGACCACGCGCTCCACGACCTCGCGCGGCTCCGGGCCGAGCAGCGAGACGTGGACGTGGCCGACGCCGAGCCGCGCGTAGGCGGCGAGCTGACCGGCCAGCTCGTCGACGTCGGTGTCCGGCGAGACGCGCGTCAGGATCGTGTTCAGGATCTCGTCCGGGTCGCGGCCCAGCTCCTCGCAGTGGCGGCGCTGCACGTCGAGCTTGTGGCCGACCTGCTCCGGGGAGGAGGCGAAGAGGTTGTTCGCGTCCGCGTAGCGCGCGACGAGCCGCAGCGTCTTGCGCTCGCCGCCGCCCGCGATCAGGAGCAGCGGCCGCGGCCGGCTCACCGGCGGCGGCACGTTCAGCGTCTCGGCGAGCCGGTAGTGCCTCCCCTCGTACGGGCCGTCGTCGTCGCTCCACATCTGCAGGCAGATCTGCACCGTCTCCTCGAGGCGCTCGAAGCGCTCGCCGAGCGGCGGGAACGGGACGCCGAGGCCGCGGTGCTCGCGCTCGTACCAGGCGGCGCCGAGCCCGAGCACCGCCCGGCCGCCGGAGAGGACGTCGAGCGTCGTCGCGATCTTCGCCAGCAGGCCCGGATGGCGGTAGGTCACCCCGGTGACCATCAGCCCGAGCCGCATCCGCTCGGTGCGGCCGGCGACGAAGCCGAGCGTCGTGTACCCCTCCAGCATCTCGTCCTCGGCGCGCGAGAACGCCTCCATCTGGAAGTAGTGGTCCATGCACGTGAAGAGCGTGCAGCCGGCCGCCTCCGCCGCCTCCGCCGTGCCGGCGACGTGGCCGCGCAGCGCCTCCGGGCCGCCCGAGAGCGTGAAGTTCATGAAGTGGATGCCGACGTCCACGCCGCGGACCCTACTCCGACTCCGGCGCGAGGGCGGGCTCGCCGAGCGGCGACGCGGCGCCGATCTCGCCGAGCGCGGCGGCCCGGCGGCGCCGCTCCGAGCGCGGGATCGCGACCGCGACCGCGCCCGCGCAGGCGGCGACGACCGCGGAGACGGCGAACGCGCGCGTGAACCCGGAGTCCGTCGCCACCCCGGCGACCGAGCTGCCGGCGAGGATCGTCGCCGACACCTGCGACCCGAGCGACGAGCCGACCGAGCGGACGAGCGCGTTGAAGCCGGTCGCCTCGCCGGTCTGCGCCGGCGGGACCGCCTCGATGATCAGGTTCGGCATCGCCGCGTACGCGAGCCCGATCCCGCTCGACATGAGGATGGAGAAGCCGATCACCTCCGCCTGCGACCCGTGCGCGACCGCGAGCAGCGCCAGCCCGACCGCGGTGACCGTGCCGCCGATCGCGAGCGGCACCTTGTTGCCGACGCGGCTGCCGAGCACGCCCGAGAGCGGCCCGAGCGCGAGCATCCCGAGCGAGCCGGGGACGAGCAGCAGGCCGGCGTGCGCCGCGTCGAACCCGAAGCCGTAGCCCGTCGAGCGCGGCGCCTGCGCGAGCGTCGGGATGAGGATGAACGAGCCGAACATCCCGTAGCCGACGAGCAGCGTCGTCAGGTTCGTGATCAGCACGGGCGGCCGCGCGAGCGCGGCGATGTCGGCGAGCGGCTCCCGCGTCCGCCGCTCGAGCACGACCCAGAGCGCGAGCACCACGAGGCCGCCGCCGATCAGCCCGAGCGTGCGCGCGCTGCCCCAGCCGAGCGTGTGCGCCTGCGAGATCGCCACGAGCGGGAGCACGAGCCCGACCGCGAGCACGACCGCCCCCGGCACGTCGAGCCGCGCCGGCGTCCTGATCGGCGACTCGGGCACGAGCAGCTCGGTCGCGATCGCGGCGCCCCCGGCCATGATCGCGCCGACCCAGAAGATCCAGTGGTAGGAGGCGCCGTCGACGATCAGGCCGCCGACCACGAGCCCGAGGCCGCCGCCGATGCCGACGATCGCCGACATCAGGCCGATCGCGCGCCCGACGCGCTCGCGCGGGAACTCGTCGCGGATGATCGCGAAGCAGAGCGGGAAGATGCCGCCGCCGACGCCCTGCACGACCCGCCCCGCCACGACGATCCAGAGGTCGTCGGAGAGCGCCGAGACCGCGGAGCCCGCGCCGAACGCGACGAGCGAGACGACGAGCAGCCGCCGCTTGCCGAAGATGTCGCCGAGCCGCCCCACGAGCGGCGTGAAGACCGCGGCGGCGACGAGATAGCCGGTCAGCGTCCAGGTGACGCCGCTCTCGTCGGTGTGGAGCGCGCGCATCAGCTCCGGCAGCGCCGGCACGAGCGTCGTCTGCCCGAGCGCGAACGCGAGCCCCGCCACCCCGAGGATCGCGAGCGTGCGCGTCGTGTGCGGCCGCATCCCCGCACGCTACCCGGCCGGCGCATAGGATCGAGATGTGACCAGCCTCTCGCCGAGCCCGCTCGGCGTCGACGACGTGGCCGGCGACGCGGTCGCGTGGCGGCGCCACCTGCACGCCCACCCGGAGCTGTCCTTCCAGGAGCACGAGACGGCCGCGTTCGTCCGCGAGCGGCTCGCGGAGATCGGCGGCTACGAGCTGTCGAGCCCGACGCCGACCAGCGTCGTCGCGCGGCTGCGCTTCGACCGGCCCGGCCGCACGCTCGCCCTGCGCGCCGACATGGACGCGCTCCCGATCGAGGAGGAGAGCGGCGTCGAGTTCGCCTCGACGCGGCCGGGCGTCATGCACGCGTGCGGCCACGACGCCCACACCGCCCAGCTGCTCGCCGTCGCGCGGCTGCTCGCCGCGAGGCGCGAGGCGCTCGCGGGCGAGGTGCGCCTCCTCTTCCAGCACGCCGAGGAGCTGCCGCCGGGCGGCGCCCAGGAGCTGGTGGCCGCCGGCGCGCTCGAGGGCGTGGACGCGGTCGTCGGCTGCCACGTGATCTCCGACCTCGAGGTCGGCCGCGTCTCCGCGGTCGACGGGCCCTGCTCGGCCGCGGCCGACGTCTTCACGGCGCGCATCCGCGGCAAGGGCGGCCACGCCGCCTTCCCGGAGGACTCGATCGACCCGATCGCCGCCGCCGCGCAGGCGATCGCCGGGCTGCAGCAGATCGTCTCGCGCGAGGTCGCCCCCCGCGACCGCGCCGTCGTCTCGGTCACGCGCGTCCACGGCGGCACCGCCGACAACGTCATCCCGGAGGTCGTCGAGTTGGGCGGCACCGTCCGCACCTACGACGAGGAGGTGCGGAGGAGGATCGTCGCCTCGCTGCGCCGCATCCTCGACGGGGTCGCCGCCGCGCACCGCTGCACCGCCGAGCTGGACTACGTCGACG
Source organism: Gaiellaceae bacterium (assembly GCA_035688315.1). Lineage (GTDB taxonomy): Bacteria > Actinomycetota > Thermoleophilia > Gaiellales > Gaiellaceae > Palsa-739. The sequence continues at coordinate 75,790 of DASSND010000048.1, read as the reverse complement.
GCTACCGGCCGACCGTGAACGACGCCGCGCTCGCCGGGCTCGTCCGCAGCCTCGCCGGCGACCGGCTCGCGCACTACCCGCCGATGATGGGCGGCGAGGACTTCTCCGCCTACGGGGCGGCGGCGCCCGCGTGCTTCTTCTTCGTCGGCGCGGGCGGCCCGGGGGCGTTCCCCCACCACCACCCGCGCTTCGCGATCGACGAGGCCGCGCTCCCGGTCGCGATCGAGACCTTCGTCTCGGTCGCCGAGCGCTTCCTGCGCTAGCCCCGGCTCAGTGGCTCATCGTGCCGGGGACGTCGCCGACCCGGAGCACGCCCGCCTCGCCCATGTCCACGCTCGCGAACAAGTGGGAGACGAACGGGTAGAGGCCCGGCTTGTCGATCTGGACGTCGAAGATCGCGCCGCCGCCGGCCGGGACGAGCGCCGTCTGGATGTCGTGCTGGGGCGGGTCCTCGACATCGCCGTTCAGCCAGGCCCGCTTCAGGACGGTGCCGACGACGTGGAAGTCGGTGTCGAGGCTCGGGCCGGCGTCGACGACGTAGAAGCGGGCGACGTGGCCGGGATGCGCCTCGAGCGGGTGCGCCACGTACTGGCCCGCGTAGCCGTTCCAGGTCACCCAGTCGGGCGTCATCTGGCGCGCCTTCACCATGTCGAGCGCGGCCGGCTTGCCGTCGAGGCCGGGGCCGTTCAGATACCACTCGCCGGAGACGAGCACGTAGTTGTGGTGGGCGGGCGGCAGCAGGCTCGGGTCGGCCGGGTCGACGACGATCGCGCCGAACATCCCGTTCGCGATGTGCGCGAGCACCGGCTTCGTGCCGCAGTGGTACATGAAGACGCCGGGCTTCTCCGCCGTGAAGCTGAAGGTGAAGGAGGCGCCGGGCGCGACGTCGACGAAGTCCTCGTTCGGCGCGGCGAGCGCCGCGTGGAAGTCGACCGAGTGCGGCATCGGCGCGTCGTTGGTGAGCGTCACCCGCACGGTTTGGCCCTGGCGCGCGTGAATCGTCGGGCCGGGCACCGAGTCGCCGAACGTCCACGCCTCGTAGGAGATCCCGGGCGCGATCTGCAGCACCTTGTGGGTCATCGTCAGGTGCACGGCGACGACCGGGCCGGGCGTCGTCGCGGGCAGCTCCGCCGGGTAGGGGCGGTGCGCGGCGGCGAGCGCGGCCGCGTTCTCGGGGGCGAGCCCGGCGAAGCTCGGGGTCGCGTACGCGCCGACCGAGGCGGTGCGCGCGGCCATCCCGTCCATCCCGGCCATCGAGCCGGTCGCGCCCGCGGTCGTCTCGGCCGCCGGCGCCGCGGCGCGGCTGTTGCGCGCGTCCGCCCACATCAGGACGGCGACGAGCGCGAGCGCGCCGACGAGGAAGCCGAGCAGGAGCGCGACGACCTTGAAGAGCGCGCCCGAGGTCGTCTCCTCCCGCTCGCGGCGGCGGCGGCGGGTGTGCCGGTGCGTCTGGGAAAGCTTCTGGGTTGCCGGGTAGGCCACGGTCTCGTCTCCTCGTCGTCGAATTCCACGAGGGACGGTAGGTCGGCCGCGCCCGGGCGAAATCGGCCCGCGCCCGCAGTCTCGTTACGGGTTTCTGCGGATCGTCAGATCGCGAGCGGCAGGTGCTCCGGCAGCCCGGCGATTTCGTCGCGGCGGCCGCGCACGCGAACGACGCGGCTCCTGGGATCGACGCTCTCGACGAGCGCGGCCGCCACGACGGGGCGGCGTGGGTGGAGGCGCCCGACGCGCAGGATGAGGAAGTCCGGCGTCGTCTCGTCCGGCGGGAAGAGCGGCGTCTCGACGATCCCGACGACGCCGTCGCTCGCCTCTACGGCGAAGCCGCTCGACAGCGAGAGCAGCGCCTCCGTTCCCACGTCCACGAGCACCACGCTAGGCGGGCGCTGCGAGGATCGGGTGAGGGGCGTGTCAAGGTCCGCTAACCGGCACGAACTTGTAGCCCGCCTCGCGCACGGTGACGATCCGCCGCGGCTTCGCCGGGTCCTCCTCGAGCTTGCGCCGCAGGTTCGAGACGTGCACGTCGGCGGCGCGCGCGGTGCCGACGTAGCTCGTCTCCCAGAGGTGCTCCATGATCTGCCAGCGGCTGAAGACGCGGTTCGGTTCGGCGGCGAGCAGGGAGAGCACCTTGAACTCCGACGGCGTCAGGCGCACGTCTCGGCCGCCGACGGCGACCCGGTGGGCGGCGAGGTCGACGGCGACGTCGCCGGCGCGGACGACGCTGCCCGCCGACTCGGAGCGGTCCAGCTCGCGGCGGCGGAGGACGGCGCGGATCCGGCTCGACAGCTCGCGGGTCGAGAACGGCTTCGTCACGTAGTCGTCGGCGCCCAGCTCGAGGCCGAGGACGCGGTCGATCTCCGCGTCCTTCGCGGTGAGCATGATGATCGGGACGGCGCTCTCCGCCCGCAGCCGCCGGCAGACCTCGGTGCCCTGGAGCTTCGGCATCATCACGTCGAGGACGACGCAGTCGTAGTCGCCGCTGCGGCCCGCCGCGAGCGCCGCCTCGCCGTCGCCGACCGCGTCGACCTCGAAGCCGTCGGCGCGGAGCGCGTAGCCGACCGGGGCGACGATGTCCGGCTCGTCGTCGGCGAGCAGGATCCGCGGGCTCACGACGCCGCCTCCGCCGGGGCCTCCGCGAGCGCGAGCGTGATGCGGGCGACGGTGCCGCCGTCCTGCGGCGAGTCGATCTCGACGGTGCCGCCGAGCGCGCGGACGACCTCCCGCACGATCGCGAGCCCGAGCCCGAAGCCGTCGCCGCCGTCGCCGCCGCGGTAGAAGCGGTCGAAGAGCCGGTCGCGGCCGGTCTCCGGGATGCCGGCGCCGTCGTCGCGCACCTCGATGCTCGCCAGGCGCCCGGCGGCGCGCGTCGCCAGCTCGACGCGGCGCGCCCCGCCGTGGCGGAGCGCGTTCTCGGCGAGGTTGAAGACGACCTGCTCGACCAGCTCCCGGTGCCCGAGCACGGCGAGCCCCTCCGGCGCGTCGACGGCCACCTCGACGTCGGGGCGGGCGAGCCGCAGCTCCTCCGCGACCGCATTCAGCAGCGGCCCGGCCGGCACCGCGTCGAGCTGGAGCGCCTCCTGCCGGGTCTGGGCGCGCGCGAGGGTCAGCAGCGCGCGGCGCAGGCGGGCGAGCCGCGACGTCTGCCGCTCGATCAGCTCGAGGAACCGCTCCAGCTCGGCCGGGTCGTCCTTCGCGCCCGCCCGGAGCGCCTCGAGCGAGGTGGCGATCGCGGTCAGCGGCGTCCCCAGCTCGTGCGCGGCGTTCGCCACGAACTCGCGCTCGGCCCGCTCGCGCCGCTCCCGCTCCGAGATGTCGGTGACGACGAGGATCGCGTCGCCGCCGCGGCGCGCCGGCACGCCGACGAGCGCGAACGTGCGCTCGTGCTCGACGACGCGCGCCTGGACGCTGCGGCCGGCGCCGTCGAAGAGCCGCCGGGCGAAGTCGCGCAGCGGGAAGTCCGGCCAGAGGTCGGGCAGCGGCGCCCCGACCCGGACCGAGCGGCCCGCGAGCAGGCGCCGGGCCGCCGCGTTCGCGAACGACACCTGGAGCTGCGCGTCCACCGCGACCACGCCCTCGTGCAGGCCCTCGAGGAGCTGCTGCAGCCGGTTGCGCTCCTCGCCGAGGCGGCCGAACGACTCGCGCAGCCGCTCCCGCATCTGGTCGATCGACTCGGCGAGCGCGCCCACCTCGTCGCCGAAGGGGCTGCGCAGCGGCTCGTCGAAGGCGCCCGCCTCGATCCGCGCCGCCGCCCGCGCGATCCGCCGCAGGCGCGCCGCGATCACCATCGCGACGAGCAGGCCGACGAGGGCGCCGAGCGCGAGCGCGACGAGGGCCGCGTTCAGGATCTGGTCGTGGACGATCCCCAGCTCGCTCAGCAGCTCCGGCCGCTGCGCGTAGGTGACGATCGCGCCCTCCTCGTCCGGCAGGCGCAGCCCGATCACGAACGAGCGGCCGCCGTCGACGGTCTCGACGTAGCGGTCGCCGGCGAGCGCGCGGCGCAGCGCCCGCGTCCCGTCCGGCACGTCCGCGAAGGAGACGCCGCGGCCGGCCTCGCCCAGCTCGCTCCGGTCGCGCGAGAAGACGAAGACGGAGAAGCGGCGCCGGTCGGCGACGAGCGGCAGCGAGTCGGCGAGGATGCCGCGGCGGATCGCCTTCGCGACCGAGCGGCTCGCCGAGACGCTCTGCCCGATCGCCAGCTCCTCGGCGCGATCGTGGAACGCGCTCGCCGCGCCGCGGTTGAAGACCTGGGCGACCGAGAGCGCCGTCAGCGCCACGATCGCCGCGAAGGTCAGCGCGAGCCACCAGCGCATCGAGATCCGCACGCGCGCCACGGGGACAGTATCGCCACGGCGCGCGGCGGCCGGTCCGCCCGTTAGCGAACCTTCACAGGGGTCTGACCGCTCGCTGACGCCGCCTCGCCACAGTGGAGTCGTGCCGCTCCTGATCGCAGGTCGCCTCACGCCTCCGAACGTCGGTCTGCTCGAAGCGGCACGTGACGTGGGCGCACAGGCGCGGCTGCTGCCGCCCGAGCTGGCGGAGCGGCGGGCGCGGCCGGGGGAGAGCGTGCTGGGCCGCGTCGACGTGCGGCCGGGCCTGGACGGGGTGGAGCCGGGGCTGGAGGCGCTGCGGCGGCTCGAGCGGCGGGGCGTGGAGGTGCTGAACCGCGCCGACGCGTTGCTCGCGTCCCACGACAAGCTCGAGACCGCACGGCGCCTCACAGCCGCCGGCCTGCCCCATCCGCGGACCCGCTTCGTGCCGCCCGACGGGCCGTGCCCCGCCTTCGAGGGCCCGGCCGTCCTCAAGCCGCGCTTCGGCTCGTGGGGCGAGGACGTCGTCCGCTGCGACTCGCCGCGCCGCCTGCGCGAGGCGTTCGCGGAGCTGTCCGGGCGCCCCTGGTTCTCGCGGCACGGGCTGCTCGTCCAGGAGCTGCTGCCGCCGCCCGGCTCGGATCTGCGCGTGCTCGTCGCCTGCGGGGAGGTCGTGGGCGCGATCAGCCGCCGGACCGGGCCGGGCGAGTGGCGCACGAACGTCGCGCTCGGCGGGACGCGCGTGCGCGCCGTGCCGCCGCCGCGCGCCCGCCGGCTCGCGGTCGCCGCCGCCGCGGCGGTCGGCGCCGACCTCGTCGGGGTCGACCTGCTGCCGGTCCGCGGCGGCTGGACGGTGCTGGAGCTGAACGGCTGCGTCGACTTCACCGACGACTACTCGCTCCCCGGCGGCGACGTGTTCGCCGACGCGATCGAGCCGCTGCTCTTCCCCTACGTCGCCGAGCTGGCCCAGCGGCTGCGCCCGAGCGAGGACGAGCTGCCCGTCCTCAGCTGAGGGCTAGTGGAGCCACTCCTGTAGCTCCCGCTCCAGCTCGCGGCAGCCGCGCGGCGCGACGATCGACTTGCGCAGCCGGCGACCCTCGACGACGCAGATCGTCGGCACCGTCTCGATCCGGAACTTCGCGACGAGGTCGGGCCGGCGCTCGGTCGAGACGCGCACGAGCCGGAACGTCTCGTGGTTATGGCGGCGCTGCAGCACCTGCGCGAGGAAGCCCTCGACCCGGCGGCAGCGTCCCGAGAGCGGCGAATAGAAGAAGACGAGCCGCGGGCGCTTGCCCGCCTCCAGCTGTTCGCGCTCGTCCCGGTGGGGGCAGGGAACGGCGGCCACGAGCATCGATTCTTCCCGGCCCGGCGAGCGCGAAACGACGGCGGCGCCGCGTGCCCGCCGCCGCCGTCCCGAAGTGGTGCTACCCTGTTTCCACGGACGACGACAGGCGTCGTCCCGGGAGATCCAGTGCTCGTCGTTCGAGGCTGAGTCTCGACACGACTAGAAGCACGAAGGAGACACATGAACGAAGGTTTCGCTGCGCTCGGCGTGAGCGCGGAGGTCGAGCAGGCGCTCGCAGTCCGCGGCATCGTCGAGCCGTTCCGCATCCAGTCCCTCGTCGTCCCGGACGCGCTCGCGGGCCGCGACGTCCTCGGCAAGGCGCCCACCGGCTCCGGCAAGACGCTCGCGTTCGGGCTGCCGCTGGTCGAGCGCGTCTCGCCGCGGGAGCCGGCTCCGGCCGCGCTCGTGCTCGTGCCGACGCGGGAGCTGGCGCTGCAGGTGACCGAGGAGCTGTCGCTGCTCGGCGCGCCGAAGGGCGTCCGCACCGAGGCCGCGTACGGCGGCGCGCCGGTCGCCTCGCAGGCGAAGCGGCTGAAGGGGGCGCACGTCGTCGTCGCGACGCCGGGCCGCCTCCACGATCTCGTCCAGCGGCGGCTGCTCTCGCTCGCCGCGATCCGGATCCTCGTCCTCGACGAGGCCGACCGGATGCTCGACATGGGCTTCCTGCCGCAGGTGGAGCGGATCGTCCGCGTCCTGCCGGCGAAGCGGCAGACGATGCTCTTCTCCGCGACGCTCGACGGCGAGGTGGGGGAGCTGGCGCGGCAGTACACGCTCAACCCGTCCCGCTTCGAGGCGGAGCTGCCGTCGCAGCACTCGCACGGGGACGTCGCGCACGAGTTCGTCCCGGTCACGCCGGCCGACAAGCTCGACCGGCTGATCGAGCTGCTGGAGGCCGAGCGCGGGCTCGCGCTCGTCTTCGTGCGGACGAAGCGCGGCGCCGACCGGCTCGCGCACAAGCTGCGCGGCCGCGGCGTCGAGGCGGCCGCGATGCACGGCGACATGGGTCAGGGCGCGCGCGAGCGCGCGCTCGAGCGGTTTCGCGCCGGCAAGGTGACGACGCTCGTCGCCACCGACGTCGCCGCGCGCGGGCTCGACCTGGAGTCGATCAGCCACGTGATCAACTACGACCCGCCCGAGGACCACAAGGGCTACGTCCATCGCGTCGGCCGCACCGGCCGCGCCGGGCGCTCCGGGAACGGGATCACGCTCGTGCTGCCGGAGCAGCAGGGCGAGGTCGGCCGCGTCGCGGCGCTGCTCGGCCACCGCGAGGAGTTCGAGTCGACCGGGATGAAGCCCGGCCGCGCGAAGCTCGTCTACTCGAGCCGCCGCGGCCGCCGCTCGAAGTGGTAGCGGGCGGCTGCCTCTGCGGCGTCGTCCGCTTCGAGGTCGACGAGCCGTTCGTCTCGGCCGGCTACTGCCACTGCACGCGCTGCCAGCGGCGGACCGGCACGGCGGCCGCGGCGTCGGCGCGGGTGGCGCCCGGCGCGCTGCGCGTCGTCTGCGGCGAGCCGCTCGTCCGCTGCTTCGACCCGGGGGACGGCGGCTTCCTCAAGTGCTTCTGCTCGGCGTGCGGCGGCGCGCTCTGGAGCCGGCATCCGGAGGATCCGGGGGTCGTCTCGGTGCGGCTCGGAGCCGTCGACAGCGACCCGGGGATCCGGCCCTCCTACCGTCAGTTCGTCGCGTACGCGGCGAGCTGGGAGGAGATCCCGGACGACGGGCTGCCGCGGTTCCCGGAGGCCCGCGCCGCCTGACGTGTGATTCGCGGGCGACGGGGAAACCGCCGCCCGATGCCGCGCGCCGACTGGACGTACGAGCTGCCGCCCGCCTCCGGCGACTCGGTCTGGCTGGAGGAGTACCTCGTCTACGACCGCGACGGCGAGCCGGCCGGCAAGGTCTTCGCCGTGCTCGAGCGGGAGGGAGGCCGCTGGCTCGGGATCGAGCGGGAGCACCTGCCGCTCGCGCACGACCGCCGGGCCGTCCCCTACGACGCGATCGGCGAGGTCGACCACGAGAACCTCGCCGTCCATCTGACGCTCGCCGCGGCCGAGCTGGACGGCGTGCTCGAGCTCGACCCGGCGAACGGCGTCGAGCAGGGCGGGGAGGCGCGGCGCGTCGTCGAGCCGCCCGCCGCCGAGCTGCCGCCGCAGCGGGACGCGGGCGCGCCCGGCCCCGTCGACCGGCCGCTCGCGGTCTACGCGTCGCTGCTCCTGCTCTGCGGGCTGATCACCCTGCTCGGCGCGATCGCGCTGTACGGCGCCGCGCGGATCAGCGTCGCCTGGTTCGCGATCCCGATCGCCTTCTTCCTCGCCGCCGCCGCGGTCGGCTACCGCGCTTGGGCGCAGCCGTGGCGGCGGCGAGCCGCCGCGCGGCGGCATCCGCCTCCGCGCCGCTGAGCGCGGGACATGTCCGCAGCCGCCACGTCCGGTGTCAGACACCGGACGTGGCGGAAACGGGCATCGTCCGATCTGGACAGCACGTCGCGAAAGGCGCTGCCAGAGCCGGATTCGCTCGCTCGCGCGCCCCTCGGACATGACCGAAAGGGCCACGTCCGGTGTCAGACACCGGACGTGGCCGGAACGGACGAGCGGACGGTCCGGTATCCCTCCCGGGGCGATGTCCGCGCACGGGGGAGCGAGGCGGCTGCGCGTCCTGGTCGCCGAGGATCAGTACCTGGCCCGGGAAGGGACGGTCCGGCTGCTCTCGGAGCGGGACGAGCTGGAGGTCGTCGGCGCCGCCGGCGACCTCCCGGGCGTGCTCGACGCGGCGCGCCGGCTCGAGCCCGACGTCGTCCTGATGGACGTGAAGATGCCGCCGACCTACGGGATGGAGGGGATCGAGGCGGCGCACGCGATCAAGGCGGAGCGACCCGAGACCGGCGTCGTCGTGCTCACCCAGCACGACGACGAGGAGTACGTCTGGGCGCTGCTCGAACGCGGCGTCGCCGGCTACGGGTACCTGCACAAGATCCGCGTCGGCGACGTCGACCAGCTCGTCCGCGCGCTGCGCGAGGTCGCCGCCGGCGGCTCGGTGCTCGATCCGCGCATCGTCGAGACGCTGCTCGCCCGCCGCGCGCGCAAGCCCGGCTCGCCGCTCTCGGAGCTGACGCCCGGCGAGGCCGACGTCCTGCGCCTGATGGCCGAGGGAAAGAGCAACCGCGCGATCGCGGACGCGCTCCACCTCTCGCTCGGCGCGGTCGAGAAGCGGATCGCGCTCGTCTTCACGAAGCTCGGGCTCCACCAGGAGCCCGAGCTGAACCGCCGCGTCGCCGCCGTGCTGATCTACCTGCGCGAGTCCGCGACGGGCAGCGGCTCGGCGACCTGAGCCGCGAGCGGCAAGCGCGCCGCCACCCGCGTCCCGCCGCCCGGGGGCGCGTCGACCGCGAAGCTCCCGCCCGCCGCGGCGACCCGGTCGGCCATGTTCTGGAGGCCGCTGCCCCCGCCCGCGCCGGGCGCGAGGCCGGGCCCGTCGTCGCAGACCTCCACCTCGATCGAGCGCTCGCCGCCGCGCAGCCGCAGGAGCGCCGACGCGCCCGGCGCGTGCTTCTGCACGTTCGTGAGCGCCTCGAGCGCGACGAAGTAGAGGGCCGCCTCCAGTTCCGGGTCGAGGCGGCGGCCGGCGAACCGGTCGTCCGCCTCCACCCGCACGGCGAGCGGCATCCGCGCCGCCTGCGTCCGCAGCGCCGCCGTCAGCCCCTGGTCGGCGAGAACGCTCGGGAAGATGCCGCGCGCCAGCTCCTGCACCGCGAACACCGCCTGCTCCGCCTCGGAGGCGAGGTCGCGGAGGAGCCGCGCCCGCTCCGGCTCCGCGTCGACCGCCAGTCGCTGCAGCCGGACCGCGAGCGAGACGAGCTGCTGCTGGACGCCGTCGTGAAGGTCGCGCTCGATCCGCCGCCGCTCCTCGTCCTGCGCGGTCACGAGCCGCTGCCGGGAGCGCCGCAGCTCCTCCGCCTGCGCTTCGATCTCCGCGAGCCGCTCGCGGAGCTGCCCTTCCAGGCGGAGGTTGCGGAGCCGCAGCGCCGACGGGCGCGCGAGCAGCTCGAGCAGCTCGAAGTCGCCCGGCCCGAGCGCGTCGCCGCGACGGTCGCCGCAGGCGAGCACGCCGACCAGCTCGTCCCCGGCCACGAGCGGGACGACCGCGGCGGGCGGCTCCGGCCAGAGCGCGGCCAGCTCGCGCGGCGGCGGCCCCGCGAGCACGAGGCCGGGCGAGGCGAGCAGACGCTCCGCGACCGCGGGCGGGAGGAGCCCCGCCGCGCCGGCCGGCGCGCCCGAGACGGCGAGCGGCCGCAGGACACCGTCGCGGTGCGACCAGGCCGCGGCCCAGCCGACGCCGAGCGTGCCGCGGGCGACGTCGGCGAGCAGCGGGCCGATCCGGTCCGCATCGGTCGTGCGCAGCGTCTCCCAGAAGGCGGAGAGGGTGTCGCGCGGCCGCGCGCGGTGGCGGAAGACGATCCGCTCCGCGAGCCGTTCCAGCCGCGTCCGGGCCGGCTGGAAGGCCGCGGTGACCAGGAGCGCGATCGCGACCGCCGTGAGCGCGCCGCGGCCGCCGACGAGCAGCCCGGCTGCGAGCGCCGGCACGAGCAGGAGCCCGGAGAGCCCCGCCCACAGCACGCCCCAGACGAGCGCGCGGGAGACGACGAGATCGATCTCCCACAGCCGGTAGCGGAGGATCGCGACCGTCGCGCCGACGATCGGCAGCGGCTGCGAGCCGACGCTGAGCGCGACGCCGACGTCGCGGGCGCCATGCGGCTCGAGCGCCGCGCCGAGGATCTGGCAGACGACCTGCGTCGTCATCCCGACGAGCAGCCAGCGCACCTGCTGCCGCACGACCGGGCCGCCGCGCCGGTAGCGCTGCACGAGCGAGGCGAGCGCCGCGAGCGGCAGCAGCAGCAGGAGCAGGTTGAGCCGGCCGAGCACCGGCAGCGTCCCCGCCCACGGCCCCGCCGCGCCGGCGGGGATGTCGGCGTGGCCGTAGAACGCGAAGATCGTGTCCGCCGGCCCCGCCAGCCAGCCGCCGAGCCCGACCGCTGTGCAGATCGCCGCCGCCGCCGCGTAGAAGCGCCGCCACGCGCCCCCGGGCAGGCGGCCGTCCGGGAAGCAGAGGATGAACTGCGTCCAGGTCGCGATCAGCACGGTCGTCAGCCAGACCGTCGCGAACGCCGCCTGCATGGCGAGCCGCGGGAGCGGATGCGTCGAGCCGTACTCGAGCGCCGCCGCCCCGAGCGTCCCGACCGCGGAGCCGAGCCCGCTCACGACCAGCAGCTGCCCGAGGCCGAGATCCGGGCGCTGGGCGAGGATCACGCACCCGAAGGCGGTGAGGATCAGGGCGAGCGTCGCCGGCGCGAGCGCCTGGCCGCCGATCCCGCCTGCGGCGAGCCGCAGCGCCGCCGTTCCCCCGAGCAGCGCCGCGTCGGTCGCGAGGAGCGCCGCGACGAGCACTCGCATCCGTCCGCGCTTCCCCATCGCTTTCCGATGTTCGGCATCGCGCGCCGTGTCGTCAAGCGGCTCGACCTCCGCCGCGCGCGGGGGATAACCCGAATGCGGTCGGAGGGCGCCCGGCTTGTCCTGCCGCGCCGGCTCCGCGAGCCTCGAAAGAGCCGTCCCGACCGCGAAGGAGCCGCATGCACCGCCTCGCCGACCTCGTCCTCGCCCACAAGCGCCTCGTGTTCGCCGCCTGGCTCGTGCTCGCGCTCGCCGGCTTCGCCACCCTCTCGCGCTCCACCGGAGCGCTGACGCAGCGCTACGACCTGCCCGGCGCGGCCGGCTACGAGGCCTCGCAGGCGATCGCGGACGCCTACCGCAGCGGCGGCGGCGGGTCGGAGCCACTCGTCGCGGTCGGGCACGTCCCCGGCGGCGCCGCCGCGCACCGGGACGACCTGGCGGCCGCGCTCGCGCGGGTGCGGCGGGCGCTGCCGGGCGCCCGCGTCGCCTCCTACGCGTCGAGCGGCGACCGCGCCTTCCTCTCCGCCGACGGCGAGACGACCTTCGCCCTGATCTATCCGCCGCTCTCGCCGCGCAGCGGCGCGAGCGCGTCCGGTTCGCTCGCCGCCGTCCGGCGCGCGCTCGCCGGCGCGCGCGTCGGCGGCGCGCCGCTCGTCGTCACCGGCGCCGACGCGCTCGGCAAGGACGCGGGCACCCACAACGGCCCGGGCGTGGCGGCCGAGTCGATGCTCGGCGGCCTCGGCGCGCTCGTCGTCCTCGTCGTCGTCTTCGGGTCGGCGCTCGCGCTCGTGCCGCTTCTCGTCGCGCTCGCCGCGATCCCGACGACCTTCCTGCTCGTCTGGGCGCTCACGGCGGTGACCGAGGTGCACATGCTCGTCGAGTACTTCGTCGCGCTGATCGGCCTCGGGATCGCAGTCGACTACGCGCTCCTGCTCGTCTCCCGCTGGCGCGAGGAGCGCGAGGCGGGCGCGGTGGGGGAGGAGGCCGTTCGCCGGGCGCTCGCCACCGCCGGGCGGGCGGTGCTCGTCAGCGGCAGCGCCGTCTCGATCGGCCTGCTCGCGCTCGTCGCGCTGCCGGTGCCGTTCCTGCGCTCGATCGGCTTCGCCGGCCTGCTGATCCCGCTCGTCAGCGTCGCCTCGGCCCTGACCCTGCTCCCGGTGGTGCTCGCGACCGCCGGGCCGCGGCTCGACCGGCGGCGGCTGCGCCGCGGCGGCGGCGGGAGCGGGCGCTGGCTCGGCTGGGGACGGCTGGTCGTCCGTGCGCGCGTCGTCGCGCTCCTCGCGGCGGTCGCCGTGCTCGCGGCGCTCCTCGTCCCCGCGTTCTCGCTCCGCCTCGGCCAGGCCGGAGCAGCCTCGCTCGCGCACGCCGGCCCGGCGCGGGACGCGCTCGCGACGCTCGAGCGCTCGGGGATCGGGAGCGGTGTCCTCTCGCCGCTCGAGGTGCTGACGACGCCGGCCGCGGCCGGGTCGCTCGCGGCGGCGCTCGCCCGGGTCGACGGCGTCCGTGCGGCGGTGGCGCCGCCCGCCTGGCGCCGCGGCGGCACCGCGCTCGTCGACGTCCTGCCCGCCGCCGACCCGGCCGCCCCGGCGGGGGCCGGGACGCTCGCCCGCGTTCGCGACGCGGCGGCCGCCAGCGGCCTGCCGGCGCGGGTCGGGGGGATGACGGCGACGACGAACGACTTCGTCCACGCCGTCTACGGGTCCTTCCCGGAGATGCTCGCGCTGCTGGCGGCGATCTCCTTCCTGCTGCTCGCGCGCGCGTTCCGGTCGGTCGTGGTGCCGCTGAAGGCGCTCGTCCTGAACGTCCTCTCGATCGGCGCGGCGTGGGGCGTCGTCGTCCTCGTCTGGCAGGAGGGGCACGGATCCGGAGTGCTCGCCGGCCTGCCCGCGACGGGCGCCGTGACCGCCTGGATCCCGCTGATGGTGTTCGCGTTCCTCTTCGGGCTCTCGATGGACTACGAGGTCTTCATCCTCGCCCGGATGCGCGAGGAGTACGACCGCACCGGCTCGACGGGTGCCGCGGTCGCCGGCGGCCTCGCGCACACCGGCGGGATCGTCACGAGCGCGGCGCTGATCCTCTTCCTCACCTTCGTCGCGATGGGCTCAGGGCCCGCGACCGACGTCAAGACGCTCGCGACCGGGTTCGCCGCCGGGATCCTGCTCGACGCGACCGTCGTGCGCGCGCTGCTCGTGCCCGCGCTCGTCGCCCTCTTCGGCCGCTGGAACTGGTGGTTCCCGGCCCCGCTCGCCCGCGTGCTCCGGGTGGCCGAGCCGCCGCCCCAGCGTCCGCTTCCGACCGACTAGTCCAACCCGAAAGGAGAACCGCATGTCCGGGATCAACCGCGCAGGCGCCGCCGCGTTCGTCGCCGCGCCGCTGCTCGCGCTCGCCGGCGCGCTCGTCGTGCCGACCCTCTCCGACGAGGCGCCCGACCGGGTCGCCGCGCTGCTCGCGCACCGCGGCGCCGAGACCGGCGGCCTCACCCTGCAGATGATCGCGCTCGGGCTGATGGTGGCGGGCTCGGTCTGGCTCGCGCTCGCCGTCGCCCCGCGCGCGCCGCGGCTCGCCGTCGCCGGCGGCGTCCTTGCGGTCTTCGCCTACTTCGTGATCGCGTTCGAGAACGGCGTCGCGCTCGCCGCCGCGGGGATCGTGCCCGCGCTCGAGCCCTCGCAGGCCGTGACGGCTCTCCACGCGGTCGAGGAGAGCGCCGGCGTCGCCGCGGTCGAGCCGCTCTCGATCGCCGAGGTGATCGGGTACTCGCTGCTCGCGGTCGGCCTGCGGCGGACCGCGTCGCCGCTCTGGGCGGGCGCGCTGCTGGTCGCCGCCTCGGCCGTCCAGACCGCCGGCTTCGCGACGGGGACGGCGGCGCTCGTCGTCGCCGGGTTCGCGGGCGTCGCGCTCGCCGCGCTCGGCATCGTCCGCGCGCTCGCCGGCCGGCCCGCCGCGGCTCCGGCGCCGCAGCCGGCGACCGCGCCGTAGTACCGTCGAGCGGGTGGAGTCCGCGCGCCGCCTCTCCTTCGGAGCGAACGCCGACGCCTACGCACGGGCGCGGCCGGAGTGGCCCGAGGAGGCGGCGCGCTGGCTCGTCCCCGAGGGCGCCCGCCTCGTCGTCGAGCTGGGCGCGGGGACCGGGAAGCTCACCCGCGCGCTCTCGGCGCTCGGCGTGGAGGTCGTCGCCGTCGAGCCGGATCCGCGGATGCTCGCCGTCCTCCGCGGGCTCGGGCTCGACGGCGTCGAGGGCGCGGCCGAGGCGATCCCGGTTCCCGACGGGGCCGCCGACGCGGTCGTCGCCGGCTCGGCGATCCACTGGTTCGACCTGCCGCGGGCGCTGCTCGAGGCGCACCGCGTGCTCCGGCCGGGCGGCAGGCTCGCCTTCGGCTGGAACCACCGCGACGGCTCCGCGCCCGGGATGGACCGGTTCGCGGCCGCGATCGCCGAAGCGCGCGGCGGCCGGTCCGGCTGGGCGGAGCGGCCCTGGCCCGAGCTGGTGAGCGCGGGCGGTCTCTTCGCCGCCGTGGAGCACGCCCGCTTCCCGCACGTGCACGAGCTGCCGCGCGCGGCGCTGCCCGACCATCTGCGCTCGTACGCGACGATCGCCGCGCTCCCGGAGGCGGAGCAGGACGCACTGCTTACGCGGCTCGAGCGGCTCGTCGACGCCGACCCGGCCCTCCGTCTCGGCGACACCTTGACGCTTCCGTTCGCGGTCGACGCCTACCGCGCCGTCCGGATCCCGTGACGGTTTCGTAGCGGTGCCTGGGCACGCCCAGGCACCGCTACGAGGGCGTAACGGAACCGCTACGCGAGCGGAACCAGGCGCGTCCCGGTCGCCTTGAAGGTCGCGTAGGCGACGCCGCCGCGCGCCAGCTCGAGCCGCTCGGCGGAGGCCGCGGTCACCTCCGCGGTGACCGGGCCGACCCGCACGCGCACCCGGTTCGCGACCTCGACGACCGAGCCGACCTCGCCGCGGACGACGTTCAGCGCCGAGTCGGCGTCGCCGGCATGCGCGCGGGCGATTGAGACCTCCCAGGGGTAGACGACGACGCCGACCTCGCCCGCCGCCTCGTCGGTCGAGAAGAGCTGCTCGCCGGAGACGAGCTGCACCGCGGTCAGGCCGCGCTCGCGGCGGGCGACGCCGTGCAGGAGGTTCGCGCCCGTGAACGCCGCGACGAACGCGTCCCGCGGCCGCGCCACCAGCTCGGCGGGGGAGGAGAGCTGGCGCAGGCGCCCCTCGACGAGCACGCCGACGCGCCCCGCGAGCGCCGCCGCGTCCTCGTAGTCGTGGGTGACGAGTAGCGTCGGCAGCCCGAGCCCGCGCAGCAGCTCCGCCAACTCCGCGCGCACGGCGCTCTTCGTGTGGGCGTCGAGCGCGGCGAGCGGCTCGTCGAGCAGCAGCACGGCCGGGTCGCGCGCGAGCGCCCGGGCGAGCGCGACCCGCTGCCGCTCGCCGCCGGACAGCTCGCGCGGGCGCGCCTCGGCGAGCTGCGCGATCCGGAACCGCTCCAGCAGGTCGTCCACGGGCCTCCCCGCCGCGCCGTAGGCGACGTTCGCGCGCACGCTCAGGTGCGGGAAGAGGGCGTACTCCTGGAAGACGAGGCCGACCCGACGCCGCTCCGGCGGCACGAAGACGCCGCGCTCCGCGTCGAGCCAGGTCTCGTGGCCGAGCGTCACCCGGCCGCGGGGCGGCCGCACGAGCCCGGCGACCGCGCGCAGCGCCGACGACTTCCCCGCCCCCGACGGCCCGACGAGCGCGACGACACCGTCGGCCTCGAGCGCGAGTGCTAGCTCGAAGTCGCGAAGCGGGAGCGCGAAGTCGGCTGCGAGGGCTGCCATCCGAGCGTCACCTTGAGGGCGAGGAGGAGCGCGAGGCTGACGACGACGAGCAGCGCGCTCATCGCGAGCGTCACGTCGAAGTCGACGGCGAACTCGCCGTAGATCGCGAGCGGGAGCGTCTGCGTGACGCCCTGCAGGTTGCCGGCGAACATGATCGTGGCCCCGAACTCGCCGAGCCCGCGCGCGAACGCGAGCGCGGCGCCGGCGGCGAGGCCGCCGCGGGCGAGCGGCAGGACGACCCGGAAGAAGGTGCGTCCCGGTCCGGCTCCGAGCGTGCGCGAGGCGGCGAGGAGATCCGGGTCCGCGGCCTCGAAGGTCGCGATCGCCTGCCGCAGGTAGAGCGGGCTGGAGACGAACGCGACGGCCAGGACGACCGCCGTCTGCGTGAGCGCGAGCCGGACGCCGAGCGCGTCGAGCGCGCCGCCGAGCAGGCCGAAGCGGCCGAACGCCGCGATCAGCCCGATCCCGGCGACCGCCGGCGGCAGCACGAGCGGCAGCTCGACGAGTGTGACGGCGAGCGAGCGGCCCGGGAAGCGGCGGCTCGAGAGCAGCCACGCCGCCGGCGTCCCGAGGGCGAGCACGAGCGCCTGGGCGACGAGCGTCGTCTCGACGCTCACGCGGAGCGCGTCCGCGACGACGGGGTCGGCGAGCTGGGCGGCGAGCCGGCCCGGCGGGACGCGCGCGAAGATCGCCACCACGGGCACGACGAGGAACGCGAGCGCCACGGCCGCCGCCGCGAAGACGAGGACGCCTCCGGCCGCCCGCCGCATCAGCGCCCCGATGGCAGGAAGCCGGCGGCGCGAAGCTGCCGCTGGGCGCGCGCCCCTCTCAGCCGCGCGACCCAGCGCTCCGCCGCCGCGCGGTTCCCGCTCGCCTTGACCACCGCCGCCGCGTAGCGCACCGTCGGCTGGGAGCTCCGCGGGAGCGCGAGTACGGCCACCTTGCCCTGCACGCTCTTCGCGTCGGTCGCGTACACGAAGCCCGCGTCCAGCTCGCCGAGCGCCACCTTCGCGAGCACCTCGCGCACGTCGGTCTCCTGCGAGGCGCCCGCGACGAGGCGGGCGAGGCCGAGCCGCCCGAGCACCGTGCGCGTGTAGTCGCCGACGGGGACGCCGGCCGCGCCGACCGCCAGCCTCAGTCCCGGCCGGCGGAGGTCGCGGACGCCGTGCAGGCGCTCAGGGTTCCCCTTGCGTGCGATCAGGACGAGCGCGTTCGCCGTGAACACGACCGGCCGCTCGACGCGTCCTTCCCGGAAGAGCCGTTCGGGGAGCGCCGTGTTCGCGGAGGCGAAGACGTCGGCCGGCAGACCCTGGCGGATCTGCGCGGCGAGCGCGTTCGAGCCCCCGAAGGAGTAGCGCGCGGTCGCGTCGATCCGGGGCAGGACGTCGGTGAGCGACGCCGCGGCGAACACGGTGAGGCGCGGGGTGGTCGACGAGGAGCGCGTCGCCGCGTACGCGCCCGCGGCGGCGAGGGCGAGCGCGACCGCCGCGGCGGCGCCGAGCGCGCGGCGCCTCACCGCTCCACCATCACCGAGGTGGACTTGACGATCGCGGTCGCGCGCATGCCGGGCTTGAGCCCCAGCGCCTCGACGGCGTCGCGGGTCACGACCGCGACGACGCGAGCCGGCTCGGTCACGGTCAGCTCCACCTGCGCGAGCAGCCCCTCCACCTGCACGGAGGCGACGGTGCCGTGGAAGCGGTTGCGCGCGCTCAGCTGCTCGGACGCCTCGTCGCCGCGCAGCCGCTCGATCTCGGAGGCGGGGACGAGGCGGCGGTTGCCGCGGTCGCGCTCGGTGCGGATCCGGCCGTCGCGGTCCCAGCGCCGCAGCGTGTCGAGGCTGATCCCGAGCGCGCGCGCAGCCTCGGAGGCGGTGTAGGTCTCCTTCGCCACGCCCGGATATTACCTAGGAATCGCCTAGGAAGAAATGGCGATGCGCGGGTGGAGGCTGGGACGAAGCCAGCGCAGCAACCGCAGCAGCTGCGGCCGCGGCAGCGACACGCAGCCGTTCGTCGCGTGTCCGCGGTCGTCGTGGACGAAGATCGCCGAGCCGCGCCCGGGCACGACGGGCGCGGTGTTGTAGCGGACGACGGCGAACTCCCGGTACGCGGTCGTCGCGCGCCAGAGCGCCTCGCTGCCGCCGCCGAACGCGGGTCGCGCGCCGCAGCGGAGCCGGCGGAAGCGGTTGTAGGTCGGCGAGGCGGGGTCCTCGTCCCACCAGTCGCCGCAGCGGAGCCGCACGTAGCGGCCGTGGACGCCGGGGTTCGGGTCGAGCCCGTACACGACCGGCGAGAGCGCGAAGACCCCCGCGGGCGTCGCGCCGTCTCCCTCGCGCTTGCGTGCCGAGACGCCGGCCCGGCCGACGTGCGCCCGCCACGGGCCGGCGACGCGGCGCCAGCAGGTTCCCCGCCGCCGCCACAGCTCGAGCGCAGCGACGGTCGCCGACGCGGAGGAGGTGGAGACCGTGACGAGCTGCGCGGCGTTCCCGGCGCCGGCGACGGGCGCGGCGCACGTCGCGACCCAGGCGGAGAGGAACGCGGCTACCCTCATCCGCGTATGGTGCCCCGCCTGCTCGCCGCCTGCGTCTTCGTCGCGGCGCTCGTCGTCGGCGTCGCCGAGGTCGCCGCCTCGACCCCGTCCGCACCGGCCGCGCGCGGGAAGACCGCGCCGCCGTACGTCGCGCGGATCGCGAAGGTGAAGCCGCGCCAGATCCGCTACGCCCTCCACACCGGCTGCCCGACGCGTGCCGCCGACCTGCGCAGCGTCCGCCTCCGCTACTGGGGCTTCGACGACGCGCCGCACCTCGGCACGCTGATCGTCGCGAAGCAGGCCGCGAAGGACGTCGCCGCGGCGTTCGGGATCCTCTATGGCGCCCGCTTCCCGATTCGCCGCATCCAGCCGGTCGACGCGTATCGCGGCAGCGACACGCGCTCGATGGCAGCGGACAACACCTCCGGCTTCAACTGCCGCCGGGCCGTCACCACCGGCCCGGCCTCGTGGTCGGCGCACGCGTACGGCCTCGCGATCGACGTCAACCCGCGCGAGAACCCGTACCGCCTGAACGGGGCGTGGCTCCCGCCGGCGGGAAAGCATTTCGCCAACCGCCGCAAGGTTCGGCCCGGGATGGCCGTCGACGGCGGCGCGCTCGTGCAGGCGTTCGCGAGGATCGGCTGGTCGTGGGGCGGGCGCTGGGCGAACGACCCCGACTTCCAGCACTTCTCCGCGACCGGCAACTGAGCTTGTAACAGACTGTTACTAGCTCAACGGGGATTCCGGATCCCGGCGGCTCCGATCGCGCCGCCGGCGGCGATCAGCGCCGCCGTGATCAGCATCGCGATCCGGAAGCCGTGTGCGGTCAGGCGGTCGCCACCGCCGCCTGCGGCGGCGAGACCGACGACCGCGATCGCGACGAGCCCGGCGACGCGGGCGACGGCGTTGTTCACGCCCGAGGCGATTCCCGCGTCGGCGGGGCCGGCGTCGCTCAGCACCGTCGTCGTCAGCGGCGCGACGGTGAGCGTCAGGCCGAGGGCGAAGCCGAGCAGCGGCGGCAGCAGCTCCGTCCAGTAGTCGAGCCGGACCGGCAGGCGCGCGAGCGCGAGCACCGAGGCGCCGGAGAGGAGCGGCCCTGCGGCCATGAACGCGCGCGGCCCGAAGCGCTCCGAGAGCGCGCCGACGCGTCGCGAGAGCAGGAACATCACGATCGTCACCGGCAGCGTCGCGAGCCCCGCCCGGAACGGCGTGTAACCGGCGAGCTGCTGCAGGAAGAGCGTCAGGAAGAACCCCCACGTCGAGAGGCCGCCGTAGACCGCGAGCGTCTCGAGGTTCGTGACCGTGAAGTTGCGCCGCCGGAAGAGCCGCAGCGGCAGCATCGGCGCCGGGCTCGCCGCCTGCCACGCGACGAAGCAGGCGAGCGCCGCCGCGCCGAGGGCGAGCGCCGCGGCTACCGTCCCGCTCCAGCCGCGCCGCGGCTGCTCGATGAAGCCGAAGACGAGCGCGCCGAGCCCGAGCGCGCAGAGCGCCGCCCCGGCGACGTCGATCCGCACCCGTTCCCGCGTCCGTTCGGCGCGCGGCAGCGCGAGCAGGACGATCGCGAGCGTCGCGGCCGCGACGGGCAGGTTCAGGACGAAGATCGCGCGCCACGACCAGACGCCGATCAGCCAGCCGCCGAGGAGCGGCCCGATCACCGTCGAGATCCCGCTCCACGCCGTCCACGTCCCGATCGCGGCGCCGCGCGCCGGGCCGGAGAAGACGCTCGTGATCACCGCCAGGGAGGCCGGCGTCAGCAGCGCCCCCGCGACACCCTGGATGCCGCGGAAGACGATCAGCGTCGTCGGGTCGGGCGCCGCCGCGCAGAGCGCGGACGCGACGCCGAAGCATCCCGTCCCGAGCGCGAACACGCGGACCTGCCCGAACAGGTCGCCGAGCGAGCCCCCGACGAGGATCAGGGAGCCGAGCGCGAGCAGGTATGCGTCCACCACCCACTGCTGCGCCGCGAGACCGCCGCCGAGGTCGCGCTGAATCGCCGGCAGCGCCACGTTCACCACGGTCATGTCGACGAAGACGATCGACGAGCCGAGGATCGCCGCGAGCAGGGCGAGCCGCGCCGTCCGCTCCGTCACGCAGGCGATCCTATGGCGAAGACGCCGCCGCGCGTGCAACCATTCGCACGTGGACGCGCCGGCGAACGAGTCTCTCGACGCGCTCGGCCAGCACCCGCGCAGGATCGGCCGCGGCGTCTTCCTCGCGACCGTGCTCGGCGGCGCCTCGTCGCTTTTCTGGGGCAAGGCGGCGTGGAGCCGCGTCTCGGACGCGCTCGGCGGGGCGGAGCGGCTGGTACCGCTCGTGCCGACCACCGGCTGGCGGATCTACACCGTCGCGAACACGATGCCGACCTTCGATCCCGACACGTGGCGGCTCGGCGTCGGCGGCCTCGTCCGGCAGCCGATGTCGATCGACTACGACCAGCTGCGCTCGCTGCCGCGCCACGAGCAGATCTCCGACTTCCATTGCGTCACCGGCTGGACGGTCGAGCACGTGCACTGGGCGGGCGTGCGGCTCTCCGACTTCCTCGAGCGGGTCGCGCCGCTCCCCGAGGCGCACGGCGTCGAGTTCGTCTCCGCCGAGAAGCCGTATGTCGACTCGCTGACGCTTCCGCAGGCGCGGCTCCGCAGGGTGATGCTCGCCTACGAGATGGACGGGCGCCCGCTCTCGCGCGAGCACGGGGCGCCGCTGCGGCTCGTGATCCCGCAGATGTACGGCTACAAGGGCGTCAAGTGGATCTCGCAGATCAATCTGGTCACGAAGCCGCAGCCGGGCTACTGGGAGCAGCTCGGCTATGACGTCGACGCATGGGTCGGACGCTCGAACAACCGCCCGCCGTTGATCGGCGAGTGAGCGTCGCGCCGGGATACGTCCGCCGCTTTTCCCGCACCGAGCGCCTGCTCCACTGGGTGAACGCCGCCGGCTTCTTCCTCCTGCTCGCCTCGGGTCTCGTGCTCTACCTGCCGAGCCTCGCCTCGGCGATCGGGCGGCGACCGCTGGTCAAGGACGTCCACTTCTGGGGCGGCATCGGCTGGGTCGCCGCGCTCGCGCTCGTCGCGCTGCTCGGCGACCGGCGCGGGCTGCTGCGAACCGCGCGCGAGCTGGACGTCTTCGAGCGGGACGACGTGCGCTGGCTCACGCTCGCGCGGCCCGCGCCGCAGGGCCGCTTCAACGCGGGACAGAAGCTGAACGCGGCGCTCACGGCGGCGTTCACGGTGCTCTTCCTCATCTCGGGGCTCCTGCTCTGGGCGGGCGAGCGGGACACGCGGTTCCGCTTCGCGAGCACGGTGATCCTGCACGACGGGCTGCTGTACGTGTCGCTCGTCCTGCTCGTCGGGCACCTCTATCTCGCGGTGCTGCACCCGGCGACGCGGCATGCGCTGCGTGGCATGGTCACCGGCACCGTACGCGAGGACTGGGCCCGCGAGCACCACGCGCGCTGGCGCTCGTCCGAGTGAGCTTGTAACAGACTGTTACGAGATCAGGCGGCCTCGAGGTGGCGGGCGCGCAGTTTGAGCAGATCCACGAGGTCGTAGCTGACGCGGAACGGGTCGACGAGGATGGCCCCGCTGTCCAGGTCGAGCGCCGCGACGGGGTAGCCGTCCGACTCGGCGAGCAGGAAAGGGCCGGATGAGAGCGAGCGGTCGCTCAGCGCCGCGAGCCGGCGGAGTGCGGTCTCGTCGCCGGTGGTGGCGCGGCGGATCGCGATCGCAGTGCGGCGGGCGGCGGCGGCGCGGAGTGGCCTGGGGATCGACATGTCGCCATGGTGGCCGCCGGCGACATAGCAGAGCAAATCGGATTAGACTTCCGACCCATCATGGAAGCTGATAGCTGGCTGCACGTGCAGGTTCGCCACCTGGCGGCGTTGCGCGCGGTGGCCGAGGAGGGCTCCTTCAGCGCCGCGGCCAGGCGGCTGGGCTACACGCAGTCGGCGGTCAGTCAACAGATCGCGACGCTCGAGCGGGTCGTCGGCGAGCGCCTCTTCGACCGGCCCCGCGGCGCCCGCACCGTCCGGCCGACCGAAGTGGGGACGCTGCTGCTCGGGCACGCGGCCGCGATCGTCGCTCGCCTCGACGCAGCGCGCGCGGACGTCGATGCGCTCGCCCACGGCGAGGCGCGCTCGCTGCGCGTCGGCGTGTTCCAGTCCGTCGGCGCGCGCATCCTCCCGGAGTTGATGCGGCGCTTCACCGTGGAATGGCCCGACCTCGACGTGCGCCTCGTCGAGGAGCACGACGACCGCAGGCTCGTGGCGGCCGTCGAGAGCGGGGAGCTGGACATCGCCTTCGCGATGCTGCCCGTCGAGTCGACGCTCTTCGAGTCCGTGCGTCTGCTCGCCGACCGCTACGTCCTGCTCCTTCCGGTCGGCGCGCCCGCTCCTTCGGAGCCTGTGACGGCATCGGAGCTGGCGTCGATGCGCCTGATCGGCTTCCGCACCTGTCGCAGCTGGCCGGGCATCGCCGGGCAGCTGCGCGCCGCAGGCGGCGCCGACGACGTCGTCGTTTTCCGTTCCGACGACAACCGGACGGTGCAGGCGCTCGCGGCCGCCGGGGTCGGCCCTGCGCTCGTGCCGCGCCTCGCCGTGGAGGAGAACGATCCCGCGATCCAGGTGCTCGAGACCGACCCGCGCCTGGAGCCGCGCGTGATCGGCGTCGGCTGGCATCGCGACCGGTATCGCTCGCCGGCCGCTCGTCGCTTCGTCGAGCTGGCGCAGCAGCTGTGTGCGGAGATCGACGCGACCGCCGCGGCCGCCTGAGACGCCGGCCGACCAAGTAACAGTCTGTTACGAGGTCGACCGACGCCACGGAGGGTCTTTCAGCTCTGGCAGCGCGTGGGCGACGACGGCTGGTTGCCGAGCGTCACCTGGATGCTCTTCGTCGCGCCGCGGCGGTCGATGGTGAAGGTCACGATCTCGCCGGGGAGGCGGCTGCCCAGGGCGGACGTCAGCTCGTCGGAGCCGGAGATCGGGTTGCCGTCGACCGCGGTGATCACGTCGCCGGACTGGAGGCCCGCCTTGCCCGCGGGCGCGTCCGGGACGATGCACCCGACGACGGCTCCCGCCTCGTCCGTCGCATCGCCGATCTGGACGCCGAGGTACGCATGCTGAACCTGCTTGCCCGCGATCAGCGAGTCTGCGACCCGCTTCGCCGTGTCGATCGGGATCGCAAAGCCGACACCTGAGTTGTCGCCCGAGCCGCTGTCGATCTGCGCGTTGACCCCGATCACCTTGCCGGTCGTCGCGTCGATCAGCGGGCCGCCCGAGTTGCCGTGGTTGATCGCGGCGTCCGTCTGGATCGCGCCGGAGAGCGAGAACTGGTTCGGCGCGGTGATCGTGCGCTGGATCGCGCTGACGATCCCGGCAGTCATCGTCTCGGTCAGGCCGTAGGGGCTGCCGATCGCGACCACCGACTGGCCCGGCCGGACGCCGGCCGACGAGCCGAGCGCCAGCGGGTGCAGCTTCGACGCCGCGACGTCGACCTTGATCACCGCGATGTCGGTCCCCTCGTCCGCGCCGACGAGCTTCGCTTTCGCAGTCGACCCGTCCTTGAAGCGCACCATGATCGAGTTGGCGTTCGCGACGACGTGCTGGTTCGTGAGGATGTTGCCGTCGCTGTCGAGCACGAAGCCCGACCCTTCTGCCCTCGTCTGCTGGTGCTGCGGCCCGAAGCCGAAGTTGTCGGAGGTGGACGTCGCGTCGACCGAGATGTCGACGACACCCGGAGTCGCCTGGTCGTAGAGCTTCGTCAGCGAGCTGACGGTCGTGGTCGAGGCCGCCGACTGGGCGGGGATGATCGCCGTCGGAACGGTCTGGGGCGAGGCGGCGTCCGAGCCGCCGTGGCTGCTCGTGAGGGCGTACACGCCGGCACCGGTGCCTGCGCCGATCACGGCTGCAGCGGCGACCGGGGCGGTCCGGCGGAGCAGGCGGCGCGACAGGGAGTCTGGGTTCATCGGGTCGGATTCTCCTTCGATCTCTGGGCTTTGCGTGGTTCCATCGTGCCCAGAATCCCTAGGAACAACATGAGAGCCTCCTAACGATTCGATGAGCGAGCCGACGCTCAAGCCGCGCGCCCCCGCTGCCGATGGAGGAGTGAAGATGAGCGAGCTCGATCCGACGGTCTTCCAGCGTTACGCCGAGTACCTCGGCCGCCGAGCCTCATCCTGTGTGACCCGCTGGACGGCTGCGGGCGCGCTCGCTGGCCTCGCGCTGGGCAGTGTGTTCCTCACGTCGTGGGCGGACTGGCCGATTCCGCGCCCGCAGGCCTTCCTCGTCCCGCTGCTCGGAGCCGCCGCCGGCGCCGTGCTCGGTTTCAAGGTCGGTAACGGCCGAGCGGTCGGGCTCCGCCTCCAGGCGCAGCTCGCCCAGCACCAACTCCACTTCGAGCGGACGGCGCTCGCCGGGCGCGTCGCGACCGCCACGGTCCCCACGGCCGCTCCGACGCCGCTCGCGCCTGCTCCGGTGGAGCCGCCCGTGTCGGCGGGGCCGCCGGTTTCGACGACGCCGCTGCCGCCGTTCGCGCCGGCGCCGCCCTTCGTCGCGCCGGTCGAGCCCGCCGCCTAGCGGGCACGCGCTGGGCTACGCCGTGGCGTCGAGCGCGGCGCGCAGCGAGGCGACATACGCGTGAAGCGCCGCGGGGCCCTCCTCCGCGACCTGCACCGCCCGCGAGCCGACGACGACGCCGTCGGCGAGCTCCGCCGCCGCGCGTGCCTGGTCGGGCGTGGAGATCCCGAAGCCCGCATGGAGCGGCATCTTCGGCGCGAGACGACGCGCGCGTTCGGTGAGCCCGGCAAGTTGTGACGAGACGCTCTCGCGGGCGCCGGTCGTGCCTGTGACCGAGACGACGTACAGCCAGCCGTCGCTGTGCTCGGCGGCGAGGCGAATGCGCTCGTCCGTCGAGGTCGGTGCGATCAGCTGGATGCGTCGCAGCTCGGGGTGCTCCTCGGCCGGAACGTCGACGAGGATGAAGCTCGTCGCGCCTGCCGCCCGCGCGTCCGCGTCGAACCGCGCGTACCCGTACGCCTCGAGGATGGCGGCGTACGTCATGGGCACGAGCGGCGTGTCGGGGACCGCCTCGCGCGTGCGGGCGAGCACCTCGAGGCAGGGGCGCGTCCGCATCCCGCGCGCGAGCGCCCGCTCTGCTGCGCGGCGGATCGTCGGTCCCTCGGCGAGCGGGTCGGAGAACGGGAAGCCCAGCTCGACCATGTCCGCGCCGCCCTCGACCGCCGCGCTCGCGAGGTCGGGGGTCTCCGGCTCGGCCATCAGGTAGATGACGAGTTTCTTTCTCATTCGGCGAGCGCCTTGCGGTTCCGCAGGCCCATGCCGCGGTCCAGGGTCAGCATGCCGAGGCGTCGGTAGAACGGCTCCAGTTCGGCATCGCAGCTGAGATCGACCATGTAGAGGCCTTCGAGCTTGGCGAGCACGCGCCGCATCAACTCGGTCCCGATTCCGCGGCGCTGGTATCCGGGCAGGACCTCGAGCAGCGGGACGTAGGCGCTGAGCACGCCATCGCTGACCGCGGTCACGAAGCCGACCACCTGCCCGCGGTCGAGCGCGAGGACGCGGTGCGTGCTTCGGCGCAGGAGGTCGAGGTGTCGCTCCCGCGACGGCGGGTCCGGCCAGCCCGCGAAGAAGCCGGCGAGATGCGCGGCGTCGATTCCGTCCACGGTGTCGCGGTACTCGATCGTCATGCCGCCACGACCGCATGTAACAGACTGTTACGTACGAGGGTGCACGGCTTTGCCGGGAAGTCGGCACGCCGCCGTGACGCAAAGGCAGCGACGATCACGGCATGGTCGCGAGTGCGCCGAGGATCCCGCGGCGGCTGCTCGACGAGATCGAGCGGCAGGCGAGACGACGCGTCCCGATCGCGGAGATCAACCGGGCGGTGGGCATGACGGCCGCTCGCCTGCGGTTCCACAGGCCGAGCTACGAGCAGGTGCGCGTGCACGTCCACGCTGCGCGGCGCGCGATGCAGGCGGCCCGCCGGCGCGCCGTCGTGTTGCGGCTGGATCTCTCGTTCGGGATCGCGCTCTCGTGGACGGCCGGCGACCGGCGGAGCGCCCGACCAGCGCTGGAGCGACGGAACAGGCCGCCGCCTTCGTAACAGACTGTTACTTGGCATCGAGGCTGAGCGCGGTGAGCGCTTCGGCGAGGTCCTTGTCGCCGCGTCCGCTCAGGCCGACGAGGATCAGGGCGGCGTCGAGGTCGCGGGCGCGGGCCAGAGCATGACTCGGCTCGAGCGCGGGGATGATGCCCTCGGTGCGGGCGAGGTCGCGGAAGGCGGCGAGCGCGTCCGCGTCGGTCGCGGTGCGGTATTCGGCGCGGCCGCGGTCGCGCAGGAACGCGTGCTCGGGGCCGACGCCCGGGTAGTCGAGGCCGGCGGAGATCGAGTGGGCGTCCGCGATCTGGCCGTCCTCGTCGGCGAGCACCGAGGAGCGCGCGCCGTGCAGGACGCCCATGCGGCCCGAGCCGAGGCTCGCGGCGCCAGCCGCCTCGACTCCGACCAGGCGCACGTCCTCGTCCTCGAGGAAGCCGTGGAAGATGCCGATCGCGTTCGAGCCGCCGCCCACGCACGCGACGACGGCCTCCGGGAGCCGGCCCTCGACCGCCAGGAGCTGCTCGCGCGCCTCGCGGCCGATCACCGACTGCAGCTCGGCCACGAGCTCCGGGTAGGGCGCGGGGCCGACGCAGGAGCCGATCAGGTAGTGCGTCGTCTCGACGTTCGTGATCCAGTCGCGGATCGCCTCGCTCGTCGCCTCCTTCAGCGTCTTCGTGCCGAAGTCGACGCCGCGCACCTCCGCGCCGAGCAGCCCCATCCGCTCGACGTTGGGGCGCTGGCGGCGCATGTCCTCCTCGCCCATGTAGACGACGCAGTCGAGGCCGAAGCGTGCGCAGACGGTGGCGGTGGCGACGCCGTGCTGGCCGGCCCCCGTCTCGGCGACGATCCGGCGCTTGCCGAGCCGGCGGGCGAGCACCGCCTGGCCGAGTGCGTTGTTGAGCTTGTGCGCGCCGGTGTGGAGGAGATCCTCGCGCTTCAGGTAGATGCGCTTGCCCGGCGCGAAACGCTCGGCGAGCGTCAGCGGGGTGGGCCGGCCCGCGTAGGTGGTCGCCAGCTCGTGCAGCTCGCGCCGGAAGGAGTCGTCAGCGAGCGCCTCGCGCCAGCCGCGCTCCAGCTCGTCGAGCGCCGGGATCAGCGTCTCGGGGACGTAGCGGCCGCCGTAGCCGCCGTAGGTCTCGCTCACGCGCGCGCCTCCTCCACGTAGGCACGGACCCTTTCGTGGTCCTTGATCCCGGGTTCCCGCTCGAGCGCGGAGGCGGCGTCGACCGCCCACGGCTGCACGGCGGCGATCGCGGCGCGCACGTTCTCAGGGCCGAGCCCGCCCGCGAGGACGACGCGGCCGTCGGTCGCCGCGGCCGCGTCCCAGTGAGCAGCGTCCTCGCCTTGCCACGGCAGGTCGAGCACCCGCGCCACCGGCTCGTCCCCGCGCAGCAGGACGGCCTCGCGACCGCGCACGGTGCCGCCGTCCTCCGGGTAGAGCTGGACGAGGTCGGCGCTCGTCTCGCCCCGCTCGCGCACGAAGACGGCGACCGAGAGAGCGGTGTCGGGGACGTCGAGGAGCGCGGGTGCGCGTCGCGGGCTGCCCGCGGCGAAGATGAACCCGAGCAGGTCGGCGCCGGCGTCGACCGCGGCGTCCACGTCGTCCTGCCGGGTCAGGCCGCACACCTTGACGAGCGGGCGCGAGACGAGGTCGCGGAGCTTCGCCGCCGGGTCGGGCGCCCGCATCAGCGACGTGCCGACGAGGATCGCGTCTGCGCCCGCCAGCTCGGCCGCGGCCCCCTGGGCGCGCGTGTGGATCGCGCTCTCGGCGATCACGACGCGGTCGCGCGGCGCGCGGGCGACCAGTTCGAGCTGGGCGCGGCGGTCGATCCGGAAGGTGCCGAGGTCGCGCGCGTTGACCCCGATCACGCCGGCGTCGAGCCGTGTCGCACGCTCCAGCTCCGCCGCGTCGTGCGCCTCGACGAGCGCGTCGAGACCGAGCGCCCCCGCGTGGCGGATCAGGCGCGCCGCGCGCTCGTCGTCGAGGTCGCGGAGAATCAGGAGAGCGGCGTCCGCGCCCGCCTCGCGCAGCTCGCGCAGGTGCTCCTCGGTCGAGAAGAAGCCCTTCGCGAGCAACGGCGCGTCGGTCGCCGCGCGGGCGGCGCGCAGGTCGTCGAGCGAGCCGGCGAAGCGCTCGTCGACGAGGACCGAGATCGCGGCGGCGCCGGCGGCGGCGTACGCGGGGACGACGTCCTCGACGCGCGCGCCGGGGCGGATGTCGCCCGCCGACGGCGAGCGCCGCTTGAACTCCGCGATCGCGGCCAGCCCTGGTGCGGCGAGCGCCTCGGCGAACCTCATGCGGCCGCCTCCTCCTGCGTGAACGCGACGAGCTGCTCGAGCCGGGCCGCCGCCGCGCCCGAGTCGATCGCCTCGGCCGCGAGTGCGAGGCCCTCGCGGAGGCTCTCGGCGCGACCGGCCGCCGCGATCCCGCCGGCCGCGTTCAGGACGACCGCCGAGCGGTGCCCGCTCCGGTCCTCGCCGGCGAGCACCCGCCGCAGCGCGGCAGCATTCGACGCCGGGTCGCCGCCGCGCAGCTCCTCGGGCGCGCAGCGCGCGATCCCCAGCTCGAGCGGCTCGAGCTCGTACTCGCGCACGCTCCCGTCCGCCACCTCGCAGACGAGGTTCGGGCCGAGCGGCGACAGCTCGTCGATCCCGCCCGCGCCGTGCACGACGTAGGCGCGCGCGACCCCGAGGCGAACGAGCGCGTCCGCGAGCGTCCGCGTCAGCTCCGGCGAGTAGACGCCGAGCATCAGCGCCCGCGCGCCGGCCGGGTTCGTGAGCGGGCCGAGCACGTTGAACACGGTACGCGTCGCCAGCTCCCGCCGGACCGGAGCCGCATGCCGCATCGCGGGATGGTGCGCCTGCGCGAAGAGGAAGCCGAAGCCCAGCTCGTCGATCGAGCGCTCGATCCGCTCCGCCGGCTGCTCGAGCCGGAAGCCGAGCGCCTCGAGCACGTCGGCCGCGCCGCTCGCCGACGACGCAGCCCGGTTCCCGTGCTTCGCGATTCCGGCGCCGGCCGCCGCCGCGACGAGCGCGGCCGCCGTCGAGATGTTGAACGTGTTCGCGCCGTCGCCGCCGGTCCCGACGATGTCGACGAGATCCGGGCGCCGCGGCCGCACGCGCAGCACGTGCTCGCGCATCGCCTCCGCGCAGCCGGCGATCTCGTCCGGCGTCTCGCCCTTCGCGCGGAGCGCGACGAGGAAGCCGGCGATCTGCACCTGGCTCGCGTCCCCGGCCATGATCTCGTTCATCGCCGCGCGCGCCTCCTCGCGCGACAGGTCGTGCCCGTCGATCAGCCGGACGACCGCGTCCCGAATCACAGGCGACCCTCCAGGAAGTTGCGGGCGAGCGCGGGCCCGTCCGGGGTCAGCACCGACTCGGGATGGAACTGGACGCCGGCGACCGGCAGCTCGCGGTGGCGCACCGCCATCACCTCGCCGTCGTCCGCGAACGCGGTCGGCTCGAGGACGTCGGGCAGCCGCGTCGCCGCGAGCGAGTGGTAGCGACCCGCGTCGAAGGGGTCGGGGAGCCCCGCGAAGAGCCCGCCTCCGCCGTGGCGCACCGGCGACGCCTTGCCGTGCAGCAGCTCCCGCGCGTAGCCCACCTCGCCGCCGAACACCTCGACGATCGCCTGGTGCCCGAGGCAGACGCCGAGGGTCGGCGTCGTGGGGGCGAGCCGGCGCACGATCTCCTCCGTCGCGCCCGCGTCGGCGGGCCGGCCCGGCCCGGGCGAGACGACGAGGTGCGAGGGCGCCAGCGCCGCCGCTTCGTCCGCGTCGATCTCGTCGTTCCGCAGCACCCGCACCTCCGCGCCGAGCGCGCCGAACAGATGCGCGAGGTTGTAGGTGAACGAGTCGTAGTTGTCGACGAGCAGGATCACGGCGCCTCCGACTCTGCCAGGTCGATCGCGGTCTCCAGCGCGCGCAGCTTGTTCAGGCACTCCTCGTGCTCG
Source organism: Gaiellaceae bacterium (assembly GCA_035688315.1). Lineage (GTDB taxonomy): Bacteria > Actinomycetota > Thermoleophilia > Gaiellales > Gaiellaceae > Palsa-739. The sequence continues at coordinate 45,293 of DASSND010000048.1, read as the reverse complement.
GCCGCCGGGTCGGAGTCGGCGACGATGCCGCCGCCCGCCTGCAGGTGCGCGACCCCGTCGCGGAGGACGAGCGTGCGGATCGCGATGCACGTGTCGAGGGAGCGCTCGGCCGGGAAGCAGTAGCCGACCGCGCCGGCGTACACGCCGCGCCGGTAGCCCTCCAGCTCCGAGACGAGCTGCATCGCGCGCACCTTGGGCGCGCCGGACACCGTCCCGGCCGGGAAGCAGGCGCGAAGCAGCTGGAACGGGCTCACGTCCTCCGCCAGCTCGCCGACGACCTCGCTGACGAGATGCGTGACGTGCGAGTAGCGCTCCGCCTCCATGAAGCGCTCGACCCGCACCGAGCCCGCGACGCAGACGCGCGAGAGGTCGTTTCGGCCGAGGTCGACGAGCATCGTGTGCTCGGCGCGGTCCTTCTCCGAGGCCAGGAGCGACGCGGCGTCGCCCTCGCCCGGCGCGATCGTGCCCGCGATCGGGTTCAGCGCGGCGCGCGCGCCCTCGCACTTCACCACCGTCTCGGGCGAGCTGCCGACGAGCGCGACCTCGCCCAGCTCGAGCAGGAAGAGATAGGGGGACGGGTTCACCCGCCGCAGCGCCCGGTACAGCTCGACCGCGGAGGCCGACGTGGGCCGCGTCGCCCGCTGCGAGACGACGACCTGGAAGACGTCGCCCTCCCGGATGTGGCCCTGCGCGCGCTCGACCCGGCGCAGATGCTCCTCCCGCGCCGGCTCGCGGACGAGCGGCCCCGCGGCGCCGCCGCCGCGCGGGACCCGCGGCACCGCGCCCTCCAGCTCGGCCGCCTCGCCGCGGAGCAGCTCGGCCGCCCCGCGCGCGTGGTCGAAGCGGACGAGCACGTCGGGGACGACGAAGATGCTCTCCGGGAAGCCGGGGCCCGGCTCCGGCAGCGGCACCGTCGGCTCGAAGGTCGCGACCGCGTCGTAGCCGAGGTAGCCGACGACCGGCTCGCCGAGCCGCTCCGCCTCGGCGAAGGAGACGAGCCGCGAGCCGCGTCCGACGAACGAGTAGCGCCCGAGCCGCCCTCGCTCCACCGATTCGAGCAGGAACGCGCCCGGCGCGCCTTCGCGCAGGCGGAGGTAGGCCCCGAGCGGGGTGAGGAGGTCGGTTGGGATCTCGGTCGTGGGCATGAAAAAGGCTCCTCTCGGAGCCGGGTGGAGCGAAACGGGCTGTGGCGCGTGTCAGGCTGCGCGCAGGCTCCCGCTCCGCTCGGTCGGCCAGTGCCACCAGGTGCGGGTCGCGGAAGTCACTACGGCCAGGGTAGGCGGGCGGCGCGGTCGAGTCAAGCGTCGAAGCCCTCGTCGGGGTCGTCGACGTCGTGCCCGGCCAGCTCGAGCGCCTCGATCGCGTCGTCGAGGTCGCGCTCGCGCACGAGCACGTAGTCGGTCTCGAAGGTGGAGATGACGAAGAGCGGGATCTCCGCCTTCGCGAGCGGGTCGACGAGCGAGGCGACGACGCCGGTGATCGAGAAGTCGAGCGGCCCGAGCACCTCGAGGACCCGCCAGCCGGGCTCCGCGCTCTCGCCGCGCGGGACGTCGAGGTCGCGGCAGACCACCGACACCTCGTTGTCGGTCCGGGTGACGGAGCGGAACGGGCCTTTGTCCACCCACTCCGGCAGCTCCGCGCCCGGATGGAGCCGGACGATCGCGTAGCTGTCGGGAAGCATGCGCAGCTGCACGGGCGGGACGCTAGCGCGGAGCCGCTCGCGGCGCGGCAGGTACAGTCGCCCGCTATGGCGATCCCGGAGCTGCTCGAGCGGCTGCTGGCCGCGCCCGGCCCCTCCGGCCAGGAGACGCTCGCTGCGCAGGCGTGGCGCGAGGCGGCCCGTGGCGTGGGGGAGGTCGGCAGCGACGTGCTCGGCTCCTCGTGGGTCCGGGTGCCGGGCACCGCCGGCGGCCGCTCGCTCGCCGTCGTCGGGCACATCGACGAGATCGCGGTCGCGGTGACGCACGTCGGCGACGACGGGATGGCCGCGGTGCGCCCGGTCGGCGGCTTCGACCCGCACGTCCTGCTCGGCCAGCGGGTCGAGGTGCTGGCGCGCGAGGGGCGCGTGCCCGGGGTGATCGCGGCGCGCCGGCAGAAGCGCAAGCGCGGCGACGACCGCAAGCCTCTCGACCACGACGACCTCGTGCTCGACCTCGGCGCGAAGGACGGGGCCGAGGCGCGCTCGCTCGTGCGACCCGGGGACGCGGTGGTCGTCGCCGTCGAGCCGCTCGCGCTCCGCGGCTCGCGGATCGCGTCGCGGGCGCTCGACAACCGGCTCGGGTGCTATGTCGCACTCGAGGTGGCGCGCCGCGTCGCCGCCGAGGGCGGCGGCCCGGGCGAGGTGATCGGCGTCGCCGCCGTGCAGGAGGAGGTCGGCGACTTCGCGGGCTCCCGTACGACGGCGTTCGGGCTCGAGCCGGAGATCGCGGTCGCGGTCGACGTGACCCACGCCACCGACGTGCGCGGCGGCGACCCGGAGGACGAGGGCGATCAGCGTCTCGGCGGCGGCCCCGCGATCAACCGCGGCTCCTCGATCCACCCGCGCGTCTTCGAGCTGCTCTACGAGACCGCCGAGGCCGAGGGCATCCCGTGCTCGGTCGAGATCTCGCGCGGGACGACCTACACCGACGCGGACGCGGTCCACGTCAGTCGCCGCGGCGTCGCGACCGGGCTCGTCTCGATCCCGCTCCGCTACATGCACTCGCCGATCGAGACGTGCGACCTCGACGACGTCGAGGCGGTCGTGCGCCTGCTCGTCGCCTTCGCGCGCAGGCTCGAGAGCGGCGTCGACCTGAGTCGCTGAGCGAGGGTTCGCGAGCCGTGCGCCGGGCAGGAGCCGGGCGTGCGGAGGCTCGCGGCGTCCTGCGTCCTGCTCGTCCTCGCCGGCTGCGGCGGCGGCGGCGCGTGCACGACGACGCGGCGCGCTGCGGGTGACGGCTCGCGGACGCTGACGATCCCGATCCGGGTGCTCCAGCAGGGGAGGCAGGTGATCGCGCTCGCGCTCGTCCGGATCGACGGGAAGGGCCCGTTCACGTTCGCGATCGACACGGGCGCGTCGCAGTCGCTCGTCGACGCGCAGGTCGCGGCGCGGATCCACGCGCAGAAGACCTCGGTGAAGACGAGGGTGGCCGGCGTGGCAGCGGTCGGGCGCGGACGGCTGATCTCGGTGCGGCACTGGAGCGTCGGCGGCGTGACGCTGCCGGCGACCCGGGTGCTCAGCGCGAACCTGCCGTTCGGGGACGCGAACGGTGGCGTGCAGGGGCTGCTCGGCTCCGACATGCTGAGCGGCTTCGACGTCGTCACGATCGACTACGGCAAGCAGGTTCTGCGGCTTCACCCGCGCGCCCGCCGGTAGCCTTGCGGCATGTCCCGCAGCGTCATCGTCTCCGCCGTCCGGACCCCGTTCGGGAAGCTCGGCGGCGGCCTCAGGGAGCACGCCGCGACCGACCTCGGCGCGGTCGTCATCCGCGCGGCGCTCGAGCGGATCGGGCTCGAGGGCCGCGAGGTCGAGTACGTGATCATGGGCCAGGTGCTGCAGGCCGGCGCCGGCCAGGCGCCCGCCCGGCAGGCCGCGATCGGGGCCGGGCTCCCGATCGAGATTCCCGCGGACACGATCAACAAGGTCTGCGCCTCGTCGCTGCGCGCCGTCGAGATCGCCGACTCGATGATCCGCGCCGGCGACGTCGAGGTGGTCGTCACCGGCGGCATGGAGTCGATGACGAACGCGCCGTACGCGCTCCCGAAGGCGCGCCAGGGCTACCGGATGGGCGACGGCACGCTTCTCGACCTGATGATCTGGGACGGCCTTCGCTCCACCTTCGACGAGCAGCACATGGTGCAGCAGGCGGCGCGCGTCGCCCGCGAGCTGGGCATCTCGCGCGAGGAGCAGGACGGCTGGGCGCTGCGCTCGCACGAGCGCGCGGCCGCGGCGCAGGACTCCGGCGCCTACGCCGACGAGATCGTCCCGGTCGGCGACCTGACCGCCGACGAGTCGGTGCGCCGCGACACGACGATCGAGAAGCTCGCCTCCCTGAAACCGGTCATGGACCCCGAGGGGACGATCACCGCCGGCAACGCCCCGGGCGTGAACGACGGCGCCTCCTGCGTCGTCGTCTGCTCGGAGGAGTTCGCGAAGCGGCGCGGGCTGGAGGTGCTCGCGACGGTGGTCAGCCAGGGCTACGTCGCGGACGAGTTCGCCTGGCTCGCGCGGACGCCGGCGAGCGCGGGCGCGCAGGCGCTCGAGAAGGCCGGGAAGGCGATCGGCGACGTCAGGCGCGTCGAGGTGAACGAGGCGTTCTGCTCGGTCGCGCTGAACTCGGTGCGCATGCTCGGCGCCGACGAGGAGACCGTGAACGTGAACGGCGGCGCCGTCGCGCTCGGCCACCCGATCGGGGCGAGCGGCGGCCGGATCCTCGGCACGATGGTGCACGAGCTGCGCCGCCAGGGCGGCGGCCTCGGCCTCGCCGCGATCTGCTCCGGCGGCGGCCAGGGTGACGCGCTGCTGATCGAGGTCTAGCTCCTCCCGCCGCACGCGTCGGGGCGCGGTGGCGCACGACGCCACCCGTGCGTCACAGGTTCGCCACCTCGCGGCACGCGAAAACTGCCGATTGTGCAGGCATTTCGGCGGTGGCGACGCCACGCCACGCCAGGTGGCGACGCCACGCCACGCCAGGTGGCGACGCCACGCCACGCCACACGAGCCGCTACGTCGGGGCGTGGGCGGCGAGGAAGTCGAGCAGGAGGTGCGCGACCGCCCCGGGATCGCGCAGCGGGGCGTAGTGGTCGGAGTCCAGCTCGACGTGGTGCGCGTCGGGGGCCGTGGCGGCGAGCAGCGGACCGATCTCGCGGAAGCCGGGCGGGTCGTGCGAGACGGTGACGACGAGCGCCGGCACCGCCAGCTCGCCGAGGCGCGGTTTCGCCGGCGCGGAGGGGCGGGGCGACACGCCCTCGGGCAGCGGGTTCGCGTCCGGGGTCGCGTGCCAGAGCGACGCGATCCGCTCGTCGGCGCCGAGCGGCGCCCACACCTCGAAGTCGACCGCCATCATCGCCTCGAGGTCGCCCGCGGCCTCCGCCTCCTCGTAGCGGGCGCCCTGCTCCTCCGAGTAGGCCTCGCCGTCGTGCCCCGAGAGGGCCGGGGCGACGCACGCGAGGGCCCACAGGCGCGCGGGCGCCGCGAGCGCCACGTCGATCGCGATCCGCCCGCCGAGCGAGAGCCCGACGAGAGCCGCACGCTCGATCCCCAGCTCGTCGAGGACGCCGACGACGTCGTCCTGCCACGACCACGGCGCCGCCGGGCCCACCGAGCGGCCGAAGAAGCGGAGATCGGTGCGGAGGACGCGGAAGCGCTCCCCGAGCAGCGGCACGACCGGCTCCCAGAGCCCGGAGTCGCCGAGGCCGCCGTGCAGGAGCAGCACCGGCTCGCCCTGGCCGAACTCGTCGTACCAGAGCCGCGCACCGTTCACGTCGACGACGGGCACGCCGCGAGGATAGTGTCCTGCGCATGGACTTCGAGCACGTCCTCGTCGTCGGGGCGGGTCAGATGGGCGGCGGGATCGCCCAGGTCGTCGCCGCCTCGGGCCGCCGCGTGTCGCTCCACGACGCCGCTGCCGGCGCGACCGAGCGCGGGCTCGCGGCGATGCGCAGGAGCCTCGAGAAGCTCGCGGAGAAGGGCGGCGCCGACCCCGACGAGGTGCTCTCCCGCGTCGCCGCGGTCGACGAGCTCGTCGCCGCCGACCTGATGATCGAGGCCGTCGTCGAGGACTCGGCCGTCAAGGCCGACATCTTCCGGCGCGCCGACGAGACGTTGCCGGAAGGCGCGATCCTCGCCTCGAACACCTCGTCGATCCCGATCACGAGCCTCGCCGCCGCCACCTCCCGCCCCGACCGGGTCGTCGGCATGCACTTCTTCAACCCGGTGCCCGTGCTGAAGCTCGTCGAGGTGATCCGCGGGCTCGAGACCTCGGACGAGACCGCTGCGGCGATCGTCTCGCTCGCCGAGGCGCTCGGCAAGACCCCCGCCGAGGCGCGCGACCTGCCCGGGTTCGTCTCGAACCGGATCCTGATGCCGTTCATCAACGAGGCCGCCTACGCGCTGCTCGAGGGCGTCGCCGAGCCGGAGGCGATCGACACGATCGCGAAGCTCGGGTTCGCGCACCCGATGGGGCCGCTCGCGCTCGCCGACCTGATCGGCCTCGACACGTGCGTCGCGATCATGGAGGTTCTGTACGAGGGGCTCGGCGACCAGAAGTACGCGCCGTGCCCGCTGCTGCGCCAGTACGTCCAGGCGGGACGCCTCGGCCGGAAGGCCGGCCGCGGATTCTATCTGTACAACTGAAGTCCCTCGAACGGGTGACAAGAGTCAAGCCGCGGTAGGATCGCACCGAGATCACCCGAGAGGGGACCGGTGTGAGAATCCTGCTCGTCGACGACGAACCCGCGCTGCGGGAACTGCTCCGCGTCACGTTCGCGGACGCTCACGTGGAGGTGTCCGAGGCCGCGAGCGGCGAGGAGGCCGCCGCCGCGATCGCGCAGCAGCTGCCCGACGTCGTGGTCCTCGACCTGCGGCTGCCCGGCCTCGACGGCGTCGAGCTGTGCGGACGCCTCCGCCGCGAGGAACGGACGCGGAGGCTGCCGGTCGTGCTGCTCACCGGCGCCGACGGCGAGGAGCTCGCCCGGGCGCGCGCCTGCGGCGCCGACGCCGTGATGCGCAAGCCCTTCAGCCCGCTCGAGCTGCTCGCCGTGGTCGAGCGCCTCGCGGGCAGCGGCGGCCTCGCGCCGCGACCGGCGCCGCTCCGCGAGTCGCGCGAGGGCGAGGAGCTGCTGCTCTACGCGCGCGACCTGCGGCTCCTGCTCGACGTGGAGCGCAGGCAGCGGGAGGAGCTGGCCGCGTCGTATCGCGCGACCGTCACCGCGCTCGCCAACGCGCTCGAGACGAAGGACACCGGCACCGGCCGGCACTCGCAGCGCGTCCAGTGCTACGCCACCGCGCTGCTGCGCGCCGTCGATCCGACGCTCGTCGACGACGACCCCGGGACGGAGTACGGCTTCCTGCTCCACGACGTCGGCAAGATCGGCATCCCGGACACGATCCTGCGCAAGCCGGGGCGCCTCACGGTCGAGGAGCGGCTGCGGATGGAGCTGCACACGGTGCTCGGCGAGCAGATGCTGAGCGGGATCCCGTTCCTCCGCGGCTCGGCGGTGCGGATCGTCCGCTCCCACCACGAGCGCTGGGACGGGCGAGGCTACCCGGACGGGCTCGCCGGCGACGAGATCCCGCTCGCCGCCCGCGCGTTCGCGATCGCCGACTCGCTCGACGCGATGACGAGCGACCGGCCGTACCGCCGCGCGCTCTCGTGGGAGGTCGCCCGCGAGGAGATCGTGCGCGAGTCGGGGCGCCAGTTCGACCCGCTCGTGGTCGACGCGTTCCGGGCGTGCGAGCGCGAGCTGCGCGAGACGCGCAGCGAGCTGGTCGCCGCCTAGCGGGCTCGCCGCCGGGAGCGCGTACGATCCCGGCGTGGACTTCGAGCTGACCGCCGAGCAACGCGAGATCCAGGCGCTCGCGCGCGCGTTCGCCGCGCAGGAGATCGAGCCGCACGCCGCGGCGTGGGACCGCGAGCACCACTTCCCGCGCGAGGTGTTCGCGAAGCTCGCCGAGTTGGGGCTGATGGGCGTGTGCGTGCCGGAGGAGTACGGCGGCGCCGGCGCCGACTTCCTCGGCTACGTGCTCGTGCTCGAGGAGCTGTCCCGCGCCGACGCGGGGGTCGGCGTCACCGTCGCCGTCCACACGAGCGCTGTGACCCTGCCGCTGCTGCGCTTCGGCAGCGACGAGCAGCGCGCGCGCTTCGTGCCGCCGCTCGCGCGCGGCGAGCTGATCGGCGCGTTCGCCCTCACCGAGACCGAGGCCGGCTCCGACGCGGGCGCGCTGCGCACCGCCGCGACACGCGAGGACGACGGCTGGCGGATCGCCGGCACGAAGCAGTTCATCTCGACCGCCGAGCACGCCGGCACCTTCCTGCTCTTCGCGCGCACCGACCCGGACACGCCGGGCGCGCGCGGCGTCTCCGCCTTCGTCCTCGACGCCGAGCACGTGCGCGTCACCGGCCGCGAGGAGAAGCTCGGGCTCAACTCGTCGACGACGAACTCGCTCGCGGTCGACGCGCTCGTCGACGGCGACCGGCTGCTGCACGAGGAGGGGAAGGGCTTCCACGTCGCGATGGCGACCCTCGACGGCGGCCGGATCGGGATCGCCGCGCAGGCGGTCGGGATCGCGCAGGCCGCCTACGACGTCGCTCGCACCTACGCGAAGGAGCGGCACGCGTTCGGACGGCGGATCGGCGAGTTCCAGGCGATCCAGCAGAAGCTCGCCGACATGTCCACCGAGATCGACGCGGCGCGGCTGCTCGTCCACCGCGCCGCGTGGCTGAAGCAGAACGACCGCCCGCACACCGAGGCGGGCGCGAAGGCGAAGCTCTACGCGTCCGAGATGGCGCGCCGCCAGACCGCCGAGGCGATCCAGGTCCTCGGCGGCTACGGCTACACGAAGGAGTTCCCGGTCGAGCGCTACTACCGGGACGCGAAGATCACCGAGATCTACGAGGGGACGAGCGAGATCCAGCGGCTCGTCATCGCCCGCTCGATCCTCGAGCTGCAGGCGGCCGCCACTCGTACCTGACGTCGGGAGCCCGCTCCTCGTTGCCGGAGCCGTCGGTGAACTCGACCGGCCGCGCCCCGTGCGCCTCGTAGAACCACCGCGCCCGCTCGTTCTGCCGGAACACCCAGAAGTCGAAGCCGCCCGGTCGCAGCCGCGTCGCGTGCTCGAAGAGCGCGTGACCGATGCCGCTCCCGATCGCGTCCGGATGGACGTAGAGATGGGTGAGCGTGTCGCCGGCGAGGATCGCGAAGCCGTCGCCGAGCAGGTACGCCTCGCCCTCGGCGACGCAGCGGCCGAAGAAGGCGAGGTTCTCCGCGTGGGTGTGCAGCGCGGGCAGGAAGTCGAGCGTCGCGAACGACGGCTCGAAGATCGCCACGATCCGCCCGACGTCGCCGGCGCCCGCGCGACGGATCACGCCGCCGCCGCTACTTCTCGCGGCGCGCGTGGATCGGCAGGAGCGTCTGCAGCGCCTGGGTGATCTCCCGCACCGTCGCCGGCTTCGCGACGACCACCGCCGCGCCCGCGTGGCGGTAGCCGGCCGCGTCGGACGGGTGGCTCGTCAGCGCGACGATCTGCAGCTCCGGGAACACGTTGTGGAGGCCGGAGACGACCGTGAGCGGCAGCCGGTCGAGGTCGACGACCACGCCGCCGACCTTCCGGTTCGTGCGCGCGTCGGTGGAGTGGAAGATCGCGTTCGCGGTCTTGCCGGTCGTCGCGACCATGAAGTCGTGCCCGAGGTTGCGCGGCAGCAGGCCGAGGAGCGCCGCCTCCGCGCCGCGGACGATCACGACGCCGACCGGCTTCATCCCGCGACGCAGCGGGGAGGTCGGCTTGTTCGCGTAGATGCGGAGGCGCGCGGTGCGGGCCGCCCGCTCGCCGTTCACGCCGCGCGCGACCACCTGGATCTGGTACCTGCCCGGCCGCAGCGACTTCGGGTAGTAGACGCGATGGATCGTCACGCCGGCGCGGAGCGTGTGCGTGCGCTGCGTCGTGTTCGGGAGCTTGTGGCCGTTGCGGATGTAGTACGTCGTCACCTTCGCCGGCCGCGACAGCTCGAGCCGGATGCCGACCCAGGAGCGGTTGGCGAGCCAGATGCGGCGCGGGTTCATGATCCGCAGGGTCAGGCCGGCGGTCGCGGCGCGCGGCAGCGCGAAGTAGGTGAGGTGGCGCGTGAGCACGTGGATCGTGTTCGCGCCGTCGCGGTAGTAGCCGTGCTCCTGCCCGTCCGGCAGCGTCGTGCCGGAGAGCTGCGGGATCACGGTCCAGTTCTCGCCGTCCTCGGAGGTGAGCGGCTCGACCCCGGGGGCGGCGTTCGTGAACTGCAGCTCCAGCACCTTCGGCAGCGAGTGGATCGAGTCGCCGCTCGCGACCCAGAACGCGTACGCCTCGACGAGGATGCTGTTCGGCGGCAGCGCCTTCACCGTGTCGGCCGGCAGCGGCTGCACGTTGACGACGGCGCGGTCGCCGAACATCCCGGACGGCCAGTTGACGATCCAGCTCTTGTCGGAGCTCTCGAGCGTGCCGCTCTGGTCGGGGTAGGCGTTCTTCTGGACGACCGGGACGGTCGCCTTCGAGCCGGACTCGGGCGGAGCGCCGGGGACCCAGATCGTGAAGTGGCTGAGGATCGTCTCGCTCTGGCCGTTCGCGGTGATGCGGCCGCGGATCGTGTAGTGGCCCACCTGCGACGGCGGGTTGCGCTTGAAGTCCCAGATCGTCGTCGAGCCGTTGCGCTGGTCGAGGTTCACCACCGTCCCGTCCGGCTGCGTCACGGTCATGTCGACCCAGTCGACGACCGTGTTCGCGGTCAGCGTGAGCTGCGTCGTCGAGTCGACGGTGCTGCCGTCGGCCGGGTCGACGAAGACGAGATGCGGGCCAGGGCCGGGCGTCGTGGTCGGCGTGGGCGTCGGGGTCGACACCGGGATCCCGTTCGGGATCGTGATCGGCCCGAAGTGCGGCGTCGGGTTGCCGTGCGGATCCTTGCACCCGTCCGACGACGGCGTCGGCGGCGTGTACTCGACCTTCACCGTCTGGCCCTGGTCCGGGCCCGGGTCGGCGAGCGTCAGCGTGATCACGTTGCTGCTCACCGTGACGCTGAGGATGTCCGAGGCCGGGATCGGCGTCCCGTTGTAGGTGATCGTCCAGACGCTCGTCGGCGTCGCGCTGCAGTCGACCGGCTCGCTCATCGGCAGCTTGAGCACGACCGGGCCGGGGCCGTCGAGGGTGCCGGGGCCCTGGTAGGTCGGCGGCGTCAGGTCGGGGACGAGCGCGACGTTCTCGCCCGCGTGGCCGGCCGCGCCCGTGCCGCCCGCCGTCTTCGCGTCGGTCGTGTTGCCGACGTGGTCGACGAGGTGCCGCTGGTAGATGTAGCAGTGGTTGTCGGTGACGGTCGTGTCCTTGCCGCCGCTGAGCGTCACGGTGGTGGGGGAGCCGCTCCAGTTCGAGCAGCCCGCCGCCGTGCCGGACCCGTCGTAGTCGCCCTGCCAGCGGTAGATCGCGTCGGTGGCGACGCCCGAGCCGGAGTCGGTCGCGCCGTTGACGGTGATCGCGACGGCGTCCTCGCTCTCCTCCTGCTCGGCGTACGAGATCGTGCCGGACGGGGCGCTCGCGTCGACCGTGATCGTGAGCGCGTCGGTGGTCGGCGCGCCGCTGCAGGTGCTGTCGTTGTAGCGGTCAAGCGTGATCGTCGCGCCGTCGGAGGTGGCGGTATAGGTGCCGGACGGGAAGCGGTTGCCGGAGTCGGTGTCGGGGCTGACGTCGCCGGCGCTGTCGGCGCTGCCCGTCCAGGCCGTGCACTGGACGCCGCTCGTGAAGCCGCTCGCGACCCGCGTCTTGAACGTGTCGCTCGTGTTGGCGACGTAGAGCGTGTTGCCGCTCTGGTAGGTCTCGCCCGGCGTCCCGTTGAAGACCTCGATCGGGTTCGTCCCCTGCACCTTCACCTGCGACGAGCTGGTGAACGTCTTGGAGTTGCCGGCGTTGTCGGTGACGACGAGCTGGAACTCGTAGCAGTTGCCTGCCGACAGGCCGCTCGCGGTGACCGAGGTGCCGCCCGGGTCGGAGGCGATGTCGACGAACGAGCCGTAGCCGGAGCAGGTCGAGCCGGAGAGGCCGCCGGTCGCCTTCTGCACCTTCCAGTGCGCGAAGCCGGACGGCGGGGTGGAGCCGCGGTCGAAGTTGACCGGGACGCTCGACGCCGTCGTCGGGCCGTCGAAGTAGCTGATCGATCCGCCGCTCGGGCCGGTGCGGTCGACCTTGACGACGTACTGGATCGTCGTGGCGTTGCCGACGTTGTCGGTGCCGGTGAGCGTATAGCGGTAGCAGTCGGTCGCGAGCGACGACTCGTGGGTCGGGTTCGTCCCGGAGATGTCGCTCGCCGAGCCGTAGCTCGGGCACGTGTTGTTCGTGAGCGTGCTGACCTCGCGCGTCGTCGCGCTCGAGAGCAGGCCGGCGGCGCCGCTGGCCTCGGTCTCCGTGAACGGCGCCCAGCTCGCGTCGTAGGTGCCGGTGGTGGAGTAGGTGTCGGCGCGGGCGCCGTTCACGATCAGGTCGCCGGAGGAGCCGAGCGTCGAGGTGTCGGGGCCCGGGTTCGGCGCCGGCGCCGTCGTGTCGACGTCGAGCGTCACGTCGACGGTGTTGCTGTTCCCGGCGCGGTCCGTGACGGTGATCGTCCCCGTGGCGCCGGCGGTCGGGACGGCCGACGCCGTGTCCCAGGCGTACTCGGTGCTCGCGTACGGGCTCGTGCCGGACCCGTAGGCGGCGCCGCTCGTGACGCCGGCGGCGCTGAGGTCGGGGAACGACACGCCCGACGCGGCCGCGATGCCGCTGCCGGTGTCGGTCGACGAGACGGTCAGCTCGAAGTGGCCGGAGTGGGCGGGGGACGTGGCGCCGTTGAAGTAGAGCGTGCCCGCGTTGTCGTAGAAGGAGTACGGGTTGGCGCTCGCGCTGCCGGCGCCGTCCGTCTCGGTCACGCCCAGGGTCGGCGAGGACGGCGCCGTCAGGTCGACCTTGACCACGAGGGAGGTGGTCATCTGGTTGCCGACGTTGTCGATGCCGACGTGCGTGTAGCGGTAGCAGTGGTCGCCCGAGTTGTGAGTCGCGCTGACGTGGTTGCTGCCGTCGATCGAGGCGGTGATGTCCGTGCCGAGGCCGACGCCGAACGAGCAGACGTCGCCGGTCAGCGAGCCCTGCAGCTCGTAGAGCTTGTCGGAGAGCAGGCCGGAGTTCGTGGTCGTGTCGCCGGTCTCCGCGTACGGGGTCACCGCGATCGAGTAGGAGCCGCCGCCGGCGATGTTGCTGTAGCCGCCGAACACGTCGGCGTCGCCCGGCGTCGCGGAGCCGCCGCCCGCGAGGCCGCTGTTCGGAGCGAGGTCGCCGCCCGTCGGCGCGGTCGTGTCGATCGCGACCGTGAACGGCACGTTCGTCGTGTTGCCGGCCTTGTCGTGGAGGACGGCGTCGAAGGCGCTGCTGCCGGCGGCGCTCGTGTCCCACACGTAGCTCTCCTGGTAGGGCGAGCTGCCGCTGACGGTGCCGCCGGTGCTGCCGGAGGCGTGGGCGCGCGCGGTCACGTCCGGGAAGTCGACCTTCGTCGTCCCGGTCGCCGCGTCGCTCGCGGTGATCGTGGCGGTGAACGTGCCGCCGTCCGCCGTGTCGATCCCCGCGCCCGGCGAGGTCGTGCTCGGGCGGAGGAAGATCGTCGAACCGTTGACGTAGGCGTCGGTGTTGGAGCCCTTGTCGAGCGCGAGCGTGCCGCTCGGGGCGGTCTTGTCGACCTTGATCACCAGCACCGTCGTGACGGTGTTGCCGACGTTGTCGACGCCGACGTGCGTGTAGCGGTAGCAGGTCGCGTCCGACTTGCCGGTCTCGGAGAGGACGCCGCCGCTGATCGAGGCCGTGATGTCGGTGCCCGGGTCGGCGGGGGAGTAGCTGCCGCACGAGTCGGCCGAGAGCGGCGCCGACTGCACGTAGAGCTTGTCGCTCGCCAGGCCGGAGTGCGTCGCGTCGGGGCCGGCCTCGCTGTACGGGGTGACGGTGAACGAGTAGGTGCCGTCGGTGTCGTAGCCGCCGAAGCCGCTGCCGCCGGCGCTCACGCTGCCGTCGCCGCCGTCCCCGCCGGTGGTGCCGGTGGTCGGGCCGAGGCCTCCGCCGCCGGGGCCGGTCTGGTCGGTGACGAACGTGAGCGTGTCGGTGACGGTGTACGGGCCGCCCGCTCCGGCGTCGACGGTGTCGGTCGCGCTGACGCCGACCGGGTTCGCGAGCGTGGGCGACGTGGTCGCCGAGCCGGTGAAGGCATAGGAGTTGGAGTCGGCGGCGTAGGAGGTGCCGCCGGCGCCCGTCGTCCGGTCGACGGCGCCGCCGTTCGTCCAGCCGCTGCCGGTGATGTCCGGGAACGCGATGTCGGCGACCCCGGTGGCGTCGCTCGCGTCGCCGTGGAGCGTGAAGCTGCCGGCCTGACCGAGGTAGACCCAGTACGAGCGCGGGTCGCCGGCCGAGCCGGCGTACGCCGCCGTGTCCTCCGCGATCGCCGCGTTGGAGCTGCTCGAGAGCGAGAGCTGGAGGTCGGGCGCGTTCGTGTCGTTCGTGAACGAGACGGTGAGCGGGCTCGGGGAATAGCTGTTGACCTCGGTGCCGCTGATCTCCACGGTGATCGTCGCAGTGGCGGGGGAGCCGCTGTCCTTCTGGATCGTCGTCGTGAAGATGCCGTTGCTGCCCGAGTAGCTGAGGGCGCAGTCGCTCGTGCAGGAGCTGCCGCCGAGCGTGCCGTCGGTGGCGCTCGCGGTGACGTCGCCGCTGTCGTTCAGGCCGTCGTTCGTCGTCAGCGCGTTCCCGTCCTGATCCTTGAGCTGGAGCGAGATCGTCGCCGTGTCGGTGCCGCCGATCTGGACGGTCGCCTTGCTGCGCGTGGCGGTCGAACCGGTCGCGAGGGTCGAGGCGTGGCCGGCCTGCAGCGTCACCGTGCCCTGGCCGGTCTTGTTCGTGACCTGGGAGGTCGCCGTCAGGGTGCGCGAGCCGAGGGTCGGGTTGTTCAGCTGGATCCCCTGCGCCGTGAGGTCGGAGACGCCGTTGCTGAACGCGCCCGCGCCGGTGCTGATCGTGTCGTTGACGACGGTGCCGGAATCCGACGTGATCACGACGTTGTCGGTGCTCGAGTCGAACGTCGTGACCGTGTTGTCGTACGCGTCGTTCGCGGTCAGCGTGTTCGTGCCGGTGAACGCGATCCGGTTGCGCTGCGGGCTCGTCAGGTCGAACGTGAAGTGGTCGAGCGTGGAGGCGACGACGGTCGCGGCGAGCTTGTGCGCCGTGTCGAGCGTGCTCAGGTTCTGCGGCGCGCCGATGCTCGCGCCGACGTTCACCGGCTGCGTCTCGTCCGCGTTGAAGAGGTGCATCGTCAGCACCGTCGTGCTGACGCCGGCGCTGAAGTCGACGCTCGTGCCCGAGCCGAAGTTCGTCCCGTTCACGGTCGGGTGCGTCGTCCCGTCGGGCGCGATCGCCGCGCCGGAGAAGGTCACCGAGCAGGCGGTGCAGCTGAACGACGTGTCCGTGTTGTCGAACCCGTCCACCGCGACGACCTTGATCGTCTGGTCGGCGCCGGCGGTCAGCGGGTTCACCGTCGCGGCGCCGACGCTCGTCCGCACCTGGAGCTGCGTCGCCGTGCCCGCGTCGACGGTGAAGCTGTACGCGGACGGGTTCGTGAGCGACTTGTCGTTGGTGAAGGTGAAGTTCCAGGAGCCGGCCTTCTCGTCGTAGTACTTGAAGCTGACCGAGCTGCTGCCGTTCGCGATCACGAAGCTGGCCTGGCCGGTGCCGTCGCTATCGCCGGCGGTGGCGCTCGAGGGCTTGAACGCCTTGTTGGCGCCGCCGCTGCTCGAGGCGGGCGTGATCGTCGTGTCGGCGGTCGCCGTGGCGGTGTTGCCGAAGGCGTCCTGGAGGGTCAGCGTGACGTCGGCCGAGTTCTGGCCGGCGGTGGTCGACGTGGCGCCCGTGACGGCGTAGGTGGACGGCGTGCCCGCGTTGACGGTGAAGCTGTACGCGGACGGGTTGGTGAGCGACTTGTCGTTGGTGAAGGTGAAGCTCCAGGAGCCGGCCTTCTCGTCGTAGTAGCGGAAGTCGGCGGTCGAGCTGCCGCTCGTGATCGTGACGGTCGTCTCGTTGGCATTCGAGGTGTCGCGGAAGTGCTTGTTCGCGCCGCTCGAGCTGGAGACGGGGGTGATCGTCGTGTCGGCGGTCGCGCTTGCGGTGTTGCCGAAGGCGTCCTTCAGCGTGATCGTCACGTTCGCGGAGTTCTGGCCCGCCGTCGACGAGTTCGCGCCCGAGATCGCATACGTCGACGGGGCGGCGGCATCGACCGTGAAGCTGTACGCGGACGGGTTCGTGAGCGACTTGTCGTTGGTGAAGGTGAAGCTCCAGGAGCCGGCCTTCTCGTCGTAGTAGCGGAAGTCGTGGGTCGAGCTGCCGCTCGTGATCGTGACGGTCGTCTCGTTGGCGTTCGAGGTGTCGCGGAAGTGTTTGTTCGCGCCGTCCGAGCTGGAGACGGGGGTGATCGTCGTGTCGGCGGCGGCGGTGGCGGTGTTGCCGAACGAGTCCTGGAGGGTGATCGTCAGGTTGGTCGAGTTCTGGCCGGCGGTCGAGGAGGTGGCGCCGGAGATCGCGTACGTGGAGGCGGTCCCGGCGTTGACGGTGAAGCCGTAGGCGATGGGGTCGGTGAGGCTCTTGTCGTTGGCGAAGGTGAAGTTCCAGGAGCCGGCCTTCTCGTCGTAGTACTTGAAGCCGACCGAGCTGCTGCCGTTCGCGATCACGAAGCTGGCCTGGCCGCTGCCGTCGCTGCCGCCGGCGGTGGCGCTCGACGGCTTGAACGCCTTGGCGCCGCCGCTGCTGCTCGACGTCGGCGTGATCGTCGTGTCGGCGGTCGCGGTGGCGGTGTTGCCGAAGGAGTCCTTCAGCGTGATCGTCAGGTCGTTCGAGTTCTGGCCGGCGGTCGAGGAGGTCGCGCCGGAGATCGCATACGTGGCCGGGGCGGCCGCGTTGACGGTGAAGCTGTACGCGGACGGGTTGGTGAGGCTCTTGTCGTTCGTGAAGGTGAAGTTCCAGGAGCCGGCCTTCTCGTCGTAGTAGCGGAAGTCGGCGGTCGAGCTGCCGCTCGTGATCGTGACGGTCGTCTCGTTGGCGTTCGAGGTGTCGCGGAAGTGCTTGTTCGCGCCGCTCGAGCTGGAGACGGGGGTGATCGTCGTGTCGGCGGTCGCGGTGGCGGTGTTGCCGAAGGCGTCCTTCAGCGTGATCGTCACGTTCGCGGAGTTCTGGCCCGCCGTCGAGGAGGTCGCGCCCGAGATCGCATACGTCGACGGGGCGGCCGCGTTCACGTTGAACGCGTTCGAGTCGCCGGTGTGGGTGCCGTCGGTGACGTGCAGCGTCACGCCGGTCGCCTTCGTCGTCAGCGTCACGCCGGTCACGGTCAGGACGCCGTTCACGAAGCTCGCGGTCACCCCGCACTGCGCGGTGCAGGTGCTGCCGACCGACGAGAGCGTCACCGTGCCGGTGAAGCTCGAGACCGTGAGGTTGCTCGCGTCCTGCGCGGTGATCTTGATGTCGAAGCCGGTGCCCGCGGTCTGGTCGCCGATGTTGCCGCCGGTGGACGCCTCGACCTTGAAGTGGTCGAGCGGTCCGAACCCGACCTCGCCGACCGCGAACTGCGTCGAGGCGGACTGGATCGACGTGATCCCGCTCGCGGTGGTCGCGTGGGTGACCGCGTCGGCGCTGGACGTGAGGTTCGACCACGACCCCGAGCCGGAGACGTCGGTGTCCCGGCCGACGACGAAGGCGGTCTCGTCCGGCGTCCCCTGCAGGTCGCCGGTCACGTACTGGAGCTTCAGGCTGGCGCCGCCGCTCCACGTGACGCCGCTGTTCGCGGTCGTCCAGTAGCGCTTCGCGTACTTCGTCGAGCTGAGCTGCCAGGTGCTCTTGTGCGTCGCGTCCGACGACGTCGCCGACATCGTGATCGTGCCCGAGCCGGTCAGCGTCGCCGGGGTCAGCGTCGCCGGCGACCAGTTGCTCGAGCCGCCGACGTCCCACGTGTACGCCTGGCTCGAGCCCGAGCCCGGCAGCGAGCGCCGCAGGTTGCCGTTCACCCAGCCGTTCGCCTGGCTCGCGCCCGTGACCGCGCCCGTCGCGGTGTTCGTCACCGCCAGGACGTTCGCGCCGGTCGCGATCTTGCCGCCGTTGAAGGTGAGCGTGTTCGCGACCGAGAGCGTCCCGCTCGAGATCGTCGTGTTCGCGAGCGCCGTCAGGTTGTAGAGCGCCTGCGAACCGGAGAAGGTCGTCCCGTTCGCGTAGAAGGTCGTCGAGTTCGTCGACGCGTCGAGCGTGCCCGACGAGAGCGTCCAGTTGCGCGAGGCGCGCAGGCTGCCGCTCAGGGTCAGCGTCTGCCCGGTGTTCGCGATCGTCACGTTCGGCAGGTCGCCGGCCGCCGAGGTCTGCGTGCCGGTGAACGTCCTGCCCGCGCTCGTGTTGTTGAACGTGAGCGTGCCGGCGCCGCCGCCGAACGTCGAGGCCGCAGAGGCGTTCCCCTGGACGTCGAGCGTGCCCGCGCTCAGCTTGCCCTGCGTGAGCGTCAGCGTGCCGCTGACCGTGGCCTCGGCGGCCGTGCCGGTCACCGACACGTTCGACGTGCTGTCGGCGCCGTTGATCGTCAGGTTGCTCGCGATCGTCTTGCCGGCCGACGCGGAGGAGATGCTGGTCGTCGTGCCGGTCGCGGGCGTCATCGCGATCGTGCCGCCGGTGAACTGCGTCGTCGCGCTCGAGCCGAGCGTCAGGTTGCCGTTCAGCGACACCGTGTTCCCGATCGTCGAGGTCGTGCCGGTGCCGTCCTCGACGAGGTTGTTCAGCGTCTGCGTGCCGTTGATCGTCGAGCCGCGCGAGTAGAAGGTCGGCGCGTCGCTGCCTGAGCCGTTCGCGCCCGTGCCGAGCTGGAGCGTCCCGTTCATGTTCCAGGTGCCCGAGCTGAGCCTGACGTTGCCCTGCAGCTTCGAGGTGCCGGTGATCGTGATCGACGACGGGAGCGTCGCGCCTGTCGCCGCGACGTCGCCGATGCACTTGTTGCCGGCGGCGAGGCCGGTGAAGCTGTTGTTGGCGCCGTCGCAGCCGCTGATCTGCGTCGTGCTGCCCGAGATCGTGATCGGCGCCGTGCCGCCGTCGAACGCGGAACCGAGCACGAGGGCCTTGTTCGTGCCGGCCAGGGTAACCGCGCCGGTGCCTGCCGCGTCGAGGTAACCGTCGTTGAGGACGAGGTGGCCGCTCATGTTGAGCGTCGACCCGTTCGCGATGCTGACGCGGCCCGCGTTGCCGCTGCCCGACTCGTCGCCGATCTCGATCGCGTTCCACGCGCTCATCGAGGACGGGGTCGTCACGGTCATCGTCGACCCGGTCGGCGGCGCCCAGACGAAGCGGCTGGAGTTGAGCTGGAAGCCGCCGGTCGAGCCGGTCACCGTGATGTTCTGCGTCCAGCGCTGCGATGCCGCGCCCGCGAACGCGGCGAAGTCGATGTTGCCGGCGCCGGCCAGCGAGAGGATCATCGCCGGCAGCGAGCCCTGCGTCAGCGAGCCGGTCTGGTAGAGGCGGACGAGCGTCCCGCTCCCCTGCGTCGTCATCTTCACGGTCGCGGTCGAGCCGTCGCCGACGCCGCCGCCCGACGCGTTCACGCAGGCGCCGCTTCCGGCGGTGGCCGCGAAGCTGAACGCACCGTTCGTCGGCGTCGCGCCCGTCTGGGCGAGCACGCCGGTGGCGGTGTACGTGCCCGCCTGGCAGCTGGTGATGCTCGTGTCGCTGCCGACGCCGAGCCGCAGCTCCTTCTGCACGGCGATCGTCGTCTGGTTCCCGTTCGCCCCGCTCGCCGAGTTGTCGAACGTCTTCGTCGTCCCGCTCGGGATCGCGACGATCACGATGTACGGCTGGATCGCGGTCTGGACGTTGTAGGTCGAGTTGCCCGAGCCGGCGAGCTTGACGAAGCCGGTGCCGGTCGTCCACGTGACGCCGGAGGCGATCGTGATGTTGCCGTCCAGCTCCAGCGTCTTCGCCGTGCCGTTGTCGAAGGTGCCGCTCGAGAGGGTGAAGCTGCCCGTGTCGGTGAGGCTGCCGCCGCCGAGCGCGAGCGTGCCGCCGCTGATCGTGACGCCGGCGATCGTCGCGTTCGTGTCGACGGTGACCGTGTGGCCCGCGTTGATCGTCACGGTGTCGCCCGACTGCGGTGCCGTGCCGCCGCAGCTCGTCCAGGTGGCGGCGCTGCTCCAGTTGCCCGTCGCCTGGCTCGAGCAGGCGTTGCCCGCGAACGCGGGGGCGACGACGAAGAGGCTCACGAGCGTCGCCGCGACCACGGTTCCGAGCAGCGTGCCGAGCGCCGTCCGGCGTCCGGCGCCCAGCCGCACGAGTCTCCGCAGCCGCTTGGAATTCATCGCCCCGTCAGGGGTCACGCTCACTCGAACCTCTTCATGTTTTGTCCTGGAACTGCCGCACTGGTTCTCGGACGTATGCCGCTGGCCGAAATGTACGCGAGTTTGCGCACGTACACCAGCCTTTTCGCGCTTTCAACGAGGACAGCGTGTCCGCAAGGAGGGGTATCGCATATCCCTCGGACGGGGGTTTTCGCCGCGAAGCTCCTCGAACCTACAAAGACTCGACCTCGACTCGAGGTCGAGGATCCAGGACGATCCGGCGCATCTCGGCGACGAAGCGCGCCTCGACGAAGCCGTCGGCATGCGCCCGCAGGCGCGCCTCGTTCCACGGCTGGCGGAGGAGACGCTCGACCGCCGTCCGGATCTCGGCGGGGGTCGGCTCGCGAAAGAGCACGCCCGTCTCGCCCTCGACGATCGTGTCGAGGAAGCCGCCGAAGCGGAGCGCGGCGCACGGCCGCCCGAACGAGGCCGCCTCGAGCGGGGTGAGGCCGAAGTCCTCGTAGGAGGCCGCGACGAGACCGGCCGCGTTCGCGTAGAGCCAGCGCAGCTCGGCGTCGGCGACCCGCCCGACGAGCGTCGCGTTCTTCGGCGCCGCCCGCCGCAGCCGCTCCAGCTCCGGCCCGCCGCCCGCGACGACAAGCCGCTCGCCCGGCAGATCCGCGAACGCGGCGAGCACCGCGTCGACGTTCTTGTAGGGCAGCAGGCGCGAGACGCAGAGGACGAAGCCCGGCTCCAGCCCGGGCAGCGCGTGCTCCTCGCCGCCCGGAACGACCGCCGGCGGCGGCGGCACCGTCTCCGCCTCGATCCCGTACAGCTCCCGCACTCGCTCGCGGACGACCGACGAGTTGACGACGTAGCGGTCGGCGCTGCGCGCGGCGGCGGCGTCCCAGCGGCGGAGCCGGCGCCGCAGGAGCGCGAGCGCGGCGCGGCGCGAGCGGCCGCGGTCCTCGCCGAGATACCGCTCCGTCTGGTAGAGCCAGCGCGCCGGGGTGTGGCAGTACACGACCTTGCGTCCGGAGACGCGGGCGCCGTGCGCCCAGCCGCTCGAGCTGCAGACGACGACGTCGGCCTCGACGCGCAGGCGGTCGAAGGCGGGTGCGAGCAGGGGCAGCGCGAGGCGGTGGTGGCGGCGGAGGAGCGCGACGCGGTCGAGCGGGGTCGTCCGGATCTCGGCGTCGGCGAACTCCGGGAACGTCGCCTCCGGCTCGTACAGCGAGGTGTGGAGCGGCGCGCCCGGGAACGCGCGCAGGAGCGAGAGCACGACGCGCTCGGCGCCGCCGCGCTGGGTCAGGTAGTCGTGGACGAGCGCGACCGTCATCGCAGCGAGTCGTACACCTCGGCGAGGCGGGAGGCGATGCGGGCGGGCCGGAACTCCGCGGCGCGCTCGCGGGCGGCCGCGCCGAGCCGGCCGCGCAGCTCCGGGTCGTCGCGAAGGTCGCGGAGCAGGGCGGCGAGCGCGTCGGCGTCGCCCGGCGGATAGAGGAGGCCGTCGACGCCGTGCTCGATCAGCTCGGCCGGGCCGCCGGCACCCGCGGCGACGACGGGGAGGCCGGCCGCCATCCCCTGCACGACCACCTGGCCGAACGGCTCGGGCAGGGTCGAGGCGTGCACGAGCACGTCCAGCTCGGACAGCTCGGCGGCGACGTCGTCGCGAAAGCCGCGGAACTCGACGCGCCCGTCGCAGCCGAGCGAGGCGGCGAGCGCGCGCAGCTCGCGCTCGTAGCGCTCCTCGCCGGCGCCGAAGAGCGGCGCCCCGATCACGCGCGCGGTCTCGTCGCCGCCGGGGAACGCCTGCGCGAACGCATCGAGGAAGACGTGCTGGCCCTTCCAGGGCGCGATCCGTCCGAGGATCCCGACCCGGAAGCCGCCGCCCCTCGCGTACGCCGCGACCGCCGCGACCGGGCTCGGGACGACCGCGGCGCGGCGCCGTCGCGGCAGCGTGGCGAGGGTCGCCGCGGAGTTCGCGACGATCGCCGACGGGAGCACGCGCGCGGCGGTCCGGACGAGCAGCACCGTCGCGCGCGGCAGGTAGTCGGGCGCGATCCGGTCGCGCACGTGCCAGACCGCCGGCACGCGGGCGAGCCTGGCGGCGAGCCCGCCATAGAGCGCGGCCTTCAGCGAGTTCGTGTGGACGACGTCGGCGTCGAGCGCGCGCAGCCGCCGCGCGAGCCGCACCGAGTAGCCGAGCGTGCGGAGCGCGTGCAGCGGCGCCTCGACGGCTGTCCTGTCGCGGCGCAGCGCCCGCGTCCGCTCCGGCAACGGCAGGATCTCGACCGGGAGGCCGCGCTCGCGCAGCCGCTCGGCCAGCGGGCCCTCCTCGGCGAGGACGACGTGCGCGTCCACGTCCAGCTCGGGCAGGAGCAGCAGCAGTGCCAGCTCACCGCCCGAGAGCACGGCGGTGTGGTCGACGAAGACGACCCGCGGTCGCAGCGCGGCGCGGTAGACGGCGCGCGTCAGCTCCGCCGCCCGCTCCCAGGCGAAGCGTTCGGCGTGCGCGCGGCAGGCGGCGCTCGACGGCAGCTGCGCGAGCAGCCGCTCGGCGAGCGCGGCCGCGTCGCCGGCAGGGACGACGAGCGAGGGCTCGAGCCCGGCGACGGCCTCGGGGAGGCCGCCGGCGTCGCTGACGACCGCGGGCGTCCCGGACGCGAGCGCCTCGACGACGGTGAGCCCGAACCCCTCGAGCGCGAGCGACGGGACGACGCAGACGTCGGCCGCGCGGTACAGGTCGGGGAGGAGCGCCTCCTCGACGCGGCCGAGGAAGCGGACGGAGCCCGGCGCGCGCGCCTCCAGGCGCTCCCGCTCGGGGCCTGCGCCGGCGAGCGCGAGCACGGCGCCGGGCCGGGCGCGCTCCACCTCGGGCCACGCGTCGAGGAGGACGTCGAGGCCCATGCGCGGGACGAGGCGCCGCGCCGCCACCGCGACGAACGCAGCGGCGGGAAGGCCGAGCCGCTCGCGCGCCGCCGCGCGGTCGCCCGGGGCGAACCGGTCCAGCTCGACCCCGGGCGGCACGACGGCGATCCGCTCCCGCTCGATTCCGTAGCGGCTCGCGAGCAGCTCCGCGAACGCCTCGGTCAGCGTGACGAGCCGGCGGGCGCGCCGGTAGAGGCGCAGCTCGGCCGCGCGCTTCGCCGCCACCACGAGCCGCGGCGCGCGCTCGAAGGCGGCCTCGTCGGCCCAGGGGCCGTGGAAGTGGACGACGAGCGGCAGCCGCCGCGGCAGCAGGAGCGCCGTGAGCGCGAAGTGCGCGTCGAGGAGGTCGGCGTCGCGCGCGGCGGCGCGGGCGGCGCGGCGCAGCGCGAGCAGGCGCAGCGGCAGCGGCGCGTCGACGCGGGAGACGGCGCGCACGCGCCCGGGGGCGTCGGCGGCCGGGCCGAGCACGACCGCGCGCGCCTCGGGAAGCGCCTCGACGAGGCCGCGGACGTAGCGGTTGAGCCCGCCGGGGCGGTCCGGGAACCAGCCCATGCCGACGACGAGCGGGCGCGGCTCGCTCACCGCTCGGCCCGCCCCGCGAGCGAGTCGAGGAGGGTCGCGAACCCGGCCGCCGTCCGGGACGCGTCGAAGCGGCGCGCCCGCTCCGGCCCCGCCGCGGCCAGCCGTCCCGCCAGCGCTCGGTCGCGCAGCACGCGCACCACGCCGCCGGCGAGCGCCTCCGGCCGGCGCTCGACGAGCAGGCCCGACACCCCGTCCTCGACGATCTCCGTCGGCGCTCCCTCGTCCACGGAGACGACCGGGATCCCGAGCGCGAGCGCCTCGACGAGCACGCGCCCGAACGGCTCGGTCTCCGACGCGTGCACGAGCACGTCGAGCAGCGAGTACCACGGCAGCGCGTCCTCGACGTGGCCGGTGAAGTGGACGCGCTCCGCGAGCCCCAGCTCGGCGGCGAGGCGGCGCAGCCGCTCGGGGTAGTCGCCTTCCCAGCCGAGGATCGCGCCGCCGACGAGGACGAAGCGCGCCGACGGCTCCTGCGCGGCGACCGCGGCGGCGGCGTGCAGGAACGCCTCCTGCCCCTTCCACGGCTGCAGGCGGCCGACGATCCCGACGACCGGCAGGCCCTCCCAGCCGAGGTGCGCGCGCAACGCCGCCGCGTCGCCGTCGCGCCGCTCGACGACGGCGAGGTCGACGCCGGGCGGGATCACCTCGACGCGACGCCTCGGCGTCAGCCGGCGCTGGGCGTCGGCGGCGGGGCCGCTGCTGCAGACGACGGCCGCCGCCGGCACGCGTGCCGCCGCGCGCTCGACGCGCGTCCCGTGCGCGGTGTCGCGCTGCCACCACACCGCGGGCACGCGCGCGAGCGCCGCCGCCGCGCCGCCGTAGACGTGGGTCTTCGAGAGGCTCGAGACGACCGCGTCCGCGTCCCGTGCGAGCCGCGCGAGCGCGCGAATCGTCCTCGCTGTCCGGTGGAGCTGACGCGTCCGGCCGGCCGTCAGCAGGATCCCGTCGGCGCCGAGCCACTCGCGCAGCGGGCCGTCCTCCAGCACGACGGCGGTCGTCTCCCAGCCGTGCTCGGGGAGCCGGCGCGCGAGCGCGAGGAAGCCGCGCTCGGCCCCGCCCGGTCGCGCGCTCGCGCTCACGAGCAGCGCGCGGCTCACGGCGCGCGCTCGTCCAGCCGGTCGCCGAAGGTCGAGCGCACGAGCGGGTCGAACTCGACCGGCAGCAGCCCGTCCACGGTGCACTCGGCCCGCAGGTACGCGAGCAGGTAGTACTCCTCGTCGGTCAGGTTCGGCAGCCGCGAGAGCGCGTGGACGTCCCAGCGCCGCGGCTCGGGATCCCCGGCCGCGGGCTCGGCGGGCGCGGGAGGAGGCGGCGGCCGGAGCGCGAGCCGCGGCGGAGCCGGACGGGGCGGCCGCGGCCGCGGCGCCGGGAGCACGGCGGACGGCGCGGCCTCGGGCTCCTCGACCTCCTCGACCTCGGGACGCGTGCGCTCGACGAGCTGCCGGTCGACCCAGCCGAGCAGGAGCCACGGCAGGAACGCGACCGAGTACTGGCCGCCGTTCAGCCACTGCATCGTCGTGACCGTGAGGATGCCGACGGCCACGACCTCCAGCCGACCGCCGCCGCGCGCCAGCCGGTACGCGGCGCCGAAGCCGACGGCGAAGATCGCGACGAAGAGCAGGAAGCCGGGCAGCCCGAGCGCCACCGCCGCGTTCGAGATGTCGGCCTCGGTGTTCGTCGTCTGGGCGCCGAACTTCTTCCCCGCGATCGTCACCTGCGAGATGCCGTGCCCGGCCGGGTGGTGGAAGGCCGACTCGATACCGCTGACGACGAGCTGCATGTGCGCGCCCGCGGTCGAGGCGTTCGGGTCGAGCGGGTTCGCGAGCCCTTCCACCTGGTGCTGGACGAGCGAGGCGGTCGGGTCGCCGGAGTCGTAGGTGGAGGGCGCGATCTGCTTGACGACGGCGGGCACGGCGAGCAGGAGCGCGGCGCCGAGCGAGGCCGCCGCCGTGAGCGGCAGCCGCCGCCGGGCCGCGAGCATCACCGCGCCGCCGCCGAGCAGCATCACGATCGTCCCGCGCGACGACTGGTAGAAGACGGCCACCGCGAGCAGCCCCGCGACGGCGAGCGAGATCGGGCGCAGGAAGCGGCGCGGCCCGAGCTGCAGCCAGATCGCCATCGCGATCGCGAGGAAGGTCGCGTACTCGGCCGCGCTCGAGAAGCTCGAGAACGGCCGGGTCACGCCGCCGACGTTGAGCGAGGTGTACCCCTGCTCCTCGATCCAGCGCTGGTCCCAGGTCGGGAACCCTCCGAAGGTCTGGCGCAGTCCGTACAGCGCCGCCGGGATGCCGAGGATCCCGACGACGATCAGCAGCCGCTGCAGCAGCTGCCGGTCGACGAGCCCGCGACCGATCCAGAACGCGAGCAGCGGCACGAAGAAGATGAGCGCGGTCGCGCCCGCCGTGACGCTTCCCTGCTCCGGGTTGGCGGCGCCGAGCAGCACGAGCAGCGAGTAGGCGAGCACGAGCTTCGCGAGCGTCGTCAGGCGCTGGAAGGCGCCGCGGTCGAAGGTGGCGAACGTGAGCACGACCAGGGCGAGCGGCCCGACGAGCAGCAGCGGGTCGGCGGGGCCGGACGAGGAGAGCCCTGTGAGCAGGCGGCGGATCAGGCCGAGCGCGACGAGCCAGACCGGCAGCGCGAGGAGCAAGGGGCGCGGCGCGCGCACGCCGACGACGGCGACCAGGAGGATGAGGATCCCCGCGAGCCCGAGGCGGAGCAGCGTCGAGTGCTGGACGAGCACGCCGGCGGCGAGCGACGCGACCAGCGCGGCGGCGAACCCGACGAGGTCGACGCGCTCGGCCCGCTGCCGGATCGTCGTCAGCATCCTTCGTCCTCCAGGAGGTCGCGATAGGTTCGCCGTACCGCCTCCACCGAGCGCTCCCAGCTGTAGTTCGCCGCCCGGCGGGCCGCCTCCTCGCCGAGCCGGCGCCGCAGCTCCGGGTCGCCGAGCCGGACGAGCGCGTCCGCGACCGCGGCCGGGTCGCGCTCGACGAGGAGCCCCGCCTCGTCGTCGCCGACCAGCTCGTCGATGCCGCTCACGCGCGTCGCCACCACCGGCAGCCCGGCGGCGGCGGCCTCGTGGGCGACGAGCGAGAAGGTCTCGTAGAGCGTCGGCAGGAGGAACACGTCGGCGGCCCGGAAGTAGCGCTCCGCGTCGTCGCGCGGTCCGAGCAGCTCGACGCGGGCGCCGGCTGCCTCGGCGCGCCGGCGGAACCGTGCCGTGTCGCCGCGCCCGACGACCCAGAGGGCAAGCGGTGATGCCGTCTCGCGCGCCGCCGCCGCGACGCCGTCGATCGCGACGCCGAGTCCCTTCCGGTCCCAGTCGCCGGCGACGAAGAGGACGACCAGCTCGTCCTCGCGCGCGCCCAGCTCGCCGCGCACGGCGGCGCGGGTCGCCGGGTCGGGCGCGTAGCGGTCCAGCTCGACGCCGTTCGGGGTGATCGTCGCGGGCACGCGCCCATAGTGCCGCGCGAGCTCCGCGGCCACGCCCCGCGAGACCGCGGCGAAGCGGCGGAGCCGGCGCGGCCGGTAGCACCAGCGCTCGAACGCGAGCGCCGCGGCGCGCGAGATCGCCGTGTTGAGGCGGCGGAGCGGCGGCGCGTCGGCTGGGGCGAGCCCGCCGGTCGCGGCTCGGAAGCCGGCGTGGCAGAACTGGACGGTGGCGAGGTCGGCGCGGTTCGGGACGATCGCGCCGAGCGTGTGCACGAGCGAGCCGCGCACGCGCCGCAGCTCGATCCCGGCGAGGAGCGCGAAGAGGAGGAACTTGAGCGGGAACGGCCGCGCCGGGGTGCGGATGCGCCGCCACTCGACGAGCGGGCGCAGGCGCGGGTCCAGCTCGCGCGCGACGACGACGAAGCGCCGCTCGCCGGCCGTGCGCGCGACCAGCTCGAAGAACGCGCGCTCCATCCCGCCGCGGTCGTGGACGTCGTGCGCGACGAGCACGATGCTCCGGTCGCCGCTCACCGCCCCGCCGCCTCGCGCAGGAAGGCGGCGATCCGCCCGGCGACGACGTCGACGGCGAGTCGGCTGTCGTGGAAGGCGCGGGCGCGCGCGCCGAGCGCGGCGCGCCGGCCGCCGTCGGCCGCGAGCCGGACGACGGCCGCGGCGAGCGCCTCGCGGTCGTAGGGCGCGAGCTCGACGGCGCCCTCGGCGACGAGCGCGTCCCACGTCTGCGGGCCGTGGAAGGCGAGCGTCGGGCGCCCGTGCGCGAGCACGGCGGCGAGCGTCCCGCGCCGGCTCGTCGGGCCGACCGGGTCGGGGAAGAGGACGAGGTCGAGGCGCGACAGCTCGTGCGAGAGGCGCTCGGGCGCGAGCACGCCCGTCAGCTCCAGGGAGCCCGCGATCCCCGCCGTTTCGGCGCGGCTTCGCCACTCCTGCGCCTCGGGCCCGTCCGGGCCGGGCGCGCCGACGAGCACGAGCCGTGCGTCGGGGTCGCTCCGCAGCAGCGGCGCGACCGCCTCGACGAGCAACGCGACCGAGCCCGTGCCGCGGCGGAAGCCGAAGACGCCGATGCGCCGCGTGCGCTCGCCGGCGGTCGCGGGCGCCGCGGGCGGTGCGATGTTGGAGACGACCGGCGCGACGAGCACGGGCCGGCGCGGGCGCATCCGCTCGAGCGAGGCGCGGCGGTCGTCGGTCGTGACGACGCTGCCGGCGGCGCGGCGCAGCACGAGCCGCAGCGCCGCGTGGTGGCCCGCCGCCCAGAGCGCGCCGCGCGCGCCGCCCCGCCCCCACGGGTAGACCAGCTCGTGGAAGAGCGGCACGAGCGGCGCCGTGCCGAGCGCGCGCAGCGTGCGCGGGACGTACAGGGGCAGCCCGGCAGTCGCGTAGGTGAAGGGCGAGTAGTGCCAGAGGACGGCGTCGGCGCTCTCGTCGCGCAGCCGCCGCGCCCAGTCGGCGAACGGCTGCTCGCGCCGCTCCCACCAGGCCGTCCGCAGCTCGAGGCCCTGCCGCTCCAGCGGCCCCGCGAGGGTCTGCGCCGCGTCGCGCGTGCCGCAGATCTCCTCCACCGACGCTCCCGCGACGAGCACGCGCATCAGGCCGCCTCCCGGCTCGCCGCGACGGCGCTCGCGTAGACCGCGTCGAGCAGCTCGAGGTGGCGCGCGGGCGAGAACGAGGCGGCGCGCTCCCAGCCGGCGCGCCCCAGCCGCGCCGCCAGTCCGGGCTCCGCCGCCAGCCGCGTCACGGCAGCGGCGAGGGCAGCCGGGTCGCTGGGCGCGACGAGCAGCCCGCAGCTCTCGTCGAGCCAGTCGGGGACGCCGCCGCCGCGGGACGCGACGACCGGCCGGCCGAGGGCGAGCGCCTCGAGCCCGGCGATCCCGAAGGGCTCCGGCCAGCGCGAGGGCAGGAGCAGCGCCGACGCGGTCGCGAGGAGCGCCGCCGTCTCGTCCGGGGCGAGCCAGCCGTGGAAGCGGACGCGGTCGCCGAGCCCGAGCCGGTCCGCGAGCCGCTCGGCGGACGGCCGCGCCCAGCCGTCGCCCGCGACGTGCAGCTCGTCCCAGGCGTCCGGCGCGAGCGCGAGCGCGCGGAGCGCGACGTCGAGCCCCTTCGCGCCGACGACCCGGCCGACGAAGGCGAGGTCGCGGCCGCCCGGGTGCGGCGCGGGCTCGGCGGGGCGCTCGACGAAGTAGGGGACGACGTGGACGCGCGCGAGGCCGGTCGCCCGGGCGGAGGCGGCGACCGCCTCGCTGTAGACGACGACGGCCGCGGCGGCCCGCAGCGGCGGCAGCAGCGCCGAGACCTCGCGCAGCCGCCGAAGCGCGGGTCGCACGTCGAGCCGGTGCGAGCAGCCGCGGACGAGGATCCCCTCGACGCAGGCCGGCCCGTGGACCCGGGCGCAGTGCGAGCCGTCCCGGAACCAGCGCTGCCCGCTCGCGCAGCCGAACGACCAGTCGTGCAGCGAGCGCACGGCCGGCACCCCCGAGGCGGCGAGCGTGCGCTCGGCCGCCGGGTCGAGCGGCAGGCCGTGCACGTGCACCAGCTCGGCGCCGGTCTCGGCGAGGACGCGGGCGGCCTCCGCCCCGGACGCGAGCGGGCGGGCGGCGACGCTCGCCGGCGCGTCGGGGCCGGGCTCGAGGTGGAGGAGCGCGACCTCGTCGCCGCGCGCCGCCTGCGCCGCGGCGAGCCCGAGCGCGTGCGCCTCGGCGCCGCCCTCGCGGCGCGGCGCGGACAGGAGGTGCGCGATCCTCACGCCGTCACCTCGGCGTAGACCTCCTCGAGCCGGTCGAGCATCCGCTCGAGCGACAGCTCCCGCTCGACCCGCTCGCGGTTGCGCCGGCCGGTCTCGGCGAGCCGCTCGGGGTCGGCCAGCAGCTCCGCGAGCGAGCGCGCGAGCGCGCGCTCGTCGCCGACCGGCACGAGCCGTCCCCCGTCGGCGCCGACGAGGAAGCGCGGCCCGCCGGCGTCGGTCGCGACCACGGCTCGCGCAGCGGCCATCGCCTCGAGGATCGCCATCCCGTACGGCTCGCCGTGCGAGGGCAGGCAGAGGAGGGCGGACTCGCGCAGAAGCTCCGGCACCCGCGCCTGCGGGACCGCTCCGAGCACGGCGACGCGGCCCGCGAGCGCCGGCTCGGCGGCGCGGCGCTCGACCGCCTCGCGCTCCGGCCCGTCGCCGGCGAGCACGAGCCGCGCCTGCGGCCGGGCGGCGGCGACCTCCGCGAAGGCCCCCAGCAGCTCCGGCACGCCCTTGCGGCGGTCGAGCCGGCCGACGAAGAGCACCGTCTCGCCGCGCGGCGGCTCGGGCGCGAAGCGGTCCGCGTCGACGCCGGGCGGCAGCAGCCGTCCGCCGCGCCGCGCGTCCGGGGTCGCGGCGAGCACGATCGCGCGCCGCAGCGACGCGCGACGCCGCGCGCGGGCGAGCGGCGAGAGCGCGGCGCGGACCGCGTCGCCGGGGCGGAGCGGCCGCGTCCTGTCCCCCGGCCAGGCACGGAAGACGGGGCCGACGACGAACGGCAGCCCGCGCGGCGGCACGAAGAGCAGGCGCTCGTCCTCCGCCGGGTAGAGCCAGTGGACGACGTCGATCCGGCCGCGCGTGCGCGCCCGGTCCAGCTCGCGGCGCGCGGCCCGCGCGTACGCGAACGGCGCGAGGCTCTCGAAGCGAGAGCCGCGCCCCAGCTCGATCGTCTCGAACGGCGGCTCGGCCGACAGCTCGACCCGCGGCGCGCAGACGACGAGCCGGTGGCCGCGGCGCGCGAGCCCGCTCAGGACGTGCCAGGCGATCAGCCCCTCGCCGTGGCCGGCCGAGTCGGTGAGCACCGCCGCCGCCGACGGGACGAAGACGTTCACGCGGCGCCGCCCGCGAGCCAGGCGGCCGTCCGCCGGAGGCCCTCCGCGAGCGGCGTGTCGAACGAGGCGCCGAGGGCGCGGGCGCGGCTCGCGTCGCCGTCCCAGCGCACCGGGTCGCCGGGGCGCAGGGCGCCCGTGAACTCGACGGGGGTCTCGAGTCCGAGCGAGGCGACGATCTCCTCCGCCAGCTCGCGGAGCGTCGTCGGGCGGCCGGAGGCGATGTTGTACGCCTCTCCCCGCGCCGGCGCCGACTCGGCGAGGGCGACGAGCGCGCCGGCGGCGTCCTCGACGTAGACGAAGTCGCGGCTGACCTCGGCGGGGGCGGCGACGACGAGCGGCGACTCGCCGTCGCGCGCGCGGCGCAGCAGGTCGTAGACGACGAGCTTGCGCTGGCGCGGCCCGTAGAGCGAGAAGGGCCTGACGGAGAAGGCGGGGAGCCCGTACATCTCGGCGTAGAGGGCGACGTAGCGCTCGGCGGCGAGCTTCGAGATCCCGTACGGCGAGAGCGGCGCCGTCGGGTGCTCCTCGTCCATCGGCATCCGGACGCCCTCGCCGTAGACCGCCGCCGAGGAGACGTACGCGACGACCGGCGGCGTCGCGGCGCGGCGGGCGGCGTCGAGGACGGCCACCGTCGTCGCCGCGTTGCGGACGAGGTCGTCGAGCGGACGCTCGAGCGAGCTGGGGACGAGGCCGGTGCCGGCCAGCTGGAAGATCGCGTCGATCCGCCGCGTCGCGACGAGGCCGGCGAGGTCGACCTCGGTGGCGTCCCCCGCGACCGTCTCGACCGCCGGCGAGCCGTCGCGCGCCGCGCGCGCGGCGGTGTCGAGGACGAGCGGCTCGACGCCGCGCCCGCGCAGCGCCTCCACGACCCAGCCGCCGTAGAAGCCGGCGCCTCCGACGACGAGCGCGCGCGTCAGGCCGCGCACGCGGCCTCCTCGCCGGCCAGCTCCGCGTAGAGCGCCTCGTGGCGCGCCGCCACCGCCTCGACCGACAGCTCGCGCCGCCAGAACGCATGCCCCGCCTCGCCGAGCGCCCGCAGCCGCGCCGGGTCGGCCAGCAGCCTGCGGAGCGTGTCGGCCAGCGTCGCCGCGTCGCGCGTGCAGGCGACGCCGCCGCCGGAGCGGTCGACCAGCTCGCGCAGCGGCGGGATGTCGCTCGTCACGACCGGCGTGCGCGCGCTCCAGGCCTCGAGGATCGAGACGGGCAGGATCTCGGCCGCGGACGGCAGGCAGAGCAGGTCGGCGGCGTCGAGCCACGCGGCGCGCTCCGCCTCGTCCACCTCGCCCGCGTCGACGGCGCGCACGCCCGCCGGCGGCTCGACCGGGTCGCCCGGGCCGACGAAGGCGACGGTCGCTCCCGGCAGCGAGCGGGCCGCCTCGAGCAGGAGGTCGCAGCCCTTGTACGGGCGGCGGACGCCGAGGAAGAGGACGAGCGGCCCGTCGATCCCGTGCCGCGCGCGCAGCGCCGCGCCGCCGCCGGGCTCGACGCCCGGCGAGCAGACGCCGCAGACCTCGATCCGCTCGCGGGGCACGCCGAGCCGCTCGTACAGGCCCGCGTCCGCCTGGAGCAGCCCGAGCACGCGATCGGCGCGCCGGTAGGTCGCGGCGAACGACTCGACGTCGCCCCACTGGCCCGCGTGGGCGAACGGCGTGATCGCCGCCGGTGCGCCGAGGAGCCTTCCCGCGCGCAGCGTCGCGGCGGCGAGCAGGTCGCCGCCCCAGGCGTGCACGACGGCGGCGCCGGCGGCCTGCGCGGCGAGCGGCGGCGCCGCGACGCGCGCGTAGAGCCGGTTCGCCGCGAGCCGGGGGCGCCCGTACGCGTGGCGGCGCAGCACGGGCACGACCTGCGCGACGAGCGGCGCGAGCGCGGCGCGGCGCGCGGGCGAGAGCCGGATCGGCTCGACCGCGACGGCGCCGTCCCGGAACGGCTGGAACGAGGGCGGCGGACGGAGGCTGTCGGCGAGCCGGCTGCGCGGGCCGCCGTCGAGCCCCTGTGCGAGCACGCGCACGTCGTGGCCGCGCGCCGCGAGCCCGCCGGCGAGGTGGTGGAGGAACGCCTCCATGCCGCCGAAGGCCGGCCACGCCCGGGGAGCGACGAACACGATCCGCATCAGCGCCTCCCGGCGAGGACGCGGACCTGCCCGCGCGCCCACCACGCGAGCTTGACGACCGGGAGGACGACGGCGAGCGCGGCGCGGCCGGGCCGCTCGCGCACGGGGACGGCGAGTCGCGGGTCGCGGGCGACGACCCGGAGCGCGTTCAGCGCCGTCAGCGCCGGGACGCCGCGGAGCGCGCCGCGGCCGAAGAGCAGCGGCAGCGAGGCGACGGCGACGAGGACGTGGATCTCCGGGCGGGTGACCGGGCGCAGGACGGGCCGGATCTGCTCCGCGTAGCGGCGCGGATGCTTCGCCGCCAGCAGCGGCAGCCATTGCAGCTTCCGCGCGGCGCGGAGGATCTCGCGCGAGGTCTGCGGCAGCACGGGGTGGCGGACGAGCGCCTCCGGCGCGAAGCGGATCCGCGCGCCCGCGTCGAGGGCGCGGAAGGCGAGGTCGGAGTCCTCGAGGAAGGCGGCGGGGAAGCTCTCGTCGAAGCCGCCGAGCCGCTCCAGCAGCTCGCGCCGGTACGCCATGTTGGCGGTCACGTAGAGGCCGCCGCGCTCGTTCTCGACGGTGTGCGCGTTCGCCCGCGGTGCGTCGGGCGGCCAGGCCAGCACGCGCCCCTCGACCGCGTCGGCGTCCTCGGCCGCGGCGAGGAGCGCCTCCAGCCAGGCCGGGTCGGGGAGCGTGTCGGCGTCGGTGAACGCGACGAGCGGCGCGCGGGCCTCCCGCAGGCCGAGATTCCGGGCGGCCGCCGGGCCGCGGCCGGCCCCGCGGAGGACGCGCCGGCGCTCCGGGTCCGCGGCCGCCCAGCCGGCGAGGAGCGCGGGCGTCTCGTCGGTCGAGCCGTCGTCGACGACCACGACCTCGAACGAGTCGGCGGCGAGCGTCTGGGCCGCGAGCGCCTCGAGCAGGCCGCCGAGGTGGGCCGCCGCGTTCCGCACCGGCGAGACGACGCTGACGAGCGGCTCAGACAACGGCGTCCCTCACCCAGCGCGAGAGGGACGGGAAGCGGCGCAGCAGCAGGTCGACGTGGCGGCCGAGCGCCTTGTACTCCTGCAGCTCCGTCCACAGCTCCGACGGGCCGCGGCCCTCGCGGTCGTGGCGGCGGCGCAGCCGCAGCGTCTTCCGGGCGACCCGGAGCGCGCGCACGAGCCGGCGCGCGAGCCCGGGCGACTCGGCCTCGCCCGCCCGCTCGCGCAGGCGGAGGACGGCGATGCCCTGGTCGAAATAGGTGGCCCGCAGCCAGCGGAGCGTCATCCGCTCGGCGCGGATCCGGTGGTGCACCACGGCGCTGCCGACGTACACGGCCGCGTGCTCGCGACGGAGCGCGTCGACGAGCGCGGTCTCCTCGTAGCCGAAGCGGCGGTCGCCCGTGTTGCCGATGTCGAGCCGGAACGGGTCGGGGCCGAGGAGCGAGGCGCGCAGGGCGAGGTTGGCGCCGGCGAGCGCCTCGTCGTCGGCGAGCAGGCGGCTCTCCTCGCCGTGGTCGAAGAGGGCGAGGCTCACGCGGTGCGGCCCGTCGAGCCACGCTGCCGGCGGGTGCGGCCAGATCGGCAGCGTGCGTCCGCCGGCGACGCCGACGGCGGGGTCGGCGAACGCGGCGGCGAGCGCGTCGGCCCAGCCGTCCTCGACGAGCACGTCGTCGTCGGTGAAGAGGACGATCTCGCCGCGCGCCGCGGCGACGCCGCGGTTGCGGCCGCGCGAGAGCCCGGGCTCGGGCTCGTGCAGCAGCGTGACCGGGAAGGGCGCGCCCGCGGCGGCGGCGGCTGCGACCTCGGTCGTGCCGTCGCTCGAGCCGTTGTCGACGACGATCAGCTCCCGTTCGACCCCGGAGGAGTCGGCGAGGATGCTCGCGAGCGCGTCGCGCAGCAGGTCCGCGTTGTCGCGCGTCACGACGACCACGCTGACGCGGGGCGCCGCGGCCGGATCAGAGGAGGGCACGACGGATCAGGTCCCTTCCGGGCGGGAAGCGCCCGAAGAGCAGCTCGGCGTGGCGGCCCGCCCAGATCAGCTCCTTCAGCTCGTCCACGGTCTCCGGACCGGTTCGCTCGCGCCGGTCGTTCTCCCGCTCCAGCCGGCGCACGCCGCGGGCGATCCGCCACATCCGGACGGCGCGGCGCGGCAGGGAGGGCGGGCGTTCGCCGCCGCGCGCGGCGAGCCGCTGCTCGGCGATGCCGAGGTCGAAGAAGCGTCCGCGCACCCAGCGGAGGGTCATCCGGCGCGCGTCGATGCGGTGGTGCGCGACCGCGCCCGCGGCGTACGCGACCCGCCTGCCGAGGCGCAGACGGTTGACGAAGTCGAGGTCTTCGTGGCCGAAGTGGCGCGAGCCGTGGTGGCCGATGTCGACCGCGAACGGGGTTCCGAGCGCGCGCACGAGCTCGGCGCGCGCGGCCGCGTTCGCCGTCACGGGGCTCTCGTCCCCGCCGAGCAGCCGATCCTCGACGCCGAAGTCGGCGAGCGTGAGGATCGCCCGGTGCGGGCCGTTGTCGAGCCAGGCGGGCGGCGGCGCCGGCCAGCGCGGCAGCGTCCGCCCGGCGACGAGCGCCACCTCGGGGTCGTCGAACGGCCGGACGAGCGCGTCGGTCCAGCCGCGCTCGACGACGACGTCGTCGTCGGCGAAGGCGAGGATCTCGCCGCGCGCCTGCGCGATCCCCGTGTTGCGGGCGTGCGAGCTGCCGGGCCGCGGCTCGGTGACGAGCCGCACCGGCGCCGGCGCCCCGGCGGCGACGGCCGCGACGGCGTCCGCGGTCCCGTCCCGCGAGCCGTTGTCGACGACGACCAGCTCCCGCGCGACGGCGGACCCGTCGGCGAGGATGCTGCGCAGGCAGTCCTCGAGCAGCGCGGCGTTGTCGCGCGTCGGGACGACGATGCTGACGCGCGGCTCAGACAAGCGCGCTCCTCACGAGGTCTCGCGCCCTCGGGAAGCGGCCGAGCAGCATCTCGACGTGCTTGCCGGCCCACATGCAGCCGTACAGCTCCTCCCACGTCTCCGGCCCGCTGCGCTCGAGCCGCGCGTTGGCGCGCCGCCGCCGCGCGAGGCCGCGGCAGACGCGGACCGCGCGCACGAGCCGGCGCGGCAGGCTCGGGAACGGCTGCCGCTCGTGCCGTTCCGCCAGCGCCAGGCCCACGCCCATGTCGAAGAAGGTGCCGCGCATCCACTCGAGCGTCATCCGCTCTGCGGAGATGCGGTGGTGGACGACGGCGAGCGGCGCGTAGCGCGCCTCGTGGGTCGCGCGGACCCGCCGGACGAGGTGGTAGTCCTCCTGGCCGAAGCTCCGCGAGCCGTGGTTGCCGAGGCTCGGCGGGAACGGCGGCTCGCCGCCGGCGAGCAGGGAGGCGCGGACGGCGAGGTTCGCGGTGACCGGCCACTCGTCGGGGCGGAGCGCGCGCGGCTCGTCGCCGAAGTCGGCGAGCGTCAGCCGCTCGCTGTGCGGGCCGGCGAGCCACGGCGGGGGCGTCCGCGGCCAGAGGGGGAGGATGCGGCCGGCGACGAGGCCGACGCCCGGCTCGGCGAACGGCGCCGCGAGCGCGTCCGCCCAGCCGTCCGCCGCGACGACGTCGTCGTCGGCGAAGAGAAGCAGCTCGCCGCGGGCGGCCGCGACGCCCGCGTTGCGCGCCTGCGAGCTGCCGGCGACGGGCTCGTGGACGAGCCGGACGGGGAACGAGGCGGTCGCGGCCAGGTCGTCCACGATGCCGCTCGTCCCGTCGCGCGAGCCGTTGTCGACGACGACCAGCTCGCGCTCCAGCCGCGACGAGTCGGCGAGCAGGCTGCGCAGCGTCTGCTCGAGGACGGCCGCGTTGTCGCGCGTGGGGACGACGATGCTGGCGCGCGGACCGCTCACTGCAGCGCCTCCTTCAGCCGGCGCCGGGCGCGGAGCCGCGCCCGCTCGGCCGCGAGGCCGCCGAGCGCGACCAGCCGGCGGAGCGGCGCGACGCCGGGCCAGCCGGCGTCGGCGTAGCCCAGCTCGCGCAGCAGCGCTCCGGCCTTGTGCTCGACGACGAGCCGGCCGCGCGCCCCGAGCTGCCGCTGCCAGGCGCCGACGCCGCCCTCCCCCGCGAAGCCGTCGGGCTCCTGCGGCGCGCCGCCGAGCCGCTGCACGACCTCGCCGCCCCAGACGATGCTCGACCGCGGCGGCTCGCCGGGGCGGAGGGCGTGGGCGGCGACGATCCGGCGGCACTCCTCCGGGCTCGCCTCGACGCCGCAGAAGGAGAACAGGCGTGCGAGCGCGGCCGCCGCGTCCGGGCCGGCCAGCTCCTCGAAGCGCACCTCGGCGTAGGCGTCCGTGCGGCGCGCGAGCGCGCGACCCGCCTCGACGTGGCCGCGCCAGGTGACGGCCGCGTCCACGGCGGTGCGCGCCGCCCACTCGCGGCCCCAGCCGTCCCCCGCGCGCAGCAGCGAGCACACGACGTCGCGGCCGTCGCGGATCACGTGCAGGAAGCGCGCGTGCGGCACGTAGCGGAGGATCAGCTCGCCGTGGAGGGCGTTGCTCGGAACCTTGTCGACCAGCACCGTCGCCCCGGGCTCGAGGTCGAGCGCCGCCTGGTGCACGCGCGCGACCGCCGCGGCGAGCAGCTCGTCCAGCTCCTGCTCGCGGAGCACGGCGGGCAGCCCCTTGTGCCGCCGTCGCCGCCACAGCTCCGGATCGTCCGGGAGCTGCTCCTCCCAGGCGCGCCGCCACGGGGCGACGTACCGCTCGAAGAGGTCGGTCTCCTGCGGCGTCGCGACGTGCTCGTGCGCGCCGAGCAGGCTCTGGACGAGCGTGGTGCCGCTGCGGGGGGCGCCGACGACGAAGACGACCGTGCTAGGCGCCATCTCCGTCACGGCTCCCGAACGTCCACCTGTAGGGGATCTCGACGGGGGCGGAGTTCATCGCGACGCTGACCGAGCCCTTGCCGGCGCGCTCGCGGGGGTCGACGACCCGGAAGGTGCGCAGCCGCTGCCACTCGAGGATCGCGCCGAACCCGCGCTCGCCGCGGCCGCCGGCCCAGATCTCGTAGGCCCGCGGCAGGAGCGGCAGCGCGGCGAACGTGCAGTCGATCGTCCCCTCGCCGGCGAGCACCTCGGGCGAGCCGCCGTCGCGGAGCATCGACGCGATGCTGAAGCAGCCGATCCGCGGGTCGACGAGGCCGACGTTCACGATCGGGTGCGCCAGCGGCGCCCGCGCCCGGTAGTGGAGGCGAACGGTGAGCGCCTCGCCGCTCCGCACCTCGGCGACCTCGCGGCCGGCGCCGTCGTGCAGCGTCGTGCGCAGGATCTCGAGGTGGGTTCCCGCGGCCGCGCCGTCGCCGTCGCCGCCGAGCCGCTCCTCCGCGAACGAGTCGAGATACGCGGCGACGACCTCCGGCGCCGGGCCGTCGAGCGCGACCCGGCCGCCCCGGAGCAGGATCGCCCGCTGGCAGAGCGTCTCGACGGCGCTCGTGTTGTGGGAGACGAAGACGAGCGTGCGACCCTCGCGGACGAGCCGGGCCATCCGCTCCACGCAGCGGTACTGGAAGCCGGCGTCGCCGACGGCGATCGCCTCGTCGACGATCAGCACGTCTGGCTCGAGGTGCGCCGCGACCGAGAAGCCGAGCCGGAGCTGCATCCCCGACGAGTACTGCTTGACCGGCTGGTCGATCGCCGCGCCGATCCCCGCGAACTCGACGATCTCGTCGAAGCGCGCCTCGACGTCGCGCCGGCCGAGCCCGAGGATGCGGCCGTAGAGGGCGACGTTCTCGCGGCCGGTCAGCTCCGGGTGCATGCCGGTGCCGACCTCGATCAGCGCGCCCACGCGGCCGCGGACGCGGATCGTGCCCGTGGTCGGGTAGGCGATCCGGGTGGCGAGCTTCAGCGCGGTCGTCTTGCCGGCGCCGTTCGCGCCGAGGATCGCGAACGACTCGCCCTGCGGGATCTCGAACGAGACGCCGTCGAGCGCGCGGACGACGGGCCGCCGCGCGGTGCCCTCGCGGCGCAGGAGCCGGGCGGTCCTGTGCGCCAGCTCCTCGCGCAGGACGGTCGGCGCGGTCGCGCCCCGGTAGTGCTTCGTCACGTTCTCGAACTCGACTGCCGCAGCCATCTCGTCAGACCCTGTCGGCGAAGCCGCGTTCCAGCCGCTTGAAGAGCCAGTAGCCGCCCGCGACGAGCAGGAGCGCCCACGCGAGCGCGAGGGCGTTCATCCCGGGCTGCGGCCAGGTGTGGTGGATGAGCAGCCGCCGCATGTCGTCGATCGCGCTGGCGGCCGGGTTGATCGCGCCGTAGAGGAGCCGCCAGCGCTCCGGCACGACGTCGAGCGAGAAGATCACCGGCGAGGAGAAGAGGCCGAGCTGGATCAGGAACGGCAGCAGGTAGCGGACGTCGCGGTAGTAGACGTTGAGGCCGGAGATCGCGAGCCCGATCCCGAGCGCGGTCAGCGTCAGCAGGAGCAGCGGCAGCGGCAGCGCGAGCCAGGTGAGGGCGGGGGCGATCCCGGTCAGCAGCGTCGCGGCCACGACCGTCCCGAGCGCGGGGGCGAAGTCGACGAGCGCCGCGAGCACGGCGGTGAGCGGCAGGATCTCGCGCGGGAAGTAGACCTTGCGCAGGAGCGTCTGGTCGCGGACGACGCTCTCCATCGAGTTGGAGGTCGCGCCGGAGAAGAACGACCACGAGGAGGTGCCCGCGAGCACGAAGACGACGTAGGGGACGCCCTCGCTGCCGATGTGGGTGAAGCGGCCGAGGAAGAGCGCGAACAGGAGCGCGCCCACGATCGGCTGCACGACCGCCCAGCCGATCCCGACGAACGCCTGCTTGTACTTGACGAGCACCTGGCGCTTCACGAAGGCGCCGACGACCTCCCGGAAGCGCCACAGCTCCCGCAGCGCCTCGAGGTCGGCGCGGCCGCGGCCGCCGTGGATCTCGACGAGTGCCAGGTCGAGGTCCGGCGCGGCGGCCTCGACGAGCGGCGGCCGCCCCTGCCGCACCTCGGCGACGAGCGTGGACGTGTCCTGCCCGATCACGCCCGGCCCTCCGGCGCGGGCGCCGCGCCCGCCGCGGGCAGCGGCGCCGGCGCCAGCTCCGTCCGCAGACGCGCGAGCGCGCGATGGAGTGCGACGTCGACCGCGTTCGGGCGCGCGTTCACGAGCTTCGCGATCGCCCGCGTGCTCAGATCCGCCCCGTAGCGGAGCGCGAGCAGCTCCTGGTCGCGCTCGCTCAGCCGCGCGATCGCTTGGCGGAGCGCGAGCCGCTCGATCGACGCGTCCTCGAAGCTCGTGGACGCCTCGACCTCCGCCGGCGCCTCGCCGATCCGGGCGCGCGCGCTCAGCGCGTCGTTCATCGCGTGCTTCGCGATCCCGATCAGCCACGCGATCGGCTCGCCGCGCTTCGGCGTGTAGCTGTGGCGGTAGCGGATCGCCCGCTCGAAGGTCGTCGCGACGACGTCCTCCGCTTCGGGGCCGTGCCCGAGCCGGTACGAGACGTACGCGTAGACGCGGCGGATGAGCGCCTCCGGCTCGGCGAACAGGTCGCCGCCCGCGCGCGACGCGCCGATCAGCGTCGGGACGCCGTCGAGGCCGGCGCGTCCGCCGGCGGCGCGCTCGGCGCCGAGGCCGCCGGCTTCCGGCGTGGTGCGTGCAGTCGTCAATGCCATGGCTCGGGCAGGCTCAGACCGGCGCCTCGCCCCGCAGGACGAGCGGGATCGTGCGCAGAAGCAGCCGGAGGTCGTGGCCGAGCGACCACGTCGTCACGTAGAGGTAGTCGAGCTTCACCATCTCCTCGAAGGAGATCGAGCTGCGTCCGAGCACCTGCCAGACGCCTGTCATCCCCGGCTTCAGGTCGAGGCGGCGGTGGCCCCAGTCGTCGACGAACGCGGCCTCCTCCGGGATCAGCGGCCGCGGGCCGATCAGGCTCATCTCGCCGTGGATGACGTTCAGGAGCTGCGGCAGCTCGTCGACGAAGTACTTGCGCAGGACGCGCCCGACGCGCGTGACGCGCGGGTCGTTGCGGATCTTGAACATGCGCGGGTCGCCGCCGTCCTCGAGCACGTGCCGGTTCAGGTGCGACAGCTCGTGCTTCATCGAGTCGGCGTTCCTGACCATCGTCCGGAACTTGACGAGGCGGAACGGCCGGTTCCGCAGCCCGATCCGCGTCTGGCAGAAGAGGACGGGGCCGCGCGAGTCGAGGACGATCGCGAGCGCGATCGCCGCGAAGACCGGCGCGAGCAGGAGCAGGAGCAGCGAGGCGAGCAGCACGTCGACCGCGCGCTTGACGACCAGCGACGAGCGGCTGAGGCGGAGCGTGTCGAGCCCGATCAGCGGCATCCCCTCGACGTCGTGGACGCCGGTGCCGGGGCCGATCAGGTCGAAGAGACGGGGGACGATGTCGACGATCACGCCCAGCTCGCGCAGCTCCCGGATCAGGTTGAGCGTGTCGTCGTGCCGCTCGGCGGCGAACGCGAAGATCACGCGCTGCACGTCGTAGCGGTCGACGAACGCCGGCAGGTCGCGCGGCGTGCCGATGATCGGCGGCCCGTCCGGCCCGAGCGGCAGCCCCTGCCCGGTCTGGTCGACGAAGCCGATCACGTTCACCGACGTCTCCGGGTGCCGGCCGAACTTGAGGGCGACCGTCCGCCCGACGGCGCCGGTGCCGACGACCACCGCGTTCTGGGGGAAGCCGGGCCGGCGGCGGACGAGCGCCCGCGCGAGCGCGTGCCCGACGAGCACGAACGGGACGACCAGGAGCCAGGAGAGGCCGATCCGTCCCCAGGCGGGCTCGGCGCCGAGCAGGTGCGAGACGAAGAGCGCGACGAGCGTGCCGAGCGTGGCGACGCCGAAGACCGCCCCGACGTCGTCGCTCGTCGAGTAGCCCGCGAAGCGGATGTCGCGGTCGTAGAGGCCGACCAGCTTGCTCGCGACGACCCAGATCGGCAGGCCCAGCAGGATGAAGGCGACCTCGCGCCACAGCTCGCCGGCGCCGAGGGCCCCGGGGCCGAGGGAGAGCGCGCTCGCGCAGAGGAAGGCTGCGACGAGCGCGACGCCCTCCGAGGCGACGAGCGCGCGGCGCACGAGCCAGCCGCGGTCGTGGCTCGAGAGCCGCGGCCCGACGCGGACGAGCGGCGGGTGGCCGGCCGCGTCGACCGGGGCGACGTCGGGGGAGGCGAGGACGCTCACGAGACCAGGTCGTCGACGGGGTAGGAGAACGGGGCGTAGTGCTCGTACTTCGTCACCGACGCGTCGTCGCCGCCGATCGCGACGAAGCCGAGCTTCTTCGCCGGCGAGCGTTCGAGGTTCCGGCGCAGCGCGTCGAGGTGGCGGCGCCGCACCGACGAGAGGCGGATCACCAGCAGGAGCGCGTCGATCCGGCTGCTGAGCGTCATCGCCTCCGCGACCTGCAGGACCGGCGGCGTGTCGACGATCACGAGGTCGGCGCGCTCGCGCAGCTCGTCGAGGATCTCCCCGACCGCCGAGCTGCCGGCGAACTCGCCCGGGCTCGGCGGCATCGGCCCCGACGGGAGGACCGAGAGCGAGCCGCCGCTGTGCAGCTCCTCCAGCAGGACCGGCTGCAGCGCGTCGTCGAGCGTCGCCTGCCCGAGGGCGACGTCGGTGACGCCCGGGCGGCTGCTCAGCCGCAGGAAGCCGTGGACGGCGGGCCGGCGCAGGTCGAGGTCGACGAGCACGACGCTGCGCCCGGCGGCGGCGAACGCGGTCGCGAGGTTCGCGGCGGTCGTCGTCTTGCCCTCGCCCTCGGTCGCGCTCGTCACCATCAGCGTGCGCGCGTGGCGGTCGAGGTTTGCGAGGTCGATGCTCGTGCGGAGCATCCGGAACATCTCCGCCGAGGCGCCGTACGGCTCGTCGAGCATCACGATCACGTTCTCCTCGCGGGCGCGCCGGTCGAGGAGGGGCAGGTGGCCGACGAGCGGCACGCCGAGCCGTTCTCCGATCTCCTCGGTGGTGCGGATGCGCGTGTCGAGCGTGTCGCGCAGGAACGCGAGCCCGATGCCGAGGACGAGCCCGAGCCCGAGCCCGAGGATCGCGTCGCGCTTCGGGTGCGGCGCCACCTGGGCGCCCGGGCCTGCGGGCCGCGCCACGTACGTGCTCTGGCGCTGCAGGGCGTTCGTCGTCCGGAGCGTCTGCAGCTTGTCGGAGAGCTGGGTGCGGAGCGTCGTGTCGCTCGCCGGGGTCGCGTCGAGGCTCTTCTCCACCTGCTCGATCGCGCTCTGCACGCCGCGGGAGTCGACCTCGCGGCGGTAGGAGGTGTAGGCGTCGGCGTAGAGGTTGGCGAGCCGCTGCGCCATGAACGGGTTC
The DNA here is from genome assembly GCA_035688315.1 of Gaiellaceae bacterium. Classification (GTDB taxonomy): domain Bacteria; phylum Actinomycetota; class Thermoleophilia; order Gaiellales; family Gaiellaceae; genus Palsa-739. The sequence continues at coordinate 2,083 of DASSND010000048.1, read as the reverse complement.
TGGCGGGTCGCGCTGAACGCGAGCAGGTTCGTGTCGGTCGGCGCGTAGATGGAGGTGGTCGCGAGGACGGTGCCGACGGTGAGCCCGGGGATGTGCGCCCGTCGCACCACCTTCTCGACGACGTTCGGGGCGCGCGCGAGGAAGATCTGCGTCGCGGCGTAGCGCACCGGATCCGCGGCGGAGCTGCCCGAGTTGCCGCCGCCGGCGTACGCGAGCGCCGGGTTGACCGGGTTCAGCAGCACCTGCGAGGTGGCCGTGTAGAGCGCCGGCTGCCTCTGCGCGTGCCAGTAGGCGACGATCGGCGTCACGACGACCACGAGCGCGACGATCCACTTGCGCCGGCGCACGATGTGCACGAAGTCCACGAACGAGGACTCGTCGTTCCTCACTCCGCTGGGCATGCCCTCGCGCGCCTTCCTTTCCGCATCCGCACTCGCCGCCGGTCGAAGAGCCGCAGTACCGACGTTCCGGTCCGGATCTTACAAACGGTTTTTGCGATTGCGATCACCCATTCGAGGGGGCTTCGCGGCGGGCGTCGGTCGGCTCGGGCGCGGCGCCCGCGGCGGCTCTCCTAGACTTCCGGGCGATGGCTGCGACCGGAAAGCCGCACGTCGACGAGGCCGCCGCCGAGGCCTGGCGCGAGCGCTACGACGCGACGCCGGAGCGGCAGGGCGAGCTGTTCTCGACGATTTCGGGGGTGGAGAACGAGGCGTTGTATTCGCCGGAGAACGTCGAGGTCGACTTCGGGCGGGATCTGGGCTGGCCGGGGGAGTTTCCGTTCACGCGGGGTGTGTATTCGTCGATGTATCGGGGCCGGTTGTGGACGATGCGGCAGTTTGCGGGGTTCGGGACGGCGGCGGAGACGAATGCGCGGTTCCGGTATCTGCTGGAGCAGGGGCAGACGGGGTTGTCGACGGCGTTCGACATGCCGACGTTGATGGGTTACGACTCGGATCATCCGCGCTCGTTGGGGGAGGTCGGCCGCGAGGGCGTGGCGGTCGACTCGCTGGACGACATGGAGACGTTGTTTGCGGGGATCCCGCTGGGCGAGGTGTCGACGTCGATGACGATCAACGCGCCGGCGGCGATCCTGCTGGCGTTCTATGCGTGTGTGGGCGAGGCGCAGGGGGTGCCGCTGGAGCGGCTGCGCGGCACGGTGCAGACCGACATCTTGAAGGAGTACATCGCCCAGAAGGAGTGGATCTTCCCGCCGGCGCCGTCGATGCGGCTGGTGGTGGACATGATCGAGTGGTGCTCGCGGCGGCTGCCGCTGATGCATCCGGTGTCGGTCTCGGGCTACCACATTCGCGAGGCGGGCTCGACGGCGGCGCAGGAGCTGGCGTTCACGCTCGCGGACGGGTTCGCCTACGTCGACGCGTGTTTGGAGCGCGGCCTCGACGTGGACGAGTTCGCGCCCAGGTTGTCGTTCTTTTTCAACGCGCACCTCGATTTCTTCGAGGAGATCGCGAAGTACCGGGCGGCGCGGCGGATCTGGGCGAGGCGGATGCGCGACCGCTACGGGGCGAAGAACCCGCGCTCGCTGCTGATGCGCTTCCACACCCAGACCGCCGGGGTGTCGCTGACCGCCCAGCAGCCCGAGGTGAACCTGATCCGCACCGCGATCGAGGCGCTGGCGGCCGTGCTCGGCGGCACCCAGTCGCTGCACACCAACTCCTTCGACGAGGCGCTCGCGCTGCCGACCGAGCACGCGGTCAGGCTGGCGCTTCGCACCCAGCAGGTGATCGCCCACGAGACCGGGGTCGTGAACACGATCGACCCGCTCGGCGGCTCCTACTACCTCGAACACCTCACCGACGAGCTGGAACGCCAGGCCAACGACTACTTCGACCGGATCGACGAACTCGGCGGCGTCATCCCCGCGATCGAACAGAACTTCATGCAACGCGAGATCGCCGAAGCCTCCTACCGCTACCAGACCGAGGTCGAACGCAAACAACGGATCGTCGTCGGCGTCAACCGCTACCTCGTCGACGAAGAACCCCCGCTCGAGATCCTCCGCATCGACCCCGCCCTCGAACGCAAACAGGTCGAAAGCGTCCAGGCCGTCCGCGCCCGCCGCGAC
>DASSND010000035.1:0-20236 GCA_035688315.1 Gaiellaceae bacterium | reverse complement strand
GTGCGGCTCCCGGGCGGCCGCCGCGTCGTCGTCGACGCGAAGACGCCGCTCAAGGCGCTGCTCGACTCGCTCGACGCGCCGGAGGATCGCCGTCCGGCCCTGGTCGCCGAGTACGCGCGCCACGTGCGGGAGCACGTCAGGCAGCTCGCGTCGAAGCAGTACGCCGCGCAGCTCGACGACACGCCCGACTTCGTCGTCATGTTCGTGCCCGGCGAGGGCTTCTACCGCGCCGCGATCGAGGCCGACCCCGAGCTGCTCGAGAGCAAGGAGGTGCTGATCGCGAGCCCGATGATCCTGATCGCGCTCCTGCGCACGATCGCCTCGATCTGGAACGACGAGAAGGTCGCCGAGAGCGCGCGCGAGGTGAACCGGCTCGGCCAGGAGCTGTACGAGCGCCTGACGACGATGACCGAGCACTTCGTCACGCTCGGCAAGCGCCTCGACGGAGCCGTGCAGGCGTACAACCAGTCGGTCGGCTCGCTGGAGCGCCGCGTGCTCCCGCAGGCGCGGAAGCTGACCGAGCACGGCGTCCGCCCGAAGAAGGAGCTGCCGGAGCTGGAGGGGATCGAGCGCTCCACGCAGCCGCCGCAGACGATCGAGCTGCCCGTCAAGCAGACGGAGCAGACGGCGCTGCCACCGGCGGCCGACGCCGCGTAAGCACTAGAAGCGCAGCAGCGCCGCGACGCCGCCGACCGGTTCGAGGTCGCGGTGCTCCTCGCCGATCACCTCGACGGTGCCGCCGTGGGTGAGCGTCTGGTGGACGGCGAGGTCGAGTCCCGCGTCGGCGCGCTCGAGCGTCGTCCCGTCGAGCGGGCAGGTCCCGTCGGTCATCGAGGCCCGGCCGCAGGCCGGGCACTCCCACGCCGCCTGGTCGGCGCCGTCCTGGACGAGCAGCAGCTCGACGCGCCCGTCCGAGGCGGCCTCGAGCGTCTCCTCCCACCCGGTCGCGGCGCGGCCGTTCTTCGCGGCCTCCTCGCGCCAGCGGCCGAGCAGCTCGTCGACCCGACCCGTACGCCACTCGTCGAGCAGCGGCTGCGCCGCCGCGAGCAGCCGCTGCGGATCGGCGTGCGCCTCCGCGGACGCCCAGCCGACGAGGCAGGAGCGAACCTCGTGCGAGAGGATCTCCTCGAAGCCGGAGCGCGTCTCCTCGGGCCCGACGAGCACGACGCGGACGCCGCGCAGCCGCCGCACGCAGGTGTCGAGCGCGTCGGCGACGTCGCGCAGGTGCCGGTCGACGATCGTCTCGATGTGGCGCTCGTAGCGCGCCTGCGACCAGCCGCCCTGGTCGTGGCGGCCCGGCACCTCGGTCGTCTGGTCGGCGAGCGGGACGAGCTGGCCGGCGCGCAGCCGGTAGACGTCGCCGCGCTCGCGCCCGACGTAGGCGACGAGCGCGCCGTCGCCGCGGCCGACGAGCCGGACGAGCGGCGCGAGGTAGAGCTGCGCTGCGATCCGGGCGTCGTCCTCGACCGCCCACGGCAGCGAGAGCGGCGTGAACAGGTTGTCGAGGCCGGCCGCGAAGATCGCCACGCCGCGCGCGCCGTCGCGGCGGAAGTCCGCCTCGAACCACTGCGCGAGCCGCTCCAGATCGGCCTTCAGGCCCTCGCGCTCGCCGCGGGAGAGCGTCGCGCGGCGCTCCTCGAGCTGGCGCTGCGCGCGCGAGAACAGCGAGCGGGTGCGCGTGGCGAGGTCGCCGGCGGTCGGCACGTCGCTCGGATCGAGGCCGAGATACAGGCTGACCGCGCACCCCTTCTCGCTCCGGAAGCCGGCCAGCTCGCGAAGCTGCTCCCACGTGATCGAACCGGCCACGCCTCGCCTGTCCCCCTCGGCGGGCGATTCTATTCCTGGCGACGGGAACGTCCTTCCGGCCCGCTTCGTTTAATACGGTGAGGACATCTCGAAAGGACGGACATGGCAGACGACGTGCGTGACGTGATCATCATCGGGGGCGGCCCCGCCGGCTACACCGCGGCCCTCTACGCGGCGCGCGCGAACCTCGAGCCGCTCGTGATCGAGGGCTTCGCCTGGGGCGGCCAGCTGATGATCACGAGCGACGTCGAGAACTATCCCGGCTACCCCGACGGCGTGATGGGGCCGGAGATGATGGCCGAGTTCCGGCGCCAGGCCGAGCGCTTCGGCACCGAGTTCGTCACCGACGACGTCACCGCGGTCGACTTCTCCGAGCGGCCGTTCCGGGTCGTCGTCGACCGCGACGAGTACCGCGCCCGCTCCGTGATCGTGGCGACCGGCGCGAGCGCCCGCTGGCTCGGGCTCGACTCCGAGGAGCGGCTCAAGGGCCGCGGCGTATCCGCCTGCGCCACCTGCGACGGCGCCTTCTTCCGCGACAAGCACATCTTCGTCGTCGGCGGCGGCGACTCCGCCTTCGAGGAGGCGCTCTTCCTCACCCGCTTCGGCTACAAGGTCACGATCGTCCACCGGCGGACCGAGTTCCGCGCCTCGCAGATCATGCTCGACCGCGCGCGCAACCACGAGAAGATCGAGTTCAAGACGCCCTACGCCGTCGACGAGGTGCTCGGCGAGGACGCGATCAGCGGCCTGCGGCTCCGCAACGTCGAGACGGGCGAGCTGGAGGAGGTCGAGGCCGGCGCGCTCTTCGTCGCGATCGGCCACGACCCGAACACGACCCTGTTCGTCGACCAGCTCGACCACGACGACAACGGCTACCTCGTCACGAAGCCGGGCACGACCGAGACGAACATCCCGGGCGTGTTCGCCGCCGGCGACGTCCAGGACCACGTCTACCGGCAGGCGATCACCGCCGCCGGCAGCGGCTGCATGGCGGCGCTCGACGCCGAGCGCTTCCTCGCCGCCGAGGAGGGGCACGTCGAGACGGCGCTGACGGCGCCGCGGCCCGAAGCCGAGTCGGCGCAGGTCTAGCCCTCTCCGCGTCGAACGGCGCGGCGATGGCCGCGAGCTGGATCGACCTGCTCGACCCGAGCCCCGACGAGCTGCGCGCGCACGCGCCGCGCGAACTGGAGGAGAGCGCGCTCGCGCGCCTGCTCGCGCCGCCCGAGCACGCCGACGAGCCGCGCCCGACGCTGCAGGGCCACGGCGACTACGTCTTCGGCGTCTTCCTCGTCGCCGTCGTCGACCCGAGCGAGGACTCGGTCTACTACCAGGAGATCGACGTCGTCCTCACCCACGACGCCCTGCTCACCGTGCGCAAGACGCCGGACGGCGGACGCCCCGCCTGCGACCTCGAGACGGTGAAGAGGGCGGCGCGGGCCGGCGATCCGCCGGGGATGCTCGCCTACCGGCTCGTCGACGAGATCGCGGAGCGCTACCTCGACCTCGTCGACGCGCTCGACGAGGAGATCGACGAGCTGGAGGACCGCGTCGAGGAACAGCCGCCGGAACTGACGCGCGCGCGCATCTCCTCGCTGCGCCACGACCTGCTCCACATCCGGCGGACGCTCGCGCCGACCCGCGACGCGATCCGCCGCGTGATCGACGACGTCGTCGAGGTGGAGGAGGGCCCGGAGGTGTTCCCGCACGAGGTCGAGGTGGCGTTCAACGCCGCCTACGACAAGCTGCTGCGCGCCTACGACGGGCTGGAGCTGTCGCGCGACCTGCTCGCGAGCGTGCGCGACTATCACCAGGCGAAGATCGCGAACGACCAGAACGAGGTGATGAAGCGGCTGACCGTGATCGCCTCGCTGCTGCTGCTCCCCACCTTCATCGTCGGCCTCTACGGCCAGAACTTCGTCGAGATCCCGGAGCTGCGCTGGCACTACGGCTACGCCTACGTGTGGGCGGTGATCGTCGCGACGACCGCCGTCCAGCTCTGGTGGTTCAGGCGCAGGCGCTGGTTCTGACTACGCTGGGCGCGTGCCGTACTACATCTGCCCGAACTGCAAGGAGCGCTCGGTCGACGTCGACGCGCGCGAGGGGTTCAGCGCCGACGCGCCCGCCTGCCGCAGCTGCGGCTTCGGCTTCCTCTTCGAGCTGCTGGACGACTACTACCCGGCGCCGACGACCGGGTTCGTCACCTGCGACCAGGAGGGCAGGATCCTCGCGCTCGGGCGCGGCGTCTTCGAGCTGTCCGGGTGGACGGAGCAGGACGTGCTCGGACGCGACGTCGTCTCGGCGTTCGGCCTCTCCGGCTTCGAGGAGGAGCGCAACCCGGTGCGGCTCGCGCTCGAGTGGGGCGTGCGCCGGCTCGGCGAGCGGCTGACGCTGCGGGCGCGCTCCGGGCACGAGAAGCGCGTCACCGCCGACCTCTTCCCCGCGTACGACGCCGACGGCGGCCTGCTCGTCGCGCTCACGCCGGCGGCAGGATAGGAGCGGCATGCGCACCGTCGTCGCGATCGCCGTCGCCGGAGCCGCGGGCGCGCTCGCGCGCTACGGCCTCGACGGCCTCGTCGCCCGCCGCGCCACCGGCGCGTTCCCCTGGGGCACCTTCGCCGTCAACGTCAGCGGCGCCTTCGTGCTCGGCTTCGTCTTCACGGTCACGACCGAGCAGCTGGCGACGGCGCCGTGGCTGCGCGCCGCGCTGACGATCGGCTTCCTCGGCGCGTACACGACCTTCTCGACGCTCTCGCTCGAGACGTACCGCCTGCTCGAGGACGGTGCGCTCGGCCTCGCGGCCGCGAACGCGCTCGGAAGCCTCGCCGCCGGGCTCGCGGCGGTCTATCTCGGGGTCGTCGCGGGGAGGGCGCTGTGAGGATCGAGGGCGAGGGGAAGCTGCTCCGGCTGTTCATCGGCGAGTCGGACACGTGGCACGGCAAGCCGCTCTACCAGGCGATCGTCGAGCGCGTCCGCGAGGAGGGGATGGCGGGCGCGACCGTGATCCGCGGCATCGAGGGGTTCGGCGCCGACTCGCACCTCCACACCTCGCGGATCCTGCGCCTCTCCGAGGACCTGCCGGTCGTGATCGAGATCGTCGACACGCCCGAGCGGATCGACCGGATCGTCCCGATCCTCGACGAGATGGTGAGCGAGGGGATGCTGACGCTCGAGCGCGTCCAGATCGTCTCCTACCGGTCGAGTCGCGAGTAGTCGCAAGAATGGGATCGTGGAGTCGTTTCGCGGACAGCTCCTGATCGCCTCGCCGTCGCTTCTCGACCCGAACTTTCGGCGCGCGGTCGTGCTCGTGACCGAGCACACCGACGAGGGCGCGGCCGGGCTCGTGCTCAACCGGCCCTCCGAGGTGGAGGTGGTCGAGGCGGTGCCGGCGCTCGAGCCGCTCGTGGACGGCGCCGAGCCGGTCTTCGTGGGCGGCCCGGTCCAGCCGGAGGCGGTGCTCGTGCTCGGCGAGTTCCTCGACCCGGAGGACGCGGCGGTGCCGGTCGTCGGCTCGCTCGGCTTCCCGTCGCTCGAGGAGCCGGAGCAGGTCGTGCCGGTGACGACGCGGCGGCGCGTGTTCGCCGGCTACGCGGGGTGGGGCGCGGGGCAGCTCGAGGGCGAGCTGGAGCGCGACGACTGGATTCTCGAACCGGCGCTCCCCGACGACGCGTTCACGGACGACCCCGAGGAGCTGTGGGCGGACGTGCTGCGCCGCAAGGGCGGCGTCTACGAGCTGGTCGCGCGGATGCCCGAGGATCCCTCGCTGAACTAGCGGCGCCGTGCGACGAACGCCTCCGTCCCGACCGAGACGACGCCGTCGTGGCCGACGGCGAGCCGGCGGATCTCACGCTCGATCCGCTCCTGCTCCTCGCGCGGCGCGTTGACGACGCCGCTCGTCGACCCGGCCCATTCGACGAGCGCACCCGCGCCCATGCGGCGACGCTGGAAGAAGCTGCGCTGCTCGAGCGGGCCGAACAGCTCGAGGTTCCACCCTTCCCGCCAGTCCGCCTCGCGTGCCGCCGGCGGGCGGAGCGGCAGAAGCAGCCCGTCGATCGCCGCGAGCAGCGGGTCGTTCTCGTCCCAGACGTTCCAGAGCAGCGCGACGCCGCCGCCGGGCCGGAGGACGCGATGGATCTCTCGCAGGGCAACCGGTTGGTCGAACCAGTGGAATGCCTGCCCGACGGTGACGGCGTGGACGGCGCCGTCGGCGAGCGGGATCGCCTCGGCGACGCCGGCGAGCGCGCGCGCCTGCGGGACGACGCGTTCGAGCACGCCGCGCATCTCGTCGCCCGGCTCGACCGCGACGACGTCGGCTCCGAGCGCGGCGAGCTGCCGGGTGAGCTTGCCGGTGCCGGCGGCGAGGTCGAGCACGGGGACGCCCGGCCCGATCCCGAGCCGCTCGGCGACCCAGGCGACCGCGGCGTCGGCGTAGAGCGGCCGGGCGCGCTCGTACTGCTCGGCGACGGTCTCGAAGCTGTAGCGGTAGCGGTCGTCAGACACGGCTCGACGGGCAGAGGTCGGCGAGCACGCAGTCCTCGCAGCGCGGGCGGCGGGCGTCGCAGACGCGGCGGCCGTGCCAGATCAGCAGGTGCGGGAGGCGCGCCCAGTCCTCGCGCGGGACGAGCTTCACGAGGTCGCGCTCGATCTTGACGGGATCCTCCTGCCTGGTCAGGCCGAGCCGCTGCGAGAGGCGGCGCACGTGCGTGTCGACGACGATCCCCTGCGCGTGCCCCAGCTCGGCGGCGACGACGTTCGCGGTCTTGCGCGCGACCCCGGGCAGGCGGGTCAACTCGGGGAGCGTGCGCGGCACCTCGCCGTCGAACTCCTCGAGCAGCATCCGCATCGTCCCGCGCAGCGACTTCGCCTTCTGCCGGTAGAAGCCGGTGGCGAAGACGTCGCGCTCCAGCTCCTCCTGCGGCACGGCGAGATAGTCCTCGGGGCGGCGGTACTTGACGAAGAGCTTCTCGGTGACGCGGTTGACGTTCACGTCGGTGGTCTGCGCGGAGAGCATCACGGAGACGAGCAGCTCGAGCGGGCTGCGGAAGCGGAGCGCGATCGCCGCGTCGGCGTGCTCGACCGCGAGCCGCGCGACGATCGGCCGGATCCGTTCCCGCTTCGGCCCCACCCGCCGGCGGGCCTCCTGCACGTAGCTGCGCGCCATGCCCGCATCAAAGCGCACGGCCAGGACCTCGGAGGACCGGCCAGGGCCGTTCCGTCAGACGGAGGCGAAGGCCGGGTCGGCGGCGGAGCCGCCGCGCAGGCGCGGGCCCGCGCAGACGAGGTCGAGCGCGGGGCAGCCGGCGCACGCGAACTCGCTCGGGGTCGGCCGGAACTCGCCCGCCTGCAGCCGCGCGATCGCGACCGACAGCTCCGCCTCCAGCTCCGGGAGCTGCGCACGCGAAAACGCCGCCTCCACCACCGCGTCCGGCCGCTCGAGGAACTGGTAGGCGACCTCGACCTCGTCGGCGCCCGCGCGGAAGCACGCGAGCGCGTAGACGAGCCGCTGCAGGCGGTAGTCGGCCTCGACGATCTCCTCCGGCGACGCGTCGCCGAGCAGGTTCGTCTTGTAGTCGACGACGAGCGCGCGCGGCGGCTGAAGATGCAGCACGTCGACGAAGCCGTGCAGCAGCACGCCGTCGTGCTCGAAGGTGAAATGCCGCTCCTTCTCGAGCGGCGCGAGCGTCGCCACGCGCGCGGCGAGCGGCGAGTCGCAGTAGGAGGCGACGAGGCCGCGGATCCGCTCCAGCTCCTGCTCGCTCGCTCGCTCGTACCAGCCGCGCACCTGCTCGACGTCCGGCGCCGCCGGGGCCGCGAGGTCGAGCTGCTCGAGCAGCCGGTGCACCGCGTCGCCGACCTCGGTCGCGCGCATGCCTCCCCCCTCCTCGCCGGCGAGCCCCGGCTCGCGGCGCTCCGACATCCCGGCGACCCGGAGGGCGAAGTACTTGTACGAGCACTGCTCGAAGAGCGAGAGCGCCGTGAAGGAGAGCCGGCGCACGCGGTGGAGCGGCGGCTCGGGAAGGGCGACCAGCTCGGGCAGCACCGGCGCGGGCGGCGGCGCGGCCGGAACGTCCTCGGGCTCGGCGAAGAGCGCGAGCTGGCCGTCCTCGCTCGCGGGCGCCGCCGGCTCCGCGAGCGAGGACGGCTGCTCGTCCGGCCACTCCTCGGCCCGGAAACGGTCGAGCCGGACGACGAGCCGCGCGTCGCCGCGCTCCAGCTCGAGCGGCGCGTCGCCCGCGGCCGCCAGCTCCTCGTCCGCCTCCAGCCGCGAAAGAACCCAGCCGATCGGGGTCGCCGCGTCGCGCTCGGTGCCGCGGTCGATCGAGCCGGAGACGATCAGCCGCTCCTTCGCGCGCGTCATCGCGACGTAGTAGAGGCGCAGCCGCTCCGCCGCGTCCTCGGCGCGGCGCGCCTCCCTCACCGCCTCGTAGTCGAACGCGCCCCGCCGCCTCGCCGTGTACGGGTCGGCGACGCGGAATCCGAAGCGGCCGTCCGAGAGGGCGAGGATCTCGTCCGGCGACGGCGGCGCCTTGTCGCGGCCCGCGTCGGCGACGATCACGACCTCGAACTCGAGCCCCTTCGCGGCGTGGATCGTCAGCAGCCGGACGGCGTCGGCGCCCTCCTCCTCGGCCACCGCCTCCAGCTCGCGCGCGCCGAGCGCCTCCTGGTCGGCGACGAACCGGACGAACCCCTCGACGTCGGGCCCGCGCAGCTCCTCGTAGGAGCGGGCGAGCCGCGCGAGCTTGCGCAGGTTCGCGTAGCGGCGGCGGCCGTCCGCGCGCGAGAGCACCGCGAGGTCGTAGTCGTGCTCGCTGACGATCCGCTCGCACAGCCGCTCGAGCGAGAGCCTCGGCATCGCCGCGACGAGCCGGTCGAAGCGCTGCCTGAACGCCCGCAGCAGGCGCGCGTCGCGGTCGGCGAGCCCCGGCGGCAGCGTGTGCTCGATCCCGGAGAAGAGCGGCCGTCGCGACGCGGTGCGGCGCACGAGCGCGAGCGCGTCGTTCGAGACTCCGACGAACGGCGACGCGAGCACGGCGACGAGTGCCTGGTCGTCGTAGCGGTTCTGGAGCAGGCGCAGATAGGAGAGCAGGTCGACGACCTGCTGCTGGCCGAAGTAGCCCTTGCCGGTCCCGCGGTAGGTGGGCAGCCCCGCCCGGCGCAGCTCGTCTTCGTACCACTCCGCGTCCGTCCCGGCGGCGAAGAGGAGCACGATCTCGCCCGGGCTCGCCGCGCCGGCGTCGACCAGCTCGCGCACGCGCCGCGCGACGGCCCGCGCCTCGGCGCGGCGCCAGTGGACGCCGCTCTCCGCGTAGCTCGCCTTGTCGGTGACGAGCAGCTCGACCGGGTGCCCGAAGACCGGGTCCGAGAACTCGGCGGCGGCGGCCAGCTCCTGGAACTCGTCGCCGAAGTGCGAGCCGAAGAGGTGGTTGACCGCGGCGAGCACCTCCGGCCGGGAGCGGTAGTTCCGCGTCAGCGGCAGGAGCTGCGCGGCGGCGGCGCGCCGCTCCCGGAAGACGGCGACGTCCGCGTGCCGGAAGCCGTAGATCGACTGGAACTCGTCGCCGACCGTGAACACCTCGGTGTCCGGGCCGCGCAGCAGGTCGACCAGCTCGGTCTGGAGCCGGTTCGTGTCCTGGAACTCGTCCACCATGATCGAGCGGAAGCGGAGCCGCTCGCGCTCGCGGATGTCCTCCCGGTCACGCAGCAGGTCGCGCGCGGCGAGCTGCAGGTCCTCGAAGTCGAGCGCCGACTCGCGCGCCTTCGCCTCCGCGTACTCGGCGGCGAACGCCGTCAGCAGCTCCTGCAGCAGCGCCCGGTCGCGCGCCGCCGCCTCGTCGAGGGCCGCCTGCTCGACCGCGGCGAGCGCCTCCGCGTAGCTCGCCGCCCGCTCGCCGCGCGCCCGGTGGCCGGCGAGGTCCATCAGCCGGTCGGCGCGGGTGTCGCGGGCGAGGAGGGCGAGCAGCTCGCCGGCCACGCGCCGCTGCGTGTCGGTCGCGGCGGCGTCCTCGGCGAGGCAGCGCGCCGCCTCGCGCAGCTCCTCGACCCGCGCCTCCAGCTCCGGCTCGCCCGCGACGGCGAGGTCGAGCGGGCGGCCGGCGGAGCGGAGCGTCTCGTAGACGCCGGTGAGCATCCGCCGCAGCCCGTCCGCCCCGTAGGTCGCGAGCAGCCGGAGCCGGTCGGCGTCGTCGTCTCCGCAGAACTCGGCGAGCGCGCGCCGGAACGACTCGCCCCGGATCACCGCGCCCTGGGCGTCGTCCAGCTCGCGGAAGCGCGGGTCGAGCCCCGCCGCGAACGGGTACGCCTTCAACAGCCGGTTGCAGAAGCCGTGGATCGTCGAGATCCAGGCGCCGTCCAGCTCGCGGGCGAGGTCGTGGCGGCCGCGCTCCAGCAGCGCCGCGCGGATCCGCGTCCGCAGCTCGCCGGCGGCCCGCCGCGTGTACGTGATCACGAGGATCGAGTCGACGTCGAGCCCGCGCTCGCACACGGCGCGCACGAACCGCTCGACGAGCACCGCCGTCTTCCCCGTCCCGGCCCCCGCCGAGACGAACACCTCGCCGGTCGCCTCGACCGCCGCGAGCTGCTGCTCGTTCACGCGCGCTCCACCCGGCACATCGGCCAGAGGTCGCACCAGGCGGGGCAGTCGCCGCCCTTCGGGTCGTGGCGGACGTCGCCGGCTCGGATCCGCTGCGCGAGCGCCGCCGCCGTGTCGCGCGCCCTCTCCACCTGCGCCCAGAACGCGTCCTCGTCGAGATAGTCGTTCTTCGCGTAGTCCGGCAGCGTCTCACGCTCGGCCGCCCGGACGATCCCGCGCGTGTCGCGCCGGCCGGCGAGCGCGCGGTAGAGCCCCCCGAGCGGCTCGAGCCCGACGAGGTCGCGCAGCACGAGCATGTAGAGCGGGATCTGCAGCCGCAGCTCGCTCTCGATCTCGCGGGCCGAGTGGGCGTGCTTGCCGGACTTGTAGTCCTGGACGATCCCGCGCGCGCCGAACGGGTCGACGTCGATCCGGTCGATCTTCCCGGAGAGGGCGAGCCCGTCGCCGAGGTCGAGCCCGCGCTGCAGCTCCGGCGCCGCCCGCTCGCCGCCGAACAGCACCTCGAAGCGTCTCGGCACGAGCGGCAGCTCCGACTCGCACTCCTCCTGCACCGCCGCCTCGAGGTCGCGCCAGAGCGTCTGGTCCAGCTCCCGCGCCTGCATCTCGGTCATGTCCATGCGGACGCCCGCGATCGCCTCGTCGAGGCAGGAGCGCATCAGCCGTGAGGCCGCCTCGACGTGCGACGGCTCGAGCTTCTCGACGCCCAGCTCGGCGGGCACGCGCGTGAAGAACTTGTAGAGCGCGCTGTGGGCGACCGAGCCGCGCAGCTTCGCGTCGACCTCGGCGTCGATCGTCCGCGGCGAGACGAAGCGGTCGACGAACCAGGCGGAGGAGCAGTCGGCCATCCGCTCCAGCTCGGTGACGTTGAACACCGTCCGCAGGCCGAGCTGCTCGAGCACGAGCGGATGGCGCAGCTCGGTGGGTCGCCGCCACGCAGCGAGCGCCCGCTCGAGCTTCCGCCCCCAACCGTTCGCCTGCGCGAGCCACTCCGCCCCGGCGCGGTCGCCGGCGGCCAGCTCGGCGAGCGCGCGCAGCCGCTCCCGCTCGCTCGGCGCCGTCTCGAGCGTCCAGGTGAGCGCCGAGAGCGGCCGCCGCCGCGTCCAGCGGCGCACGTCCTCCGGGTCGAGGACGCCCTGCGCCTCCTCCCAGAACGGGCTCGGCTCGCGCGGGCTGCCGTCGTCGGTCGCCGCCTCCCGCACGAGGTAGAGCCGCTGCGAGGCGCGCGTGCAGGCGGTGTAGAAGAGGTAGCGGTCGCGCGCGACCGGGTCGGGGTGCAGCAGGCGCGCGCCGCGCTCCTCGAGCGCCCGGCGCGTGTCGTCCTCGAGGAACGGCGAGGCGTGACCGCGGCGCGGCAGGCTCCCCTCCTCCAGGCCGAGCACGAAGACGACGTCGAAGCGGCGCGTGCGGGCGCGGAGCAGGTCGACGACGGCGACGCGGCCCGGCTCGTCGCCTCGCCACGGCCGCAGCGTCTGCCGCTCGACCGCGGCGAGCACGTCGTCGCGGGACAGCTCGCCGGCGAGGTCGCGCCACTGTTCCAGCTCGCCGAGCAGCCGCACGAGCGTCTCGTGCGCGCGCAGGTCGAGGCGGATCGCGTCGTCGGCGGGCGGGCCCTCGACGCCGTACGCGGAGCGGAGCATCCGTGCTCCCAGCTCGCGCACGGCCGCGACCGGGTCGTCGGCGTCGCGCAGCTCGGCGAGCGCCGGCAGCGGCGCGCCGCGCAGCCGTTCCGCCTCCTCGACGACCCGTTCGGGCTGCTGGACGGCACGGCCGCGCAGGCGTCCCTCGACGAAGTCGACCGCGCGCCGCTCGACCCCGGAGAAGGGCGAGCGCAGGAAGGCGAAGAGGTCGCCGCGCGTGCCGCCGGCCCAGGCGAAGCGGAGCAGCGCGGCGAGCGCCTCGCCGTACGGGGTCTGCGCGAGCCGCAGCTCGCCGTCGAGCGAGTAGGGGATCCCGAGCGTCCCGAGCACCGTGTCGAGCGGGCCGCGCCAGCGGTCGAGGCTCGGGCAGACGATCCCGATCCGCTCGGCGGCGAGCCCGCCCCGGACGAGCGCGAGCAGCTCCTCGCCGACCAGCTCGAGCGCGCCGCGGACGCCCGAGCCCTCGAAGAAGCGGATCGCGCCGTCGAGCGCCGGCGGCTCGGGGCGCGCGTCGGCGAAGAGGGCGCGTTCGAGGTGCGCGAGCGCCGGCTGGGCGATCTCCGCGTAACGCGGCGGCAGCTCCTCGATCGCGGCTCCCGCGAGCCGGCCGAGGTCCTCCGCGGTGCGGCGGAGCGAGGCGAAGGCGGCGCGTCCGGGCTCGTACGGGAGCGAGAGGGTCACCTCGGCGCGCGCGGCGAGGGCTTCGAGCAGCGCCCATTCGGCGCCGGTGAGATCCTCGAAGCCGTACGCGAAGACCGGCTCGCCCGCCCAGGCGGCGAGGTCGTTCTGGAGGCGCTCCGCGGCGCGGCGGCGGAGCAGGTCGCGATCCCAACGGCCGAGCCGCTCGAGCTGCTCGCGGTAGAGGCCGTGGAGCCGGGCGAGGTCTCCGTCGAGACCGTCCGGGTCGACGAGCCCGGACTCCAGCTCGCCGAGCGCCTGCTGGAGCGCCTCGGCGAAGCCGCCGAAGCGGGCGGAGGCGGAGAGACCGTTCAGCGACGCGCGGGCAACCACGCGGCGGACGAGCAGCGACCGCTGCGCCGGCGAGAGCTGCGGCCGCGCGTCCGCGGCGCCCGCGGCGATCCGGGCGAAGACGTCGTCGAAGGTGCCGATCGAGCCGCCGAGGAGCGCGGGCCGGCGCTCGAGCAGCTCCCGCTCGACCCGGTCGACGTCCGACCGGTTCGGCACGATCAGCAGCGGCTCGCTCCCGACGGAGAGCGAGTCGAGATAGCGGTCGAGCAGCAGCTCGACCTTGCCCGCGTTCGCAGGCCCTGCGATCAGGCGCAGCGGCACCGCTCCATCGTAGAGCGGCCTCCCGACGATCTCGTCCGCGCCGCGGCGCGCGCGTCGCAAAGAGCGGGAAACGCGGGGCGGCGCTCGCCGCCCCGCGCCCCCGAGGGGCTACGCGCCCGCGACGGACTTCGGCCGGCGGCCGCGGCGGGCGGCCGGCTGGCCGGGCATGCCGGCGGCACAGTCGTCGCAGAGATCCGCCTGCTTCGCGCCGCGCCGCGCGTCCGAGTACGTCAGGCGCAGCACCGCGCCGCGTCCTTCGTCGACTTCCTTGCCGCACTTGTCGCAAACGAGCACCGTCTTGCGGGCCACGCGTTCCTCCTGTTTCGGGCTGGGCTGGACGCGAAAACCGTAGCGAATTGCGGAGAGAAACTACGCCGCTTCCCGCGCGCGACGAATACGCCACGAACGCAACAGGCTGAGCACCGCCTGCTCCTCCGGGGAGAGCGCGGTTCCGCGCGCGCTGACGACGCGCAAATGGCGCGGCCGGAAATCTTCGATCGTTCTACGATCGAGATACTGCTCGACGACCGCGGGCGACACGTATGACGCGCGCGCGACGGCCGGTGTGTTCCCGAGCTGGTCGGCGACCCGCCGCATCGCGGCGGCGATCGACCTCGTCTGCTCGCGTTTCGTCTCGGGAAACCCGTGCGCCTGCGCGTGCTCGGCGAAGCAGATCGCCGCGAGGAGGGTGCCGCCCCAGGTGCGGAAGTCCTTTGCCGTGAACTCCTCGCCGGCGTAGATCTTCACGTAGTCGTTGAGGCGGCGGCTCGTCAGGTTGTAGATCGTCCCCTCCCATTCGTACTTGAAGACACGCGGGCCGCCGCGGACGGCGAGGAGCCGCCGCAGCTCGCCGGCGAGGTCGTCGTCGACGAGGGTGGTGCGCACGCGGATGCCGTGCTTCGCGGGGAAGGAGAGGCGGATCGTGCGACCCCGCACGGTGACGTGGCGGCGCAGGAGGGTCGTCACCCCGTACGTCCCGTCGCGCGCGTAGCGCTCCGACCCGACCCGGAGCCAGCCGAGCTGGATCAGCCGCAGCGCGACGGCGGAGACGCGCTCGCGGTCGAGCGGCTCCTTGTCGAGATGGTCGTCCATCGCGGCGCGCAGTTCGGGGAGCCGCTCGGCGAACCGGATCAGCCGGTCGTATTTTGCCTGCTCCTGCCGGGCGCGAAAGTCGGGGTGGTAGAGGTACTGCTTCCGGCCCGCGGCGTCGACACCGGTCGCCTGCAGCTTCGCGCCGGCGCGCGAGGAGATCCAGACGTCCTTCCAGGCGGGCGGGATCGCGAGCGCCTCGATCCGGGCGAGCCGCCGCTCGTCGACGATCCGCCTGCCGTCCCGGTCGTGGTAGCGGAACCGTCCCTTGCGGCCCGTGCGCGTCCAGCCGCCGCGAATCGAGGTCGGGGGTCTCGCCATGCCCGCCGGTTGTCGTCCGCGACCGCGACTCGCAAACGGCCACTACCATCCGGCCGATGCGCGACGAGTCGACGATCGTCGTCCTCGAGGGCGACCAGACCGGGCAGGAGCTGCTGGAGGAGTCGCTCCGCGTGCTGGCGCCGGACGTGATCGGCGTCGAGCTGGAGTTCCCGCGCTTCGACCTCTCGCTGGAGCGGCGCCGCGCGACCTCGAACGGGGTCGTGTACGAGGCGGCCGCCGCGATCCGCGAGCACGGGCTCGGCCTCAAGGCCGCGACGGTGACCCCGGAGGCGCGCGGCGACGTCGGCTCCCCGAACCGGATCCTGCGCGAGGAGATCGGCGGCCGGGTGATCGTCCGCACGGGTCGGCGGATCCCGGGCGTCGCCCCGCTCGGCGGCGTGCACGCGCCGATCTCGATCGTGCGGATGGCGGTCGGGGACGCGTACGGCGCGCAGGAGTGGCGCGAGGGCGAGGGCGAGGACGAGGTCGCGTTCCGCACCGAGCGGATCGAGCGGCGTGTCTGCCATGCGGTCGCCGAGTTCGCGTTCCGGCAGGCCGAGCGCACCGGCGCGAAGGTCTTCGGCGGCCCGAAGTACACGGTCAGCCCGACCTACGAGGGGATGCTG
This sequence comes from Gaiellaceae bacterium, assembly GCA_035688315.1. Taxonomy (GTDB): domain Bacteria; phylum Actinomycetota; class Thermoleophilia; order Gaiellales; family Gaiellaceae; genus Palsa-739. Next base: position 4,880 of record DASSND010000035.1, on the reverse strand, counting down.
AAGGAGGAGATGGACGCGGCGGCCGAGCGGCACCCGGACGTCGTCTACGAGCCGCAGCTGATCGACGCGACCTTCGCGCTGCTCCTCTCCTCCACGGGCGACCCGCTCGTGATCCCGGCGCTGAACCGCGACGGCGACATCCTCTCCGACCTCGTCCTGCCGCTCTTCGGCTCGATCGCCGGGTCGGAGTCGCTGCTCGTTGCGTTCGAGGACGGCTTCGAGCCGACCGCGATCATGGCGGAGGCGGCGCACGGGACGGCGCCGTCGCTCGAGGGCAAGAACGTCGCGAATCCGATGGCGATGATCCTCGCCGGCGCGGCCCTCCTCTCGCACGGCGGCGAGGACGGCCAGCGCGCCGGCCGCGCCATCCGCGAGGCCTGCCTCGAGGCGGTGGCGAGCGGCGAGCGCACCGCCGACCTGGGCGGCCACCTGGGCACGAGCGAGTTCGCCGACGCGGTGATCGGGCGCGTCAAGGCGAAGCTCGACGTCTGGGCGAGCCTGTAGCCGGCGCCGCGCCGCTCAGGAGGCGACGGCGAGCCAGGTGTCCCAGCCGGCGGCCCACACGTCCACGAAAAGCTCGGCGAGGTGCGGGTCGAACTGGCTGCCGGCGCCCCGCTCGAGCTCGGCGAGCGCGTGCTCGTGGGTGAGCGCCGTCCGGTACGCGCGCGGCGAGATCATGGCGTCGAAGGAGTCGGCGACCGCGAGCAGCCGCGCCTCGACCGGGATCCCGCGGCCGCGCAGGCCTGCGGGGTAGCCGCCGCCGTCCCAGCGCTCGTGGTGGAAGAGGACGTACGGGAGCGCGTGGCGTGCGCTGCGGATCGGGATCACCAGCTCGGCGCCGGCCCGCGGATGGCTCCGCACCTCGGCCTGCTCGTCGAGTGTGAGCGGGCCGGGCTTCACCATCAGCTCGCGGCGCACCTTGACCTTGCCGACGTCGTGGAGCGGCGCGGCGACGCGGAGGCCGCGGATGCGCTCCCGCTCCCAGCCGAGGCGGACGGCGACGGGCTCGGCGAGCGCGGCCACGCGGGCGCCGTGGCCCCTCGTGCCGTCTCGTTCCTCGAGTGCGCGCGCGACCGATCCCAGCATGCCCATTGCCCCGCACCGGATTCCGCGCCCGCGGCCGGACTCCTACCCGCGGCTCAGAGCCGCTCCTCGATCCGTCGCCGGCCGACGTGGAAGACGACCAGCCCGGCGAGGGCGAGAACGGCGAGCGCCGCGGCGGCGTAGAGCCCGTAGCGCTTGACGGCGTCGGCGGCGGCCTGGCCCGCGTAGTAGGCGAGCAGCCCGACCGCGGTCGCCCAGACGATGCCGCCGGCGGCGTTCCAGAAGAGGAAGCGCCACCAGGGCATCCGGCCGAGCCCCGCCACCCAGGCGGCGGTGTAGCGGAGCACGGTGACGAAGCGTCCGAAGAACACGGTCTTGCCGCCGTGGCGCCGCATCAGCCGCTCCGCGGTCGGCAGCACGCGGTCGGACCAGCGGCGCAGCCAGCGCCAGCGCCGGAAGAGCGCGCGCCCGCCGATCCTGCCGAGGAGCCAGTAGCCGAGGTTGTCGCCGACGATCGCCGCCGCCGCCGCGAGCACGACGACCCACACGATCGAGACGTGCCCCTGCGAGGCGAGCACCGCGAACGCGATCAGCGCCGTCTCGCCCGGCAGCGGGATGCCGAACGACTCGAGCATGATCACGACGAAGAGCAGGGGCAGCCCGTGGGTCGTGACGAAGTGGAGCACGCGGGACGAGTGTACGGGCGGGTCCGCGTCGAGCCGGAGGCGTAGAGTTCGAGACGTGAGGGTCGGAGTCGCGAGGGAGACGTCGCAGGGCGAACGGCGGGTCGCGCTCGTGCCGGAGACGGCCGGAAAGCTCGCCGCGGCCGGGTTCGAGATCGTCGTCGAGGGCGGCGCCGGAGCGGCGGCCTCCTTCCCGGACGACGCCTACACCGGCGCCGGCGCGACGATCGGCGACCCGTGGGCCGCCGAGGTCGTGGTGAAGGTGCGCAAGCCGTCCGCGGAGGAGCTGGCGCGGCTGCGCGAAGGCCAGGTGCTGATCGGCTTCCTCGAGCCGCTCTCCGACCGGGAGGGCGTCGAGGCGCTCGCGGCGCGCGGCGTCACGGCGTTCGCGATGGAGTCGATCCCGCGCATCACGCGCGCGCAGCCGATGGACGCGCTCTCCTCGCAGGCGAACGTCGGCGGCTACAAGGCGGCGCTCCTCGCGGCGCAGCAGCTCCCCCGCTTCTTCCCGATGATGATGACCGCCGCCGGCACGGTGCCGCCCGCGAAGGTGCTCGTGATCGGCGCCGGCGTCGCCGGGCTGCAGGCGATCGCGACCGCGCGCCGGCTCGGCGCCGTCGTCACCGGCTTCGACGTGCGCCCGGTCGTGCGCAAGCAGATCGAGAGCCTGGGCGCGAACTGGCTCGACCTCGGCGTCGGCGGCGCGGAGGCCGAGGGCGGCTACGCGCGCGAGCTGAGCGCGGAGGAGATGACGGCGCAGCAGCAGGCGCTCGAGGCGCGGATCTCCGACTTCGACGTGGTGATCACGACCGCCGCCGTCCCCGGCCGGCCGGCACCGAAGATCGTCCCCGCGTCGGCGGTGGAGGCGATGCGGCCCGGCTCGGTGATCGTCGACCTCGCCGCCGAGACGGGCGGCAACTGCGAGCTGACCGAGCCCGGCGAGATCGTCGAGCGCGGCGGCGTCACGCTCGTCGGCCTGACCGACCTGCCGAGCACGATGCCCTACCACTCCTCCACGCTCTACTCGCGGAACGTGCAGGCGCTCCTGCTCCACCTCGCGCCCGAGGGTGAGCTGGCGCTCGACTGGACGGACGAGATCACGAGCGGCGCCTGCGTCGCCGGCAGGCAGGAGGTGACCGCATGATCGCCGCCGCGCTCCCGCACGGCGTGCTGCTGATGTTCGAGGTGACGATCCTCGTGATCGCGATCTTCCTCGGCATCGAGGTGATCTCGAAGGTGCCGACGCTGCTGCACACGCCGCTCATGTCGGGCACGAACGCGATCCACGGCGTCGTGATCGTGGGGGCGATGCTCGTCCTCGGCGCGGGCCACAAGGGCCCGTACACGTGGATCATCGGCTTCGTCGCGCTGGTGCTCGCGTCCGCGAACGTCGTCGGCGGCTTCGTCGTCACCGACCGGATGCTGGAGATGTTCAAGCGGCGCGAGGCGCCGAAGCCGGAGGACGCGGCGCAGAACGGCAAGGGGCCCGAGTCGTGAGCTACACGACGACGAACTTCCTCTACCTGCTGACGATCGTCTCGTTCATCCTCGCGCTGCGTTTCCTGTCGAATCCGGCGCACGCGCGGCGCGGCAACCAGATCGGCGCGGTCGGGATGCTGCTCGCGATCGCGATCACCTGGGTGAACGTCGGCGGCACGAGCTGGTGGGCGCTCGTCGTCGCGATGCTGATCGGCGGCGGCGGCGGCGCGTACGCGGCGCGCAAGGTGAAGATGACCGCGATGCCGCAGATGGTGGCGCTGTTCAACGGCGTCGGCGGCGGTGCGGCCGCGCTGATCTCGCTGGCGGAGATCCACCGGATCCTGCCGGAGCCGGGGCGGCCGCACTGGGACATCAACACGGCGATCGCGCTCTCCGGCCTGATCGGCGCGATCTCGTTCGCGGGCTCGATGATCGCGTTCGGGAAGCTGCAGGAGCTGATCCGCGGCCGGCCGATCCAGTATCCGGGCCAGAAGGTCGGGAACCTGCTGCTGCTCGCGGCGTGCGCGGGGCTCGCGGCGGCGGTCGCGGCGGGCGTCCAGACGGAATGGCTGCTGTGGGCGACGGTGGCCGGCTCGGCGCTCTTCGGCGTGCTCTTCGTGCTCCCGATCGGCGGCGCCGACATGCCGGTCGTGATCTCGCTCCTGAACGCGTTCACGGGGCTCGCCGCGTCGGCCGCGGGCTTCCTGCTCCACAACAACGTCCTGATCGTCGCGGGCGCGCTCGTCGGCGCCTCGGGCACGCTCCTGACGCTGCTGATGGGCCGGGCGATGAACCGCTCGATCGGCAACGTGCTCTTCGGCGCGTTCGGCTCGGTGGCGTCGGGTGGCGGCCCGGCGGCGGTCGAGGACGGCCGCAGCGTCCGCTCGACGACGCCGGAGGACCTCGCGATCATGCTCGCCTACGCCCGGCGGGTCGTCTTCGTGCCGGGCTACGGCCTCGCGGTCGCGCAGGCGCAGCACGACGTGCGCGCGCTCGCCGAGCTGCTCGAGAGCAAGGGGATCGACGTGCTGTACGGGATCCACCCCGTCGCCGGCCGGATGCCCGGGCACATGAACGTCCTCCTCGCCGAGGCGAACGTGCCGTACGACCAGCTGAAGGAGATGGACGAGATCAACCCCGAGCTGCCGCAGACCGACGTCGTCGTCATCCTAGGCGCGAACGACGTCGTCAACCCGGCCGCGAAGGACGATCCCGGCAGCCCGATCTACGGGATGCCGATCATCGAGGTCGACCGTGCCGCGAGCGTCGTCGTCGTCAAGCGCTCGCTCAGCCCGGGCTTCGCCGGGATCGACAACCCGCTCTTCTACGAGCCGAAGACGTCGATGCTCTTCGCGGACGCGAAGCAGGCGCTCGAGCAGGTCGCCGCCGCGGTCAAGGGTCTGTAGCCGTGGCGCTGCCGGTCTTCTCGGCGCGGGACGTCGAGGCTGCCGTCCCCCCGCAGCGGGCGTACGAGGCGGTGCGGGACGCGTTCGTCGCCCACGCTCGGGGCGAGTGGGCGATGCAGCCGAAGCTCTACGTGACGAACTACCCGGCGGGGGACTTCCGCGCGATGCCCGCGCTCGGCGGCGGCCATGCGCTGCTGAAGTGGGTGACGTCGTTCCCGGGCAACCCGGCGCGCGGCCTGCCCACGGTCTCGGGGCTCGTCGTCCTCTC
>DASSND010000050.1:0-59690 GCA_035688315.1 Gaiellaceae bacterium | reverse complement strand
ACGGCGTCGAACTGGGCCGCGTTCAGGTAGTTCCCGGGCAGCGGGTGGAAGCCGAGCACGTGGATGTGGCGGTGCGCCCAGTTGCCGAACCCGGGCCCGTCGATCGGCGTGATCCCGCCGGTGCCGTTCGTCAGGTTGAAGCCGAACAGGTTGCTGCCGTTGCGGGCGACCTGCGGGAGGATCTCGCCGAAGCCGAGGGTGACGATCGCGAGGTAGTCGCCGCGGAGGCGCAGCGTCGGCAGGCCGATCAGGACGCCGATGATCGCGGTCGCGATCCCCGCCATCGGCAGCACGAGCCAGATCGAGAAGTGGAGGCCCTGCCAGCCCGGGAAGAGGCCGACCGCGCCGAGGTTCAGGTGCCGGTTCGAGAACTGGTCGGACGCGAACCAGCCGGCCATGTAGGCGCCCATCGCGTAGAAGGCGACGTAGCCGAGGTCGAGCAGGCCGGCGTAGCCGACGACGAAGTTCAGGCCGAGCGCCATCATCGAGAAGATCGCGGCGACGACCATGGTGCTGATCGCCGGGAACGGACCGAAGACCGGCAGCTCCGGCATCGAGTCGAACCAGTACGGGTAGGCGACGGCGAGCGCGAGCACGGCGAGCGGCGCGAACCAGCGCCCGAGCGCGACCCGGCCGCGCAGCCTCCCCCACTCCGGCACGACGAGGAAGAGCACGACGGCGGCGGCCGCGAGCGCCGACGTCTTCCAGACCCCGAACGCGGCGGTCAGCACGAGCGCGATCGCGACGAAGGCGACCGACTTGACGGCGCGCCGCCGAGCTGCCGGCCACGACCGCCAGCGCTCGTGGCTCAGGCCGGCGCCCGCGAGCGCGCGCCACCACGCGTCTGCGATCGCGCGGCTCACGTCAGCCTCCTTCCGGCGTCCGCTCGCCGAGCAGGCCCTCGGGCCGGAAGACGAGGATCAGGATCAGGATCGAGAACACGATCGACTGCGTCCAGTCGCTGCCCGGCGTGTGCCAGGTGAAGCCCTCGTTGAACGCCTGGATGAAGCCGATCGCGAGCGCGCCGAGCACCGCTCCGGGCAGGTTGCCGATCCCGCCGAGGACGGCCGCGGTGAACGCGATCAGCCCGAGCTGGAAGCCGGTGTCGTAGCGCACCTGGCTGAAGTAGAGGGCGTAGAGGAGGCCGCCGGCCCCGGCGAGGGCGCCCGCGATCAGGAACGTGAACGAGATCGTCCGGTTGACGTTGATCCCCATCATCGCTGCGGCGTCGCGGTCCTGGGCGGTGGCGCGCATCGCCTTGCCCTGGCGGGTGCGCTGCACGAGCCAGATCAGCGCCAGCAGCACCGGCAGCGTGATCAGGACGACGATCAGCTTCTGCCACGTGTAGGTGACGCCGGAGATCGTGAAGACGTTGCCGCGCGGCAGGAGCTGCGGCACGGAGGTGTAGGACGGGCCCTTCCAGCCGATCGCGACGTCCTGGAGGATGAAGGAGACGCCGATCGCGGTGATCAGCGGCGCGAGGCGCGGCGCGTGGCGGAGCGGCCGGTAGGCGACCCGCTCGATCACCGCGTTGAGGAGGCCGCAGCCGAGCATCGCCACGACGAGCGCAACGGCGATCGCGACGACCAACTCGAGCGACGACGAGTGCGTCGTCACGTGGAAGACGGTGAGCAGCATCGTCGCCGAGAAGAGGCCGCCCATCATGAAGACGTCGCCGTGCGCGAAGTTGATCAGCTCGAGGATCCCGTAGACGAGCGTGTAGCCGAGCGCGACGAGCGCGTAGACCGCGCCGAGCGTCAGCCCGATGAAGAAGATCGTGAAGAAGTAGGCCGGCCCCTCGACGAAGTTGACGACGAGCCAGATCGCGAGCAGCGCCAGGAGCGCCGCCGCGGCGGCCGGCATCAGGAGCGACGACGCGGAGCGCCGGGGGCGGGCGGGAGCCTGGGTGTGCGCGGTTGCCGACATCGGTGCGTGGCTGGGAGCGCCCGGGGGAGGCGAGCCTCCCCCGGGCGCGTGACGTGCTGTTCCGTCCTCGTTACTTCACGAGGCTCGCCGGCGGGACGAGCGTCTTCACCGGGATCAGCTTCTTGCCCTTCTGCTTGTACACGGTGATGGCGCTGCCGCTCGTGTCGCCCTGGCTGTTGATCGTGAACGTGCCGAGGATCCCGTTGCGGATCGTCAGCCCGAACAGCGACTTCGCGACGTTGGCGCGGTTGCCGCCGGAGCGGGCGATCGCGTGGAGGAGAACCTCCATCGCCTCCGCGCCGTACGCGGCGTACGGGTTCGGGAACTCGCCGATCGACTTGCCGAACTTCTTGACGAAGACGGCGCCCTTGCCCGTCAGCTTGTTCGGCGGCTGGCCCGCGACGCTGATGTAGGAGCCGTTGCCCACGGCGCCGTTCGCGTTCGGGTCGGAGAAGCCGTCCGGCATCTGCAGCTGGATCTTGGGGTTGACCGCCTTGATGTCCTGCATCAGCTTCGCGCCGTTGTTGCACGCGATGCCGCCCAGGAAGACGGCCTGCGCCCCGGACTTCTTGATGGCGTTCGCGAGCGCCTCGTAGCTGGACTGCTTCGCGTCCCAGCCCTTGAAGCCCACGACCTTCATCCCCAGCTTGATCGCCGCGTTCTTGTAGGTGAGCGCGACGCCGTAGCCGTAGGTCTGCTTGTCGTTCAGGACGTACACCTTCTTGATCCCGAGCGACTGCGCGAACATCGCGTCGGCCGGGCCCTGGAACTGGTCGTTCGCGACGACGCGGGCGTAGTTCCGCGTGCCGGTCGGGTAGTACTTGTTCGGCTCGCCGGGATCGGCCCCCGGGCCGGTCGTGGTGATGCCGGGGCTCGTGTTCGCCGAGCTCACCATCGCGACGCGGGCCCGGTTGAGGATCGGGATCTCGATCTTCGCGCAGCCCGAGTTGAAGGTGCCGACGACGCCGATGACGGAGCGGTTGCTCGCGTAGAGGTGGGCGTTCGACGCGCACTTCGCCGTGTCCCAACCGCCCGTCTGCGCGGTCGAGTCGTCACACGACTGGTAGCCGATCTTGTACCGGCCGGCCTTCCAGCCGGCGTCCTGCAGCGCCCAGATGACGGCGCGGTTGATCTGGATCGTCTGGTGCCGGATCGCGCCCTGGAGCGGGAGGTCCGACGCGACGATGAAGTCGGGGCTGCCCGACCCCTTGTAGACCATCTTGGTGCAGGCGGACGAAGGCAGCTGCGTCACCCTCGCCGCACTGCGAGCACTGCCGGCGAAGCTCGCCACGACGACGGCGACAGCCACCGCCCCGGCGACCAAGCCAACGGTCAGCTTCCTGCTCAACGCTCCCTCCTAGATCGCATCCACCCGGTCCGGAACCCGAACCGATGCGGCAGTATCCCGCGCTCGGATCCGGCTTTCAAGAGCGGGGTCGTATCGGACGGAACGAGGATTCGTGCCGGATGCAACGACGACTTCGGCGTACCATGCGCGCGTCACGCCGAAGTGGTGGAACTGGTAGACACGCCGGACTCAAAATCCGGTGCCCGCGAGGGCGTGTGGGTTCGATCCCCACCTTCGGCATCCGCGGCAACCGATCGGCGCGCGCAGCCGTCGGACTCGCTAGGAGTACCGGGATGGCGAAGACGATCGGGATGCTCACCGGCGGGGGCGACTGCCCCGGGCTGAACGCGGTCATCCGCGCGGTGGTGCGACGCGCCGACTCGGCGGGCTGGGACTGCGTCGCGGTGCGCGAGGGCTGGCGCGGCCTCGTCGAGGGGATCTTCGAGGATCTCGGCCCGAAGCAGGTGTCGGGGATCCTGCCGCGCGGCGGCACGATCATCGGCACGAGCCGGACGAACCCGTACACGCTCGACGGCGGCGTCGAGAGCGTGCTCCGGAACCTCTCCGACCGCGGCCTCGACGCGCTCGTCGCGATCGGCGGCGAGGACACGCTCGGCGTCGCGACGAGGCTGCACGAGGAGCACGGCGTCCCGGTGGTGGGCGTGCCGAAGACGATCGACAACGACCTCTCCGGCACCGACTACACGTTCGGCTTCGACACGGCGGTGACGATCGCGACCGAGGCGATCGACCGCCTGCACACGACCGCCGAGTCGCACAACCGCGTGATGGTCGTCGAGGTGATGGGTCGCCACGCCGGCTGGATCGCCGTGATGAGCGGGATCGCGGGCGGCGCCGACGTGATCCTGATCCCGGAGCAGCCGGTGGACTACGCCGAGGTCGCCGAGGCGATCCGCAAGCGGCACGCGCGCGGCAAGAACTTCTCGATCGTCGTCGTCAGCGAGGGATGCGAGCTGCCGGGGCTCGAGGACTCGGCGGAGCGCGACCAGTTCGGGCACGTGACGCTCTCGGAGCGCGGCGTCGGCGACACGGTGGCGCGCGAGATCGAGGCGCGCACGGGCTTCGAGACGCGGGTCACGGTGCTCGGGCACACGCAGCGCGGCGGCACGCCGACCCCGCGCGACCGCGTGCTCGCGACCCGGTTCGGGCTGAAGGCGGCCGACCTCGCGCTCGCGGGCGAGTTCGGGCGGATGGCGGCGTTGCGCGGCGACGAGATCGTCGCCGTGCCGCTGCGGGAGGCGACGGCGGAGCTGAAGCTCGTCCCGCAGGACTGGTACGAGGTCGCGCAGGCGTTCTTCGGGTAGCCGCTCCCAGTCGCGGGTCGGCGGCGACCGCCGCGAGCGCGCGCGGGAGCGTCTGCACCGCGGGGATCGCGGTGGCGCCGTGGGTCACGACAGCTCGGCGAGCGGGAACGAGCGGTGCGCGCGCGGCGGGACGAGGAAGTTCTGGCGGTGCGTCGTCGTCAGCACCGAGTTGAAGCCCTGGGCGCGGCTCTGCGGCGCGACGGCGAGCGTCATCCCGTCGGGGAGGACGCCGTCCATCGCGAGCCGGTTGCGTTCGAAGTCGTCGCTCGACGGGTTGAAGACGACGAAGTGGACGCCGGCGGCCGGCTCGCTCGAGAAGCCGTCGCGGTCGGGGTCGGCCGTCCAGGCGAACGGGTTGTCGAGCGTGTTGAAGTCGGCGCGCTGCGGGATCGCCGTCCCCTTCGGGTAGTGCGTCCCGTCGGGGCCGACGACGTCGCTCTGCAGGCGCGAGGTCGGCTGGATCGAGCCGCTGTGCCCGAAGCGGCCGCTGCGCCGGAAGTCGGCGCGGACGCGGGCCGCGTCGCTCACGTCGCGCGGCCCCTGCGGGATCGTCTGGGCGTCGGGCCGCGGCGCCCGCAGCGACGGCGAGAACGCGGTGAGGACGCGCTCGTCGAAGTCGAAGTTGAGGTACCAGGCCTCGAGGTCCTCGGCGATGTGGGAGAGGTGCATGTGCGTCCCGTGCGCGAAGTAGCCGCCGCGGAGGTCGACGAGCCCGAGCGTCTCGTGGTTCGCGATCTTCCCCGGCCCGAGCCCGGCCTTCTGGGTGGAGGTGAAGCCGAGGAACAGCTCGGAGGTCTCGGGGATCAGGTCGGCGCCGGGGACGCCGGCGGCGACCGCCATCTTCTTCGGCAGGCTCCGCCGGCCCGCGAAGCCGCCGCCGGCGAAGCCGCGCCGGATGCTCGTCGTCCGGAAGAGCTTCAGGTCGGCGAAGATCGCCTGCCGGGCCGCGTCGACGTGGTCGCGCGCGTCGCTGCGGAGCAGGACGGCGACCTCGTTGCGTTCGAGGATCGTGTCGTGCGGGTCGCTCGGGAAGCGGCGCGGCGGCAGGAGCGCGGGCTTCTGCGCGCGGCGGTCCTGCGGGGCGTGGGCCGCCCAGGCGGCGGCGACGCGCTGCTCGAAGTAGGGCAGCCCCCACGCGACCGTGACCCCGAGCCCCGCCGCCGCGGCCGGGTATTCGGCGTCGAGCCGTGCGAGCGTCCGCTCGAGGTCGTGCTGGGCGGCCCGGAGGTCGCCGGCGTCGGCGATCGTCGCCGTGACCAGCTCGCTGTGGAGCGGCGGCACCACCACGTCGACGCCCTCGTCGACGACGGTGCCGAGGTCGAGCAGGTGCTGCTCGGGGCGGCGGTGCGCGCGTGCGGCGGCGGTGCGCGCCGGCGTGCCCGCGAGCTGGTCGACGAGCTCGTAGATCCCGGCGCCGCCGGCAGCGGCGGCGAGCGCGCTCCCGAGCAGCCGCCTGCGAGTGAGGGCCATCAGCGCTTCGGCTGGACGAGCACGAGGCTGCGCAGCAGGACGTCGAGGTTCCGGACGACCTGCTTGAACGTGTAGGGGCGGATCACGTGCTCGCTCACCGTGTAGAGCGAGCCCTTGTGGCGCCACGCGAGCAGCACGTGCCACTGGTCGGCGTCCTGGTTGACGGTGTAGACCGTCGCCTTGATCCCGTTCGCCTTCGTCGTCCCGTGCGGATCGGCGAAGCAGGGCGTCGTGCCGCGGATCGTCTTGTTCGCGCCGGCGAGGACGACGGTCTTGCAGCGCGGGATCTTCGTGCGCCCCGGGTAGCCGCGGAAGTTGACGTGGACGTCGCCGCTCGCGCCCTCGCCGTGGTAGAGGAAGCTGACGAGGTAGCTCCGGTCCTTGGAGATCGAGTAGATGTCCTGCCACTGGCCGCCGATCCTGGCGTCGAGCGGGTTCGGCATCCAGGTCGGGCAGTACACGGGCGCGCCGACGCGGTTGGCGAGCGCCGTCCAGCCCTTCGCCCACGCTTTCGGGCAGGTCGGCGGCGCGTGGCGCGCGGCCGGAGCGGTCGCCGCGGCGGTCAGGGCCAGCGCGGCGAGCACCGCGACGATCGTCGCCCTCATGGCCGAAAAGCCTAGCGCCGTTTTCGCGCGCTGCCGAATCGCGCGGAGGCGATCAGACCTCGGGCGGCAGCTCGCCCGCGAGCGGCGACACGTCTGCCGCCGAGACGATCACGCCGTCGACCCCGGCCCGCTCCAGCTCGTGCACGTCGTCCTCGGTCGTCGCCGGCAGGTCGGCGATCGCGAGCTTGCCGGCCGGGACGGCGGCGAGCAGGTCGAGCACGCATGCGAGCCGGCTCTGCTCCGGGGTCGCCGTCGGGGAGAGCAGGAAGATCTCGGGGTCGATCCGGTCGAGCGAGCGCTCCAGCTCCTCCTCGTTGCGCACCTCGACGGCGCAGTCGAGGCCCAGCTCGAGCGCCTGCGCGTAGAGCGCCTCGAGCCGGCCGTCCTCCTCGTCGAGGCCGTCGAACACGAGCATGATCGCGTCGGCGTGGTCTGCCGCCTGCTCGAGCGGGACCGGCGCGCGCCAGAGGATCGGCAGCGAGGTCGCCTCGCGGAGCGCGCGCGGGTCGCCGCGCACGACGAGCGCCTCGGCTCGTTGCTCCTCGGCGGCTCGGGCCGCGTCCGGATCCTCGACCGCCGCGACGATAGAGATCCCGTCGCCCTCGGCGATGGCGTGACTGAAGCGGCGACTCGCCATGCTCCGTGCCTAGCGTAACTCGGCGCCGCGGACCGCGCCCGTCACGTCCCGATCGGGTGCCAGACGGTCTTCAGCTCGAGGAAGCTCGCGATCTCCCACGGGCTCTGCGCATCCGCGCGGCCGCGGACGACCCGCTTGACGTTCTCGGCGGCGAGCGCTTCCAGCTCGGCCGAGGCGCCGTCGGCGCCCGTGAGGTCGAGCGCGTTCACGTCCATGTGCGCGGCGAGCCACGGGCCCAGCTCGTTGCGGAAGCCGGTGAGGAGGTTGACGACGCCTCCGGGGAGGTCGCTCGTCGCGAGCGCCTCGGCCAGCTCGATCGCGGCGAGCGGCCGCGGCTCCGAGGCGACCGCGACGACGGCGTTCCCGCCGACGAGCGGCGGCAGCAGACGCGACACGAGCCCCAGCAGCGGCGGCTCGTCGGGCGCGAGCAGCGCGACGACGCCGGTCGGCTCGGGGACGGTGAAGTTGAAGTACGGCCCGGCGACCGGGTTGGTGCCGCCGAGCACCTGCGGCAACTTGTCCGCCCAGCCCGCATACCAGACGATCCGGTCGATCGCCGCCTCCACCTCGGCCCGGCCGCCGCAGACGCTCTCGAACGCGGGGATCCGCGACTCGACCATCTCGGCGAGCCGGTACAGCACCTGGCCGCGGTTGTAGGCGGTCGCCTTCGCCCAGCCGCGCTGGGCCGCGCGGGCGGCGCGGACGGCGTCGCGGGCGTCCTTGCGCGAGGCACGCGCGACGTTCTGCCCCTCCGCCTCGTACGTGCGACCCGACTCGCTGCGCGGGAACGCGCCGCCCACGTAGAGCTTGTACGTCTTCCGGACCGGGAGTCTGCTCATCGGGCGTTGCGACGGTGGATGTCGGCGGCGATGGAGGTGTACACAGCCATCAGTCGGAGTTTCGGCACGGTTTCGTCACGCGTCCTCGAAGGAGAGGTACGGCTCGAGCCCGTGCAGGCCGCCCTCCCGGCCGAAGCCGGACTCCTTGTAGCCACCGAAGGGCGAGGTCGGGTCGAAGCGGTTGAACGTGTTCGCCCAGACGACCCCGGCGCGCAGACGCTGCGCCATCCAGAGGATCCGCGAGCCCTTCTCGGTCCAGATGCCGGCGCTCAGCCCGTACGGGGTGTTGTTCGCCTTCTCGACCGCCTCGTCGGGGGTGCGGAAGGTGAGGACGGAGAGCACCGGCCCGAAGATCTCCTCCTGGGCGATGCGGTAGCTCTGCGCGACGTTCGTGAAGACGGTGGGGGCGAACCAGTAGCCCTTCTCGGGGAGGACGCACGGCGGCTGGTAGATCTCGGCGCCCTCCTCGCGGCCCGAGGCGACCAGCTCCTCGATCTTCTCGAGCTGCATGCGCGAGTTGATCGCGCCGACGTCGGTGTTCTTGTCGAGCGGGTCGCCGACGCGGAGGGTCGTGAGCCGCCGCTTCAGCTTCTCGACGAGCGGCTCGTAGATCGACTCCTGCACGAAGAGCCGCGAGCCGGCGCAGCAGACGTGGCCCTGGTTGAAGTAGATGCCGTTCACGATCCCCTCGACCGCCTGGTCGAGCGCGCAGTCGTCGAAGACGATGTTGGCCGCCTTGCCGCCCAGCTCGAGCGTGAGCTTCGTGCCGCTGCCGGCGAGCCGGCGCTGGATCGCCTTCCCCACCTCGGTCGAGCCGGTGAACGCAATCTTGTCCACGTCGGGGTGCTCGACGAGCGCGGCACCCGTCCTCCCGTCGCCGGTGACGATGTTGACGACCCCCGGCGGCAGCTCGGCCTGGCGGAGGACGTCGCAGAAGAGGAGCGCGGTGAGCGGCGTCGTCTCGGCCGGCTTGAGGACGACGGTGTTGCCGCAGGCGAGCGCCGGCGCGATCTTCCAGGAGAGCATCAGCAGCGGGAAGTTCCACGGGATGATCTGGCCGGCCACCCCCACCGGCCGGGGCCGGCGATTCGGGAACGCGTACTCGAGCTTGTCCGCCCAGCCCGCGTAGTAGAAGAAGTGCGCCGCTGCGAGCGGCAGGTCGACGTCGCGCGACTCCTTGATCGGCTTGCCGCCGTTCAGGGACTCGAGCACCGCGAACTCGCGCGAGCGCTCCTGGAGGATGCGCGCGATCCGGAAGAGGTACTTCGCCCGCTCCGAGCCCGGGAGTGACGCCCAGGCGCCGGCGTACGCCTCGCGGGCCGCGGAGACCGCGCGGTCGACGTCGGCCGCCGTCGCCTGGCCGACCGCGGCGAGCGGCTCCTCGTCCCGGGGCGCGATCGTCTCGTAGCTCTCCGCGGGCTCGAGCCACTCGCCGCCGACGAAGTGCCCGTACCGCTCGCGCAGCCGCACGATCTCCCGCGACTCGGGCGCGGGCGCGTACGTCCACTCGGCCGGAACCGCGACCCCGTCGCCCGCGCGCCTGTCCAGCTCAGACATGTCCGCCCCGGACGGGTCTCGCGCCTGGACCCTCCACCCACCCCCCGCCCTTCAGAAGGGTGGGGGGAATCGTGGCGGAAAAACCGTGACGCGCGTGTGTCGTCGCTGTCGCAACAGTCAAGAAATCAGTCCACCGTGAAGTAGTCGGGGCCCTGGTAGGCGCCGGTGCGCTCCTTGCGGAGCTGCATCAGCACGTCGTTCAGCAGCGACGACGCGCCCAGGCGGTACAGGTCAGGGGTCAGCCACTCGGGCCCGAGCGTCTCGTGCACGAGCACCAGGTGCTGCACCGCCTGCTTCGCCTGGCGGATCCCGCCCGCCGCCTTGAAGCCGACGCGGCGGCCCGTCTCCTCGTACACGTCGCGCACCGCCTCGAGCATGCAGAGCGCGACCGGGAGCGTCGCCGCCGGGTCGATCTTCCCGGTCGACGTCTTGACGAAGTCCGCGCCGCCGGCGATCGCGAGCAGCGTGGCGCGCCGCACGTTGTCGTAGGTGCCCAGCTCGCCGGTCTCGAGGATCACCTTCAGGTGCGCGTCGCCGCACGCCTCCTTCACCTGGACGATCTCGTCGTAGACCTTCGCGTACCGGCCGGAGAGGAAGGCGCCGCGGTCGATCACCATGTCGATCTCGTCCGCCCCCAGCTCGACCGCGCTCCGCACGTCCTCCAGCTTGATCCGGGTCGGGTACTGCCCGGACGGGAAGCCGGTCGCGACCGCGGCGACCTTCACGCCGCTCCCCTCGAGCCGCTCGCGCGCCGCCGGGATCAGGTTCGGGTAGACGCACACCGCCGCGACGGGCGGCACGGCCGGGTCGGACGGGTCGGGCCGGAGCGCCTTCGACGCGAGCGCGGCGACCTTCCCGGGCGTGTCGGCGCCCTCGAGCGTCGTCAGGTCGGTCGTCCGGATCGCGAGGCGGAGCGCGAACACCTTCGCCTCGCGCTTGATCGAGCGCTTCGCGAGCGAGCCGGCGCGCTCCTCGAGCGCGACCGCGTCGACCGAGCCGATGCGCGGCAGCCGCCGCTCGAGCGGCAGCTCGAACCCTGCCGGCAATGCGGGCGCCTGCACCATGCGGCCAGTGTAGTGCGACTACTCGCGTCGCACGGGAATCCCGGCGCCGGCCCCGGCCGCTCCCGCGTGCGCGCTCCTCGGCAGCAGGAACGCGGGAACGTACGCCGCCGCGGCGAGGAAGAGGGAGAGCCAGAACGTGTTCGCGAACCCGTGCGCGAGCGGGGCGGCGAGTTGCACGCGCACGCCGGGCTGGATCGCGCCGATCGCGCCGAGCCCGTGCCCCGCACCGCCGACCGAGTCGCGGATCTCGCGCTCGAGCCAGACCGCGAGCAGCGCCGTCCCGACCGAGCCGCCGACCCGCTGGATGATGTTGATCTGCGTCGTCGCGCGCGGGATCGCCCGGTGCTCGAGCGTCGCGTACGCGGCAGCCATCGCCGGCATCATCGTCGAGCCGAGGCCGATCCCCCGCACCCAGAGCGAGAACGCCAGAGCGCGTACGAGGTGTGGGCGCCGACCTGCGTGTACGCGAACGTGCCGGCGATCGCGATCGTCAGCCCGACCGGGACGACCCGGCCGGCGCCGATCCGGTCGGTGAGCCGTCCCGCCACCGGCATCGCCATCGCCGCGCCGACCCCCTGCGGCGCCATCAGCAGGCCGGCGGCGAGCGCGCCCTCGCCGCGCACCACCTGGTAGTAGAGCGGCAGCAGGATCATCACGCCGAAGATCGCGATCCCGAACAGGAAGCTCGTCGCCGCCACCGCGCCGAACGCTCGGTCGCGGAGCAGCCGCACGTCGAGGAGCGCCCTCGCGCCGCGGCCGCTCGCGTGCAGCACGAACGCGAGGATCAGCACCGCGCCGACCGACATCCCCACGACCGTGCGCGCGCTGCCGAAGCCGCCGTGCGAGCCCGCCTCCGAGAGCCCGAAGACGAGCAGCGCCAGCCCCGGCGAGAGCAGCAGGAGGCCGCGCAGGTCGAGCCGCTCCTCCCGATCCACCTCCGCCCGCGGCAGCAGCCGGAACGCGAGCGCAAGCGCGACCGCGCCGATCGGCAGGTTGACGTAGAAGATCCAGTGCCAGCTCGTGTACTCGACGAGCAGGCCGCCGATCACCGGCCCGAGCACCGGCCCGAGCAGCATCGGCACCCCGACGATGCTCATCACGCGGCCCATCCGCTGCGGGCCCGCCGCGCGCGCGAGGATCGTCTGGCCGACCGGCATGATCATCCCGCCGCCGATCCCCTGCAGCACGCGGAAGCCGATCAGCACGCCGACCGACCACGCGATCCCGCACAGCACGGAGCCGAGCAGGAAGAGCGACACCGACACCATCCAGACGCGCTTCGCGCCGAAGCGGCACACCGCCCAGCCGGTGAGCGGGATCACGATCGAGAGCGCGAGCAGGTAGCCCGTCGTCACCCACTGGATCGTCGACAGCGACGCGTGGAAGTCGCGGGCCAGCGTGTCGAGCGCGACGTTCACGATCGTCGTGTCGAGGATCGACATGATCGCGCCGAGCACGACCACCGAGGCGAGGATCCAGATGCTGCGGTCGATCTCGCTGCGCACGGCCATGCCGATCCTGATAGCCGCTCGCCGCGGGGCTATGCCTCGGCCGCGCGCCTCGCCTCGCGCTCGTACGGGTTCTCCGCGTAGCCGACGAGCAGGTACGAGAGCGGCATCCGCAGCGGGTGGTGCTGCATCTGCCAGACGTGGCACAGCTCGTGGACGACGAGATCGGCGTCGGCGAGGAAGCGGCGCGCGCGCAGGAAGATCACCCGGTGCGTCGCGTAGCCGTCGAAGCGCCGAAACCACGGCAGCCGGAAGAGCCAGGGCGCGACGACGATCCGGACGCCGCGCAGCGAGACCGGCCGCGGGTAGAGGTCGAGCCGGTCGAGCCGCGCTTTCGCCGCGGCGAGCGCCTCCCTCCTCGTCGCCTCCACGGACGCGACGCTATACCGTCGCCTCCGTGAAGCGCCGCCTCCTCCGCCTGCTCGAGCGCGCCGGCCTGCTCGGCCCCGCCTTCCGCGCCTGGGAGGCGTGGCAGGCGCTCCGCGGCGGGCGACGGGTCGCCGTCGAAGGGCCGCCGCTGCCGCCGCGCCGCCTGATGGTGCGCGTGGCCGGCACCGCCGACGCCGACTGGTTCCTGCGCGGCGGCCGCGCCGGCTACGACGCGATCGCCGCCCACGTGCCGCTCGGCGACCTCGCCTCGGTCCTCGACTTCGGCTGCGGCTGCGGCCGTGTCACCCGCTGGTTCCACGACTTCGCCGGCGAGGTCGCCGGCAGCGACCTGAGCGAGGCGGCGATCCGCTGGTGCCGCCGCCACCTGCCCTTCGCGCGCTTCGAGACGAACGGGCTCGCGCCGCCGCTCGCCTTCGCCGACGCGAGCTTCGACCTCGTCTACGCGCTTTCGGTCTTCACCCACCTCACCGCCGAGCTGCAGCTCGCCTGGCGCGACGAGCTGCGCCGCGTCCTCCGCCCCGGCGGGCTGCTGCTCGTGACGACCCACGGCCGCTCCTACCTTCCGCGACTCGCCGGCGAGGAGCGCGACCGCTTCGAGCGGGGCGAGCTGGTCGTCCGCTGGGGCGACCTGCCCGGAACCAACCTCTGCTCCGCCTACCATCCGGAGCGCTACCTGCGCGACACCTTCGCCGCCGGCTTCGCGTTTGTCGAGCAGGAGCCCGAGGGAGCACGAGGGAACCCGACGCAGGACCTCGTCCTTCTGCGCAAGGAGTGAGATGCGGGAACACCGCGCCGAGACGTGGCTGCAGCTCCAGGAGCTGCTGTTCGCCGACGCCTGGAACGACGAGCTTCGCCTCTTCCGCTCGAGCTGGGCGTACCGCGGCTGCACGGACGCGGCCGCCGACCTGACGAGCGGCCTCGACCGGCTCGGCGACGACACCGGGCTCGAGCGGCAGCTGATGCGTGCGTTCCGCAAGTACGCCGCCGCCGACGCGGTGCCGCACGACACCGCGTGGGACTGGCTCGCGCTCGGACAGCACCACGGCCTGCCGACCCGGCTGCTCGACTGGACGTACTCGCCGTACGTCGCGCTCCACTTCGCCACCCAGAACGCGGCCAGGGCCGACCGCGACGGCGCCGTCTGGCGGCTCGACTACGCGCGCGCGCACGCCCTCCTCCCCGCCCGGCTGCGCGACGCGCTCGAGCGGGAGGGCGCCAACGTGTTCACCACCGAGCTGCTCGCGGAAGCGGCGCCCGACCTCGCCGACCTCGAGCGCTGCGAGGACGGGGAGCCGTTCGCGCTCTTCGTCGAGCCCCCCTCGTTCGACGCGCGGATCGTCAACCAGTACGCGCTCTTCTCGGTCGTCTCGCGCGCCCGGCACGGGCTCGACGCGTGGGCCGCCGCGCACCCCGAGCTGATCTCCCACGTGGTCGTCCCCGCCGAGCTGAAATGGGAGGTGCGCGACAAGCTCGACCAGGCGAACGTCACCGAGCGCGTCCTCTTCCCCGGGCTCGACGGCCTCTCGCGCTGGCTCGCGCGCTACTACCTGCCGCGGCGAGACGGGCTCAACGGGTGAGCGTGACCTTGCGCAGCCCGGCCGGCGCGTCGAGGTCGAGGCCGCGCAGCTCGGTCAGCCGCAGCGCCGTCACCTGCCCGGGGATCGCCGCGGTCAGCGGGCTCAGCCACTCCGGCACGCGCGGGACGAGCGGCAGCCGCGTCCGGGCGCGGCGCAGCACCGCGTGCACGTCGGAGATCGCGAGCAGCCGCGCGCCGCGGGCGCGCAGCGGCGCCACCACCTCCTCGACGCTCGGCCGCGCCGGCCCGCTCGGCGCCACCACCACGACCGGCCAGCCCGGCCCGATCGCGGCGATCGGCCCGTGCATCAGGTCGGCCGGCGAGTACGCCTCCGTCACGAGGCCCGACAGCTCGCGGATCTTCAGCGCGATCTCGAACGCCGTCCCGTAGTTGACGCCGCGGGCGACCACGGTGGCGCCGACCGCGTCGCCGTACTCGCCGAGCGGCGGCGGATCGTCGAGCGAGAGCGCGAGCTGCGCCGCCAGCGTCTCCGGCATCGCCGCCAGCTCGCCGCGGGCGGTCGCGTCGCGGCCGATCTCCGCGAACAGGAGGGCGATCGCGCCGAGCGAGTTGAGGTACGTCTTCGTCGCCGCGACCGCGCGCTCCGGGCCCGCCTCGAGCGGCAGGACGAGGTCGGCGGCGCGCGCGAGCGGCGAGCCCGGATCGTTCGTGAGCGCGAGCGTCGGCCGGCCCTGCTCGCGCGCCTCCGCCAGCACCGAGACCACGTCGGGCGACGCGCCCGACTGCGAGATCCCGACGACGACCGCACCGTCCAGCCGCGGCGGCTGCTCGTAGATCGTGTGCAGCGACGGCGTCGCGAACATCACCGGCACCCGGTGCGCGCGCCCGAGCAGGTACTGCGCGTAGCGAGCCGCGTTCGACGAGCTGCCGCGCGAGGCGATCAGCACGTAGCGCGCGTCACGGCGGCGGAAGAACGACGCCGCCTCCCGGGCGACGCCGCCGCCGCGCTCCAGCAGGCGCGCGAGCGCCTCCGGCTGCTCGCGCAGCTCAGCCGCGAGCCACGACACCGGCCTCGCCCGCGCACACGACCCCGGCGATCTCCAGCCGGTCGTCGAGGAGAACGACGTCCGCGGCGGCGCCCGGCTCCAGCACGCCCACGTCGTCGCGGCCGAGGAAGCGCGCCGGCACCTCGGTCGCGGCGCCGACCGCGTCCTCGAACGGGACGCCGAGCGCGTGCAGGTTGCGGACGGCGTCGATCATGGTCAGGACGGTGCCGGCGAGCGTCCCGTCCTCCCGCATCGGCGCCGCACCCTGCGCCACCTCCACCTCGACCTCGCCGAGCCGGTAGGCGCCGCCGCCGGCGCCGGCCGCCGCGATCGCGTCGGTGACGAGCGCGACCCGCCCGCGCGCGCACGCCCAGATCAGCCGCACCGTCTCCTCCGCGAGGTGGTGCCCGTCGACGACGACGCCGACGACGACGTCCGCGCGCGTCAGCGCCACGGCCGCGACGCCCGGGTCGCGCGAGCGGAACGGCCGCATCGCGTTGAAGACGTGCGTGACTCCCGAGACGCCGAGGTCGAACGCGCGCCGCGCCTCCTCGGCCGTCGCATTCGTGTGGCCGGCCGAGACGACGACGCCGCGCTCGAGCAGCCGCGCGACGAGCGCGTCCGCGCCCGGCAGCTCCGGCGCGAGCGTCATCTGCGTCACCCGGCCCGCGTCGAGGATCCGCTCGAGCAGCGCGAGATCCGGCTCGCGCAGGTGCGAGCGCGGGTGCGTCCCCGGACGCTCCGGGGAGAGGAACGGGCCCTCCACGTGCGCGCCGAGGACGCGCGGCCCGGGGCCGCTCGCGGGCAGCGCGCGCAGCGCCTCGAGCAGCGTCGCCTCGGGGGAGGTGATGAACGTCGGCTGGTAGGCGGTCACGCCCCCGAGCAGCAGCGCCTCTCCCGCCCGTGCGTAGTCGGCCGTCGAGGCGGAGAGGAAGTCGACGCCGCCGGAGCCGTTCACCTGCAGGTCGACGAAGCCGGGAACGGCGACCCGGCCGCCGCGCGCCGGGCCGAGCCCGACCGCGGCGATCCGCCCGTCCTCGACCTCGACGTCGCCCGGGACGAGCGCGCCGCGGACGAGCGCCGCCTCGACCCCGAGCCTCATGCCTCGACCGCCTGCACGGCGTCCCGCACCGAGCCGCCCGCCGCCGCGAGGCGCTCGCGCGCCTGCGCCGGGTCGACGCCGGCGAGCAGCGCGACGAGTGCGACGCGCGCGTCGCCGCCCGCCGCCGCGAGCGCCGCGTCCACCTGCTCCTCCGGCGCGCCGCTCGCGAGCGCGACGTTGCGCCGGGCGCGGGCGCGCAGCTTTTCGTTGCCGGGGAGCACGCCGATCATCAGGCCGCCGTAGGTGCGGCCGAGCCGGATCATCGTCAGCGTCGAGATCGCGTTCAGCACGAGCTTCTGCGCCGTTCCCGCCTTCAGCCGCGTGGAACCGGCGAGCAGCTCCGGCCCGACGACCGCCGCCACCTCGTGCTCGGCGGCCGCGCCGAGCGGGCTGCCGGCGACGCACGCGACCGCGACGCGCAGCGCTCCCGCCGCGCGCGCCGCCTCGAGCGCCCCGAGCGCGTACGGCGTCGACCCGCTCGCGCTGACCGCGACGACCGCGTCCTGCGGGCGGAGCGCGAGCCGCGCGAGCGCGGCGCGCGCCGCCTCGCCGTCGTCCTCCTCCGCCTCGTCGCGGGCGACGACGGCGACGACTTCGCCGGGCGGCGAGCCGAACGTCGGCCCCACCTCGGCCGCGTCGAGCGCGGCGAGCGCGCCGGAGGTGCCCGCGCCCGCGTAGACGAGCCGCCCGCCGCGGCGCAGGCGCTCGGCGACCGCGTCGATCGCCGCGGCGAGCGCGTCGCCCGCCTCCGCGACCGCGGCGGGAACCTCCGCGTCGGCCTCGTTCAGGAGCCGCACGAGCTGCCGCGTCGGCTGCAGGTCGAGGTCGGCGTAGCGCGGCGACGCGGCCTCGGTCGGCCGCTGCGGCGTGCGCGTCAGGGCGGCGCTCACGGCCTCCCAGACCAGCGGCGCGTCCGGCGTCGCGAGCGAGGTCATGTGCCCGCACGCCTCGTAGCCCCACGTCCAGAGGTCGTCGATCCCCTCCTCGCGCGCGGCGGCGACGGCCGCCTCCAGCTCGGGGATCTCGGCCGCGCCGAGGCCGAAGCTCGGCAGCCAGAGCTGCGCGCCGACGCCGTGCCGCGCGGCCGTCTCGCGCAGGAGCCGCGCGAAGCGGCGCACGAACGGCCCCGCCTCGGCGCCCCAGTGCTTCCAGTACGGGTCGGTCACGAACGTCGAGAGGCCGGGCAGCGCCGCCACCGCGTCCCAGTCGGAGATCCCGTGCGCCCCCTCGGTCGCCGGCAGCAGGCAGATCGCGCTCGCGCCGCCGCGCGCGGCGACGTGCGCGAGCATCTCGTGCAGGAAGTCGACCACGGACGCCTCCCGGAACGCCCGCACCTCCGGGGCGGCCTCCGCCGGGATCGGGGCGCCGAAGCGCTCGGCGCAGCGCTCGCAGCGGCAGCTCCAGCGCGCCGCGTCCTCGACGCCGACGTGCGCCGGCACGACCCACGCCGGCTCGTCCCAGAAGACCGTGTCGACGCCGCACGCGAGCACCCAGTCGGCCCAGTCGCGGCAGAACGCGCGGTACGCCTCGCTGTTCAGGCACGCGGCGGCCACGCGCCGCCCGTCGTCGAGCACCTGGCACTCCTCGGGATGGAACGCGACCCAGCGGCTCTCGGCCTCGCCGCCGAAAGTGCGGCCGAGCCCCCACGGGCTCGCCTGGACGCTCAGGCCCTCCGCGTGCGAGACCGCGACGATCTCCGCCATCGTCTCGCGGTAGTAGGCGAGGTCGTTCTCGGAGAACGTGTGCAGGACGCCCGTGTAGCCGCGCGCGGCGAGATCCGCCATGTCGCGGCGCACGTGCCGCGGCACCCGGACGCCGAAGTAGGAGCAGCCCGCCCTCACGACCCGATCCAAGCACACACGCCGAGAGTGGTCAATACCATTTAGCCGCGAACCGCGCCGGAGGTCAGACCGAAGGCGATCTTGCGCTGGACGAGCAGGAAGAAGATCACCACCGGGATCGCGATCAACGTCGACGCGGCCATCAGCGCGCCCCAGTCGGTGCTCCGGCTCGTGCCGAGGAAGTAGGAGAGCCAGACGGTGATCGTCTGCTTCTCGCTGTCGCTCAGCAGGATGCGGGCGAAGATGTACTCGTTCCAGCTCGTGATGAACGCGAAGACCGAGGTGGCGACGAGGCCGGGCGCGACGAGCGGCAGCAGGATGCGCAGGAAGGCGCCGAGCCGCGTGCTCCCGTCCACCATCGCCGCCTCCTCGAGGTCCTTCGGGATCCCCACGATGAAGCCGCGCAGCGTCCAGACCGAGAACGGCAGCGCCGTGGTCAGGTAGACGAGGATCACGCCGGTCAGCGTGTTCACCTGGTGGTAGCGGGCGAGCACGACGTAGAGCGGGATGATCAGGCCGGCGCTCGGCAGCATCTGGATCCCGATCACGAGCACGACGAAGAGCCGCCGGCCGCTGAAGCGGTACTTCGCGAGCGCGACCGCGGCGAGGAACGCGAGCGCCATCGCGATCGCCACCGTCACGCAGACGACGATCAGGCTGTTCTTCACGTCCGTCCAGAAGTAGGGCCGGTCGAGCGCGTCCCGGAAGTGGCCGGCGGTCGGATGCTCGGGCAGCCACGCGGGCGTCACCCGGTTGATCTCGTCGGTCGGCTTGAACGCGGTCGAGATCATCCAGAAGACCGGGAAGACCATCACGGCGAAGAGCACGAGCCCGACCGCGTTCCAGCCGAGCCGGCTGCCGCCCCGCCGCGTCACGCCTCCGCCTCCGCCGCCCCGCGCAGCATCCGGCGCACGTAGACGACGCTGAGCGCCGCGACGATCGCGAGCATCAGGATCGAGATCGCGGCGCCGCGGCCGAAGTCCGTCTTCACGTAGCCCTCCTCGAACAGGTAGATCCCCATCAGGTAGTTGGCCGGGACGATGTGCCCCTGCCCGATCAGCAGGAACGGCTGCGTGAAGACGCCGAAGTCCCAGAGGATCGAGAGGCTCGTGAGGATCAGCAGCACCGGCGCGATGATCGGGGCGGTCACGTCGAGGAAGATCCGCCAGCCGGGCGCGCCGTCGATCTCGGCCGCCTCGACCAGCTCGTGCGGCACCTGCGAGAGCGCCGCGTAGACGCTGATCACGACGAACGGCAGCGCGCCCCAGACGATCAGCGTCGTCGTCATCGCGAGCTGCGAGAACGGCGTCTCGTACCAGTTGTGCTGGAAGAAGTCGCCGAGGTGCAGCTCGGTGAGCGCGTAGTTGAGGACGCCGTTCTGGGAGTTCGTCATCCAGTTCCAGACCTGCACGGCCACGACCGGCGGCATCGCCCAGACGAGCACGAGCCCGCCGGTCAGGAGCAGCCGCACCCAGGTCGAGACGCGCACGAGCAGGAGCGCGATCAGCGTCCCGAGCACCATCGTCAGGCCGACGTTCGCGATCGTGAAGACGACGGTGCGCGCGAGCGTGTGCCAGAAGACGGAGTCGCCGAGGATGCTGCGGTAGTTGTCGAGACCGACCGGGACGCCGCGGTGCTGCAGCAGCTCGAAGAGCCCGTAGCGCTGGAGCGAGAGCCGGACGAGGTTGTAGACCGGGTAGCCGAGGATCGCCCCCAGCACGGCGACGACCGGGGCGACCAGGAGGTAGGGGACGGCACCGCCGAGCAGGCGCCGGCGGGAGAGACGCCGCCGCCGCGTCCACCCGGAGGCGGTCGCGGCGGCGGCGTCCAGCGCGGTTGGCGCCCGGCCGCTCAGCGGCCTACGGCTCGTTGAGGGTTTGCGTGATGTTCCGGCTCGCGAGGGTCGCGGCCTGCTTGACCGTGAGGTGGCCGGTCAGGAACGAGGACAGCATCGTCTTGAGGATGTTGCCATTCTCGACGTCCACCCAGTGCTTCGCCTGCGGCACGAACCAGCTGCGCGCGGCCGCCCGCTCGTTCACGCTCGACCCGAGCAGGTTGGTCGCGTTCGGGATGTTCCCCTTCGCCTCGAGCGAGCGCTCGTTCGCGGTGCTCGTGAAGTCGGCGATCCAGTCGATCGCCTGCGACTTCGAGTTGCTCTGCACCGGCACCGCGAGGTCGGAGCCGCCGAGGAAGCCGGGCATCGCCTTGCCCTTGGTGTGGCTCGGCATCACGAACTGCCCGGTCACGGTCTTGAACTTCGCGCCGGTGCAGCACGAGTACCAGGCGGGCCCGTAGTTCGCGGCGGTCTGCCCCTCGGAGAACACCGTGTACGGGAAGGGGTTCGTGCCGTCGAGGGTCGCGGTCGACTTCGCCTGGGTCGCGTCGAAGAACTTCTTGAACGCGGTCAGGCCGGCGATCGCCTTCTTCGAGTCGAGCGCCCCGACCCACTTGCCGCCGTGCGTGCGCGCGATCTTGCCGCCGTAGTCGAAGACGAAGCTGAGCGCGGTGTACCAGTCCTCCCCGCCGACGTAGAGCGGCGAGAAGCCCTTCTTCTTGTTCTGCTTGCCGACCTTCGCCAGCAGCGACTGGAACTGCGCCAGGCTCTTCGGCGCGCCCTTCATCCCCGCCTTCTTCAGCAGGTCGGTCCGGTAGGTGATCACGCGCGAGCCCGCGTAGTAGGGGACGCCGTAGACGTTGCCCTTGTAGGTGCCCGACTTCGCGAGGCCCGCGAGCCAGCTCGCCGAGTTGTCGAACTTCGCCTTCGACGCGGTGAGATCGGCGAACGCGCCGGCGAACATGTACTTCGCCATCTCGGTGTTCCCCATCTCGATCACGTCCGGCGTGTCGTTGCCGGCGATCGTGGCGTCGAACTTCTGCAGGTGGTCGCCCCAGTTCTGGTACTGGACGCTGACCGTCCAGCCCGGATGGTCGGCCTCGAACTGCTTGTTGGCGGCCGCGACGACGTCCGGCCACCCCGACTGGGCGTCGACCTGGAGCCAGACCGTCAGCTTGTTGGCCTGCGCCCGCTGGACGCCCGCGCTCGCCGTCGCAGCGGCCGCGAGCGCTACGACGGCGAGGGCCGTCGCGAAAACCCGTGCTCTCATCCGAATCTCCTCGAGCCGTCGACGCGCGACGACGGCGATGCGAAACCCGTGTGGCCGGCGGGCCGCGTCGTGCCGGTCGATGCGCCGAGTGGTCTATACCAGTTGGCCACGGCCGGACTGTCCCACACAAGACCACCCTGTGTCAAGGGCGGCCGGGGAACTCGTCAGGACGGGGCCAGCTCGGTGACGATCCGGTAGCGGTCGCCGCGGTAGATCGAGTGGACGAACTCGAGCGTCCGCCCCGCCCCGTCGCGGCTCGTGCGCTCGAACAGGAACGCGGGCGAATGGAGCGGGACGCCGAGCGCCTGCGACTCGTCCTCGTTCGTGACCGTCGGTTCGATCGTCTGGGTGGCGCTCGCGATCTCCACGCCGTAGCGGGCGCGGAGCAGGTCGTAGAAGGAGCCCTCCAGGTCGGACGGCTTCACCCCGGGCACGACGCCGGAGGGGACGTGCAGGGTCTCGATCGCCATCGAGACGCCGTCGGCGAGGCGAAGCCGCTTGACGACGATGATCTCCTCGCCCGGCGAGACGTGGAGGAAGCGGCCGAGCCGCGGGCCGGCGAGCTGCGTCGAGAGCGAGAGCGTGCGGCTGCCGGGCGCCATCCCGCGCCGGCGCATGTCCTCGCTGAACGAGGTCATCGTCAGCTCCTGCGAGATCTTGGGCTGCTGCACGTAGGTGCCGCTGCCGCGGCGGCGGACGAGGTAGCCCTCGCGCGCCAGCTCGTCGAGGGCTGCGCGCAGCGTCAGACGCGAGACGCCGAGGTCGGCGCTCAGCTGCCGCTCCGACGGGATCGCGGCGCCGACGCCGAGACGCTCGATCAGCTCGAGCACCTGCGCCCGCGTCGCGCTCTGCTTCGTGATCTTCGGCTGGGCGCTCATCCGGACTCGACTATAGAGACGGTATCCGAAGTGGTCAATGCCACTGCTTGCGTTTCCGGGTCGAACCGGATTAGACTGCGCGCGACGTCTCGTGGCCGAGATCTTCCTCGACAGCGTCAGCAAGACGTACGCGGGCGGCGTCCGCGCGGTCGACGGCGTCTCGCTCGAGATCCACGGCGGCGAGTTCCTCGTCCTCGTCGGGCCCTCCGGCTGCGGCAAGTCGACGCTGCTGCGGATGATCGCCGGGCTGGAAGAGGTGAGCGAAGGCCGCATCCTCGTCGGCGGCCGCGACGTGACCGAGCTGCCGCCGCGCCAGCGCGACGTGGCGATGGTCTTCCAGACGTATGCGCTCTACCCGCACATGAGCGTGCGCGAGAACCTCGGCTACGGGCTGAAGGTGCGGAAGACGCCGAAGCGCGAGATCGCCGAGCGCGTCGAGCGCGTGGCGGCGCTGCTCGGGCTCGCGGAGCTGCTCGACCGGCGCCCCGCCGCCCTCTCGGGCGGGCAGCGGCAGCGCGTCGCGATGGGCCGCGCGATCGTCCGCGAACCGCAGGCGTTCCTGATGGACGAGCCGCTCTCGAACCTCGACGCGAAGCTCCGCGTCTCGATGCGCGCACAGCTCTCCGCGCTCCACGCACGCCTCGGCACGACGACGGTGTACGTGACCCACGACCAGATCGAGGCGATGACGCTCGGGCAGCGGGTCGCGGTGATGCGCGACGGCCGCCTGCAGCAGGTCGACACGCCGCAGGCGCTGTACGCGCGGCCGGCGAACCTCTTCGTGGCGGCGTTCATCGGCTCGCCGGCGATGAACCTCGTCGAGGCGGAGGTGCGAGGCGGCGCGCTCGAGTTCGGCGGGCTCCGGATCCCGCTCCCCGCCGGCGTGCCGCAGCCGGGCCGCGTGGTCGCCGGGCTGCGGCCGGAGGCGTTCGCGGACGCCGCCTTCGCCGACCCGGCGCTGCCCTGCATCGACGTGCGCGTCGAGGTGGTCGAGGAGCTGGGCGCCGACACGCACGTGCTCTTCGGCGTCGACGCGCCGCCGGTCGACGTGAGCGACGTCCGCTCCGCGGGCGACGACGCGCTCCTGCCGGGCGCGGGGACGCTCTTCACCGCGCGCGTCGACCCGGCGACCGCGGCGCGGCCGGGCGCGGCGCTGCGGCTCGCCGTCGATCCCTCCCGCTTCCACTTCTTCGAGCCGGAGAGCGGCCTGCGGCACGAGCCGGGCGCGCGGCCTGCGGTCGCGGCCGTTGCCCAGTAGCCTGGACCGCGTGCTGAGGGGGGTCACGACGCTCGTCGGAGCGGCGCTCGTCGCCGTCGCCTCCGCGACCGCGCAGACCGCGCACGGGCCCTGGCCGGCCGGCGAGGTGGTGATGGGGACGCTGACGTCGCCGCCGACGACCGCGTTCCTCGCCCGCGTCCGCGCCGGGAAGATGGGCGGCGTGCTCCTGCTCGGCAACGGCTGGCGCTCGGCCGCCCGGATGCGGGCGGCGACCGACGCCCTGCAGCGGGCGGCGTGCACGCGCGGCGAGCCGCTGCTCGTCGCGGTCGACCAGGAGGGCGGGGTCGTGCGGCGCCTGCGCTGGGCGGCCCCGGTCGCGGCGCCGGCCGACTTCGGCAGCGCGGCCCGCGCCCGCGCCGAGGCCGCCGCGGCAGCGCGCGCCCTCCGAGCCGTCGGGATCGGGGTCGACTTCGCCCCCGTCGTCGACACGCCGACCTCGGCGCGGAACTTTCTCGGCAGCCGCGCCTTCTCGCACTCGGCGCGGACGAACGCCGCGCTCGGCGCCGCGTTCGTCCAGGGGCTGCAGGAGCACGGGATCGCGGCGACGGCGAAGCACTTCCCGGGTCTCGGCGCCGCCTCCGCCAACACCGACGACGACAGGGTCGCGATCCGGGCGAAGGCGTGGAAGCTGCGGAGCGGGCTCGTCGCCTTCCGCGGGGCGGTCGCGGCCGGCGCGAAGCTCGTGATGGTCTCGAGCGCGACCTATCCGGCGCTCGATCCGTCCGGGCTGCCGGCGGTGTTCTCGAAGCGGCTCGTCGGCGACCTGCTGCGCGGCGAGCTGCGCTTCGACGGCGTCGTCGTCACCGACTCGCTCACCGCGCCGGCCGCCGCGCGCGTGCCGCACGCCGCGACGAAGGCGATCGCGGCCGGCGACGACCTGCTCGTCTACGGCGCGGAGTCGGCGAGCGAGCGCGGCTACGCGACGCTCGCCGCCGACGCGCAGACGTACCCGCACCTGCGCGCCCGTCTCGCCGAGTCGGCGGCGCGGATCCGCGCGCTCAAGGACTGGCTCGCCGCGCAGGGCGGGCCGAGTTGCTCTCCCTGACGCTGGCTACGAGAGGGACGGCTCGGTCGCGCGAATCGCCTCGCGCTCGCCGCGCCGGCGCGGCGCCCGCACCTTCAGCCACTCGGCCGCGTAGTAGGAGCCGACGACGAGGGCGGCGGCGAAGCCCTGCAGCCCGATCGTCTCCCAGGTCGGCACCAGCTCGAACCAGCGGGCCCACCAGCCGGGGAAGTCGACGCCGAGCGGTGTGCGCGAGAGCCAGCCGACGTCCTGGAGCGTGCGCGCGCTGCCGCCGACCATGACGACGAGCACGACCCCGAGCATGATCCCGGTGACGACGAGCATCCGCTTGTACGGCAGCTTGCGCTGGAGCAGGAAGGTGGCGACGCCGACCGCGAGCGTGCCGGCGAGGCCGATCCCGACGCCCTCGAGCACGGTGCCGGTGCCGGCCTTCAGCTGCAGGTTCTGGAGGAAGAGGACGACCTCGAACCCTTCCCGGTAGACGCTGGAGAAGCCGAGCGCGACGAGCCCGACGAGCTGTCCGCCGAGCACGCCGCCCGCGAGCACCCGCTTGCGGCGCGCGTTGCGGCTCCCGATCCACCTCGTCCAGTAGACCTTGTGGAAGAACCAGTTCATGACCACGAGCAGGACGGCGATCGCGATCAGGCCGGTGACCGCCTGCAGCTTGTCGCCGTAGCGCGTGAAGCGGGCGAGCACCGCCTGGGCGGCGAACCAGGTCGCGACCGTGGCGGCGAAGGCGACGAGCGCGCCGCCCGCGAGCGGCCGCTTGAGCAGGCGCTGGGAGCCGAGCATCGGCGCCATCACCGCGGCGAGGACGAGGATCGCCTCGAGCCCCTCGCGGAAGACGATGACCGCGCTGTTCGCGACGACGACGGCGTGCGACTCGCCGGCGGCGGCCTCGGTCGGGTCGGGCGTCCCCTGGGCGGCGTAGACGAGCCAGCCGACGAGCGTCGCGAGCAGGACGCCCGCGAAGAGCCAGGCACCCCAGGCCTGCCACCAGCGGCGGCGCTTGACGTCCTCGCAGAAGACCTCCGTCCTCTCCACGGGCGGCAGGCTAACAGAAACTGTAAGGGTTGCCTTACATCAACCGACACGCGTGATGCGACGCGGCTGTCGGCGCCGCACCGGCCTTGCGACGGGCCGAAGAAGGGGCCACGCGGGGGAAACATGGTTTCCGACGCGAAGCGAGCGAAGCGACGCGTCACAGTCCAAGCCGCTCGAGCGTGGTCTGGTCGCGGCGCCAGCGGGGCCGCACCTTGACCTTCAGCTCGAGGAAGACCTGGCGGCCGAGCAGCGCCTCGATCTCGGGCCGCGCGCGGACGCCGATCTCCTTGACCACGGAACCGCCCTTGCCGACGACGATCTGCTTCTGCGACTCGGTCTCGACGAGGATCGTCGCGCGCACCGCCTTGCCCTCGATCTCCTCCAGCTCGACCGAGATCGCGTGCGGCACCTCGTCGCGGGTGAGCCAGAGCGCCTTCTCGCGGATCAGCTCGGCGATCTGCAGCTCGTCGCTCAGGTCGGTGCGCTGCTCCTGCGGGAAGTAGAGCGGCCCCTCGGGCAGGAGGCCCAGCAGCTCCTCGCGGAGGGCGGCGACGCCGTCGCCGGTCTTCGCGCTCACGGGGTGGAGGGCGTGGAAGTTCTCGACCCAGTCGGCGGCGGGATGGTCGGCACGGAAGCGCTCGCCGGCGCGGCGCGCGTCGGGGCCGGCGGCGAGACGCGCGGCCGCGTCCACCTGCGAGGCGATGTGCGCCGGCTTGAGCCGGTCGACCTTGTTGAGCGCGATCACGACGGGAACGCCGAGGGCGAACACGCGGGAGGCGATGAAGCGGTCGCCGGCGCCGATCCGCTCGCGCGCCGAGAGGACGAAGAGCACCGCCTCGACCTCCTCGAAGGCCGCGTCGACGGTCTTCTGCATCCGTTCGGTGAGCGCGTCGAGCGGGCGCTGGAAGCCGGGCAGGTCGGCGAGGATCAGCTGGTGGTCGGGGCCGTTCGCGATCCCGAAGATGCGCCGGCGCGTCGTCTGCGGCTTGTCGGAGACGATCGCGACCTTGCCGCCGCAGAGCGCGTTCACGAGCGTCGACTTGCCGACGTTGGGGCGCCCCGCGACGGCGACGAAGCCCGATCTCATGTCTCGGGGAGGTTCCAGGTGTCCGGCAGCAGCTCGCCGGGCGCGTACTCGACGATCGTGCCGTCCTCGCGGCGGAACGAGACCCGCTCGACCCGCCACTCGTGCAGCCACTGGCGGCAGCCGCCGCACGGCGAGGCCGTGATCCCGATCGCCGCGAGGTCGCCGGGGCGCAGGCCCTCGCTCGCGGCTCTCGCAATCGCCGTCCGCTCGGCGCAGACGCCGAGCGGGTAGGCGGCGTTCTCGACGTTGACGCCCTCGAAGACGCGCCCGTCGCGGGCGAGGAGCGCCGCGCCGACGAAGTAGCGCGAGTAGGGCGCGTAGGCGCGCGTCGCGGCCTCCTCGGCGCGGAGGACGAGCTGTTCGCCGTTCATGCGGAGCCTCCCAGCAGGAAGTGGCCGTTCGCGGTGGTGCGCAGGCGGAGGTGGAGCCCGAGCGGCGCGACGGCGGCGGCGAGAGCCGCCGGCTCCCAGCGCCGCTTGACGATCCGGAAGGCGCGCCCGTCGGCGAGCGTGCGCGTCTCCTCCTCCCCGGCCTGGTCGGTGCCGGTGTGGGCCCGGTCGCCGGCGGCGCTGTCGACGAGGAAGACGCGGCCGCCCGGCGCGAGCGCGCGGCGCACCGTCCCCCAGAACTCGGCGAACCGCTCCTCCGGGACGTGCGAGAGCCAGAAGGAGAAGAAGACGAGGTCGAAGCGCTCGTCCGGCTCGAAGGCGAAGAGGTCGGCGACGACGTGCTCCGCCTCGGGGGTGTTGCGGGCGAGCGTCTCCGGGTTCGCGTCGACGGCGACGACGCGGTCGGCGCTGCGGACGAGACGCCGCGTCCAGATGCCCGTCCCGGCCGCCAGCTCGAGCACGGTCCCGCGGGGCGCGAAGCCGTCGAGCGCCTGCTCGGCCTCGGCGACGTCTGCCCGCCAGCGCCCGAGCGCGTCCGGCTCGAGCGCGTAGCGGCCGCGGCGGTGCCACCAGTCGTCGTACTCGGGCGCCCGCTCGGCGTAGTAGCGCTTCTGCTCCTCGAGCCGGCTCACGAGAAGACCTGGAACATGACGAGGGTGACGAGGGCGCCGAGCGCGCCGCCCCAGAAGACCTCGAGGGCGGAGTGGACGCCGGCCTCGACGCGGGTCTGGGCGACGAGCAGCGCCATGATGAAGGTGAGCGACGAGATCAGGAAGCGGTGCGCGTCGCCGATCACGTACGTCGCGGCCGTCCAGCAGGCGAACGCGAGCGCGGCGTGCCCGGACGGGAGGCCGCCGCGGAGCGGGGTGCCGCGGCCGGTCCACGCCTTCGTCCCGATCACGACGAGCACGACGACGACGAGCGCGACGAGGGTCAGCTCGGCCGGCGCGTTGCGGACGCGGTCGAGGATCCGGGCGGTGCGGTCGGCGGCGGCTCCCTCGAAGACGAGGTAGCCGACCGCGACCGCGGTGACCGAGGCGATCAGGACGGCTCCCGCGGCGATGTCCTTCGCGAGCTTCGCGTTCGGGTCGAAGGAGGTGGTGGAGACGTCGATCGCGCCCTCGATCGCGGAGTTCACCATCTCGGCGACGAGCACGAACGCGATCGCGAGCAGGAGCGCGATCAGCTCGACGCGGGAGACGCCGACCGCGACCGCCGCGGCGAAGACGGCGATCGCGGCGAGGAAGTGGATGCGCAGGTTCCGCTGCGTGCGGAGGACGTGGATGATCCCCTCGAACGCGTAGTTGAAGCTGTCGAGCAGGGTCGGCGCGCGCCCGGGTGCCGGCGCCGGGGTCGGGCGCGGGCGCCGCTCCTCGTCGCGTTCGGGCGCGACGCTCATGCGCGGAGACCGTCCTCGCGGGCCTCCATCTCCGGCCCGTGGTCGTAGCCGAGCAGGTGCAGGAGCGCGTGGACGAGCGGGTCGCGCCAGGCGTCGCCGACGACCTGCGGGCAGACGACGACGTCGCCGAGCTGGCGGGGCACGTCGCCGGGCAGCGGGTCGAGCCCGTCGATCGGGAAGGCGAGCGCGTCGGTCGCCTCGTCGATCCCGAGGTGCTCCGCCTTGAGCGCGCGGCTCTCCTCCGGCGAGACGAACGCGAGCCCCAGCTCGCCCGCCTCGACGCCTTCGGCGGCGAGCACCCGGCGCACGAGCGCGACCGCGGCCCCCTCGTCGACCGCGACGCCCGAGCGGTTGTCGACCTCGACCTCGATCACCGGCGCCGCTGCGTCCCGGTCTGCTCGGAGTGGCGCTTGTACGCCTCGACGATCCGCTGCACGAGCTTGTGCCGGACGACGTCCTGGTGGCCGAAGCGGACGAACTCGATCCCGTCGACGGCGCCGAGGATCTCCTGCACCTGGATCAGCCCGGAGGCCTGCTCGCGCGGCAGGTCGATCTGGGTGACGTCGCCGGTGACGACCATCTTCGACCCGAAGCCGAGCCGGGTCAGGAACATCTGCATCTGCTCCGGCGAGGTGTTCTGCGCCTCGTCGAGGATCACGAACGAGTCGTTCAGGGTGTTGTGCGTGAGCAGGAAGTCGTCGGTGACGTAGAGCGAGTCGGGAGCGGCGACCTGGATGCACACCGTCTCCGCCTCGCCGGCCGGCTCGATCGAGTGGACGAAGCGCGTCGGGCGCCCGCCGCCGTCGCGCCGGTAGATCTCGCGCTTGCGGGCGAGCCGGAACGGCTCGAGTCCGGGCGGCAGCCGAAGATCCACGACGAACGCGTCGTGCCGGTGCGTCACCACGCGGCCGCGAGCCACGCCTCGCCGCCAGTACGCCACTCCGCCGAGCGAGCGGACGAGCTGGACGACGTCGTCGCGAAGCCGCTCGGAACAGGTCGTGTACTGGATCCGGCCCGACCTGCCGGCCTGCGCGACCGGGCCGCCGTCGCTGTCGAGCAGCCCTTGCAGGAGGGCGAGCCGGACCGACGCGGCGTTCCGGAGGTAGCACTCCGGCACGAACGTCGTGTGCGAGGTCGTGCCGGCGAGTCCGAGTTCGCGGAGCGCCGACGTCACGGGGTCGACGACGATCACGCCGCCCCGGCCGCCGCCGACCCGGCGCAACACGTCGTCGTACGCACCCGTCCGCTGCAGCTCGGTTCCCTCGAGTGCGTCCTCGAGCGCGGTCGCGAGTTCCTCGTCGGCGGTCGCGACCGACGGCGTCGACCTGGTGGTCAGGCGGCCGTCTCCGAGCAGAAGACCGAGTGCGTACGGGTCGAGCGGCACCTCACGCGGCTCGAACTCGGCCGGAGCCGAGAGCAACGGCAGCTCGAAGCGGTGACGGTGGAAGGCGCGCAGCCGTCCGACCATCGCGCGGGTCTCGAGCACCCGACCGGGCTTCCCGCGCCGGAGGTCTGCGGCGGCGTAGACGTGCCAGAGATGCTCCGCGCAGCAGAGCGTCGAGGCGCCGTCCTGGGTCGCGACCCGATACACCTGCTTTCGCCCCTGGGGATAGACGCCGAGCACCGGCGTCGGCCGCCCGTCCGACCCGGTCACGAGATCGCCGACCCGCAGGCTCCCGATCGGTCGGAACCCGCCGGGGGTGAGGACGCCGCTGTCGAGCGGTTGCGCGCGCCCGCGCATGAAGGCGAGCGGCGCGACCTCGATCGTGCCGCGCTCGATGTAGGTGTTGAGGCGCTCCGGGTCCATCGTGTCGTAGAGCGCGTCGAAGAGCGGGCGCATGTACGGGTCGACCTTGGCGAGCACGTCGCCGGGGAGGAAGCCGAGCCGCTCGCCCGCCTCGACCGCGGGGCGGGTGAGGATGATCCGGCCGACCTGGCGCTCGGAGAGCGCGGCGACGGCGAGCGCGATCGCGAGGTAGGTCTTGCCGGTGCCGGCGGGGCCGATCCCGAAGGTGACGGTGCAGGTGCGGATCGCGTCGACGTAGCGCTTCTGGGTGACGGTCTTCGGCGAGATCCGCTTGCCGCGGTGCTGCCAGACGACGTCCTCGAAGATCTCGCGGACGTCCTCGGCCTGGTCGATCGCGTTGACGATCGCGTCGACGGTGCCCGCGCCGACCTCCTGGCCGCTCTCGACCAGCTCGACCAGCTCCTCGACGACCGCCTGCGCCTCGGCGACCTTCGTCTCGTCGCCGTCGAGGGTGAGCCGGTTCCCGCGCAGGGTGACGGAGCAGCCCAGGCGGGAGCGCAGCGCGTCGAGCACGCCGTCGCCGATCCCGGCCAGCTCGGCCGCGACCTCGTTCGAGACGTCGAGAACCGCCTGCACGCGGTCAGTGTAGGGCCGCGCGGCGCCCCGCTCAGCGGCGGACGCGGACGCTTGCCGACGCGGAGCGGTTGCCGCCGACGTCGACGGCGACCACGCTCACCCGTCTGCCGCGGACGCGCGCGAGCGGCAGGGAGATTCGCGTGCCGTGGACGAGCCGGGGCCGCTGCCCGGCGACCGTGACCCGGTAGCCGGCGATGCCGACCGTGTCGACGGCCGGGCGCCAGTGGAGCGTGACGCGCGCGCGGGCGATCGTCGCCTTCAGGCGGCGGACGGCGCTCGGCGGGACGGTGTCCCGGAGCAGCGACCCGTTCGCGTCGACGAGCCCGTAGCCGACCTTGAAGCGGATCGTCGCGGGAGCGCTCAGCCAGCCGGCCGGGTCGAGCGCGCGCAGCGTCCACTGCAGCGTCTGCCCGATCGCCGCCGACGCGGTGAAGCTCAGCCCGCTCGAGACCGTCTGGCCGAGGCTCCCGTCGGGGGCGAGCACCTGGTAGTCGCTGCCGGGCGGCGCGCCGCCCGCCCAGCGGACGATCGCGGTGTCGCCGACGCTCGTCGCGGTCAGTCCGTCGACGGCGAGCTGCGCCGGGCGCGGCGACTCCTCGCGGTAGAGCAGCACCGAGTTGCGCGTGTCCCACCAGGCGCCGCGGTGACCGTAGTAGTCGTCCCGGCCGACGTCGAGCGCGACCGAGCCCAGCCAGGCGCTCCCGTCGAAGGCCGCCTGCATCAGGTCGTTCGCGGCGTCGCAGACGTGGCCGTCGTCGCAGGAGTGCGGCGCGTCCGGCAGCACCGCGCCGAGGCCGTGCACGATCTCGTGCGTCGCGACGAGCTGCCGCCGGTCGTCGCTGTACGACTGGCCGCACGCCTGCAGGAAGACGACGGCGTATGCGAGCGCGGTGTCGTCGGTGCCGCCCTCGCCGCAGATCCCGTACTCGTCCCCGGCGTGCGGGGTGTCGTCCACGTAGACGAGGTAGGCCTTGTCGGGATCGTCGAAGCCGGCGGCCGCGACCTCGCGCGTCACCTCGTCGAAGGAGAGCGCGCCGATCGGCGTCGCGAGCCGCAGGAACGAGATGTCGAGGCGACCGTACTCGCTCGCGCAGCCGGGAGCGTCGAGCAGGTCGAAGCGGGGACGCCGCGTCGAGTCCTGACCGACCCACCAGTTGCTCATCGCCGCGGCGTCGCCCGCGAAGTGCGGCGCGTACGACGCGAAGCGGTCGACGCCGTTGCTCGGCACGACGTAGAGGACGTGCCACGAGACGGCGAGCACGGCGTCGGGCTGGTCGGCTGCCGGCTCCCCGGAGCCGCACCAGGCGATCGGCCCGCCCGCGCGGGCGTGGCCGGCGCACACGAGCGCCGCCGCCGCGGCCGCGAGGAGCCCGAGAGCGAGACGGCGCGGCACCGCCCGATCGTACGCCGCTTGGCGCCGGGCGGCCGATCCGGTAGCGTCTCGGGCCCGGGTCGTTCTTTCTCGCTGCGCTCATGAGACGCCGAGCCATCGTCCTCGTCGCCGTGCTCGCCCTCGTCGCGATCTGCGCCGAGGCGGCGTCGGCGCGCCCGTCGCCGGAGATCCGGCGCCAGCGTGCGCACGAGCGGGCGGTGATGCACCGGATCGCGACGATCGGCAGGCACCTCGAACGGGTCGTCCAGGACTACGACGGCGCGAAGCTGCGTCTGGCGCGCGTGGAGCGGAACCTCGAGCTGAACGAGTACGCGCTGCACGTGGCGAAGCGGAACCTGCGCTCCGCGCAGACGCGGCTGATGGAGCGGATCCGGTCGCTCTACGTGGACGGCGAGCCGAGCACGCTCGACGTGCTCGCGGGCGCGTCGAGCATCTCCCAGATCCTCGACCGGCTGGAGTCCGCCCAGATGCTCTCGCGGCAGGACGCCGCGCTCGGGGCGGAGACGTTCCGCTTCACGGGCACGGTGCGCAAGCGGGAGGTGCTGCTGCGCGCGCAGAAGCGGGAGCGCGCGAAGACGGTGCGGCGGCTCGCGGCGCGGAAGCGGACGATCGAAGGCGCGCTCGCCGAGCAGCGGCGGCTGCTCGCGTCGATCCACACGACGATCCGGAAGATCCAGGAGCGGGAGGCGGCGCGGGCGCGCGAGCAGCGGCGGCTGGCGCAGCTGCGGCTGCAGCGCGAGATCGCGGCGCAGCAGGCGGCGAGCCGCGGCGCCGCGTTCTCGGGCCTCGTGCCGTCGCCGGTGACGGGCTCCGGGGCGGGCCATCCGGAGGCGGCGCAGATCGCGCTCCGCTATCTGGGGATCCCGTACGTCTGGGGCGGCGCGAGCACGGGCGGCTTCGACTGCTCGGGGCTCGTGATGTACGTGTACGCGCAGCTCGGGATCTCGCTGCCGCACTACACGGTCTCGCAGTGGAACGCGACGATCCCGGTCTCGTACTCCGACATGCAGCCGGGCGACCTCGTCTTCTTCGACGGGCTCGGCCACGTCGGCATCTACATCGGCGGCGGCCGGTTCGTCGACGCGCCGCACACCGGCTCGGTCGTGCGGATCGACAGCATCGCCGGGTTCGGCGGCTTCGACGGCGCGCGCCGCGTGCCGTAGCGATCAGGCGAGCTTCTCGCGGACGATCTGGCTCACCTGCGAGCCGTCCGCGCGGCCGGCGATCTGCGGCATCACGTCCGCCATCACGCGCCCGAGGTCGGCCATGCTGGTGGCGCCGACCTCGGCGATCGCGTCGTCGACGATCTCCTCGATCTCGTCCTCCGAGAGCGGCTCGGGCATGAACTCCTCGAGGATCTCCAGCTCGCGCTCCTCGGATGCGGCCTGCTCCTCGCGGCCGCCGGCGCGGAACGCCTCGGCCGCCTCGACGCGCCGCTTGCGCTCGCGCTGGAGCACCTGCAGCTCCTCCTCCTCGGAGAGCGGCCGCTGCAGCTCCTTCTCCGAGTTCTTGAGCGCGTTGAGGATGAGCCGGAGCGCGTCGCGGCGCCCGGCGTCGCGCGCGCGCATCGCGTCCTTCAGCTCGTCCTCGATCTCCGCGATCAGGGTCATACCATCCGTCCCGTCAGTCGGCCGCTCAGGATGTGCCAGTGGAGGTGGAAGATCGTCTGGCCGGCGCCCGCCCCGGCGTTGACGACGACACGGTAGTCGGTCAGCCCCTCCTGTGCGGCCACCTCGTTGATGAAGTCGAGCATCCGCTTGACCTCGTCGGCGCCGAAGCTGCCGATCTCGTGGAAGGTGTCGATGTGGCGCTCGGGGATGACGAGCAGGTGCGCGTCGGCCTGCGGGTTGATGTCGCGGATCGCGACGAAGCCGTCGGTGGCGGCGACGTGGTCGCCCTCGCGGGCGAGCCGGCAGAAGAGGCAGTCGGTCTCGGTCATGCCGCCAATACTCCCTGGTCGGAGACGGCGGCGCCGCGGACCCGGACGAACGAGCCGACGGGCGCGTCCTCGGGGACGAGCCAGGGCGAGTAGTCGTCGCCGTAGCCGCGGCCGGGCCGGTCGACGAGGACGAGGTCGTCCCGGCCGACTTTCGTCCGCCAGCGCGCGAGGCACGCGTCGTGGGAGAGCGCGCGGAGCCGGGCGCCGCGCTCCTTCTTCACCGGCGGCGGCACGGTGTCCCGCCCGGCGGTGACGGTGCCGGGGCGCGGCGAGTAGGGAAAGACGTGGATCTTCGTCAGGCCGGCGTCGCGCGCGGTGGCGAGCGTGCGCTCGAAGGCGGCGTCGTCCTCGGCGGGGAAGCCGACGATCACGTCGCTCGTCAGGTTGAACTCGTCGTGGAGCGGGGCGAGCCGGCGGAGATAGGTGGCGACGTCGTAGCGGCGGCCCATGGCGCGGAGGACGCCGTCGTCCCCGGACTGGAGCGGCACGTGCAGGTGGCGGCTGACCGTCGGGGTCTCGCGCAGGGCGGCGACGAGTGCGTCGCCGACGTGGTTGATCTCGATCGAGGAGAGGCGGAGGCGCTCGAGCCCCGGCGTCTCCCCCGCCTCGCGGACGAGCCGGGGCAGGTCGTACCCCGCGGCGCGGTCGCGGTAGCAGCCGAGGTTGATCCCGGTGAGAACGACCTCGCGGTGACCCTGCGCGACGCGGCGGCGGATCTCGGCGAGCACAGCGTCGGCGGCGCGGCTGCGCGAGGCGCCGCGGACGAGCGGGATCACGCAGAAGTTGCACGAGAACGAGCAGCCGTCCTGCACCTTGACGAAGGCGCGGACGCGGTCGAGGCGGGCCTGGGCCCGGACGCAGCCGATCGCGCCCACGTCGCCGGCGACGGCAGCGGGCGTCTCCTCGCTGCGCTTTGCGACGACGACGACGTTCTCGGGCAGGCCCGCGAACGCGTCGGCGGCGAGGTTCGCGCCGCAGCCGGTGACGTAGACCCGGCGGTGAGTGCGCGCAGCGCGGGCGGCCTCCTTGCGCGACTTCGAGACGGCCTCGCGGGTGACGCAGCAGGTGTTGACGACGGCGACGTCGGCGGCGTCGCCGCGCTCCTCGTGCCCGTCGGCGAGCAGCCGCTCCCGCACCTCGTGCGCGTCGACGTGCGAGACCTTGCAACCGAGAAACCGCACCGAGAAGGTCGCCATGGAGCCGAATCGTAGTGGCATGGCCGCCCGCGAGCCGCAACCCGTCCAGCCTCCGCGGCGGCTTTCTTCGGCGGGTCCGCTTCGGGCGTGTCCGGGGACCCCACCCTCAAGGGCGGGGTCGCGGTCCCTCCGCCCTCGGAATCGAGTCTACCGGCGAACCTGTGACGGCAGGCTCGCGGCTTCCCGGCAAACGTGCGACAACGCGTCCACACCACGACGTGGGGCGCAACGCCGCGGAGCCCCGGTCACTCGCGCTCGAGCAGGTCGGCGGCCCAGCCGTCGGCGGTGCGGCGGTCGAGCCGGCGCCAGCCCGGCACCTGCGGCTCGTCGCGCTCCAGGTAGCCCGACGTGACGGCGCGCGGCGCGGGCAGGCGGGGAAGCAGCGCCTCGACGACGTCGAGCGCGACGTTCGCGAGCGCCAGCTCCGTCTCGGGCAGCGGCTCGGCGAGCGCGTCGAGACGACGCGCCGAGACCTCCACCCCGTTCGCCGCGGCGTTCGCGAGCGTCACCTCGATCGCCGCCTCCTCGGCGTCCACGCCGACGACCGGCGCGAACCCGAGCTTCGCCGCCGCGATCGCGAGGACGCCGGAGCCGCAGCCGACGTCGAGCAGGGACGACGGCCCCTGTTCCTGCAGCAGCTCGAGGGTGAGCCGCGTGGTGGCGTGCGCGCCGGTTCCGAACGCGCGCCCCGGGTCGATCACGACGGCGACCGCGTCCGCGTCCGGCTCCTGCCAGGGCGGGCCGACCCAGCAGCGGCCGACGCGAACCGCGTGATGAAACCGCCGCCAGCGGTCCTGCCAGCCCTCCGGCACCTCCTCCGTCGCGACGACGTCGAACCCGAGCGGCGGCTCGTCGGCGTACACCGCGTACGCGCCGTCCAGCTCCTCCACCCCTTCCGGGAAGATGTGGAGGAGCAGCGCCAGCTCGGGCTCGCCGCCGATGACGACGTACCGGTTCAGCGGAACGCGCTCTTCAGCTTGTCGAACAGCCCGTTCTCGCCCTTCGCGTACGTGCGCTCGTCCGCGGCCTCCTCGAACTCGCGCAGCAGGCGCCGCTGGTCGTCGCTCAGATGGCGCGGGACGAGGACGTTGACGAGCACGCGCTGGTCGCCGCGGCCGAAGCCCTGGAGCACCGGCATGCCGCGCCCCTGGAGGACGAGGATCTCGCCGGGCTGCGTGCCGGGGTCGAGCTCGAGCTGCTCGTCGCCCCCGAGCGTCGGAATCGTCACCGTCGCGCCGAGCGCCGCCTGCGTGATCGTCAGGTCGACCGTCGTGTAGATGTCGTCGCCCTCGCGGACGAAGCGCTCGTCGGGCTTCACGCGGACGAGCACGTAGACGTCGCCGGCGCGACCGCCGAGCACGCCGGCGTGCCCCTCGCCGCCGAGCCGGATCCGCTGCCCGTCGTGGATCCCGGGCGGGATCTCGACCTGGAGCGTCCGCTGCTCCACCACCCGGCCGCTCGCGCCGCACGCCCGGCACGGCGTCTCGATCCGCCGCCCGGAGCCCGCGCAAGCGGGGCATGCCTGGGTGCGGACGAACTCGCCGAAGACCGAGCGGGTCACGTGCTGGAGCCGTCCGACGCCGCCGCAGTTCGGGCACGACGACACGCTCGTGCCCGGCTCGGCGCCGTCGCCGCCGCAGCGCGAGCAGGTGACCGCCACCTCGAAGGGCACGTCGCGCGTCGTCCCGTTCGCCGCCTCGACCAGCTCGACCTCGACGGTCGCGGCGAGGTCGGCGCCGCGCGTCCTCCCACCGCGGCCGCCGAGCAGGATGTCGTCGCCGAAGAACGCCGAGAAGAGGTCGGAGAGGCTGCCGAAGTCGAAGTGGCCGGGCTGGAAGCCGCCGCTGCGCAGCCCGGCGTGCCCGTAGCGGTCGTACAGCTCCCGGGTCTCGCTCTTCGAGAGCACCTCGTAGGCCTCGACGACCTCCCGGAACCGCTCCTCGGCGTCGGGCGCGTCGGAGACGTCGGGATGCAGCTCCCGTGCGAGCCGCCGGAAAGCCTTCTTGATCTCGGCCTCGCTCGCGTCGCGGGCGACACCGAGGAGGTCGTAGTAGTCGCGGTCGGTCGTCGCCATCGTCCCTGAGGGTAACGCCGGGATCTGTCGCGGCGGCTACCGCTCGTCGTAGATGGACGCGACGAAGT
The DNA here is from genome assembly GCA_035688315.1 of Gaiellaceae bacterium. Lineage (GTDB taxonomy): Bacteria > Actinomycetota > Thermoleophilia > Gaiellales > Gaiellaceae > Palsa-739. The sequence continues at coordinate 22,238 of DASSND010000050.1, read as the reverse complement.
GCGACAGCTCGAGCGCGGCGGCTCGGACCGCCCCGACCGCCTTCTCGTAGTCCATCCGCACCGGGCCGACGAGGCTGACCGCGCCGAGCGCGCGGTGGACGAGCCCGTAGCACGCACCCACGAGCGCGACCTCGTGCAGCGCCGGGTGGACGAGGTCGTGGCCGACCCGGACGAATGGCCGGCGCGACTCGCTCGGCTCGCCCAGAACCTCGAGCAGGGCCGCCCGCTTCTCGACCAGCTCGAAGAGATTGCGGTACACCTCCAGCTCCTCCGCGCGGACCTCTCCGAGCAGATCGGCCGCACCGCCGACGTACAGCCGCTGTTCCGCGGAGACGAGCTCGACGAACGCGGGGCGGAGCGCCGCGAGGAACTCGCGCTCGCGCGGCGGGAGCGCCGGGTCGTCGAACCGCCGCCGGAGGAGCCCGGTGCCGAGCTGCAGGCCGGAGACGGTCTCGTTCAGGTACTCGCCCGACCACTGCACGAGCCCCGGGTCGACCGGGTCGTCGAAGTGGAAGAGCCGCTTCGTCACGCCCCCCGCCGAGGTGATCACCACCACCATCACCAGCTCCGGCTGGAGCAGCAGCACCTCGACGTGCCGGACGTGCGTCGCCTCGAGCGGCGGGGCGGAGACGAGCGCGAGCAGCCGCGTGACCTGCGAGAGCATCTCGGTGGTCGCCCGCAGCGCCGCCTCGACCTCGTTCGTGGTGGTGGCGAGGTCGAGCGGGAACGCGGGCGGCTGCGGCTCGAGGCGCCCGAGCAGCTCGTCGGCGTAGTAGCGGTAGCCCGCCTCCGTCGGGACCCGGCCGGCCGAGGTGTGCGGGTGCGTGAGCAGGCCCACGGCCTCCAGCTCCGCCAGCTCGGCCCGGACGGTCGACGACGACACGCGCAGGTCGGCGCGCGCGACGAGCGTCTTCGACCCCACCGGCTCCCCGGTGGAGACGTACTCCTCGACCACGCGCCGCAGGATCTCCTGCTGACGCTCCGTGAGCGGCGTCGTCAGCGGCATTTGCAGGGCATTTTACCCGCCGTTCAGGCGAGGAGATCCGCGGTCACCGCGCCGCCGAGGTAGCGGCCGCGTCCGGTGAGGGTCAGCGTGCCGTCCAGGCAGGACACGAGGCCGAGGCTCTCGACGCGGGCGAGACCCGCCGGGTCGAGCGCAGTCTCGAGTCCGCCGAGCGGCACGGGCACGTCGAGCCGTAGCCCGAGCATCAGCCGCTCGCGTGCTCGAAGCCCGGCGTCGAGGGGCTCGAGCTCCCGCTCGGGTGCGACTCCCGCGGCGAGCGCCGCCAGGTAGCGCCCGAGTCGCGGCGTGGTCTGCCAGCGCAGATTCTCGATTGTCGTGACCGCGCCGATCCCGAGCCCGAGGTAGTCGCGTCCGAGCCAGTAGGCCAGGTTGTGACGCGCTCGGAGGTCCCGCCCCTCGGCGCGGCAGAAGTTGGCCGTCTCGTACCACCGGTAGCCCGCGCCGGTGAGGCGGGCGACGACGCGCTCGAAGTAGTCCTCCATCGCGTCGGCCTGCCGCGCCAGCTCGGCTCCCCAGACGTGGGTGAAGCGCGTCCCCGGCTTCGCCTCCAGCTCGTAGCAGGAGAGGTGCTCCGGCGCGAGCGCGAGCGCGTCGTCGAGGTCGGCGTCGAGGTCGGAGGCGCTCTGGCCCGGGATCCCGTAGACGAGATCGAGTGAGATGTTGTCGAATCCGGCATCGCGCAGATGATGCACCGCGCGCCGGACGTCGTCAGGACCGGCAACGCGCTCGAGCACGCGGAGCAGCTCGGGGCGGAAGGTCTGGGCGCCGAGCGAGACGCGCGTGACGCCGGCCGCGCTCAGCGCGCAGGCCAGCTCGGCGGTCACCGTCTCGGGATTCGCCTCGACGGTCACCTCCTCCGCAGCCGGCAGCGCCGCGAGCAGCCGCACGAGCTGCGGGAGGGCCGTGAAGGTCGGCGTGCCGCCGCCGAGGAAGACCGTCTCGAGCTCCGGCGCGAGCGCGTCGCGCTCCAGCTCCAGCTCGGCGAGGAGCGCGTCGACGTAGGCGCGGTGCTGCGAGCCGCGACCGACGACGGTCACGAAGTCGCAATAGCCGCAGCGGTGCGAGCAGAAGGGCAGGTGGACGTAGAGGTGGCGGACGCCGCTCATCCGGATCCCGGCTCCCGCACGTAGACGGTCCGCCCGCGTGCCCCGGGGGTCACGCCGTCTTCCGGGCCGCACACGAGCGAGACGCCCGCCGCGCCCGGGGAGGAGGCGGGCGAGGTCGCGCCGGCGACGAGCGGCAGGACGAGCTGGGCGATGCGCTGGACCGTGTCGCGGTAGTCGTCTGCCCGAGTTCCGGCTTCCCGGAGGGCGACCGTCAACCGCCGCCCTCCCTCGTCCCACCACGCACGCACGACGTCGCGTTCGCCGGCGAGAGCCTCCCGCAGCGCCGCGAGCGACTCGAGCGGCAGCGTCACGCGCCCTCCGCCCGACGCGGCCGCGCCACCAGCTCGCCGCCGCAGTTCGGGCAGATCTGCGACATCCCGGCCGCACACCAGGGGCAGAACGTGCACTCGTAGGAGCAGATGAACGCTTCGCCGTCCGCCGCCAGTCCGACGCCGCAGCGCTCGCAGCGGTTGCGCATCTCGAGCGCCATCAGCGCCTCCCGTCTCCTCCCTGGCCGATGTTGAGGACGGCGAGGAAGGCCTCCTGCGGCACCTCGACCGCGCCGACCTGCTTCATCCGCTTCTTGCCCGCCTTCTGTTTCTCGAGCAGCTTGCGCTTGCGCGAGATGTCGCCGCCGTAACACTTCGCGAGTACGTCCTTCCGCTTCGCCTTCACGGTCTCGCGCGCGATCACACGGGCCCCGATCGCCGCCTGGATCGCGACGTCGAACATCTGGCGCGGGATCTCCTCGCGCAGCTTCTCCACGAGCAGCCGGCCGCGGTCGTAGGCGAAGTCGCGGTGCACGATCAGCGACAGCGCGTCGACGGGCTCCTGCGCGACGAGCACGTCGACCCGCACGAGGTTCCCGGCCTTGAACCCGGCGACGTCGTAGTCGAAGGACGCGTACCCGCGGGTGCGCGACTTGAGCTGGTCGTAGTAGTCGAGGACGATCTCCGCGAGCGGCAGCTCGTAGGTGAGGTGGACGCGCTCGGGCGAGAGGTACTCGAGCTGGCCGAACGCTCCGCGGCGGTCGTTGTTCAGCTCCATCACGGCGCCGACGTACTCCTTCGGGACGATGATCGACGCCTTCACGTACGGCTCCTCGACCTCCTCGAGCTCGCGCGGGAACTCGGCCGGGTTGTGCACCTCGACCCACTCCGCGTTCTTCTCCCTGACGCGGTAGGCGACGTTCGGGGCGGTGACGAGCAGGTCGAGGTCGAACTCGCGCTCGAGCCGCTCGCGGACGATCTCCATGTGCAGGAGGCCGAGGAAGCCGCAGCGGAAGCCGAAACCGAGCGCCTGGGAGGTCTCGGGCTCGTAGACGAGCGCCGCGTCGTTCAGCTTCAGCTTCTCGAGCGCGTCCCGCAGCTCCGGATAGGCGTCCGAGTCGGTCGGGAAGAGCCCGGCGAAGACCATCGGCTTCACGTCCTTGTAGCCCGGCAGCGGGCCGTCGGCGCCGCGTTTCACGGAGGTGAGCGTGTCGCCGACCCGCAGGCGCGACACGTCCTTCAGGCCGGTGACGACGTAGCCGACGTCGCCCGCGGCGAGCCGCTCCACGGGCGTCATCGCCGGCGCGAAGAAGCCGATCTCCTCGGCGTCGAAGCGGGTGTCGGTCGCCATCGTCCGCAGCGCCTCGCCTTTCGCGAACGAGCCGTCGACGACCCGGACGAACGCGACGACGCCGCGGTACTGGTCGTAGGAGGAGTCGAAGACGAGGGCGCGGGCCGGCGCCGCCGGGTCTCCCGCGGGAGGCGGCACGCGCTCGACGATCGCGTCGAGGACGTCGGCGACGCCGACGCCGGTCTTCGCGGAGATGCGAAGGACGTGCGCGGGGTCGTCGCCGAGCAGGTCGGCGACCTCCACCGACGCGCCGTCCGGATCGGCCTGGGGCAGATCGATCTTGTTCACGACCGGGACGATCTCGAGGCCGTTCTCGATCGCGAGGTACGCGTTCGCGAGCGTCTGCGCCTCGATCCCCTGCGCCGCGTCGACCACGAGCAGCGCGCCCTCGCACGCCTGCAGGGACCGCGACACCTCGTAGGTGAAGTCGACGTGGCCGGGCGTGTCGATCAGGTTCAGCTCGTGGCCCTTCCAGGCGACGCGCACGGCCTGGGCCTTGATCGTGATCCCGCGCTCGCGCTCCAGCTCCATCGAGTCGAGAAGCTGCTCGCGCATCTCGCGGGCCGAGACGGTGTCGGTGACTTCGAGGATGCGGTCGGCCAGCGTCGACTTGCCGTGGTCGATGTGGGCGATGATCGAGAAGTTGCGGATCTGCCGCTGCTCCATGCGTCCGGCGATGGTACTCGGCGCGGGTGCGCAGCCCGGGCCGCAGATCGGAGCGTGGCAGGACGCCCGTGTTCCGGACATGTCCGTTTCGGACGTGTCCGCGGCGCGCACCCCCGCCCAGGGTGGGGTCGCAGGTCCCTCCGCCCTCGGAAATCGAGTCTATCGGCGAACCTGTTACGTGTCTGTCGCGACTTCGTGCCGACGACTCGCCGACGGCCGACTCGGCGGATCGGACGGCGTCGGGAGCCCGTCGCGACGCATCAGGCGATGTGGTTTGCCCTCCTCCTCGACGTCGCGGACGTGCACGAACCCCGCCTTCTCGAACGCGCGCCAGGAGCGACGGTTCCCTTCCTCGACGGTGGCCACGACCGCATGGCCGCGCACGTGTTCGCGGACGAACGCGTCGAGGACGCGCGGGCCGAGGCCGCGGCCGACGAGCGATTCCTCGCCGATCAGGATGTCGACACCCGAGACGCCGGGGCCGACATGGACGACGGCCTCCCACTCCGGGTAGTCGACCGCGAAGTACGTCTGGAGCATCCCCGCGTCCCGACCGTCGACGACGAGCACGTACAGCTCCGTCGGCTCCTCGCCGCGGAGCGCCGGCAGGTAGTGCGCCTCGGTCTGCTCGAGCCCGCCGACGTCCCAGCCCCACCAGCGGCGGACGTGCTCGCGCTGCAGCCAGTCGTGCAGGAGCGGCAGGTCGTCCTGCCGCAGCGGCCGGAACCGGATCTCCGTCACGCCCGCGCGCCGCCGCGCCGCAGCCGTACGAGCTGCTCCAGCTCGCGCACCCCGAGCAGCCGGCAGGACCCGAGATATGCCGCCACCCCGACCGCCAGGCCGACCGCGAGCGAGACCACCTGCGCCGGGACAGAGCGCCCGATCGCCGCGTCGACGAGATGCCACGCCCACCAGCCCGCCGCCGCGAGCACCGCCGACGCGACCGCGACGAGCACGAACGACCGCGCGGTGTCGGCGAACTCGATCCGCCCGAGCCGCCGGCGGAAGAGGACGAGCAGCGCGGCGGTGCCGGCGATGTTCACGAGCGAGGTCGAGAGCGGGATCCCCCAGATCCCGAGCCGGTAGAAGGTCGCGTCGAACGCCGCGTTCAGCGCCAGGTTCCCGGCGGCGACCCAGCTCGGGATCCACGGCGACTGGAGCGAGAAGAATGCGCGGTTCAGCATCAGCATCGTCCCGTTGAACGTCAGCCCGAGCGCGAACGCGGCGAGCGACGCGGCGACGACAGGGGTCTCCTGCGGCGTGAACTCGCCGTGCTGGTAGAGCAGCCGCACGATCGGGTCGGCGAGCACGGCGGCTGCGGCGCTCGCCGGGACGAGCAGGAACGCGATCAGCCGCAGGCCCGTGGCGACGGTGCCGCGAAAGCTGTCCCAGTCGGTGCGCGACGCGTAGCGCGCGAGCGCCGGGAAGAGCACCGTCGCGACGGCGACCGAGAACATCCCCTGCGGGAGCATGTAGAGCCGGAACGCGGCGACGATCGCCGCCGGCGCGAGCTGCTTGTCGAGGAAGTGCGTCGCGAAGAGCTGGTCGATCGCGGCGTTGATGTTGATCAGGCCGATCCCGATCGACACCGGCACCATCAGCACGAACGTCCGCTTCACGGCCGGGTCGCGCACGTCGATCGCGACCCGCAGCCGGTCGTCGCGGCCGCGCAGCCACGGGAGCGGCAGCAGCAGCTGCACGATCGTCGCGACGAGGACCGCGCCCGCGTAGACGTACAGGCCGTGCGCGCGCCCGTGCACGTGCGGCACGCCGAGCGCGAGGCCGAGCAGGATGACGCCGTTCCAGGCGACCGGGCTCAGCGCGGGGACGCTGAAGTGGTCGTAGCTGTTGAGGATCCCGACGACGATCCCGGTCAGGCCGAGCACGACGACGATCGGGAAGAGCACCCAGGAGAGCCGGATCGCGAGGCCGCCGTAGACGTCCGGCCCGTAGCCGAACGCGCGCATCAGCCACGGCGAGATCAGCACGAACAACGCGGTCACGCCGGTCGTCGCCAGCAGCATCAGCCAGAAGAGCGACGACGCCACGCGCCACGCGCGCTTCCGCTCGCCCTTCTCGAGCAGGTCGCTGAAGACGGGGACGAACGCGGCCGAGAGCGCCGAGTCGGCGACGAGCGCGCGCACCGTGTTCGGGATCAGGAAGGCGATCTCGAACGCGTTCACGGGGCCGCTGATCCCGAAATACGAGCGGGCGAGCGACTCGCGGGCGAGCCCGAGCACCCGCGAAAGGCCGGTGGCGAGCGAGAACACGACGCCGGAGCGGGCGAGCCGGCGGCCCTGGTCCCGCTCCGCCGCGGGCGCCGCCGCGGCCTGGGTCGCGTCCGCCTCCTGGTCGAGCGCGGCCGCCTCGACCTCGATCAGGTCGCCGCGCGAACGGCGCGGCCGCAGGATCGAGGTCGGCTCTTCCGACGGGTCGGAGAGCAGCGGCCAGTCGTCGAAGTAGGTCGGCTTGCCCTGCTCGCGCCGGCGCGCGTCGCGTTCGCGCCGCCGCTGCTCGCGCTCGTCCACGGCCGCAGCATAGGGAGAGAGGGTGCTGCTACCATCCTGCCGCCCGCGAGCCGCGGGCCTTTTCACGCGATGCCGAACATCAAGCAGCAGGAGAAGCGCGTCCGCCAGGCGGCCCGTCAGCGGCAGGAGAACCTGCGCTGGCGCTCGACCGCGAAGACGCTGATGCGGCGGCTCCGCGAGGCCGTCGACGAGGGCGACGCGGACGCCGTCCAGACGCGCCACACCCAGCTCGTGCGCTGGCTCGACAAGGCCGTCTCGCACGGCGCGCTGCACCGGAACACCGTCGCGCGGCGCAAGTCGCAGGCGGCGAAGCTCGTCGCCGGCGAGCGCGAGTCCGCATAGCGCGACCCGGTCCGGCGCCAGCTAGCGCGCCGGCCGGCGTGTGATCTCGACGAGCGCCCGCTCCAGCTCGAGGTCGGCCGGGAGGCGGGAGCCGCCCTTCGTCGCGGCGTCCAGCTCGGCGAGCCGTACGAGCGCCTGCCCGAGCTCCTCGGGCGAATAGTTGGTCGCCTGGCGCGCCGCCTTCTCGGCGACGAACGGGTGCATCTTCAAGCGGCCGGCGGCGTCGCGCGGGCGGACGCCCTCCTCCGCGAGCCGCGCCAGCCGCCGCACGCGGCCGACGTGCCCGACGAGCGAGGAGACGATCCGGATCAGCTCGCCGGAACGCGGCCGGTGCGAGCGCTCGAGCAGCGACTCCGCCGCCGCGAGCGTCGCGCCGACGTCGCGGCTCCCCCACGCGTCGGTGAGCGCGAAGATCGGCGTCTCGGCGCGTCCGACCGCGAGCCGCTCGACCGCCGCGACCGTGACCGGCTCCCTGTTCGCCCAGGTGGCGAGCTTGTCGATCTCGGAGGAGAGGCTGCCGAGGTCGTCGCCCACGGTCTCGACGAGCGCGCGGCACGCGTCCGCCTCCGCGGTCGCGCCGAGCCGCGAGAACTGCTCGGCGACCCATTCCGGCAGCCGCTTCTTCGGGATCTCGTAGCGGAGCACCTGGCCCGCCTTCGCCACGGCCTTCGCGAGCGCAGAGTCGTCCTTCATCTCCTCGGCCACGAGCGCGAGCACCGTCGCCGGCGAGGGCGAGGCGAGGTAGGCGGTCACCTGCTGGACGTCGGCGGCCTTCCAGGCGTCGACGTCGTCGACGATCACGAGCCGGCCCTCGCCGCCGAAGAGGCCCATCGCGTTGCAGGCGGCCACCGCGGCCTCGCCGGAGGTCTCCCGCGCGAACAGATGCTCGACCGACTCCTCGCCGATCCGGTCACGGAGCCGCTGCAGCGCCCGCCCGATCTTCGGCTTGTCGCTCCCGACGATCAGGTAGGCGGCTTTCAGCGCGGTCTCGGCGGCCACGCCGCCAAGCATAGGCACCGAGCCCGGCGGCTCCCAGCGCGAGCGCGGCGGCGGCGAGCGGCGAGCGGATCTGCGCGCCCGGGACGGAGCCGAAGAAGCGCGCGCAGGCGACGAGGTACGCGGCGCACCAGCCGTTCGCCCACGCGAGCAGCGCCGCGAGCGGCGGCACGAACGGGTTCAGCACCGCGCAGAGGAGCGCGAGCGCGAGCAGCGGCGCCACGACCGGCGCCGCCGCGGCGTTCGCCGGCACCGTCAGCAGCGGGATCTGGTGGAACTGGAGCCAGGAGATCGGGGCGGTGGCCACCCCGCACACCGCCGAGAGGGCGACCGGCTCGCGCAGGCGAGCGGGCAGCGGATACCCCTCGAGCCGCCGGGCGAGCGGGCGCGCCGCCGTGAAGATCGCGAGCACGGCCGCGAACGAGAGCTGGAAGCCCGGGTCGAGCAGGTTGTAGGGGCTCCACGCGAGCAGGACCACGGCGGCGACGAGGAGCGCATGCCGCGCGTCGCGCTCACGCCCGCTCAGCCACGCGAACGAGGCAAGCGCGCCCGCGATCCCGGCCCGGACGACCGAGGGTTGCGGCCCGACCGCGAGCACGTAGCCGCCGATCGCCGCCAGCCCGGCGAGCTGCGCGGCGAGCCACGGGACGCCGAGCAGGAACGCGAGCCAGACGGTTCCGCCGACCACGACCGCGACGTTGCCGTCGCTCACCGCGAGCAGGTGGTAGAGCCCGCTCGCGCGGAAGTCCTGGCGCAGCCCGTCGCTCAGCCCTTGCTCCTCGCCGAGGAGGACGCCTTCGAGGACCGCGCGGCGTTCTCCCGCGAGGCCGGGCACTCCGTCGCGCGCGAGCCAGCCGTGGAGCCGGTCGGCGAGGCCGCCGAGGCCGCCGCGCCGGCCGACGGCGCGCCACGCGTCCGCCTTCAGGACGACGTGCATCCCGTGCCGGCGGAGCCAGGTTCTCTCGTCGAAGCCGTCGCTCGGGCCGCGCGGCTCGTGCAGACGGCCGAGCACCGAAAGGCGCGCCCCCTGCGGCGGCGCGCGACCGAGCGGCAGCTCGAGCAGCGCCGGCTCGTGCGGGCGCAGGTCGCCCCAGCGGAGCACGAGCACGCGCATGCGCAGCTCGAAGCTGCCGCGCCGCGGCGGCTCCTCGACCTGGACGAGCGCGCGCTCCGCCGTGCCGATGCGGGGCGCGAGGACGCTCCGGTCGATTCGGTCGAGCCGCCGGCTCCCCCACGCCCAGCCGCCGACCGCGAGCAGGAGCGCGAGCGCGACGATCCGGGCCTGCGGCCTCTCCGCCGCGACGGCGGCCGCGAGCAGCGCCGCGCCGACGAGGGCGGACGGCAGCGGCGCGACGCGCGCCGCCGTCGCCGCGGCGAGGCCGGCGCAGAGCGCACCGGCGAGGAGGTACGGCGTGCGCAGCCTCACGGGATCACGAGCCCCTTCAGCTGCTCGATGCGCGACGGCCCGATCCCCGGGACGCCGTCCAGCTCCTCGACCGAGCGAAACGGCCCGTGCTGCTGCCGGTAGTCGAGGATCTTCTGCGCCGTCGTCGGCCCGATCCCGGGCAGCGCGTCGAGCTGCGCCGCGGTCGCCGTGTTCAGGTCGAGGGGCGCCGACGGCGACGCGCCCGCGGCGGGAGGGGAAGCCCCGGCCGCGCCGCGCGCCGGCACCACCACCTGCTCGCCGTCGGCGAGCGGCGCGGCGAGGTTGACGCCGACCGGGTCCGCCTTCACGGTCGCGCCGCCCGCCGCAGCGACCGCGTCGGCGATGCGGGTGCCCTCGCGCAGGCGGTAGAGGCCCGGATGCCGCACCGCGCCGACGACGTCGACGACGAGCAGCGTCGCGGCCGCGGGGCGCGCAGCCCGGAGCGGCGGCGCCGCCGCGGGAGCCGCCGCGCTCCCGCCGCCGAGGTGCCGGAGCGCGAGCACGAGCAGCACCGCGAGCGCGAGCGCCGCCGCGAGCAGCCGCCTGCGCGAGAGCGAGGGCAACGAGAATTCCATGTCGCCCATCGTGACAACAGAAGTGTCACGAGAGTGTGCCGACTTCGTGTCGACCGGGGCGGAGCGCTACACGACGAAGTTCACGAGCTTGCCCGGGACGACGATCGTCTTCCGCGGCTCGCCGCCGTCCAGGTGCTGGGCGACGCGATCGCTCGCCCGCGCCCGCGCGACCAGCTCCTCCTCGCTCAGGCTCACCTCCACCTCGACGCGGTCGCGCACCTTCCCGTTCACCTGCACGACCAGCTCGAACGTGTCGCGCACGAGCTGCGCCTCGTCGGGTTCCGGCCACGGGTGCTCCCAGAGCCGCTCGTGGCCGAGCACGCCCCACAGCTCCTCCGCGACGTGCGGCGCGTACGGCTGGATCACCGACACGGCGGTCTCGGCCGCGAAGCGCGCGTCGGGCGCGTCGGTCGCCGCCGACAGCTCGTTCACCAGCTCCATCACCGCGGCGATCGGCGTGTGGAACTGGAAGCGCCGCAGCACGTCGTCGGTGACGCGCACGATCGTCTCGTTCGCCTTGCGCGCCAGCTCGCCCTCGCGCCGGCCCGGCGACGGCGCGCGCTCGGCGACCTCGTGGACGACGCGCCAGAGGCGACGCAGGAAGCGGACGATCCCCTCGACGCCCTCGGGCACCCACTCCATGTCCTGGTCGGCAGGCCCCATGAAGAGGATGTAGAGGCGCACCGCGTCGGCGCCGTACGCGTCGACGATCTCGTCCGGCCCGGCGACGTTCCCCTTCGTCTTCGACATCTTCGTGCCGCCGAGCTGCACCCAGCCCTGGTGGAAGAGCCGCGCGAACGGCTCGCGGAAGCCGAGCAGCCCCCAGTCGTTCAGCGCCTTGACGAAGAAGCGAGAGTAGAGCAGGTGGCCGGTCGAATGGTCGATGCCGCCGATGTACTGCGAGACGGGCATCCAGTAGTCGACGACGAACGGATCCCACGCGGCCTCGCCGTTGTGGGAGTCGACGTAGCGGATGAAGTACCAGGACGAGTCGACGAACGTGTCCATCGTGTCCGGGTCGCGCCGCGCCGCGCCGCCGCACTGCGGGCAGGCGACCGCCATGTACTCCTCGTTCTGGGCGAGCGGCGGCTTGCCCTTCGGCGCGTAGTCCTCGATGTCGGGCAGGAGCACCGGCAGCTCGTCCTCGGGCACCGGCACGACGCCGCAGCGCTCGCAGTGGACGAACGGGATCGGGCAGCCCCAGTAGCGCTGGCGCGAGACGCTCCAGTCGCGCAGCCGGTAGTTGACGGTCGCCTTGCCGCGGCCCTGCTCCTCGAGCGCGGCGACGATCGCGCGCTTGCCCTCCTCCGCGGGGAGGCCGTCGAAGCGGGCCGAGTTGACGAGGCGCCCGTCCTCGTCGATCACCGGCACGATCGGCAGGTCGAACGTCTCGGCGAACTGCGCGTCGCGCTCGTCGTGGGCGGGGACGGCCATGATCGCGCCGGTGCCGTAGTCCATCAGCACGTAGTCGGCGACCCAGATCGGCAGCCGCTCGCCGTTGATCGGGTTCGTCGCGTGGTGGCCGCTGAAGACGCCGGTCTTCTCCTTCTCGGCCGCCCGCTCCTCGGTCGACTTCGCGCCGCTGCGCTTCGCGTATTCCTGCGCCGCCGCGCTCGCGTGCGCCTCGACGAACGGGTGCTCGGGCGCGACGACGAAGAAGGTGGCGCCGAAGAGCGTGTCGGGCCGCGTCGTGAAGACGGGCAGGTCGAGATCCAGCTCGTCGACGCGGAACAGCACCTCGGCGCCCTCGGAGCGGCCGATCCAGTTGCGCTGGATCGCCTTCGTCTTCTCCGGCCAGTCGGCGCCCGGGTACTCGAGCAGCTCGTCGGCGTACGCGGTCGTCCTGAAGAACCACTGCGTCATGTTCCGCAGCTCGACCTCGGCGCCGCAGCGCTCGCAGCGGCCGTCGATCACGTACTCGTTCGCGATCACGGTCTGGTCGTTGGGGCACCAGTTGACCGGGGCCTCCTTGCGGTAGGCGAGCCCGTGCTTCCAGAACTGCTGGAAGAGCCACTGCGTCCAGCGGTAGAAGGTCGGCTGGTGCGCGGACACCTCGCGCTCCCAGTCGATCGCCCAGCCGAGACGCTTCATCTGGGCGCGCATCGTCTCGATGTTCCGCTCGATCGTCTCGCGCGGGTGGCGGCCCTCGCGGATCGCCGCGTTCTCGGCCGGCAGCCCGAACGCGTCCCAGCCCATCGGCCGCAGGACGTTCCAGCCGCTGCGCCGGCGCACGTGGGTCTGCACGTCGCCCATCGTGTAGTTGAGGACGTGGCCCATGTGCAGGCTCGGCCCGGACGGGTACGGCAGCATCTCGAGCTGGTACCAGTGGTTCTCGGGCAGGTCGTCGCCCGGCTTCGGGTTGGGGACGTGGAAGGCGCGCTCCTCCTCCCAGACCTTCTGCCACTTCGCCTCGATCGCGTGCGGGTCGTAGCGCTCCATCGGGTCTCCAAGAGTACGCCGGAGCGCCGCGCGGCGCGCGCCGTGCAGACTTGAGCCGTGCTGGAGTTGTTCCCCGAGAGCGCCCGCGTCGAGGACGGCGAGCTGACCCTCGGCGGCGTGCCCGCGTCGCGGCTGGCGGCGGAGCACGGCACGCCGCTCCTCGTCTACTGCGAGCAGACGATCCGGGCGCAGGCGCGCGCCTACGCCGAGGCGGCGCCGGGCGCGCTCGTCGTCTACGGGACGAAGGCGTTCGCGAACGTCGCGCTGCTGCGGCTCCTCGCCGAGGAGGGCGTCGGTGCGGACGTCTCCACGCTCGGCGAGCTGGCGTTCGCGCGGGCGGCCGGGATCCCGGGCGAGCGGATCGTCTTCCACGGCAACAACAAGTCGGTGGAGGAGCTGCGCGCCGCGGCGGAGGCGGGCGCGCTCGTCGTGCTCGACGCGCCGCGCGAGGCGGCGGTCGCGGCGGAGGCGGGCGTGCGGCGCGTGCTCGTGCGGCTGACGCCCGGGGTCGAGGCGGTCACGCACCGCTCGATCCAGACCGCGCACGAGGAGTCGAAGTTCGGGCTCTCCCCCGACGCGGCGCGGCGCGTCGTCGAGGACGCGCGCGGGCTCGGACTCGACGTCGAGGGCGTCCACCTGCACGTGGGCTCGCAGCTGCTGCGCCCCGACGAGAGCGTCGTCGCGGTCGAGCGGCTCGTCGCCTTCCTCGCCGAGCTGGACTGGACGCCGCGGACGATCGACCTCGGCGGCGGGCTCGGCGTCCGCCACACCCGCGACGAGGACGCGCCCGCGGTGGCGGAGTTCGTCGGGCCGCTCGTCGCCGCGCTGCCGGACGGCGTGCGCGTGATCCTCGAGCCGGGCCGCTCGCTCGTCGGGCGTGCGGGCGTCACGCTCTACCGGGTCGGCGTCGTCAAGGAGAGCGGCGGCGTCGTCTACGCGGCGATCGACGGCGGCATGTCGGACAACCCGCGGCCGCAGCTCTACGGCGCCCGCTACGAGGCGCTGCTCGCGAACCGCGCCGGCGAGCTGCCGACCGGCGTCTACCGCGTCGCGGGCAAGCACTGCGAGTCGGGGGACGTGCTGATCGAGGCGGCGGAGCTGCCGGAGCCGCGGCCCGGCGACCTGCTCGCGGTGCCGGCGACCGGGGCGTACACGCTCGCGCTCGGCTCCACCTACAACGGCGTGCCCCGGCCGGCGGCCGTGCTCGTCGGGGGCGGCGAGGTGCGGGAGATCCGGCGGCGCGAGACCGTCGAGGAGCTGCTGCGGTTCGAGGCATGAGCGCCGTCGAACACGAGATCCTCGTCTGGTCGGACTACATCTGACCGTTCTGCCGGCTCGGCCAGCCGCTGGCCGAGCGGGTCGCGCGCCGGTTCGGCGCGACGGTCACCTGGCTCCCCTACGACCTCCACCCGGAGTACCCGCCGGAGGGGATCCCGCGCGAGCGGCTGCACGCGCGCTACGGCGAGCAGTTCCACGACCGGCTGAAGGCGTCGTTCGAGCGCGCAGGGCTCGCCTACGCGCCGCCGGCGGAGGTCGTCCCGAACACGATGCTCGCGCTGCGCGTGACCGAGCTGGCGCGCGACCGCGGCCTGCACGACGCGGTGCACGAGCGCCTGATGGACGCCTACTGGGCCGAGGGCCGCAACATCGGCGACCGGGACGAGCTGCGCGCGCTCGCCGCCGAGGCGGGGCTCGACGACGTCGAGCCGGCCTTCGCCGACGAGGCGTACCGCGAGCGCGTGCTCGACTCGACGCGGCAGGCGCAGTCGATCGGGGTCACCGGGATCCCGGGCTTCCTGCTCGACAGGCGGCTGCTCGTGCTCGGCGCGCAGCCGGACGAGGTGTTCGAGCAGGCGTTCGCCCAGCTCGCGCAGAGCGAGCCCGGCGCGGGCTAACCTCGTCTTCATGCGCCGCCTGCTCGCCCTGCCCGGGGTCGCGATCGTCGCGGTCGCCGCGGCGATGTGGGGCACCGACCCGATCATCCGCAAGACGATGAGCGGCTCGACCTCGGCGACGACGATCGTGTTCGGCGAGCACGTGATCCTCGTCGCGCTGACGCTGCCCGTGCTCCTGCCGGCGCTGCGCGCGGTGTGGCGGGCGGGCGTCCGGTTCGTGCTCGCGGCCGCCGTCGTCGGCGCCGGCGCGTCGGCCGTCGCGACGATCCTCTTCACCGACGCGCTGATCGGCCACCAGGACTACATCACCCCGGTCGTGATCCAGAAGATCCAGCCGTTCGTCGCGGTCGGCTGCGCCGCGCTGCTGCTCGGGGAGCGGCCGCGGCCGCGCTTCGCCTGGTTCTTCCTCCCCGCGCTCGCCGGCTTCTGGCTCGTCAACCAGGCGCACCCGCTCGACCCGTCCGCGAACGGCGCGGTCGTGATCGCGGAGGCGACCGGCGCCGCGGTGCTGTGGGCGCTCGGAACGGTGCTCGGGCGCTTCCTCTCGCGCGAGCTGGCGTTCCAGCACATCGTCGCGCTCCGCTTCTTCTTCGGGCTCCTCGCGAGCGCCGTCGCTCTGCCGGCGATGGGAGCGAGCGCGTACTCGAACGGCCACGACAGCCTGCTGATCCTCTACCTCGCGCTCGTCACCGGGCTGCTCGCGCTGACCCTCTACTACGTCGGCCTGCAGCGGACGCCGGCCATGCTCTCCTCGCTCGCGGAGCTGACGTACCCGGCGGTCGCGGTTGTCGCGGGCATCTACGCCTACGAGCAGCATCTGCGCTGGACGCAGTGGGTCGGGGTCGCGGCGATCCTCGTCGCGGTCACGCTGCTGCCGGTGCAGCGGCGGGGCGCCGTCGTCTCGCTCGAGCCGGCCGACGCTGCGCTCGAGCCGGCGCCGGCGACCATCTAGAGTCGCACGCGTGAACGCCTTCGAGGGCTCGCTCGTCCAGAACGCGATCTACGTCGCCGGGCAGGCCGAGTGGCCTGTGGGGCCGGAGGACTGGGAGGCGGCGGCGGAGGCGGCGCTCGACCCGGGCGCGTTCGGGTACATCGCCGGCGGCGCCGGCGGGGAGGCGACGATGCGCGCGAACCTCGAGGCGTTCGAGCGGCGCCGGCTGCGGCCGCGGATGCTCGCCGGCAACGTCGTCCGCGACCTCTCGGTCGAAGTGCTCGGGACGCGCTCGCCGGCGCCGTTCCTGCTCGCCCCGGTCGGGGTGCTGTCGATCGCGCACCCGGACGCGGAGGTGGGCGCGGCGCGCGGAGCCGCGGCGACGGGCGTCCCGTTCGTCTGCTCGAGCGCGGCGACCTCGTCGCTCGAGGCGGTGGCGGAGGCGATGGGCGACGCACCGCGCTGGTTCCAGCTCTACTGGATCAACGACCGGGAGGTGGCGGCGAGCTTCGTGCGGCGCGCCGAAGCGGCCGGCTACGGCGCGATCGTCGTGACCCTCGACACGCCGACGCTCGGCTGGCGGCCGCGCGACCTGCGCAACGCGTACCTGCCGTTCATCCGCGGCGAGGGCTGCGGCAACTTCTTCGGCGACCCCGTCTTCTGCTCGCGGCTCGAGAAACCGCCGGCGGAGGACCTGCTGACCGCGGCGGCGACGATGCTGATGACCTTCCCGAACCTCGGGCTGACCTGGGACGACCTCGACTGGCTGCGCGCGCAGACGTCGCTGCCGCTCCTCGTGAAGGGGATCCTCCGCGGCGACGACGCGCTGCTCGCGCGCGAGCACGACGTGGACGGGATCGTCGTCTCGAACCACGGCGGCCGGCAGGTCGACGGCGCGGTCGCCTCCCTCGACGCGCTGGTCGAGGTGCGCGCGGCGGTCGGGCCGGAGTATCCGCTGCTCGTGGACGGCGGCATCCGGCGCGGCGCGGACGTCGTGAAGGCGCTCGCACTCGGCGCGGACGCGGTGCTCGTCGGCCGGCTCTACGCGTACGCGCTCGCGGCGGGCGGCGCACCGGGCGTCGAGGCGGCGATCCGGCAGCTCCTCGCCGAGGTCGACCTGACACTCGCGCTCTGCGGCGCCAGCTCGGTGCGGGAGCTGGACGCCACGCTCCTCGCCTAGCAGGTCGCGGCGGCGCATCGTCCGCGGCGGCCACGTCCCGGTGCCAGGTACCCGGACAAGGCCGAAGCGGACGTGGCCCGGCCCGGGGCCGTGGCGGCCTCGTCAGCCCGTGCGCGGGTCGAGGGCCGCGTCGAGGCCGTCGCCGACGAGGTTCACGCACACGAGCACGACGACGAGCGTCAGCGCCGGGAACGCCCACGTCCACCAGTGGTAGCCCGCCTGGTTCGTGTCGCCGATCCCGTAGCGGAGGATGTCCGCCACCATGTTCCCGAGCGTCGGGCGGGTGTTCACGATGATCCCGTAGTTGAAGAACTCGACCGTCGACTCGAGCAGGATCGCCTGGCCGAGGAGCGACGTCCCGGAGACGAGGATCGTGCCGACGCAGTTCGGGAGAACGTGACGCAGGACGATGCGGCGGTCGGACGCGCCGAGCGCGCGCGCCGCCTCCACGAACTCCAGCTCGCGCACCGCGAGCACGTTCGCCCGCACGAGCCGCGCCGGATAGACCCAGAGGCAGCCGACGAGCACCCCGCCGAGGATCCGGAACGAGATCGGGTGCAGGTAGAAGATCAGCGCGAAGAGGATCAGCATCGCCGGGAA
Organism: Gaiellaceae bacterium; assembly: GCA_035688315.1. GTDB lineage: Bacteria > Actinomycetota > Thermoleophilia > Gaiellales > Gaiellaceae > Palsa-739. Next base: position 4,910 of record DASSND010000050.1, on the reverse strand, counting down.
GGCGGTGACGAGATCCGCGAGCCGCATCAGCAGCGCGTCGAGCCAGCCGCGGAACCAGCCCGCGAGCGCGCCGACGACAACCCCGATTGCGGTCGCCGCCGCCGCCACCGGCAGGTCGAGCCGCAGCGAGAACCCGAGCGCCCACAGCGAGCGGCTGAACACGTCCTCCCCGATCAGGTCGGTGCCGAAGAGGTGCCAGTGCGAGAACGTCGGCGGCCGCTGCAGCAGGTCGAGGTCGAGGTGCGACCAGTGGTAGGGCGCGAGATCGGCCGCGAACCAGCCGACCGCGCAGAGCGGCACGAGCACGACGAGCGCGACGAGCATCGCCCGCTGCCGGACTAGGCGCCGCCGCAGTCGCCTCCCCCTCACGCCGGCCGCGCCCGCGGGTCGAGCCAAAGCAGCGCCAGCTCGGCGAGGAGCGAGGTGCCGACGACGATCGCCGCCGTCACGAGCAGCAGGAGCTGGATCGCGTACGCGTCCACGAACGGCGCCGAGATCTCGTTCGCGAACAGCATCCCGACGCCGTTCAGCTTGAAGATCCAGTCGACCGCGAGCGCCGCGCCGAAGAGCGAGCCGAAGTCGAGCAGGACGGCGCTCGTGAACGTCGCGAGCGACGCGCGCAGCGCGTGCCGGAGCAGGATGCGCCGCTCGGTCAGCCCCTTCGCCCGCGCCGTCGTCGCGAACGGCGCCCGCAGCGCGAGCAGGAGCGCCGAGCGCAGGTGGCGGCTGTGCAGCCCCACGAAGCTGAGCGCGAGCGCGAGCGACGGCAGGACGAGATAGCGGAGGCAGGCGAGGTAGTAGTGGAGGCCGCCGGGCGCGGCCGGGCAGGTGCTGTCGAGAGTCGGGAGCGGCTGCCCGCTGACGTCGTTGGCGAACGGGTTGAGCGCGCGCGGGTCGGGACAGAAGCCCGGCCAGCCGCGCAGCGGCAGCCAGTGGATCCCGTGCGCCTCGCCGGCCCAGGTCGCGAGCCACTGCAGCGCCCCGGCGACGAAGAACGCGGGCGTCGCCCACGCGAGGTACGAGAACCCGCGCAGGCCGAGGTCGAGCCACGAGCCGGGCGCCGCCGCGGAGACGGCCGCGACGACCAGCGCGAGCACGAGGACGAGCACGAGCGTGAGCCCGAGCAGCGCCGCCGTCCGGCCGAGGCTCGGCTCGAGGTTCTGCCAGAGCGGCGGCCAGCCGCAGATGCTCGTCTTCAGGCTGCGCCCGCTCGGGATCCCCTGCAGCCAGCGCCAGTAGTACGGCAGCGTCGCCGACAGCGTGTGCTCCTTCGGCCCGCAGATCGCGTTGAAGTTCCCGGCGAAGAACACGAAGGTCGGGAACGAGACCGCGAGCAGGACGAGCGCGGCGAGGACGAGCCGCCGCAGGAGGAACGCCGCGAGCGCCAATCAGCCGCCGGGGCAGTCCGGCCCGAGCCAGGCGCGGACGAGGCTCGGCTGCCAGCGGAAGAGCCCGAGCGGCGTCCCGTCCGCGCCGGCGAGCGCGACGGTGGCGCGGTCGGGATGCCCCGCCGGGTCGAGGCCGAGCTGCATCCGCAGGAGCACGCGACCGGAGGGAAGGCAGCGCGCGACGACCCGGTCGAAGCCGAGGCCGACGACGTGGAAGTCGTCGAGCCCGGCGACGTCCAGGGAGACGTCCGCCGACGCGCTGCGGCAGCGCGTCGCGTCGAGGGAGAAGCCCGGCACCGACCCGGCGAGACGGAGCAGGGAGTCGCGGCTCCCGGCGAAGATCCGGAGCCCGCCGTCCGCGTAGCCGTTCCGCGGCCAGGCGTCCACGCCGACCCCGGGGACGGCGGAGCCGGCGAGCGTGCAGGAGAGCGTCCGGTCGAGGACGGAGCCGCCTCCGCGGGCCGTCGCGACCACCGCCGCTGCGGCGACGGCGGCAGTCGCGACGGCCGCCAGCGCGACCGCCGCCACGCGCCAGCGGCGGGCGGCGGAGCGGTCGCGGGCGCGGAGGCGCTCCCGGAGGGACGGGAAGAAGTCGGGATCCTCGGGCGGCAGGTCGAGCCGCTCGAGCAGGTCGCGGACGTCACGCTCGCCCATCGCCCGCCTCCAGCAGCTCACGGAACCGCCTGCGCGCCGCGTTCAGCCGCGAGGCGACGGTGCCGCGCGGCACGCGCAGGACGGCCGCGGCGCCCTCGTAGTCGAAACCGAGCAGGTCGACGAGCAGGAGCACGGAGCGGTCGCCGACCGCGAGCCGCGCGAAGGCGGCGTCGACGTCGAGGCGCGCGCTCCGCTCGTCGGGGACGGCGCGCAGGTGCCCCAGCTCGCCGAGTTCCTCGCGCCGCCGCTTCGTCCGGCGCAGCTCGTCGAGCGCGCAGCGGTGGACGACCCGGACGAGCCACACGGCCTCGTGCGCCTCGTTCGCGAACCGCCGCGGCAGCTTCCGGTACGCCTTCAGGTACGCCTCCTGGAGGACGTCGTCGACGCGGTGCCGGTCGCCGACGATCCCCGCGACGACGCGACGCAGCCGCGGGTGGTGACGGCGCACGAGCCGCTCGAACCGCTCGTGCTCGTCCGTGGGCGCGTCCGCCTCGGGCGGGGCCGCCGCGCGTGCCGCCTCGACGCTCATCACCGGATTGATACGCCTCCGGCGGCGGAATCGTTCAGTCGCAGCTCGGCGTCACCGAGGCGACGACGCGCTTCGGCGACCAGCGGACGTACGCGACGGGGCGGTTCCGCTTCTCCAGCCGCAGCGCGAGCTGCGCGGCGACGGGCCGGCCTCGGCCGTCCGTCCGCAGACGCAGGTGGACGAGCACGCGGCCGCCGAGCAGGCAGCGCGTCGAGAAGTGGACGTAGCCGACGCCGAAACTGCCCGCCGAGCGGAGCCCGGCCGGGCTCAGCGGCACCGTGCGCCGCACGGCGCGGCAGCCCGAGCCGTCGACCGCGAGCGGCTGGCGGCCGAAGGTGTTGAACGCCATCAGGGTCTGCGTCCGGGTCGTGAGCCGGACGCCGGCGGCCGGGAGCTGCGGGTCGCGCGGCCACGCCTCGAGGGCGAACGTGTGCAGGCCTCCCTGCACCTGCGTCGTGCAGGCGAAGGTGCGGTCGATCGTCGCGCCCGGCGCGCGCGCGGTCGCGAGCACGGCGGCGGCGGCCGTGGCCGCGACGGCGACCGCGGCGAGCGCGACGCTCGCGAGCCGCCAGCGCCGCGCGGCTGCGCGCTCGCGCGCCTGGACGCGCTCCCACAGCTCGTCCTCGAAGCCGCGACGCCGCGGCGGCGGCGCGAGCCGGGCGAGCCGCTCCCGCACCCACTCGTCGCGCGGGCCGCCGCTCACGCGAGCACCTCTCGCAGCCGGCGGCGGGCCGCGTTCAGCCGCGAGGCGACGGTGCCGCGGGGCACGCCGAGCACCTCGGCGGCCGCCTCGTAGTCGAAGCCGATCAGGTCGACGAGCAGGACCACGACGCGCGCGTCCGGCGGCAGCTCGGCGAGCGCGGCGGCGACGGCGAGCGACGAGCCGGGATCCTCCCCGCGCGCCTCGACCTCGACGTCGGCGTACACCTCCGGGCGCCGCGCCCTGCGGCGCAGCTCGTCGAGGCAGCTCCGGTGCAGGACGCGGTAGAGCCAGACCGCCTCCTGGCGCTCGCTCTCGAAGCGCGCGGGCAGCTTCCGGTACGCCTTCAGGTAGGTCTCCTGGAGGACGTCGTCGACGCGGTGCGGGTCGCGCAGCATCCCGAGCGCGACGCGGCGCAGCATCGGCTCGTGCCGCTCGAGCAGGTTCTCGAAGCGCCGCCGCGGCGTCACGGCGAGGCGCGCGACGCCCAGCTCGTAGAGCGGGTCGCGGCCCGACGGGAGACGGACGGCTGCGGCGGTCACGCTGGAAGGAACGCCGCGCGCGCCGGATTCGTTCGCCCGCCCGCGTTGAATCGCTGGTCAAAGTTCGCGCCGACGCGGTAGGCTCGCGCCGTGGACCTGCGCGACACGCCGGAGGAGGCCGAGTTCCGGGCCGGTCTGCGCGCCTGGATCGACGCGAACCTGCCGGAGGACAAGAAGGGCGGCCGCGGCGGCGCGCAGCGCTTCGACGACCCGTTCGTGCGCGAGTGGAGCCGCAAGCTCTACGAGGCGGGCTACGCGGGGCTGACCTGGCCGAAGGAGTACGGCGGCGCGGGCGCGCCCTACAGCTTCCAGGCGATCTTCTACGAGGAGATGGCGGCCGCGCAGGCGCCGCCGCACGTCGGCGTGATCGGGCTCGGCATGGCGGGGCCGACGATCATCGCCCACGGCAGCGAGGAGCAGAAGGCGCGCTACCTGCAGCCGCTGCTCGCCGCCGAGGAGATCTGGTGCCAGGGCTTCTCGGAGCCGGACGCGGGCTCCGACCTCGCCGCCGCGCGCACGCGCGCCGAGCGGCGCGGCGAGAGCTACGTCGTCAACGGCCAGAAGGTCTGGTCGTCGTTCGCCCACATCGCCGACTTCTGCATCCTCGTCGCCCGGAGCGACCCGGAGGCGCCGCGCTACCGGAACCTCACCTATCTGATCGTCGACATGCACGCGCCCGGCGTCGAGGTGCGCCCGCTGCGCCAGATCACCGGCGAGGCGGAGTTCAACGAGATCTTCTTCTCCGACGTCGAGGTGCCGGTCGCGAACCGGCTCGGCGAGGAGGGCGAGGGCTGGCAGGTGGCGATGACGACGCTCCTGCACGAGCGCGGCACGCTCGGCTTCGCGCTCACCGCGACTCTCGACGCGGGCGTCACGCGGCTGCTCGCCGACGCGCGCGAGCGCGCGAACGGCGACCCCGGCCTGCGCGAGCGGGTCGCCCGGGAGTGGATCGAGCTGCAGGCGCTCCGCTACACGAACTATCGCGCGCTCGGCACCTACCAGCGCACCGGCGTCCCCGGCCCGGAGGGGTCGGGCGTGAAGCTGCGCTGGTCGGAGGCGAACCAGCGCATGACGAAGCTCGCCCGCGAGCTGCACGG
>DASSND010000067.1:0-13888 GCA_035688315.1 Gaiellaceae bacterium | reverse complement strand
TGCCGACCGGCATCAGGCCTCCACCTCCACGCCCATCGAGCGCGCCGTGCCGGCGATGATCTTCGACGCCTGGTCGAGGTCGCGCGCGTTCAGGTCGGGCAGCTTCGTCTCGGCGATCGCGCGGACCTGGTCGCGGCTGAGCCGGCCGACCTTGGTGCGGTTCGGCTCCGAGGAGCCCTTCTCCAGCGTCAGCGCCTCCTTGATCAGGACGGCGGCAGGCGGCGTCTTCGTGATGAAGGTGAAGGAGCGGTCCTCGTAGACCGTGATCTCCACCGGGATGATCCGGCCGTTCTGGGCGGCCGTCTCCGCGTTGAACGCCTTGCAGAACTCCATGATGTTGACGCCGTGCTGGCCGAGCGCCGGGCCCACGGGCGGCGCAGGGTTCGCCTGCCCGCCGGGGATCTGGAGCTTGATCAGTGTCAGGACCTTCTTCGCCACGTTCTTCCTTTAGTCGAGCTTCTTCACCTGGTCGAACCCGAGCTCGACCGGCACCTGGCGCTCGAAGATGTCGACGAGCACCTTCAGCTTCTGCTGCTCCGGGTTGACCTCGACGATCTCGCCGTCGAAGTCGGAGAGCGGCCCTGAGGTGACCTTCACCGACTCGCCGAGCTGGAACTCGACCTGCGTGCGCGGGCGCTCGGCCGTGCCGACGGCGCCCGTCTTGAGGATCTTGTCGACCTCGCCCTGCGCGAGCGGCACGGGCGTGGCGCCGGCGCCGACGAAGCCGGTGACGCCCGGAGTGTTCTTCACGACGGTCCACGCGTCGTCGTTCAGATCCATGTTCACGAGGACGTAGCCGGGGAGCACGCGCTTCTCCGCCTGCACCTTCTGGCCGTCCTTCGTCTCGATCACCTGCTCGGTCGGGACGACGACCCGCCGGAAGCGCTGGCGCTGGTTCATCGACTCGATCCGGTGCTCGAGATTGGTCTTCACCTTGTTCTCGTGCCCGGAGTAGGTGTTGATCACGTACCAGCGGAACATGTCGGCTCGTCCTCGTCCTCTCTATCGGAGCAGCACGTGCTTGACGACGTACTGCCAGACCTCGTCGTTCGCCCACAGGTAGGCGCCGACGATCACGCAGGCGATCAGCACGACCGCGGTGCCGCTGATCACCGCCTGCTGGTCGGGCCATTCGACCTTCTTCAGCTCGGCCGCCGACTCCTGGACGAAGCGGAGGCCCGGGACGCCGCGCGGCTGCCGCTCCTCGCGGCGCTCGGGGCGGCGCTCCGGCTGCTCGGCCGGGCGCGCGCTCGCACGCGGCCGCTCGGCCTGCGGGGCCGGCTGCTGCTGGGCGCGCCGCTGGCGGCGCTGCTGACGCGTCTGCCTCGCCATCGAACGGTGCGGGCTAGCGGGTCTCCCGGTGCAGCGTGTGCTGGCCGCACCAGCGGCAGAACTTCTTGAACTCGACCCGGTCGGGCGAGTTCCGCTTCGACTTCTGCGACTGGTAGTTGCGGCGCTTGCACTCGGTGCAGGCGAGCGTGATTGCGACTCTGACTCCGGTTGCCATTCCTGTTCTCGATCCTCGAGGTGGGGACGCGTCGAGTAGCGCCGGGTGGGCTCGAACCACCGACCTCTGCATTATGAGTGCAGCGCTCTGACCAGCTGAGCTACGGCGCCTCGCGCCGCGCCAGTGTAGCGATTCTCCCGCGCCGCCCGAGCCCGGCGCACCCCCACGTTCAATCCCGCGGCGGCGAGGGTACGCGCTCCGGGATGGAGGTGTACGTCACGGGCGCGTCGGGGTTCGTCGGGCGGCACGTCGCGCGGGCGCTCGAGGCGGCGGGCGCGGAGGTGCGCAGCAGGCGCGTCGACCTGCTCGACCCGGCCGGGCTCGAGCGCGCGGTGCGCGGCTGCGACGCGGTCGTCCACGTCGCCGCGCTCTACAGCTACGACGCCGACCCGCGCCGGATCGAGGCGGTGAACGTCCACGGCACCCGCAACCTGCTCGACGCCGCCGCGCGCGCGGGCGTCTCGCGGTTCCTGCACACGAGCACCGCGGGCACGTGCGGGCCGGTCGCGGGGCGCGCCGCGACCGAGCGCGACCGGCCGCCCGCGTGGGAGCTGGCCGTCCCGTACAAGCGGACGAAGCTGGCGGCGGAGCGGCTCGTGCTCGCCGCCGCGCGCGCCGGGCTCGACGCCGTGGTCGTCAACCCGACGACGCCGGTCGGGCCGGGCGACCGCAAACCGACGCCGACCGGCGCGATGGTCGCCGGCGTCGCGCGCGGCCGCATGCGCGCCTACCTGCCGACCACCGGCCTCAACGTCGTCGACGTGCGCGACGTCGCCGCCGGGCACGCGCTCGCGCTCGAGCACGGCCGCCGCGGCCGCCGCTACCTGCTCGGCGGGCGGAACCTCCGGCTGCGCGACCTGTTCGCGCTGATCGCGGAGATCGCCGGCCTGACGCCGCCGCGGCTCCCGGTCCCGTACCCGGTCGTCCGCGCCGCCGCCGCGGTCGGGCTCGCCAACCGGCAGGAGGTGGCGCTCGCGCGGCTGCCGATGTTCTTCGACTCGACCCGCGCCGAGGCGGAGCTGGGCTACGCGCCCGGCCCGGTCGAGCCCGCGCTCGCCTGGGCGGTGCACGAGGCGCTCGCGGCGGACACGCGCCGCCGCCCGCTCGAGCTCTACCTCTCCAGAGCCCGCGAGATCCGCAGGGCGAGCAGCGCGAGACACGAGCCGGCGATCCCGTCGAGGACGTAGTGGTTCGCAGTCCCGACGACGGTGGCGAGCACCGCCGGCGGGTAGAGCACGCCCACCGCGCGCACGAGCGGCGAGCGCGCCGTCTGCGCCATCCCCGCGCCGGTGACGACCGCGAACGCGAGGTGGATGCTCGGCATCGCGGCGACCGGGTTGTAGAGCCTGACGACGAGCCCCGAGTCGAGGTCGAGCACGTCGGCGACGGTGTCGACGAAGCCGTCGAGCGAGCGCGGCGGGTCGCACGGGAAGAGCAGGAAGACCGGGCAGGCGCCGAGCAGCGAGAGCGCGGCGGCGCGGCGGAGCCGGTGGAACTCCGGGTGGCGGCGGCGCCACAGCAGGCCCAGCCAGCCGACGGTGAGGACGACGTTCAGCGACACGTACGAGAGGTTGAGGACGGCGAGCAGGCGCGGGTGGCGCAGCATCCGCTCCTGCACGCGCGGCTCCAGGTGGAGGCCGAGCCGCTCCTCCAGCGCGCAGACGCGGCGCGCGTTGCGGGCGGCCCGCGCGCGCCCGCGCTCGTTCGCGACGAGCGCCCGCACGCCGAGGTAGACGGCGTAGGCGCCGAGCCCGAGCGCCGCCTCGCGCCGGCCCGAGAACCGCTTCACGCGCGCGCGCTCCGGTACTCGGCGACGAGGCGCCCGAGGTCGCGGCCCGCGGCGGCGCGGCGCGCCTCGGCGAGGCGGGCGCGGCGGACCGCGGCGTCGGCCAGCTCCGGCTCGTGCGGGCGGCCCTCGGCGCGGGCGGCCTCGACGTCGGCCGCGAGCCGCCGCTCCGGGTCGTCGCCGTCGGCGAGCGCCGCCGCGAGCGAGGAGCCGACGGTGAGCGGGGTGGCGCGGCGCAGGAGGGCGAGGATCGCGGCGGCGTCCGCGAGCGGCGCGACCGCCGTCCCGACGCCGACGTAGGCGCGAGCCCGGCCCTCGCCGAGCGGGTCGTAGGCGGGCGCGATCGGCACGAGCCGCTCCGGGTCGCCGCGGCGGACGAGGGCGGAGACGCCGCCGAGCAGCGGCCCGATCGCGCCGTCGGGCGACGGTCGCCCCTCGGGGCAGATCAGCAGCGGCCGGCCGGCGCGCAGCACGTCGACGAGGTCGCGGAAGTCGCGCGCGGCGGCGTGGCGCCGCTCGTCCCAGAACTCCACGCTCGCCGTCTCCACGACCTCCTGGCGCTCGGTGACGCGCCAGAGCAGGTCGGCGTAGTCGCCGTCGAGCACGTCGCGCGCGAAGCGGGGCGCGCGGCCCAGCTCGCGTGCGCGCGCCCGCAGCGGCTCGAGCAGCGCCGGCGGCAGCAGCTCCTCGAGCGGCAGCTCGGGGTAGCGGCGCAGGAGCTGGACGAGGCGCATCCCGCCCGGCCGCCGCGCCGGATGGCACGGGAGCAGGCGGCGGAGCACCGGCCCGATCGAGACGTGGAAGAGGAGCCGCCGCAGCGCGCGCGGGACGCCCGGCGGGTAGCCGGCGAAGAAACCCGGCTCGAAGAGGTCGTCGCGGACGACGAAGTGCACCGGCGCGCCGGTGCGGACGAGACCGTGCGCGCGCCGGTAGAGCGCGCCGACGATCAGCGGGACGTCGTCGTCGCTGCGGTGGGTCGAGACGACGAGCGTGCCGTCGGCGAGGCGGAACGGCGCGCCGAGGACGCGGATCCGGTAGCGCGCGTGCGCGTAGCCCGCGAGCCCGGCGGCGACGGCGTCGTAGAGGCGCGTCTCGCCGCGCGGCTCCGGGACCGGAGCGCGCGGGCGCGTGCGGGTGCGGCTGCGGGCGGCGACGCTCACGCCTCGATTCTCTCCCGAGACGACTCCGTTCAGTCCAGGGCGCCGCGGACGGCGAGCCCGAGCCCGGCGAGCGCCGCCCCGCCGACCGCGAGCGCCGCCGCGATCCGGGCCGCGCGCCGCGCCGGCGACGGCTGCGGCCGCCGCTCGTCGTAGAGCCGCTCCGGCCTCGGCCCGGGCGGGCCGTCCGCGCCGTGCTCGAGCGCGAGCTGCATCACCTGGCCGACGTGGAGCGCGCGCCGGCCGGTGTCCCCCTGCTCGATCTGCGTCTTGCAGGAGAAGCCGTTCGCGATCACGAGCGCGTCGGCCGGAAGCTCGCGCACGCGCGGCAGCAGCCCCTGCTCGCCGGCCGCCATCGAGACGTCGTAGTGGCCGGACTCGAAGCCCCACGAGCCGGCGAGCCCGCAGCAGCCGGCCTGGAGCGACTCGACCTCGACGCCCATCTGCTCGAGCAGCTCCCGCTCGGGATCCATGCCGCCGGTCGCCTTGTGGTGGCAGTGCCCCCAGAGGAGCGCCGCGCGCTCGAGCTTCGGCGGCTCGATCTCGAACTCGCGGAAGAACTCGGAGAAGTGGTACGCGCTCGCGCAGAGCCGCTTCGCGTCGTCGTCGTGGGGCAGCAGCTTCACCAGCTCGTCCTTGAAGACGGCGAGGCAGCTCGGCTCCATGCCGACGATCGGCACGCCCTCGCGGTACCACTCGCGGAGCTGCTCGAGCGTGCGACGCAGGTAGCGCTCCGCGAGGTCGAGGAAGCCGTAGTCGTAGAGCGGCCGCCCGCAGCAGACGTGTCCCTCCGGCATGACGACCTGCCAGCCGGCTGCCTCGATCGCCTCGACGCACGCGACGCCGACGTCGGTGTGGAAGTGGTTGTTGAACGTGTCCGGGAAGAGCACCACCTTGCGGCCGTGCGGGTTGCGGGTGCCGCCGCGCTGCCGGAACCACTGCTGGAGCGTGAGCGGCGCGAAGCTCGGCATCTGCCGCTGCTGCGTCATCCCGGCGGCGAGCTTCAGCGCCTGCGCGACCGGCGGCGTGTGCGCGAAAAGGTTCGCGACCTCGGGGAAGCGCGAGGCGACGCGCGCGACCTGGTCGATCAACCCGAACGCGTACGCGTGCCGCGGCCGCAGCCGGTGCCTCCAGCGGTGGTGGAGGAACTCCGCCTTCAGGGTCGGCATGTCGACGTCGACCGGGCAGTCCTTCGTGCAGCCCTTGCAGGCGAGGCAGAGGTCGAGCGCCTCCATCACCTCGTCCGACTGCCAGCCGTCGGTGATCACGTCCCCCTGGAGCATCTCGAAGAGCAGACGGGCGCGGCCCCGCGTCGTGTGGTTCTCGTCGCGCGTGACCATGAAGCTCGGACACATCACGTCGACGCCGTCCGGCTGGCGGCACTTGCCGACGCCGACGCAGCGCAGCGTCGCGTGGGCGAAGTCGCCCTCGTCCGCGGGGTAGCCGAACTTCACCGCCGGCCGCCACGGCTCGTAGTCGGCGCCGAGCTTCAGGTGCTCGTCGAGCCGGTACGGGTCGACGACCTTGCCGGGGTTCATCTTCCAGTCCGGATCCCAGATCCGCTTGAACTCGCGGAAGGCGTCGACGATCTCCTCGCCGTACTGCTTCGGCAGCAGCTCGGCGCGCTGCTGGCCGTCGCCGTGCTCGCCGGAGAGGGTGCCGCCGTAGGAGACGACGAGGTCGGCCGCCTCCTCCATGAAGGCGCGGTAGGTGCGGATGCCGTCCGCGGTGCGCAGGTCGAAGCTGATCCGGGAGTGGACGCAGCCCTGGCCGACGTGGCCGTACATCGCGCCGCGCAGGCCGTGCTTGTCGTAGAGCCGCTTCAGGTCGGCCATGTAGTCGCCGACCCGCTCGGGCGGCACCGCCGAGTCCTCCCAGCCCGGCCAGTGGTCGCGGCCGTCCGGCGGGAACGCGGTCGCGCCGAGGCCGCCCTCCCGCACCTGCCAGAGGTCGGACGCCTGGTCCGCGTCGTCGAAGATGCTGATCTCGCTCTCCTGGACGCCGTGCTTCAGCGCGTCGCGGTGGAAGCGCTCCGCCAGCTCGCGCGCCTCCTCCTGCGAGTCGGCGCCGAACTGGACGAGCAGCCAGGCGCCGTCGCGGTCGTTCGCGGGCAGCTCCGAGAGGGCGGACGGATGCATGTTCTTGTCCATCTCGTCCTCGAAGAGGACGTGGTCGATCGCCTCGAGCGCGATCGGGCGGTGCTCCATGATCCACGGCACCTGCCGCCCCGCCTCGTAGACGTCCGGGTAGGCCACGACGACCAGCTCGCGCTTCAGCATCGCCGGCGTCAGGTAGAGCCGCGCCTGCAGGACGGTCGCGCAGGTCGACTCGGTGCCGACGAGCGCGCGGGCGAGGTTGAAGCCGCTCTCGGGAAGCAGCTCGTCGAGGTTGTAGCCGGAGACGCGCCGCGGCAGCCGGTCGACGGGCGGGAACTTCTCCCGGATCGACGGCTCGTAGCGCCGCATCAGGTCGTAGAGGTCGCGGTAGAGCCGGCCGCGCCGGCCGCCGGCGTCCACGATCGCGCGCAGCTCCTCCTCCGAGGTCTCGCCCACCCACATGCGCAGGCCGTCGTAGGTGACCACCTCGAGCGAGTGGACGTTGTCCGAGGTGCGCGGCCCGTGCCCGTAGAACTGGGCCTGCACCGAGTGCATCCCGCAGGAGTTGTTGCCGATGTTGCCGCCGATCGTGCAGTAGCTGTGCGTCGACGGGTCGGGGCCGAACACGAGGTTCCACCTGCCCGTGTGCTCGTTCACCTTCTCGTTGATCGCGCCCGGCTGGACGACGACGGTGTCGTTCGAGGTGTCGACGTCGCCGATCTCCGTCAGGAACTTCGAGTGGTCGATCACGACCGCGAAGTTGACGGTCTCGCCGGAGAGGCTCGTGCCGGTGCCGCGGTTGACGATCGGCGCCCGGAACGCGTGGCAGACCCGGTGGACGGCGACGACGTCGTCGAGCGTGCGCGGGACGACGACGCCGATCGGCGGCTGGCGGTAGTTCGACGCGTCGGTCGCGTACATCGCGCGCGCCTGCGTGTCGAAGCGCACCTCGCCCTCGACCTCGGCGCGCAGCGCCGCCGCGAGCGCGCGGCGGTCGATCTCCTCGACGCCCGCCATGCCTCCGCGGAAGCGCGTGTCCACCCGCTTCGGGACGACGATGCTCACGCGGCCGCCTCCGCGCGGGCGACGCAGTGCTCGGCCGCGTCCTCGTGCTTCAGCTCGAGCCCGTGCCCGGGCCGGCCGCGGTCGGGGCGGAGCGCGCCCCCCTCCGGGTCGAGGCAGCCGTCGAAGAGCAGGCGCTCGACCCGGTCGTGGTCGTGGAAGTACTCGAGGTGCCGCAGCCGGCGGACGGCGCAGAGCGCGTGCGCGGAGAGCTGCGGCGCGCAGTGGCCGGACACGTCGAGCTGGTACGCGTCGGCGGCGCCCGCGCACTCGAGCAGGCCGGTGACGCCGCCGCAACGGGTGACGTCGAGCTGGAGGCAGTCGACCGCCTGCGCCTCGAGCAGGTTGACGGCGTCGCGGAGGACGTAGACGTACTCGCCGGCGGCGACGTCCAGCTCGCCGGGGCCGCGGTCGCGGAGCAGGCGCAACCCCTCGAGGTCGGCGCTCGAGACCGGCTCCTCGAACCAGGTGACGCCCCATTCGCCGGCGAAGCGCTCCGCCCAGGCGAGCGCCTGCTTGCGGGCGAGGGCGCCGTTCGCGTCGACGTACAGCTCGACGTCGTCGCCGATCTCGGCGCGGACGGCGTCGAGCCGCTCCGGATCCTGCTCCGGCCGGCGCGAGACCTTCAGTTTCACGCGCGGGATCCCCCGCTCGACCCAGCCGCCGAGCTGGGCCCGCAGCCGCTCGAGCGGGTAGTTGCAGAAGCCGCCGGAGCCGTAGACCGGCACCTCGTCGTGCGCCCGGTCGAGCAGGTCGACGAGCGGCAGGCCGAGCAGGCGCGCCTTCAGGTCCCAGAGCGCGACGTCGACCGCGCTCACGGCCATCGCGCCGATCCCCGGCCGGCCGGCGTTGCGGAGCCGGGCGCCCAGCTCGCGCCAGGTCGCGCGCACGGCGAGCGGGTCGCTGCCGAGCACGACGCCGGCGAGCTGCTCCTCGATCAGGGTCGCGACCGCGCGCGGCCCGTACGTGTAGCCGAGCCCGTTCGCGTCGCCCGCGTGCAGCTCGACGACGACGATCGTCGTCGACGCCCACTCGAGCGTCCCGTCCGACTCCGTGCCGTCCGGGCCGTCCGTCGGTATCTCGTACGCCGAGACCTCGAGCCGGTCGACCGCCGTCCGGGACGCGACGGTGGCGCCCAGCTCGATCAGCGCCAGGACTCCTTGAACTCGTCGAGCTTGCCGCGCGCGGCCTTCTTCATCATCCCGACGCGGTCCTGGTCGCCGGCCGCGACCGCGGACATCATCTTCTGCGCCTGCTCCATCTTGATGTGCGGCGGCAGCGGCGGCACCTCGCGGTCGACGACGACCTCGAGGATCACCGGCAGGTCGCTCGTGGCCATCGCCTGCTGCCACGCGCCCGGCATGTCCTCCTTGCGCTCGCAGCGGATGCCCGCGAAGCCGAGCAGCTCGGCGTACTGCGCGTACGGGAAGTCCGGGATCTGCTGCGTGGCCGGGTTGCGCGGGTCGCCGGCGAGCACGCGCTGCTCCCACGTCACCTGGTTCAGGTCCTGGTTGTTGAAGACGCAGAAGACGAGCGGCGCGCCGTCGCGGCGCAGGTGCGAGTCCCAGAACCGCTTGACGGTGATCAGCTCGTTCATGCCGCTCATCTGGAAGGCGCCGTCGCCGACGAAGCAGACGACCGCGCGCTCCGGGTAGGCGAACTTCGCGGCGATCGCGTACGGGACGCCCGGCCCCATCGTCGCGAGCGTCCCGGAGAGCGACGCCTTCATCCCCTTGCGGATCTTCACCTGGCGCGCCCACCAGTTCGTCGACGAGCCGGAGTCGGCGGTGAGGATCGCGTCGTCGGGCAGGACGTCGTTCAGCGTCCAGGCGACGTACTGCGGGTTGAGGTAGTCCATCTCGTCGTTCGAGCGCTCGTCCATCAGGTCCCACCAGGAGGCGACGTTGTGCTCGATCGCCTCGCGCCACGAGCGGTCCTCCTTGCGTTCGAGCAGCGGGATCAGCTCCTGGAGCGTCGAGCGGGCGTCGCCGACGAGGTGCACGTCGGCCGGGTAGCGGATGCCGATCATCCGGCCGTCGAGGTCGATCTCGACGCACCGCGCCTGGCCCTCCTCGGGCAGCCACTCCGCGTACGGGAAGCTCGTCCCGATCAGGAAGAGCGTGTCGCAGTTCATCATCATCTCGTGCGAGGGCTTCGTCCCGAGCAGGCCGAGGCTGCCGGTGACGAACGGCAGGTCGTCGGGCAGCACGTCCTTGCCGAGCAGCGCCTTCGCGACGCCCGCGCCGAGCAGGTCGGCGACCTCGACGACCTCGTCGGCGGCGTCGCGCGCGCCCTGGCCGATCAGGACCGCGACCTTCTCGCCCTCGTTCAGGACGTGGGCGGCCTGCTCCAGATCCTCCTGCTTCGGGATCACGCGCGGGGCCGACCAGCCGATCGACGAGTAGACGGCGCCGTGCTCGCGCGGCGGCGACTCCATCGCCTCCGCCTCCTGCACGTCGTCCGGGAAGACGATCACCGCGACGCCCGACTCGCTGTAGGCGCAGCGGATCCCGCGGTCGATCAGGTGGCGCGCCTGCGCCGGGTGGGTGCACGTGTTCACGAAGATCGACACGTCCTTGAAGAGCGTGTTGAGGTCGACCTCCTGCTGGTAGTGCGCGCCCATCGAGAAGCGCTTCTGCTGGCCGACGAGCGCGAGCACCGGCTGGTGGTCGAGCTTCGCGTCGTAGAGCCCGTTCAGGAGGTGGATCGCGCCCGGCCCCGAGGTGGCGATGCAGCAGCCGATCTCCTGCGCGAACTTCGCGTGGGCGCACGCCATGAACGCCGCCTGCTCCTCGTGGCGGACCTGGATGAACTCGGGGTCCTCGTCGACGCGCGCGAACGCGCCGAGGAAGCCGTTTATCCCGTCGCCCGGATAGCCGAAGACGCGGTGGATGCCCCACGAGCGCAGGCGCTTCAGGACGTAGTCGGCGACGTGCTCGGACATCTCGGGGCCTCCTCGGATCTGTTTCGGCTTCCGCTTCCCTGTGGCCGATCGACGGCGTCCGGAAACGCGGTCACGCGCGGAGCGCCGGGAGGACGTCGCGGCCGAAGACGCGGAGCGCCTCGTCGGCGTCGTCGCCCGAGCAGTTCATCCCGACGACGATCGTCGCGCCCAGCTCGCGCAGGAGCTTCAGCTTCTTCACGTGGGTGGACGGGTCGGCGCCGACGCTCGTCATGGCCTGCAGCTTCGCGTCGGAGACCTGCTCCTCCCCGTTGCGCTGGATCTCGGCCGGGTCGGCGATCGGGTCGGTGTAGTGGGCGTCGACGAGGGTGCCCTTCCATTCGCGGATGTTCGCGAGCGCGCGGTCGTCGTCGGGGCCCCACGAGAAGAGCGTCTGCAGGACGACCTCGCCCGGGGCGCGGCCGGCGCGCTCGCACGAGCGGCGGTACGCGTCGATCACCTGCGGCGCCTGCTGGGGGTCTCCGAGCGTCCAGATCCCGTCGGCGAGACGTCCCGCGATCTCGGCCGCCTGCGGGCCGAACGCCGACATGTAGACGGGCGGGCGGCGGCCGGGCCGGAAGTGGAGCTTCGCGCCGCGGGCGCGGAAGTAGCGCCCTGTGACGTCGACGGTCTCGCCGTCGAGCAGGCGCGCGACGATCGCGAGCGCCTCCTCGGTGCGCTCGAGCTGCTCGGCGACGGACGGCCACTCCATCCCGGCGGGCACCTCGTTCATCGCCTCGCCGGAGCCGACGCCGAGGAACGCGCGGCCCGGCGCGAGCGCCTCGAGCGTCGCGACCTGCTGCGCGACGACGACCGGGTTGTAGCGATGGACGAGCGCGGTGACGGCGCTGCCGACGTGCGCGCGGCGGGTCGCGTTCGCGGCGGCGCCGAGCCACACCCAGGCGTTGCCCGAGGAGGTCGGCGCGGTCTCGGGCGTCCACCAGGGCGCGAGGTGGTCCGAGCACGCGATCCCCTCGAAGCCGGCGTCCTCGGCGAGTTTCGCCTGCGTCACGAGGTCGCCGGGCGCGAAGCGTTCGTGGGCGAGCGCGACCCAGTACTGCACGTTCTCGGGCTGCCGCCGCCGCGCCCAGCGGACGCCCCGGATCGAGTCGAGGAGCTTCACGCCGCGTCGTCTACCGCGGCGCCGGCCTCCGAAACTCAGGCCGCGCGGGTCTCGACGAAGGCGAGCACGCGCCGCCAGGCGTCGTCGGAGGCGTCCTGGAACGCCTCCTGCTTGCGGTCGAAGAAGCTGTGCGGCGCGCCCTCGTACTCGACCAGCTCGACCTCCTTGCCGGCCTGGCGGAGCGCGCGTTCCAGCTCCAGGTTGTCCTCGTGGCTGATCGCGGCGTCGGCGCCGCCCTGGAGCGCGAGGATCGGCGCCTCGATCCCGGGGACGAACCCGAGCATCCGGCTCGGGCGGCCGTAGAAGCCGACGGCGCCGGCGAGCCCGTGCCCGTGCGCGGCGGCCGCCCAGGAGCCGCTGCCGCCGAAGCAGAAGCCGACGGTGAAGATCGAGGTGCAGCCGAGCGTGCGCAGGTGGCGGACGCAGGTGCCGACGTCGGCCTGGACTCCCTCGTCCGTCGTCTCCTGGACGTGCGGCATGTAGTCGAAGTCGTCGTCGCGCTTCTCGGCGCCGGCGGTGCGGCCGAAGTAGTCGAACGCGATCGCGGCGTGGCCGCGCTCGGCGAAGCGCAGGGCCAGCTCCTCGTAGAAGCGGTAGAGGCCGCGGACGTCCGGAAGGATGACGATCCCGGTCGCGACCGGGCCGTCCGGGAGCGCGCGGAAGGCGGCGAAGCGGTTGCCGTCGGGGGCCTCGAGGACGAGCTCGTCGTGGGAGACGGCGGCGCCGGCGATGCGCGGGATCGGCGGCTCGGAGTCGGTGTCGAAACACATGCGCAGGAGCGTAAGGGAGGAGCGGCGGCGCGCGCGGCGTACCTCTTTCGGCGATGCCCGAGGAGTCGCACCTCGAGGAGATGAACGCGGCGATCCGCGCGCAGCGCGAGCGCCAGGCGGTGCCGCGCTCGATGATCTCGACCGAGGACGCCCGCCCGCCCGAGCCCGAGGCGGAGCCTGCCGCCGAGCCGAAGGCGCGCCGCTCCCTCCTGCGCCGCCTGCTCGGGCGCTGACGCCCTCGCGGCGCCCGCTCCGGCCGCGGCTACTCGACGGCGAGCAGGTCGACCACGAAGACGAGCGGCTCGTGCGGCTGGATGACGCCGCCCGCGCCGCGCGCGCCGTAGGCGAGCGCGGACGGGATCGTGAGCCTCCGCCGGCCGCCGACGCGCATCCCCGCCACGCCCTTGTCCCAGCCGGGGATCACCTGCCCCTTGCCGAGCCGGAACTCGAACGGCTGCCCGCGGTTCCACGACGCGTCGAACTCCTCGCCGCTGCGGAACGCGACGCCGACGTAGTGGACGGTCACCTTGCTCCCCGCGGTCGCCTCGGCGCCGTCGCCGACGACCAGGTCGTCCACGCCCAGCTCGAACGGGATCTCGCCCGCAGGCTTCTCGATCGTGGGACGCTCGAGCGGCACCGGCCGACCGTATCCGATCGGCGGCTGCCGCGTTGTCATCCCGGCAGATGCGTTCCCGCTGGAAGCGCTGGTCGAGAGGGAGACGGAGGCTCGCGGTCGCCGCGGCCTGCGTCGCCGTCGTCGTGCTCGCGTTCGTCGTCGGCACCGCCGTGGCCGGCCCGTTCTTCTGGTACCCGTGCAGCCTCGGAGACGCCGCCGCGAACGCGCAGGGGCAGGAGAGCGTCCTGCTCGCGCACGACGGCACCCGCATCGGCGCGCTCGGCGCGAGCCGCACGCGCATCCCCGTCTCGTTCGACCAGATCAGCCCGGAGATGCGCAAGGCGATCGTCGCGGCCGAGGACCGCCGCTTCTACCGCCACGGCGGCGTCGACTGGATCGGCGTCCTCCGCGCGCTGAAGAGCGACGTGAGCACGGCGAGCGCGAGCCAGGGCGGCTCCACCCTGACGCAGCAGCTCGTCCGCAACCTCTACCTGGGGCGCCAGCGGACGCTCACGCGGAAGCTGACCGAGGCGTGCCTGGCCGAGCAGCTCGACCGGCAGTGGAGCAAGGACCGGATCCTCACCGCCTACCTGAACACCGTCTATTTCGGGAACGGGGCGTACGGCGTCGAGCAGGCGTCGCGCATCTACTTCCACCACGGCGCCGCGACCCTGAAGCCGGCCGAGGCGGCGCTCCTCGCCGGCATCCCGGAGGACCCGAGCTCCTACGACCCCGTCGCGCACCCGCAGGCGGCGAAGGCCCGGCGGAACCTCGTCCTGCAGCTCCTGTACCAGCAGGGTTACCTGACCGAGAGCCAGTACGTGAACTCG
>DASSND010000002.1:0-11490 GCA_035688315.1 Gaiellaceae bacterium | reverse complement strand
AACGTCGAGCTGAAGCTCGAGGTGTGGGACTCGCCGAACTCGGCCGGGATCGTGATCGACGCCGTCCGGCTCGCGAAGCTCGCGCTGAACAACGGCATCTCGGGCTCCCTCACCGCGCCCAGCTCCTACCTGATGAAGTCGCCGCCGGTGCAGATCGTCGACGACGAGGCGTACGAGCTGACCGAGGAGTTCATCGAGAAGAACCGCCGCCAGGCGCCCGCGAAGGCCGCCGCCGAGGCGTAGTGCCGTTCGACCTGCGCTCCGCGCGCTCGCTCGCGACGGGCGAGCGCGCGGAGCTGTTCAACGCGGCGTACGAGGGCTACGTCGTCCCGTTCCACCTCGACGAGCGCCAGCTCGCGGTCATGGACGAGGTGCTCGACGTCGACCTCGACGCGTCGCGGGTCGCGTGGCGCGACGGCGAGCCGGTCGGGCTCGCGAACCTCGCGGTGCGCGGCGCGGACGCGTGGATCGGCGGCGTCGGCGTCGTCCCGGCCGCGCGACGCGGCGGGCTCGGCGAGACGCTGATGCGCGCCGTCCACGAGGAGGCGCGGGCCCGCGGGGTCGAGCGGGTCTGGCTCGAGGTGATCGACGCGAACGAGGGCGCGCGGCTCCTCTACGAGAAGCTCGGCTACGCCGTCGTCCGCGACCTGGAGGTGTGGGCGCTCCCCCACGCCGGCGGCGAACCCGCCGGGCGCGAGGTCCCGGCGGCCGAGGCGAAGGCGCTCCTGCCGGAGCGGCGGGAGCCGTGGCAGCGCGCCGACGGCACGCTCGCCCACTACGACGACGTGCGCGGGCTCGTCGCCGGCGACGGGGCGATGCTCTTCTGCGTCCGCTCGGCCGCTCAGCTCCAGCAGTACACGGGCGATCCGGAGCCGCTGCTGCGCGCGCTGCGCACCTTCGGGGACGCCTACGTGCTCAATCTGCCGGCCGACGACCCGGCCGCGGACGTGCTGCGGCGGCTGGGCGGCTCGGTGAGCGTCCGCCAGCACGAGATGCTGCTTCGGCTCTAGCGTCCTCCGGCAGGCAGCTGAGCCAGGTCGCCGGCTGCGGCTGGTACGCGCTCTCGACCGAGAAGCGGATCGCGAGCGGGCCGCGCTCCTGGCCGTGCGAGCAGAGGAGCGGGTCGTCGCCCGGCTCGAGCACGAGCGCGACGTGGTGGCCCGGCGGGTCGCCCCAGACGACGAGGTCGCCCGGCTGCGCGTCGGCGAGGGCGAGCGGGCGCATGTGCTCGAGCAGCGTCCCCGTCCAGCCGGCCCCGTCGTAGTCGAGCCCGTTCGGGTCGGGCGCGCCCGCCCAGGCGTAGCAGAGCGTGACGAAGCCGGAACAGTCGGTCTCGAGCGGCAGCTTCCGTCGCTCGTGCAACCCGTCGATCGGGCGCAGCTCGCGGTAGTGGATCCGGGGCTCGTTGCGGATCCCCCAGCGCGCGTTCGCGACGATCCGCCGTCGCAGGGCAGACGATTGCGCACGCGCCCTCGTCATGCCCCGACGCTACGCCCGCGCCGGGGCTCGTTCAAGGCCATCTAGACTCGTCCCGTACCGATGGGACTGCGCGTCGCCCTCGTCACGCCGTTCTCGTGGTCGCAGCCGCACGACGTCAACGAGCACGTGGACGGTCTCGCGCGCGAGCTGCGACGACGCGGCCACGCCGTGACGGTGCTCGCGCCCTCGAACAGCGCGCGCGACCTGGCGGCGGGCCGGCGCGCGCTTCTCGCGGGCGGCGACGCGGAGCTGCTCGCGCTCGGGCCGGCGGTGCCGATCTCCCGTCGCAGCCGGATGGGCGTGCCGGTCGGCGTCCGCGCGAACCTCGCGCTCGCGCTCGCACGCGGCCGCTACGACGTCGTCCACGGCTTCGAGCCGGGGCTGCCGAGCCTCTCGTATCTCGCGCTCCGCGACGCGGCGGCGCTCACCGCGGCGACGTTCTTCTCCGCCGACCGGCTCGGCTATCCGCCCGGCAAGGCGCAGCGGGAACGGCTGCTCGCGCGGCTCGACGCGCTGCTCGCGACGAGCGAGCCGACCGCCGAGGCCGCGGCGGCGCGCTTCCCCGGCCGGTACGAGGTCGTCCCGCACGGCGTCGACCGGCGGCTCTTCTCGCCGCGCGCGAAGCGCACGCGGGTCGTGCTGGAGTGGCGCCACACCGAGCGCCCGCTCCTGCGGGCGCTCGCCCGTGAGCTGGCCGAGCAGCCCGGCTGGGAGCTGGTGCTGCTGCGCACGCGCACGCCGACCTCCCGCCCGCCCCGGCCGCGGCGGCTGCACGGGCGGCTGTCGGTGCGCACCGCGCTCGACGCCGCCGCGCGCGCCGAGGTGCTCGGCCCCGCCGCGATCTTCGTCCCCGCCGTCGAAGGGCTGCCGCGACTCGTCGCCGAGGCGCAGGCGTGCGGCGCCGCCGTCGCCGCCCCGCCGGGCCGCGACGTGCAGCCGGAGCTGGCCGCCGCGGAGGCGGCCCGGCTCGTCGAGGACGAGGCGTTCCGCGAGCGGCGCTCGGCCGAGGGCCTCGCGGCCGCGGCGGCCCAGTCGGTCGAGGCGCTCGCCGACCGCGTCGAGGAGGTGTACGCGCAGATCGCGCGCCGCCGCCGCGCCGCCGCCGCGCCGCGCGCCGCCCGGCCCGAGGATCGCGACTGGATCGTCGCCGACCTGCACATGCACACCTCCTGGTCGCACGACTGCTCGATCGGCGTCGACGAGCTGCTCGACCACGCGGAGGCCCAGGGCCTCGGCGCGATCGCGGTCACCGACCACAACGTCCTCGGCGGCGCGCTCGAGGCGGTCGAGCGGGCGAAGGGCCGCAGGCTCCTCGTCATCCCCGGCGAGGAGGTGAAGACCGACAACCAGGGCGAGGTGATCGGGCTCTTCCTGCGCGAGGAGATCCCGCGCGGCCTGCCGTTCGCGGACACCGTCGCCGCGATCCGCGCGCAGGGCGGCCTCGTCTACGTGCCGCACCCGTTCGACCGGATGCACGCGATCCCGTCGCCGGCGACGCTGCACCGGCACCTCGCCGAGATCGACGTGCTCGAGGTCTACAACGCGCGCCTGCTCTTCGAGGGCTACAACGACGAGGCGCGCCGCTTCGCACGCAAGTACAACCTGATCCCCGGCGCGGGCTCCGACGCGCACGTGCTCGCCGGCGTCGGCACCGGCGCGGTCCGGATGCGCCGCTTCGACGGGCCGGAGGAGTTCCTCAACTCGCTCCGCGACGCCGAGGTGCTGCGCCGGCCGAAGTCGCTCGTCTACCTGCAGAGCCTCAAGTGGGTCGCGCAGGCGAAGAGCAAGTCCAAGGAAAGGGTCCGCTGAGCGAGAACCAAGCGCGGGACTCCTGTGACCGTGGCGACCGACGAGATCTACGAGAAGTACCTGCAAAAGGCGATCATCGAGATCAACACGCTCGGGGACGAGATCGCGAGAGCGGGGGCGGGCGCGCGCGTGCCCGTCGTCGGGTCGGGGCACCCGCTCGGCGACGTCTTCCTGCTCAAGCACACGCCGAAGCCCTCGGAGCTGCAGGAGGGCGTCGCGTTCTACGGCCGCGCGGGCAACGCGCTGCTCAAGTCGCTGCAGCGGCTGCACGTCGACCCGATGGCGATCTACGGGACGAACTGCCTCAAGTTCGGCGACGGCGACGAGGAGGAGTCGCGCCCCTTTCTGCTGCGCGAGCTGCACATCGTCCAGCCGAAGCTCGTCGTCGTCATGGGCGACGCGGCGCGCGAGTACCTGAACGCGACGCGCTTCCCGCTCGCGCGCGAGCTGGGGCCGGAGCAGGGCGCGCTGCAGGAGTTCACGCCGACGATCCAGGCGCTCGTCACGCCGGACATCGACGAGTCGCTCGACGAGCAGCCCGCGAAGACCGCGTTCTGGAACGCCTTCAAGCTGCTCGGCGAGTGGTGGGCCTCGACGCCTCCCTACTAGCGGCGCGCGGACGGGTCGCGGCGTTCGTCGCGCTCGGCGCGGCGGTCGGGACGTGGTTCGTCGTCGCGCCGTACCTCTCGCCGCTCGCGCTCTGGCCGGCGGTGATCGTCGTCTCGGCGGCGGTGCTGCCGGGGACGCTCCTGCTCGCCTTCGTCGCGCTGCCGCTCTGGCGCGAGCGCTGGCTCTTCCCGGCTGCGATCCTGCTCGCGCTCGTCGCGTGGGGCTGCTTCGAGGCGGGCTGGGGGCTGGCCGCGAACTTCGCGAAGCTCTGGGCGGCGCTCTTCGGCGGCTGGGCGTTCCTGCGCCTCTTCGAGGAGCTGTCGTGGGTGGTGCTCGTCGCGTGCGTCGTCCCGCTCGTCGACGTCTACTCGGTCTGGCGCGGGCCGACCCACACGATCACCTCGCACCACTTCGAGGTGTACACGGCGGTCGCGATCGCCTTCGTCGTCCCTGGCGGCGGCGCCGCCTACCTCGGCCCGCCGGACGTGCTCTTCTACGCGCTCTTCCTCGGCGCCGCGCTCCGCTGGGGGCTCCGCCCCGCCTGGACGTGGGTCGCGATGACCGGGATGTACTCGCTGACGATCGTGGTCGCGAACGCGGCGGAGGTGGACGGCCTGCCCGCGCTGCCGTTCCTCTCGGTCGGCTTCCTCGTCGCGAACGCCGACCTGCTCTGGCGCCGGCTGCGGCGGCGGCGCGCGTGATCGTCCTGCTCGTCTCGCGCTACACCGCGCCGCTCGAGCGGGTCGAGGAGCTGATCCCGGCCCACCGCCTCTACCTGGAGCGGCTGCGCGAGGAGGGCGTGCTGCTCGTCTCGGGCCGGCGCGACCCGTGGGAGGGCGGCGCGATCGTGCTGCGCTGCCCGCGCGAGCGAGCCGAGGCCGCGGTCGCCGAGGACCCGTTCACGCGCGCCGGCGTCGCCGAGACGGAGCTGGTCGCGGTCGAGCCGCTCTTCTGGGCGGACGGGCTGGACGCGTTCCTCTAGAACTCGAGCGTCTCGCCGTCCGCGGGGACGGCGACGCCCGGGACGGCGGCGCGCAGCTCGGCGCGCGTCTCGACGCAGTGGTTGACCGCGTCCAGGTGCACGGCGACGACGCGCGGGACCCGCTCAGCGACGCGGGCGACGTCGGCGGCGTCCATCGTGATCGGCTCGGAGTCGAGGAAGCGGGCGCCGCCCGCGTTCATGACCGCGACGTCGGGCCGGTGCGCCGCGAGCGCGGCCTCGACCTCGTCGCACCAGACGGTGTCGCCCGCGAGGTAGAGGAGGGGCTCGCCGCTCGCGCGGAGGACGAAGCCGGAGACCGGCGCGAGCGCGTCGGCGACGGCCCCGTGCCCGTGGCGGCCGCCGGTGCGCGCGAACCGGATCCCCTCCCACTCCAGCTCGCCGGCGACCGGGCGCACGTCGGCGAAGCCGGCGTCGCGGATCGCCCCCGCGCTCGGCGGCTGGGTGAGGACGGGCAGCTCCTTCGGCAGGCGCTCGCGCGCGGCGGCGTCCCAGTGATCGTTGTGGAGATGGGTGACGAGGAGCGCGTCGAGCCGGTCGAGCGGAAGCTGCGGCAGCGGCACGAGCGGGTTGCGCACCGGGTTCGGCGTGTTCTCGACCGGCGGGTAGGCGCCCGCGTCGCCGAGCATCGGGTCGACGAGCAGCCGCTTGCCGCCCAGCTCGAGCAGGAGCGTCGCGTGGCGGACGAGCGTGAGCCTCACGCGGCCGGCGTCCCGTAGACGAGGAACTCGGCGTCGTCGAGGTCGTCGCGCCGGACGAGCCCGGCGCGCTCGGCGACGCGCATCGACTCGACGTTGGTGGGCCGGATCCGGGCGACGACGGTGAGCGTCGCCAGCTCGCGCCCGGCGGCGTCGACGGCGGCGCGCGCCAGCTCGGTCGCCAGGCCCTGCCCCCAGGACTCGGGCTCGATCCGGTAGTAGAGGTTGAGGACGTCGCCGCGGCCGTTCCAGTCGGGCATCAGCATCAGCCCGCCGAAGCCGACGATCCGCTCCTCGCGCGCGATCGTCCAGTAGCCGTAGCCGCGAGCCTCCCAATGGGCGAGCCATTCGGCGAGCCGGCGGCCGCTCTCGGCGCGGTCGGCGTGCCGCAGCTCGGGCTTGTGCACCCAGCTGCGCGGGTCGGCGTGGATGCGGTGGAGGTCGCCGAGGTCGGCGTGGACGGGGCGGCGCAGCAGCAGCCGCTCGGTCTCGATCCGGTCCGCCCAGCTCACTCGGCGGGCCGCTCGAGCAACGCGACGCACTCGACGTGCGGCGTGTGCGGGAACATGTCGACCGGCGTGACGCGCAGCAGCTCGTAGCCGTACTCCTCCCGCAGCGTCTTCGCGTCGCCGGCGAGCGTCGTCGGGTTGCAGGAGACGTAGACGAGCCGCGGCGCTCCGATCGCGCCGAGCCGGCGCAGCGCCTTGCCGGCGAGCCCGGCGCGCGGCGGGTCGACGACGACGACCTCGGGCGGGCCCGAGCGCTCCAGCAGCTCCTCGACGACCTGGCCGACGTTGCCGGCGAAGAACGCGGCGTTCGTGACGCCGTTCAGCTCCGCGTTCTCGAGCGCGCACGCGACCGACTCCTCCGAGACCTCGATCCCCCACACCGTGAGCGCGTCCGCGGCGAGCGTGAGCCCGATCGTGCCGATGCCGCAGTAGAGATCCCAGACGGTCTCGCCGCCCGTAAGCTGAGCCGCGTCGCCGGCGAGCGCGTAGAGCCGCTCCGCCATCGCGGTGTTCGTCTGCAGGAACGCGTTCGGGCGGACGCGGAAGCGGAGGCCGCACAGCTCCTCCTCGATCCACTCCTCGCCCCAGAGCAGCCGCGTCGGCAGGTTCGTCACCTCGGCCGGCGTGTCGTTCACCGACCAGTGGATCGAGCGCACCTCGGGGAAGCGGCGCAGGACGTCGACGAGGTAGCCGGTCTCGAAGCGCTCGCCCTTCGCGGTGACGAGCTGGACGAGCGCCTGGCCGGTGTTGCGGCCCTCGCGGACGACGAGGTGGCGCAGATAGCCGCTGCCGTCCTCCTGCGAGTACGCCTGGAGCCCCTCCTCGCGCGCCCAGTCGCGGACGGCGTCGCGGATCCGGTTGCCGAGGTCGTCGGTCAGCCAGCAGCGCTCGACCTCGAGCACCTCGTCCCAGCGACCCGCCTTGTGGAACCCGAGCGCAGGGCCGGACGGCGTCGTCGTGAACGAGTACTCGAGCTTGTTGCGGTAGTGGAAGATCTCCGGCTCGCACGGGACGATCGGCTCGAGCGGCGGCTGCGGGATGCCCGCGAGCCGCTGCAGCGCGTCGCGCACCTGCATCTCCTTCTGGGCGAGCTGCGCCTCGTAGGCGAGGTCCTGGAAGCGGCAGCCGCCGCAGGCCGGGTAGTGCGCGCAGGGGGCCTCGACGCGCTCGGGGCCCGGCCGGACGACCTCGGTCGCGAGCGCCTCGGCATGGCTGCGCTTCACCTTGGTGACGCGGGCGCGGACGCGGTCGCCGGGCAGCCCGCGCCGCACGAAGACGACGAACCCGTCGAGCCGCGCGACGCCGTTGCCGCCGTACGCGAGCGACTCGACGTCCAGCTCCAGCTCCTCCCCCTTGGCGACGGGCGCGGCCATCGCGGCCAGCGTAGCCTCGTCGCCGTTACGCGAGCGGCGTGACGTACACCTTGCGGTCGCGCGGGCCGTCGTACTCGCAGAAGTAGATGCCCTGGTAGGTGCCGAGCGCGAGCTTGCCGTCGCGCAGCGGCACGAGCACCTGCGAGCCGGTCAGGGTCGCGCGCACGTGCGACGGCGCGTTCGGGCCGTCCGGGTCGTCGACGTGCTTCCACTCCCAGTCCTCGTGGACGACGCGCTGCATCGCGCTCTCGATGTCGAGGCCGACGAGCGGGTCGGCGCCCTCGTTGATCGTGACGCCCGCGGTCGTGTGCGGGACGTAGACGAGCACGGCCGCGCCGCCGCTCGACTCGCCGACCGCGTCCTGCACCTGCCGCGTGATGTCGACGAGCTGGGTCTTCCGCTCGGTCTGCAACTGAAGCTCGCGCACGGCTGCGTATCCTAGGCCGCGGCGTGGCTGCGGCGCTCGGACAACGGGATCTCGACGTGCTCGGCGAGGACGCCGACCGCTTCGTCGCGGAGCTGGTCGAGGAGTACTACCGCCAGGGCGCCGGCCTGAAGACCGAGCTGGAGCTGGCGCCGATCTACGAGCGCCACGAGCGGCTGACCGCGCTCGACACGGCGCTCGGGCTGCGCGCCGCCGCGGGCGAGGGCGGCCGCCGCGTCGGCGAGCTGGCCCGCTTCGCGTGCGAGCAGTACCTCGGCAGCTTCGTCCGGGAGGAGGCGGAGAAGATCGCCGCGCTCGAGGCGACCCTCGAGGCCGAGCTGGACGGCGAGACCATCCCCTACCGCATGCTGCGCCCGCGGCTGATGAACGAGCCCGACCGGGCGGTGCGCGAGCGGCTCGAGCAGGCGCGGAACGAGCTGACCGAGGAGCGCCTGAACCCGCTCCACCTGCAGGCGGCGAGCGTCGTCCACCGCGAGACCGCGCGGCTCGGCGCGGCGACCTACGCCGACCTCTACCGCGAGTTCGGCTTCCGGCTCGACGCGCTCGCCGAGCAGTGCCGCGAGTTCCTCGACTCGACGGAGCGGCTCTGGGAGGAGGCCGGCGACCGCCTGCTGCGCCGCCGGCTGGGCCTCGGCCTCGACGAGGTCGAGCGCTGGGACGCGCCGCGCGCCTGGCGCGCCTCCGACTGGGACCCCGCCTTCCCGGCCGCCCGGATGCTGCCCGCGCTCGAGTCGTCGCTCGCCGACCTCGGGATCGAGCTGCGCAACCAGCGCAACGTCGAGCTGGACCTGGAGGACCGGCCGAGCAAGGACCCGCGCGCGTTCTGCGCGCCGATCGAGGTGCCGCAGCGCGTCGTGCTCGTGATCAAGCCGCGCGGCGGCCCCGACGACTGGCGCGCGCTCTTCCACGAGGCCGGGCACGCCGAGCACTTCGCCCACACCTCCCCCTCGCTCGCGGTCGAGGAGCGCCGCTTCGGCGACGACGCCGTCACCGAGGGCTGGGCGATGCTGCTCGAGCACCTGACCTTCGACCCGGTCTGGCTCGAGCGCCGCCTCGACTTCCCGCGCCCGTACGAGTTCGCCGCCGAGGGTGCGACGCAGCTCCTCTTCCTCGTGCGCCGCTACTGCGCGAAGCTCCTCTACGAGCTGGAGCTGCACGCCGCCGCCGACCCGACCGCGCTCCGGCCCCGCTACGTCGAGCTGCTCCGCGACGCCACGACGATCGCGCCCAGCGACACCGACTACCTCGCCGACGTGGACGAGGGCTTCTACGCGTCGTCGTACCTGCGCGCGTGGGCGTTCGAGGCGCAGCTGCGCTCGTTCCTGCGCGAGCGCTTCGGCAACGCGTGGTTCTCGCGGCGCGACGCCGGCTCGCTCCTGCGCGAGCTGTGGAGCGAGGGGCAGCGGCAGACCGCGGACGAGCTGCTGCGCGAGGTGAGCGGCGAGTCGCTCGACCTCGCGGCGGTCGCCGACAGGATCGGGGAGGCGCTCGCCGCGGCGTGAGCCGGCGGCGAGCGCCTGCCGGACGAGCTACTTCTGCTCGGCCTTGCCCTCGATCGTCCTCGGCGCGGAGGAGCCGAGCGCGATCTCGATCTTGCGCGGCTTCGACTGCTCCGGCTTGCGGACGTGCACCTCGAGCACGCCGTGCTCGTAGCGCGCCTCGACCGCGTCCTCGCCGACGCCCTGCGGCAGGCCGATCGTGCGCGAGAAGGTGCCGAAGCGTCGCTCGAAGCGGAAGTAGCGCCCGTCCTCGACCGTCGCCTCGCGCTCGCGGACGGCGGTGATCGTCAGCGCGCCGTCGTCCAGCTCGACGGAGATCTTGTCCTCCGGGATCCCGGGCAGGTCGAACGCGTAGACGACCTCGTCCTCGGTCTCCCAGACGTCGGCGGTCGGCACCCAGCTCTGCGTGGTGCGCCCGTCGCCCTCGAGCAGGCCGTTCATGAAGCGGCTCATCTCGTTCTGGAGGGCGGCGAGCTCCCGGAAGGGCTCCCAGCGAACAAGCGTGGCCATGTCGTTCCTCCTTCGTCGTTCTCGCGGTACCTATTGCAGACACCAGAATAAAACCTCAGTGCCTAGATGTCAAGTCGGGCGGGAACGTACACTCCGCCGATGCTGCCGCTGCGGGACAACGTGCCGACGCGGACGACGCCGGTCGTCACCGTCGCGCTGATCGCCGCGAACGCGCTCGTCTGGTTCTGGGAGCTGGGCGGCCGCGGCGTCGCCGTCCACGTCTTCCGCGACGGCTTCTACCCGTGCGCGGTGCAGGGGCCGTGCGCCGCCGGCGTCGAGCCGCTGCCCTGGTGGGAGGGCGTCTTCAGCGGGATGTTCATGCACGCGAGCTGGCAGCACATCCTCGGCAACATGCTCTTTCTCTGGATCTTCGGGAACAACGTCGAGGACGCGCTCGGCCACGTCCGCTTCCTGCTCTGGTACGTGGCCGCCGGGATCGCGGCGATGGCTGCCCAGACGGCGGTGACGCTCGCGTTCGCCGGCGTGCAGGCGGCGAGCGTCCCGAACATCGGCGCGAGCGGCGCGATCGCCGGCGTGCTCGGCGCCTACTTCGTCCTGCTTCCGCGCGCCCGTGTGCTGACCGTGATCTTCCTCGGGATCGTGCTCGTCCGGGAGATCCAGGCGTTCTGGTTCCTCGGCGTCTGGATCGGGCTGCAGGTGTGGACGGGCGGGCTGTCGCTGCTCCACCCGGAGGCGGGCGGCGGCGTCGCGTTCTTCGCCCACATCGGCGGCTTCGTCTTCGGCCTCGCGACGGTGCTGCTCGTCGCGCGGCGGCGGCCGCAGGCGCCGCGGTCGCGCCGCCCGGTGTGGTGACGTGAACTTCGAGGAGCACGTCCGGAACGCGCTCGACTCGCTGCCGCCGGAGCTGCGAGCCGCCGTCCGCAACCTCGAGCTGTCGGTCGAGGACGAGCACCCGGACGACCCGGACCTCTTCGGCCTCTACGAGGGCGTGCCGCTGCCGGAGCGCGGCGACTGGGCGGGCTCGCTGCCCGACCGGATCCGCATCTTCCGGCTGCCGCTCGTCGAGTCGTTCCCGGACCCGGCCGAGCTGGAGCGGGAGATCCGGATCACCGTCCTGCACGAGCTGGCCCACTTCTTCGGCATCGACGAGGAGCGGCTCGACCAGCTCGGGTATTCCTGAGGATTGGTTCGGAATGTCGAGGGCACCTCGTCCGTTGATGACGTGCATGAGAACCCTGAGCGAGATCCACGAGGAGATCGAGCGCCTGAGCGAGCAGCGCACCGAGCTCTGGCACAGGCTCTCCGACGAGTACGACCCGGAGGTCAAGGGCGGCATCCGCGCGATCGACGCGGAGCTCGACCGCCTCTGGGACGAGCACCGCTCCGTCCGCGCCCGGCTGCGGTTCGGCGACCGAGACTCGATCGTCGCCCGCGCCCGCGTCGAGGAGCGGCTCGAGCGAGCCGCGTAGGCAGGCGGCTCGCTCCCGCGGCCCGGCCGCGACCGGCTCTACACTGGGCGCACACGGGGCGTTAGCTCAGCTGGGAGAGCGTCGGCTTTGCAAGCCGAAGGTCACCGGTTCGATCCCGGTACGCTCCAC
>DASSND010000012.1:0-30795 GCA_035688315.1 Gaiellaceae bacterium | reverse complement strand
GAGACCGCTGACGAAGTGCGCGCCGCGCTCGCCGAGCCGTGGGACGCGATCATCGCCGACTACTCGCTGCCGACGCTCGACGCGCTCGAGACCCTGCGGATCGTCCACGAGCACGGCTACGACGGCCCGTTCATCGTCGTCTCGGGCACCGTCGACGAGGAGATGACGGTCGGCGCGATGCGCGCCGGCGCCCACGACTACGTGATGAAGATGAACCTGCGGCGGCTCGTCCCGGCGCTCGAGCGGGAGCTGCAGGAGGCCCGCCGCCGGGCCGAGAGCCGGGAGGCGCGCCGGCGGCTCCTCGAGGCGGAGGAGCTGACCGGGCGGATCGTCGAGCAGCTGCCCGGCTTCGTCTGGACGGCGGACGCCCAGCTGCGCGTCACCGCGTCCCGGGGCGGCGTCGAGCTCGCGCCGGTGCTGCCGCACGACTCGCTCGTCGGTCAGCCGGTCGCCGAGCTGCAGCGCTCGATCGCGCTCTTCGACGCCGACGCGCACGAGCGCGCCCTCGCCGGCGAGCACGTGCAGCGCTCGGTCGAATGGGCGGGGCGCGACTACCTCGTGCACGTCGACCCGTTCCACGACGACGGCGGCGCGGTCGAGGGATGCGTCGCGGTCGCGCTCGACGTCACCGACCTGCGCGCCGCCGAAGAGGCGCTGCGCGAGAGCGAGGCGCGCTTCCGCGCACTGATCGAGAACTCGCTCGACGTGACGCTGATCCTGCTCGCCGACGGCACGATCCGGTACGCCAGCCCGTCCGCGCTGCGGGTGCTCGGCTACCACCCGGGCGACGTCGTGGGGACGAACGCATTCGACTACGTCCATCCCGAGGACGTGGCGGTGCTCAGCGACCTCTTCGGGACCACCGCCGCGACCCCGGGCGAGACCGAGAGCGACGTCTTCCGGGCGCGGACGAAGGGCGGCGAGTGGCGGCTGATGGAGGCCGTCGGCCTCAACCTGCTCGCCGACCCGGCCGTCCGCGGCGTCGTCGTCACCGCCCGCGACGTCACCGCGCGCCGCGCGCTCGAGGAGCGGCTCAGCCAGTCGGAGCGCCTCGAGGCGATCGGCCAGCTCGCGGGCGGCGTCGCCCACGACTTCAACAACGTCCTCCTCGTCGTCCGCGGCTACAGCACCGTGCTGCGCGCCGGGCTCACCGACCCGCAGCAGATCGCCGACGTCGACGAGATCACGAAGGCCGCCGACCGCGCCGCCGCCCTGACCCGGCAGCTACTCGCGTTCGGCCGCCGCGAGATGCGCCAGCTCCGCCTGCTCGCGCTCCCCGACTCCGTCCGCGACGTCGAGTCGCTCCTCCGCCGCGCCGCCTCCGAGCAGGTCGAGCTCGCGCTCGACCTCGACGAGGAGACGCCGCAGGTGGTCGGCGACCCCGGCCAGATCGAGCAGGTGCTGCTGAACCTCGTCGTCAACGCGCGCGACGCGATGCCCGCCGGCGGCACGATCACCATCCGCGCCGCGCCCGCGACGGCCGCGTCCGCCGGCGAGGTGACGCCGCCGCTCGCGCCGGGGGCGTACGCGCTGCTCAGCGTCGCGGACACGGGCACCGGCATCCCCGACGACGTGCTGCCGCACGTGTTCGAGCCGTTCTTCAGCACGAAGTCGAGCGAGACCGGCACCGGGCTCGGGCTCTCGACGGTCTACGGGATCGTCATCCAGGGCGGCGGCTCGATCGGCGTCGAGACCGGCGAGAACGGGACGACCTTCAGCGTCTACTTCCCCGCGGCGGCCGCCGAGACGGCGGAGGCGCTCGAGGACGGCGGCGACCGGGAGGAGCTTGCTCCCGGCAGCGAGCGCGTCCTGCTCGTCGAGGACGAGGCGGCGGTCCTGCGGCTCGTCGAGCGCGTCCTCGCGCGCGCCGGCTACGAGGTCCGATCCTGCTCCTCGCCTGCCGACGCGCTCGCCGTGCTCGACGGCGACGAGCAGTTCGACCTGCTCGTGACCGACGTCGTCATGCCGGAGCTGAGCGGCTTCGACCTCGCCGAGCGCGCGCGGGAGCTGCGGCCCTCGCTGCGGACGCTCTTCCTCTCCGGCTACTCGCAGCAGGCGGCCGGCGACCTGCCCGTCGCCGCCGCGCTCCTGCAGAAGCCGTTCGCGCCCGAAGAGCTCGCGCGGGCGGTGCGCGGCGTCCTCGACGCGGTGGAGAGCGCATGAACGCGCCGCCCGGCCGGATCCTCTGCGTCGACGACGACCCCGCCGTGCAGGCGCTGATCCGCCGCCTGCTCGAGCCGAGAGGCTTCGCGCTCTCGTTCGCCGGCAGCGCCGAGGAGGCGCGGAACCTGCTCGCGGAGAGCGACTTCCCGCTCGTGCTCCTCGACATCGGCCTGCCGGAGGAATCCGGGCTCGACCTGCTCCGCGCGCTCGCCGGCCGCACCCCGGACGTCGCGACGGTGATGGTGACCGGCCGCGACGACACCGAGGTCGCCGACGCGGCGCTCGAAGCGGGCGCGTACGGCTACCTGACGAAGCCGTTCTCGGCGACCGCCCTCCAGATCGAGGTCTCGAACGCGCTCCACCGGCGCTCGCTCGAGCTCGACCGGCGCACCTACGAGCGCGACCTCGAGCACACGGTCGCGCTGCGCACGGTCGAGCTGCGGCACGCGTACGAGGAGATGGTCTTCCGGCTCGGCCGCGCGATCGAGATCCGCGACGCCGAGACCGGCGCCCACGTCGAGCGGGTCGGCGCCGCGGCCGAGGCGCTCGCACTCGAGCTCGGCGTCGAGCAGGCGCGGGCCGAGCTGCTGCGGCTCGCCTCGCCGCTCCACGACATCGGCAAGATCGCCGTCCGCGAGTCGATCCTGCTCAAGCCCGGCCCGCTCACGACCGACGAGCGCGCCGAGATGCAGCGGCACACGGAGGTCGGCCGCGACCTGCTCTCCGGCTCCGGCAACGACCTGCTCGAGCTCGCGGCGACGATCGCATGGACGCACCACGAGCGCTGGAACGGCAGCGGCTACCCGCTCGGGCTCGCCGGCGACACGATCCCGATCGAGGGCCGCATCGTCGCCGTCGCGGACGTCGCCGACGCGCTCGCGTCCGACCGGCCGTACCGGCCCGCGCTCCCGGAGGAGCAGGTGCGCGACTGGATCGTCCGGCAGCGCGACCGCGAGTTCGACCCGCGCGTCGTCGACGCGTTCCTCCGCATCCTCGGCTCGCTGGGGAACTCCAGGTGAGCGTCGCGCCGTCGCCGGCCGGCGAGGTCGTCGTCGCGGACGACCATCCGCCCGTGCTCCAGTTCCTCTCGCGGTTCCTCGCCGGCGAGGGCTGGACGGTCGTGGCGAGCACGCGGGACGGGGAGGAGGCGCTGCAGCGGATTCTCGAGACGCAGCCGGCGGTCGCCGTCCTCGATGTCCGCATGCCCGGCCGCAGCGGCCTCGACGTCGTCCGCGCGCTCGCCGAGGCGGGCTCCACGACGCGCGTCGTCCTCTACACCGGGCACGGCGACCTCGCCGTCCTCGACGAGGCGCTCGACCTCGGCGTCGCCGGGATCGTGAACAAGGACTCGCCGCTCGACGACCTCGTGCGCGCGATCCGCGTCGCCGCGGCGGGCGGCTCCTACGTCGACCCCGGCCTCGGCGCGCTCCGCCTGCAGAGGCGCGAGGTCGTCCAGCTCACCCGGCGCGAGCGCGAGGTGCTGACCCTGCTCGCCGAGGGACTGAACTACGAGGGGATCGGCGAGCGGCTCTCGATCTCGCCCGAGACGGTGCGCACGCACGTCCAGAAGGCGATGGCGCGGCTCGGCGCGAGCACGCGCACGCAGGCCGTCGCGGCCGCGTTGCGGGCTTCCCTCATCCACTGATCCCCGCATCCGGGGAGGGGTAGCCGTTTTCCGCGCGGTCCGCCCGGGACCTCGCAGGGCGGCCGAGCGCGAGCGCGACGCCCGGCTTCCTCGGGCGCGTCTGCGCGCGGGCGCGGGGGCCGCCGACGTCTTGGAGCGGAATGCTCAAGCGCCTCGCAGCCCTCCCGCTCCTCGCCGCCGCAGCGCTCGCGCTCGCCCCCTCGGCGCTCGCCGCCGGCGGCCGCTACACGTTCGACGGCGGAACCGCCGCCGAGCGCGGCCAGGTCGTCAAGGCCCTCGACGCCAGCTCCTTCCCCTGGGGCCTCCTTCCCGGGACGGTCGTCGTGCACATCGGCGCCGTCCCGGTGTCGAGGGCGACGCCCGGCCAGGTCTGGCTCGACGCCGGCCTGCTCGACAGCGGCCGCTTCTCGTGGGGCGTCGTCCAGCACGAGTTCGCGCACGAGGTCGACTTCCTGCTCCTCGACGCCGCCGCCCGCGCGCGGCTCGCGCCGATGCTCGGCGACGCCGACTGGTGGGGCGCCGGCTACACGGAGCACTCCGACCTCGGCTGCGAGCGGTTCGCGAGCACGCTCGCCTGGGCGTTCTGGCCGGCCGGCGACAACGCGATGCGTCCGTCCGGGCCGAACGACGAGGCCGGGCACGTCGCGCCCTCAGCGTTCCGCGCCGCGCTCGCCGCCGTGCTCCCGGGTGCGGTCGCGCAGCCGGCCGAGGCGCTGCGCACGACCGCGGACAGCCATCCGAAGCGGCGCGGGCACTAGGACAGCGGCGCGCGGCCTCCCCCGAATCGGGGAGGGTCAGATGCGTCGGATTGCGGATGCGGGGCTCCCTCGGCGTGACGACACTGACCCGGAATGGCCGCGTCCGCCCGAGAGACCATCACCTGCGTCGTCGCCGACGACCACCCGCCGATCCTCGACTCGCTGTCGCGCTTCCTCGCGGCCGCCGGCTTCCGGATCGTCGCCACGGCGCCCGACGGGGAGGCGGCGCTCGCGGCCGTCGAGGCGCAGCGGCCGACCGTGCTCCTCGCGGACGTGCGCATGCCGCGCCTGGACGGGATCGCGCTCGCCCGCCAGGTCGTGGAGCGGTTCCCGGAGACGGCCGTGCTCGTGTACTCGGGCGCCGGCGACACCGCGCTCGCGAACGACGCGCTCGACGCGGGCGCCCGCGGGTTCGCGCTGAAGGACGCGCCGCTCGACGATCTCGCCCGCGCGGTCGAGGTCGTCGCCGGCGGTGGGCTCTACGTCGACCCGGTGCTCGCCGCCCGGATCGCCTCGCCCGCGTCGCCGCGGCGGCGTGAGCTGAGCGAGCGGGAGCGCGAGGTGCTGCGGATGCTCGCGGAAGGCTCGACCTACGCCGAGATCGGCTCGCAGCTCTTCCTCTCGCCGGACACCGTGCGCGCGCACGCGCAGCGCGCGATGACGAAGCTCGGCGCGCGGACGCGCACGCACGCGGTCGCGGTCGCGCTCCGCGAAGGCGTCATCTCCTAGCGCGGACGTGTCCTTTGCGGACATGTCCCGGTACCTGGCACCGGGACATGTCCCGAGCGGACAGTGCCGACCGGGGCCGGCGTCATCTCGTGGCGCGGGACGTGTCCTTTGCGGACATGTCCTGGTACCTGGCACCAGGACAAGACAAGTCTTCAGCGGACAGTGCCGATCAGCGTTCCGGGTCGAGGCGCGCTCGCTCGGCGGGCGTGAGCTCGCGCGGTCGCCGGGTCTCCGGGTCGAACGCGACCACCACCGCCTCCGCCTCGACCGCGACCTCGCCGTCGGCGCCGAGCAGCTCCTGCTCCATCCGCACGCTCGTCCGCCCGACCGAGACGACCCGCGTCCGCACCGTCAGCTCGCGCGGCCCGCGCGGCACCTCGCGCCGGAAGTCCGCGGCGACGCGGGCGACGACGCTCGGCCACGCCTCGAAGTCGCCGACGAGCGGCGTCAGCACGGCGTCACGCGCCTCGTCGAGATACGCGAAGACGACCGAGTGCGTCAGATGGCCGAGCGCGTCGAAGTCCGTCCAGCGCGCCGCCACGCGAGTCTCGTAGACGCCGTCGGCCACGGCTCGTAGCGTACGCCCAAGCGCCGCCCCGGTAGGTTGCGCGCGTGGCGACCGGCGCCGACCTCCTGCTCGACGTGCTGCTCGACGAAGGCGTCCGCCACGTGTTCGGGAACCCCGGCACGACGGAGCTGCCGCTCGTCGACGCGCTCGCGGAGCGCAGCGAGCCCGGGTACGTGCTCGCGCTCCAGGAGGCGGGCGCGGTCGCGATGGCCGACGGCTGGGCCCGCGCCACCGGCCGCCCCGCGTTCGTCAACCTGCACACGATGGCCGGGCTCGCGAACGGGCTCGGGAACCTCGCCAACGCGTCCGCCGCGGGGACGCCGCTCGTCGTCACCGCCGGCCAGCAGGACCGCCGCCACCTGATCGCCGAGCCGCTCCTCTCCGGCGACCTCGCCGGCCTCGCGCGGCCGCTCGTCCGCTGGTCGCACGAGGTGCGGCACGCCGAGGAGCTCGGCGTCGCGCTGCGGCGGGCGTTTCGCCTCGCCGCGACGCCGCCGACCGGGCCCGTGTTCCTCAGCCTGCCGATGGACGTGCTCGCCCAGCCGGCGCCCGCCCCGGCCCCGCCGCGCTCCCGCGTGGACGCCGCGCCGCTCCCGGGCTCCCTCGCCGCGCTCGCCGACCTGCTCGCGGCGGCGGAGCGGCCCGCGCTCGTCTGCGGCGACGCGCTCGCCCGCGCGGACGGCCTCGCGCCGGCGGCCGAGCTCGCCGAGACGCTCGGCGCACCCGTCTTCGCCGCGCCGCTCTGCAGCCGCAACGTCTTCCCGCTCGCGCACCCGCTCTTCCGCGGGCCGCTCCCGAACAACGCCGCCGGGAT
The DNA here is from genome assembly GCA_035688315.1 of Gaiellaceae bacterium. GTDB lineage: Bacteria > Actinomycetota > Thermoleophilia > Gaiellales > Gaiellaceae > Palsa-739. Next base: position 24,118 of record DASSND010000012.1, on the reverse strand, counting down.
CGCGGAGACGCTCGCCGGCTTCGACCGCGTCCTCCTGCTCGGCGCGCCCGCCTTCTACGTCTACCCGTACACGCCCGGGAGCGCCGTGCCGCCGGGCGTCGAGCTGCTGCAGGTGCACCCGGAGCCCGCGCAGCTCGGGCGCACGCACCCGGTCGCGCTCGGCGTCGCGGGCGACCCCGCCGGCGCAGCCGCCGCGCTCGCCGAGGCGCTCCACGGCCGCGTGCCCGAGGAGCGGCGGGAGCGCGCGATCGCCGCCGGCCGCGAGCACCGGGACGCGGCCGCGAAGAAGCTCGCCGAGCAGGTCGAGCAGGGCCGCAGCGGGCGGCCGATCTCGCCGGCGGCCGCGGTCGCGGCGGTCTGCTCGCGCCTGCCCGAGGACGGTGTGCTCGTGGACGAGTCGGTGACCGCGAGCCCGTTCACGCGGGCGCTCCACCCGGGCCGCGACCCGCTCTCGTTCCTCTGGTGCGGCGCCGGGGCGCTCGGCTGGGGTCTCGGGGCCGCCGTCGGCGTCAAGCTCGCGCGGCCCGAGCGGCCGGTCGTCGCGCTCGTCGGCGACGGCTCGACCATGTACGCGCCGCAGGCGCTCTGGACGGCCGCCCGGCACGGCGTCCCCGTCGTCGCCGTCGTCCTCGACAACCGCGAGTACCGGATCCTCAAGCACGGCCTCGACCGCATGGAGGGCGCCTCGGCGCGCACCGGCCGCTACGTCGGCCTCGACGTCGGCGAGCCGGATCTCGACTTCGTCGCACTCGCCGGCTCGCTCGGCGTCGCCGGGCGGAGCGTCGAGGGCGCGGACGAACTCGCGGACGCGGTGGGCGAGGCGCTCGCCGCCGGCGAGCCGCGCCTCGTCCACGTCCGGATCTCGGGCCACGCGCGTTAGCCCGCCCGACCCGGGCGCTCAGGTCGTCGCGCCGCCGGGAGGGCCGAAGCCGCCGCCGGGACCGCTCGGCATCGTCCCCGCGAGGATCCGCTCGACGAGCAGCCGCCCGTTCGAGCCGGGGTACACGTGCACGAGCACCGGGTCGCCGACCCGGACGTCCGCGAGCGTCGCCCGCTCGCCGTTCCGGACGATCTCGGTCGCCGCGTCGACCGTGTAGGTGGCGGCGCCGCTCGACGTCTCGACCGTGATCGAGGAGCCGGTCGTGGCGGTCACCGTGCCCTGCAGGCGCCGCTCGCCCGCGACGCCGCGGCCCGGGAGGCCGCCGCCCTGGCCGGGGAAGCCGCCGCCGTCCGCGCGCGCCGCCGCGGCCGCGGGAGTCGAGCCCGAGCCGTGCCCGAGGGCGAAGACGGCGCCGCCGCCCGCGATCGCGCCCGCCGCGACGAGCGAGGCGGTCTTCGAGCCGGCGCCGAGCCGCCGGCGGATCTCGTTGCTGTCCACGCATGCTCCTTGTGCTCGAGGGATGGTCTCGAGCCAGGGTGCGGCGGGAAGCTGCGAAACCGCTGTGAGTCCGCTCGGAGCGGGCTAGGAACCGCGCAGCGCGTCGGCCGGCGCGATCGCGACGAGGCGGGAGGCCGCCCGCGCGAGCTCCGGGTCGGCGGTGACGAGGGCGTCCGCCTGGAGCCGCGTCAACGCGACGTACTCGGCGTCGTAGGTCGTCTCCCAGCCGAGCTCCTCCGCCACCTTCCACGCCGTCGCCTGCAGCACCTTGTCGCCGAGGAAGCGCACCTTCAGCGAGTTGATCCGCAGCACGCGCTCGCGCCCCTCGGCCGCGGTGATCTCGCCTCGGCGCGCCGCCTCGTAGAGCGCCGAGAGCGCCTGCGAGCGGACGAGCGTCGGCGCGACGAGCCGGTGCTCGGGCGCGACCTCGAGCTCGCCGGCGGCGATCCGGAGCAGCGTCCCGCAGTCGACGACGAAGCGCGCCACGCCGCGGACGCTACCGGCTCAGAGCCCGCCGATCAGGCCTCGCAGCGCGGCCGTGTAGCGCTCGAGCGCGCCGCGCCCGCGCACGGTGAGCGCGGCGGTCGTCCGCGACGCCTGCCCGGTGCCGGTCTTCTCGGTCTCGACGTAGCCGGCCTCCTCGAGCTTGCGCAGGTGCGTGATCAGGTTCCCGGGCGTCAGCGCGTTCAGCTCCTGCAGGCGCGTGAACGCGAGGCCCTCGCCCTCGGGCAGGGCGGCGAGCGTCGCGACGATGCGGAGCCGCGCGGGGACGTGGATCAGCGGGTCGAGCTCCTCGACGGCCATCGGCGTCAGGCCGCGGCGCGGCGCTGCCACAGCTGCGCCGCGCCGCCGAGGACGAGGAGGCCGCAGAAGCCGACGGCGATCACCCCCCAGACGTCCGCCGGGCCGGCGAAGGAGCCGATCGCCGCGAGGACGACGACCGCGACGGCGAGGCCGGCGGAGGTCCGACGCCCGCGCGCGGCCTCGTAGCCGGCGGCGGCGGCGCCGACGACGAGCAGCGGCGCGGCGGCCGCCCAGACGCCGTAGGCGATCGCGTGACTCGGGTCGGCGTGGTGGAGCGCTTCCTGGAAGACGTAGACGCAGATCCAGATCGCCGCGAAGGTGAGCGCTTCGAGCGGCCGTCGCGGCGACGACCGCCCGGCGAGCGCGCGCCGCAGGACGACGACGTTGAGCAGCGCCCAGGCCGCGACGACGCCGTAGAGCACGCCGAGCGCCGTGCCGCTCGGTCCGGAGTAGGGATGCTGGTTCCGCACCGACAGCCAGACGGCGCCGTAGGCGACGAGCACCGTCGCCGCCGCCGCGAAGAAGAGGAACGTCGGCCGCAGGTCGAACGCGCGCTCGGCCCGGCTCGCCGTCCGCGCGAGCAGCGCCGCCGCGTCGCGAGGGTCGAGCTCGGAGGGCTCGTCGGGCGCGCCCGCCTCGGCGTCCCAGTCGGGCTCGCCGCCGTACCCCGGCGGCGGAGGTCCGAACGTGTCGAATCGCTCGCTCATGTCCGCCTCCCGCTCTCGCTGACTTTGCATCACAAAGCTAGCGTACTTTGCGAGGCAAAGTCAAGCGCGGGCCGCGACGACGAGCACGAGGTCGCGCGGGCCGTGCACGCCCTCGACCCGGCTCAGCTCGATGTCCGAGGTGGCCGAGGGGCCGGAGACGAAGGTCAGCGGCCGCCGTTCGAGCCCCTCGCGCTCGAGCAGCTCGAGCGCCTCGGGCAGGAGGCCGACGACGCGCGCCTCCTCGACGACGCAGACGTGGAGGTCGGGGACGAGCGTCAGCGCGCGCCGGCCCTCGTGCGGCGAGCCGGCGAGGACGACCGTGCCCGACTCCGCCACCGCCAGCGTGCAGCCCGTGAGCGCGCCGCCGATTAGGTCGAGCTCGCGCGGCGCGAGCGGCGGCTCGTCGGCCACGAGCTCGACGCCGTCCGGCCGCCACGCGGGCGGCAGCCCCGCCGGCGCGACGAGCCGCGTGACGCCGCGCTCGCGGCAGACCGCCGCGACCGCGCCGGCCACGTCCGCCGCGGCGACCCGGTGCAGCTCGGCGCGGTAGTCGCGCGCCCGCTCGCAGAAGCGCTCGACGAGCTCGTCCGGCCCGAGTCCGAGCGTGCGGCGGTACGCGGGCCGCGCGCCTTCCGGCCCGGCAGCGCCGCGGGTCGCCGCCGCGACCCGGCGCAGGATCTCCGCGCGCGCCTCGCTCACCGGCCGCGCCTCCGCCAGCGGACGCGGAAGGGCGGCGAGGCCGGCGCCTTCAGGTCGCGCGTCCTCGTCCACGCCGAGAGCGGCGGCGGCAGCCGGCGCAGCCGCCGCTTCCGGGCGAGCGGCGCGAGCGCGCGCTGCGCGAGCTCGAAGCGGCGCCGGCCGGAGAAGACCCAGGCGAGCGCCCGCATCGCGAGGCGCTCCACCCGGGCCGCCTTCGCGTCGACCGCCTTCGCGCGCAGGTGGAGCAGGACGCTCGGAATGTCGATCGCGACGGGGCAGACCTCGTAGCAGGCGCCGCACAGGCTCGACGCGAACGGCAGCGACGGTGCGTGCTCGATCCCGCGCAGCTGCGGCGTCAGGATCGCGCCGATCGGCCCCGGGTAGACGGACTCGTACGCGTGGCCGCCGGTGCGCGTGTAGACCGGGCAGACGTTGAGGCAGGCGCTGCAGCGGATGCAGCGGAGCGCCTGGCGGCCGACCTCGTCGGCGAGGACGCGCGTGCGACCGTTGTCGAGCAGCACCACGTGCAGCTCCTGCGGCCCGTCGCCGTCCGCGACGCCCGTCCAGAGCGAGGTGTACGGGTTCATCCGCTCGCCGGTCGCGGAGCGGGGGAGGAGCTGGAGGAACACCTCGAGGTCGGCGAACCTCGGCACGAGCTTCTCGATCCCGACGACGGTCACGAGCACCGGCGGCAGCGTCGTGCACATGCGGCCGTTCCCCTCGGACTCGACGACGCAGAGCGTGCCGGTCTCGGCGACCGCGAAGTTCGCGCCGCTGACGCCGACCCGGGCGTCGAGGAAGCGCTCGCGCAGGTGCACGCGTGCCGCCTCGGCGAGCTCGGCCGGGTCGTCGGAGCCGAGCCCGGGGGCGATCGTCCGGGCGAAGAGGTCGCGGATCTCGGCGCGGTTGCGGTGGATCGCCGGCACGAGGATGTGCGACGGCCAGTCGCCGTCGAGCTGCAGGATCAGCTCCGCGAAGTCGGTCTCGAGCGCGTGGACGCCCGCCTCCGCGAGCGCGGCGTTGAGCTCGATCTCGTCGGTCGTCAGCGACTTGACCTTCACGACCTCCCGCACGCCGTGCGCGGTCGCGATCCCGGCGACGACCCGCCCGGCCTCGGCCGCGTCGCGCGCCCAGTGCACCTGCCCGCCGGCGGCCTCGAACGCCGCCTCGAAGCGCTCCAGGTGGCCGCCGAGGTCGGCGAGCACCTCGTCCTTGATCGCAGCCGCCGCCGCCCGCAGCTCCTGCCAGTCCGGCAGCTCGGCGACCGCGCGCGCCCGCTTCGCCCGGATCGTGTCGGTCGCGTTGCGCAGGTTCGCCCGCAGCTGCAGGTTCGCCAGCTCGGGGCGCGCCGCCTGGGGGAAGCCGCTCACGTCGCGGCCAGGATCTCGGCGAGGTGGACGGTGCGGACGGCGTCGCCCCGGCGCGAGAGGCCGCCGTCGATCTGGAGCAGGCACGAGCCGTCGACGGCGGTGCACACCTCGGCGCCGGACGCGGCCAGCGCGTCGCACTTGTCGGCCAGCATCGCGGACGACGTCTCCGCGTTCTTGAGCGCGAACGTCCCGCCGAAGCCGCAGCACTCGTCGGCGCGCGGCAGCTCGACCAGCTCGAGCTCGCGGACGTTCCGCAGCAGCCGCTCGGGCGCGTCGCCGACGCGGGCGGCGCGGAGCGAGTGGCAGCTCGGGTGGTAGGCGACGCGCGCCGGGAAGCGCGCGCCCACGTCCTCGACCTCGAGCCGGCGGACGAGGAACTCCGACAGCTCGTAGACGTCGTCCGCGCCGAGCCGCTCCCGGACGCTCGCCACGCAGGAGGACGAGGGCGCGACGACCGCGTCGAAGCCGGCGAAGACCCGCTCGAAGCGGCGGCCGAGTCGGGCCGCCTCGCGCGCGTAGCCGCTGTTCGCGTGCAGCTGGCCGCAGCAGGTCTGCTCCTCCGGGAAGACGACCTCGTGGCCGAGCCGCTCGAGGACCGTCGCCGTCGCGAGTGCCGCCTCGGGGAAGAGCGTGTCCCCGAGGCACGTGGTGAAGAGCGCGATCCGCATTTCCCGGTTCCGCAGGTTAGTCGGCGTCGACAGGTTTGTTAGGGTTCATAACGATGCGGGACGGCTCCGGAGCGGCGCTCGTGACCGGCGGCGCGAGCGGGATCGGCGCCGCGGTCGCGGCGCGTCTCGCCGCGCGGGGCGCGAAGGTCGCGTCGTTCGACCTCTCCGGCGAGGCGCCGGACGGCGTGCTCGCGGTCGCGGGCGACGTCACCGACTCGCGCGACGTCGACGCGGCGGTCGCGCGCGCCGAGGCCGAGCTCGGGCCGCTCGAGGTGCTCGTGTGCTCGGCCGGGATTCCGGGCCGGTCGCTCTCGACCGTGGACGTGAGCGACGAGGAGTGGCGGCGTGTGATTGCGATCGACCTCGACGGAGTCTTCTTCTGCAACCGCGCCGTCCTGCCCGGGATGATCGAGCGCGGGTACGGACGGATCGTGAACGTCGCGTCGATCGCAGGCAAGGAGGGCAACCCGATGGCGGGCGCCTACTCGGCCGCGAAGGCGGGCGTGATCGCGCTGACGAAGGCGATCGGCAAGGACGTCGCGCAGACCGGCGTGCTCGTCAACTGCGTCGCGCCGGCGGTGATCGAGACGCCGATCCTCGAGGGGGTGTCCGACGAGCATGTCGAGTACATGCTGCAGCGGATCCCCATGGGGCGCATGGGCAAGGCGGACGAGGTCGCGGCGCTCGTCTGCTGGCTCGCGAGCGAGGAGTGCTCCTTCTCGACCGGCGCCGTGTACGACATCTCCGGCGGCCGCGCGGTCTACTAGCGGCGTGGACGCGTTCGCGACCTCGCAGCTGCAGGCGCTCTCGCTCCTCGTCGACGCCCGCACGCGCTCGCTCAGCGCCGAGAACCCGGACGGCGCGAAGGGCGGCGGCGGCCGCGCGACCGAGGGGACGGGCGCCGAGGCGGCCCGCGAGCTCGGCCAGGGCTGGAAGGTCAACCCGTTCGTCGAGATCCCGGCCTGCTCGACGATCACGCTCGCCGACCTCGAGGGCCCCGGCGTCGTCCAGCACATCTGGCTGACGCTCTTCCCGAGCTTCTGGCGGCGCGCCGTCCTCCGCGCGTACTGGGACCGCGAGGAGGAGCCGTCGATCGAGGTGCCGGTCGGCGACTTCTTCTGCAACGGCTGGGGCGTCCACTGCGACGTCGCCTCGATCCCGGTCGCCGTCAACCCGAGCGGCGGCTTCAACAGCTACTGGGCGATGCCGTTCCGCGAGCGGGCGCGGATCACGGTCGAGAACCTCGTCGACGAGCCGCTGCCGGCGCTCTTCTACCAGCTCACCTGGTCGCAGCAGGACGTCCCCGACGACGCCGCCTACCTCCACTGCCAGTGGCGCCGGAGCAACCCCGTCGCCGACCGGGAGCCGCACACGCTCCTGGACGGCGTCGCCGGCCGCGGCCACTACGTCGGCACCTACCTCGCCTGGGGCTCGAACTCGAGCGGCTGGTGGGGCGAGGGCGAGCTCAAGTTCTTCCTCGACGGCGACCGCGACTGGCCGACGATCTGCGGGACCGGCACCGAGGACTACTTCGGCGGCGCGTGGGGCTTCGGGAAGCCGGGCGGCGGGGGCTACGCCGCGTTCACGACGCCGTACCTCGGGATGCCGCAGGTGCTCCTGCCGGACGCGCACGAGCGCTCGCAGCTCCGCTTCGGCATGTACCGCTGGCACGTCCCGGACCCGATCCGCTTCGACGAGGACCTGCGCGTCACCGTGCAGGCGCTCGGCTGGCGCTCGCCGATCGGCGGCAGGCCGCGCTACCTGCCGCTCCGCGACGACGTCGCCTCGACCGCGTTCTGGTACCAGACCGAGCCGCACGCCCCCTTCCCGGCGCTCCCGGACGCGAACGCGCTCGAAGTGGTCTAGGAGGGTTCGAGAGGCGGCCCCGAACGGGCGCCGATTCCACGTCGAGCCTCTCGCTACGCGTCCGCGATCAGCGCGCCGGCGGTCGCCGGCGGGATGCTGAGCGTGCAGGTCCCGGCGCTCGTGACCTCGACCGGCAGCTCGCGGAAGCCGAGCGTGTCCGGGTGGTCGACGTCGTTCGCCGCGAACGGGTCGGGGCCGCCGAGGTAGCGGAAGCGGGCGCGCGAGCCGGCCGGGAGGCCCGAGACCTCGAACTCGAGCGCCCGGTCGAGCACGCGGTTGCAGAGGAACACGGTCGCGCCGTGCTCGTCGCGGGTCGCGGACGCGTCGGCGACCCGGGCGAGGCCGCTCGACACCTCGCCCTCGGCGAAGACCGCGACGTGCGGGTCGGCGGTCGGCGTGTCGGCGAAGTCGGGGACGGCGAACGTGTCGCACTCCAGCTCGACCGGGACGGCCTCGCGCCGGAAGGCGTGCCGGTAGAGCGAGCCGATCAGATAGCTGGCGGTGACGAAGTGCCGGTCGCCGCGCGTCTGGATCGGCCCCATGCAGTTCACGAGGTGGCTGATCATCGCCATCGAGACGCGATCGGCACGCTCGATCATCCGGTTGTAACAGCCCGCGAAGAAGACGCCGTCGGCGAGCCGCGCGTTCGCCTCCAGCCAGTCGTCGATCGTCGCCCAGATGCTCCACTCGTCGAGGGCGATCGAGATCTTCCGCCCCGGCCCGGCGGCCGCGTCGACGCACCGCGTCACGGAGTCGATCATCCGGCCGAGCGCGTCGGGCGCCGCCGCGAGCTGCAGGTGGTCGCCCTCGTCGTCCCGCAGCGGCCGGCCGATCCACGGCCCCGGGAAATACCAGTGGAGGGAGAGCGCGTCGATGTCGTCGCCCGCGATCTCGACCACGGTGCGGTTCCACTCGTCCGCCTCGGCGGCGGTGCCGACCAGGCCGACGGCGACCAGCTCGATGTCGGGGTCGACGGCCCGCATCGCGCGCGAGAACTCGCGGAACCGCGTGGCGTACTCCTCGGCGCTGCAGGAGCCCAGCTCCCACGAGCCGTAGACCTCGTTGCCGATGCCCCAGTGGCGCACCGGCCGCGGCGAGGAGCGCTCGACGTTCGTGTAGCGCACCCAGGCGGCCGCCTCCTCCGGGTCGCCGGTGCCGAAGTTCGCCACGAGCAGCGGCTCCACCCCGGTGTCGAGGCAGTACTGGAGGAACTCGTCCGTCCCGAACGCGTTCGTCTCTGGCGGGCCGAAGGCGGCGCCGGCGTTCTCGCCCAGGCGCTCGCCCAGGGGCGTCGGCGGGAAGTCGCCGAGGTCGAGGGCCGTCCAGAACTGCGTCGGGTGCGTCGGCCGCTCGGCCTTCGGGCCGACGCCGTCGCGCCAGTGGTACCAGTCCGAGAAGCAGCCGCCCGGGTAGCGGAACATCGTGTAGCCGTGCGCCTGGACGGCGGCGCGGACGTCCGCGCGCGCGACGTCGCGCTCCTGGTCCCAGATGCCGCCGTAGATGCCCCGGCCGAAGTGCTCGGTCAGCGCCGAGAACAGGTACGGCGAGACGTCCGCGAGCGGGCGGTCGGCGAGGCGGACGGTGACGCGATCGGCGGTCATGACGGCATCGTAAGGAACCGTGCCGAACCTACCGAGCCGCGGTCGCGCCCGCAACTGTGTTGAGACGGAACGGTTCGTACGTGTCATGATCGAACCTTGCTTGCCGCCCGCTGGCACGGACGCCGGGACATCCGGGTCGACGAGATTCCCGAGCCGGACGCGCCGCCTCCCGGGTGGGTGAAGGTGCGCGTCGCCGCCTGCGGGATCTGCGGCACCGACCTCGAGGAGTACACCGGCGGCCCGGTGCTGATCCCCACCGAGCGCCACCCGCTGACCGGCGCGCTGCCGCCGCTGACGCTCGGACACGAGACGGTCGGGGTCGTCGAGCAGGCCGCCGCGGACGTCGCGCTCGAGCCCGGGACGCGCGTCGCGGTGGAGGGGAACGTCGTCTGCGGCACCTGCCGCTGCTGCGTGCGCGGCGACTACCAGCTCTGCGAGCGGCTCGGCTCGCTCGGGCTGATGGGCGACGGCGGCCTCGCCGAGTGGATGCTCGCCCCCGCGTACACGTGCATCCCGTACGGCGGCCACGTCGAGGCGGAGACGGCGGCGCTCGCCGAGCCGCTCTCGGTCGCCGTCCGCGCGGCGCGGCGCGGACGGATCGCACCGGGCTCCACCGTGGGCGTCGTCGGCGCCGGCACGATCGGGCTGCTCGTCGCGCAGACCGCGCGCGCCGCCGGAGCGGAGACCGTGCTCGTCGTCGACCGCCACGAGCCCCGGCGGCGGCTCGCCCTCGAGCACGGCGCCGACGCGGCGGTCGACCCGGCCGACGCGCTCGCCGCCGCCGCGGAGCTGACCGGAGGCGCCGGGTTCGACGTCACCGTCGAGGCGGCGGGAAACGCCGACGCCCTTCGCGCGGCCGTCGGGCTCGCGGGCCGGGGCGGGCGCACGGTGCTGCTCGGCGTCTCGAACGCCGAGATCGGGATCCCGATGGTGGAGCTGCTGATGGCCGAGAAGGAGCTGATCGCGTCGCTCTCGCACTGCCACGACACCGACTTCGCCGAGGCCGTGCGGCTGCTCGACGCGGGCGCGATCGACACCAGCGGGATCGTCAGCGACGTCGTGCCCCTGGAGCGCGTCGTCGAGGCGTTCGACGAGCTGCTCGCGAACCCCGCCGACCACCTCAAGGTCGTCGTCGTCCCCTCCTGACGACGCTACCCGCCCGCGGCTGCCAGGCCGTGGACGATCGCGGCGGTCGCCGGGTAGAGCTGCTCGTAGCGCTCGAAGAGCGCGTCGTAGAGCGGGCCGGTCTCCGCGCGCGGCTCGACGACCCGGTCGACCCGCGCCCAGTCGGTCTCGGGCGGGACGAGCCCCGCCCCGATCGCGGCCAGGAGCGCGCTGCCGTAGCTCGCGCCGACGGTCTCGCGCGGCACCTCCTGCGCGCGGCCGCTCACGTCCGAGACGATCTGCGGCCAGAGGTCGCCCTGGACGCCGCCGCCGACCGCGACCACCCGTGCGGCTGGCGCCGCGGCGGCGGCGAGCAGCGCGAGGATCTGGCGGACGCCGCAGCCGATCGACTCGTAGACCGCGCGCAGCAGCTCGCCGCGGCCGTGCGCGAGCGTCAGGCCGGCGACGACGCCGCGCGCGTCCGGGTCGTAGACCGGAGTCCGCTCGCCGGCGAAGTAGGGGAGCACGAGCAGCCCCCGCGAGCCGGGCGGGACGGCGGCCGCCTCGGCGAGCAGCTCCTCCCAGGGCGGGCCGCCGACCAGCTCGCGCAGCCACTCCGTCAGCGAGCCGCTCGTGGACATGCCCGCGGCGAGCGTCGGCAGGCCCGGCTCGACGCCCTCGGTCAGCCAGAGCAGCGGGTCGGGCCGCGGCTCGGCGACCACCTGGACGACGAACATCGTCGAGCCGTACATCAGCATCAGCTCGCCCGGCCGGCGCACGCCGGCGCCGAAGGCCTCCGCCCAGGCGTCCACCGTGCCCGAGACGACCGGCAGCCCGGCCGGAAGCCCGGTCGCGGCGCTCGCCTCGGCGGTGACCGCGCCGACCGGCTCGCCCGGCCGCACCAGGCGCGGCAGCGGCACGCCAGGCGCGATCTCGGCCGCCCAGTCCTCGGCCCAGCCGCCGGCGGCCCGGTCCCAGAGCGGGTCGCACTGGCTCGCCGAGTGCCGGTCGAGCGCGACCTCGCCGCAGAGGCGCGCCGCGACGAACGAGGCGGCCGTGTGCCACGACGCGGTGCGCTCCCACACCTCGGGCTCGTGCCGGCGCAGCCAGAGGAGCTTCGGGCCGACCGCCTGGGAGGAAAGAGCCGAGCCGCCGCGCGCGAGGATCGCCCCGGCGCCGTAGCGCTCCTCCAGCTCGGCGATCTCGGCCTCCGCGCGCGTGTCGACGCCGTAGAGGATCGCGGGCCGCAGCGGCCGCAGCGCCCCGTCGCAGGGAAGCAGGCACGGCCCGATCCCGCTGACGCAGACCGCGGCGAGCCCGGGCGCCCCGGGAGCCAGCTCGGCGCAGAGCGACCGCGTCTCCTCCCACCACACCGCCTCCGCGTCGTGCTCGACCCAGCCCGGCCGCGGCAGCGAGAGCCCGTGCGCCCGCCGCGCCTGCCGCAGCACGGTGCCGTCCGGGGCGGCGAGCACCGCCTTCGTCGCCGAGGTGCCGACGTCGATCCCGAGGACCGACGGGCCCGTCACAGCCCGCCGAAGCCGTCGAAGTCGACGTCGAGCAAGCGGCAGACGTGGCGGAGCGACTCGACGTGGTCGCCCGGCACCGCGTGGACGTGGTTCGAGCCGTAGCGGCCGAGGATCTCCTCCGCCGGGGCGTCGAGGCGCGCGAACGCGTGCGGCCAGACGTAGGTGGAGGCGCGCATCAGCCGCTCGTTCGTCTCGTCGTCGAAGCGGACGAGCGAGCCGCGCAGGACGTGCAGCCGGTAGCGCGGGCCGAGCCGCGTCAGCCGCGCGAACGTGAACTCGCCGGGGGCGGCGAGGTGGTGGATCGACGCGCCGCCCGCCGGGAAGTAGAACTCCTCCGGGTAGAGGTGGACGTGGCGCAGGTTCTCGGCCGGGTCGTCGCTGCGCGCCGCGAACCACGTCGCATGCTGGCCCGAGTTGCAGAGGTCCCAGACGTCGAGGTCGGCGTGGTGGTGGCGCACGTCGGCGAAGAGGGCGGGCGTGCCGGAGAGCGTCGCGAGGATCCGCATCGTCAGCGCGGCGTCCATGTCCGCCTCGGTCGAGCAGACGATCGACGGCTTCGGCCCGTCCCAGTCGTACGGGTCGTTGAGGAACGCCTCCGCCACGTCCGTCGTCGCGAAGTTGTCGGTCAGCTCGGGCTGGCCCTTGATCCCGCAGAAGTCGAGGTTCCAGTCGTCGACGAGCGAGCGCAGCGCGTAGTAGGAGCGGATCTGGCGCTCGAGCAGCTCCGGGGTCAGGCGCTCGCCGTCGTAGTGGACGCCGGCCGCGTGCCGCTCGAGCCACTCCCGGCCGCCGCGAGCGAGGGCGGGATCGACCGCCTCGGCGCGACGCACCAGCTCCCACTGGTCGATCTCCTCGACGTCGACGCCGAACTGGTCGAGCCAGCGATCCGGGTTCGAGACCGCCGTGTACATCCCCATCGGCCGGCCGCCGATGCGGCCGAAGGTCGCGCCGCGGAGGCTCTCGACGGCCGCGCCCGCGCGCACGAGCGCGTCGAGGCGCGCGATCACCGCCGGGTCGCCGACGTCGCCCCACGCCCGCGCGTAGGTGCGGCCGATCTGGTCGAGCGCGCCGGCGGCGGCGAGCATCCCGACCATCCCGGGGTAGGCGGGATCGACGTTCGAGAAGAGCAGCAGCGGCCCGGGCAGCTCGCGCGCGGCGCGCATCGTGAAGTGCGGGAACGCCCAGACCGGGATGTTCACGATCGTGAGCGCCGGTCTGGCGTCGGCGAGGCGGCGCGCCTCCGAGACGGCCAGCTCGTTCGTCCAGACCGGCTCGCGCGCGCGGACGACCTCGTGGCCGGACGTCGCGAGCGCGGCCGCGATCCGGCTCTCGACCTCCTCCGCGAACGACGCGATCTGCCCGTGCACCGACGCGCGCCCGTCGGAGACCGTCAGTAGACCGACCTTCGCCATCCTCGCCTCCTCACTCGGCCGGCTCGACGCCGACGTCCAGGCACGACACGGAACCCTCCTCCACCACGAGCGCGCACGCGCCGCCGTCCAGCGCGGCGTCCTCCGCGGTCAGCTCGACCTCGCCCACCCTGCCGCGGAGCGTGCCACCGCGCGCCTCCAGCCGGAAGACCTGCTCGCCGCCGAGCGACCAGGCGTACGGCGCCTCGGCCAGGACGGTCTCGCCGCGAAGAACCGCGACCAGACGGACGGTCTGCTCGTCGGTGAGCAGGAGCGCGTAGCAGCGGCGGAGCCCCTGCACGCGCACGGCGACGCCGAACGCGCGCGCCAGGTGCGGCACGAGCCGCGCGTCGACCGCATAGTCGCACCACTCGCGCGCGCCCTGGATCAGCAGGCCGCGGCCCTCGTTCTGGACGAGGCGGTACGGCTCGGGCCAGAGCGGGTTCACCTCGTCCACCGCGTCGACCCACGCCGAGCGCCACAGCGAGCCGCCTTCCGCCGGCCGCCCGAGCCGCGCGCGCGGCTCGCCGTCCCAGGTCAGGCGCTCGAGCAGGACGGACGAGCCGGGAGCGGGGCCGGTCCGCAGCCCGACCGCGGCGACCGGCTGCCCGCCGAGGTCGGGGACGCGCCAGGAGAGGCTGCGCCGCTCGCCGGGCGTGAGGGTCGCGTCCGGGCCGTACAGCGCGACGAGCTCGTCGTCGCCGTCGTAGCGCCGCAGCACGAGCCCGCAGTGGACGGCGCCGGGGTTCGTCGCGGGCGCCGCGAGGTCGGCGGTCACCGTCTGGCCGGGATGGAGTGAGGGGGAGGCGACGAGCGCGTAGCCGGGCTGCTCGCGGTTCCTCGGCGTGACGAACGTGTCGGTGGTCGCCTCGGCGGGCTCGCTCCCGAGCCGGAGCTCGAGCCCCCGCCCGTCGGGGTTCGCGAGGCGGGCGTCGCCGCTCGTCGTCTCGAAGCCCTGCACGGCACCCGGGAAGGCGAAGCTGTAGCGTGCGCCGCCGCCGGGGGCCGGCGCGTCGCGACCGGCGAGCGCCGCGCCGACGGCCGCGACGCGGACCGCCTCCTGGAGCGCGTCCGTGACGGCGCGGCCGCCGTCGGCCGTCGGCAGGAGCAGCCGGTCGGCGACCGGCCCGCGCCAGTCGCGCCCGCCCGCGAAGGCGGCGAGGCCGCCGCGGATCCCGAGCAGGCAGCCGAGGTTGCCGGAGTTGCAGTCCGTGTCGAAGCCGGCGGTGTTGACGATCGCGAGCGAGCGGCCGAAGTCGCCGTCCCCGTAGAGGAGGCCGAGGAGGATGCGGCCGTAGTTCGGGAGGACGTGGCAGGTGCCGCCGAAGCCGTCGTCCGGATACGCCGCCTGCAGGCGCGCGAAGCCGCCGCGCCAGTCGGGGTCGGCGCTCCGCCAGTCGCGGGCGTCCTCGAGCAGCCGGCGCACGGTGGACGAGGGCGGCGCGAACGCGAGCGCGGTCTCGACGAGCCGGTCGAGGTCGGGTTCGACGAACGCGTGCGCCTCCATCGCTGCGATCGTGCACGCGGCGTGCACCGCCTCGCCGTCGTGGCTGACGCTCGCCGCCCGCCGCGCGAGGTCGGCCGCCAGCTCCGGATCGCCGGGGGCGACGAGCGCCCAGCCGTCGACGAAGATCTCCGCCCCGATCTGCTCCGCGACGACGTCGCCGTTCAGCTCGCGCGAGCCGCTGCGCGGCGCTTCGATCCCGTGCTTGAGGCGCAGGTAGGCGGTGTGCTCGGTCGAGCAGCCGAGCCCGCCCCACCAGAGCACGGTGCGGCCCTCCACGACGTAGTCGAGCCAGGTCTCGCCGATCAGGGTGGCCGGGATCGCCGCGTCGTTCCCGTTGTCCGGGAGCGCGCGCAGGAAGGTGAAGGTGCCGGTCAGGTCGTCGTCGGTGACGACGAGCGGCGCGCCGACGCGGTCGTGGACGTAGTAGCCGACCTCGCCCAGCTCGCGCTCGATCCGCTCGTTCGACCAGCCCTCGACGGGGCGGCCCAGGTAGACGCCGATCGCCTTCCCGAGCACGCCCGCGTAGACGCGCTCGAGATAGTCGGCGGGAAGGTCGCCCACAATTCGACAGGATATATTACAAACCTCCCGAAGTCTGGTAGCTTCACGGCCGATGCGCATCCGCGAGATCGTGACGACGGTCGTCGGGACACCATGGCGCGAGCTGACCTTCGTCGAGCTGGTCGCGGACGACGGCCGGCGCGGCCTCGCCGAGGTGCGGATGGTCAACAAGACCGACACGCTGCTCGCCTGCATCCACGAGCTGGGGAGCCGCTACGTGGTCGACAGCGACCCGTTCGACGTCGAGCGCCTCGCCTGGCAGATCGGCTTCGCGGACTACGGCCGGCCGGGCGAGGTGGTGCAGTCGGCACTCGCCGCCTTCGACACCGCCTGCTGGGACCTGATCGGCCAGGAGCTGGGGCGGCCGGTCTGGCAGCTCCTCGGCGGCGGTTTCCGCGAGCGGGTGCCCGCGTACGCGAACGGCTGGTACCAGGCCGAGCGCGACCCGGCCGCGATCGCCGAGCTGGCGGCCGGCGTGACCGCGCGCGGCTACCGCGGCCTCAAGCTCGACCCGTTCGGCGCGGCCAGCCGCGAGCTGCCGCCGGCCGAGCTGCGCCGCGCGGTCGGGATCGTCGCCGCCGTCCGCGAGGCGGTCGGCCCGGACGTCGCACTGATGATCGAGATGCACGGCCGCTTCACCGGCGCGGTCGCCGCGGCGGTCGCCGCCGAGCTGGAGCCGTTCGCGCCCGAATGGCTGGAGGAGCCGGTGCCCCCGACCGACCTCGGCGGCTTCCGGCGCGTCCGCGCCGCCACGCGGCTGCCGATCGCGACCGGCGAGCGCGTGCACGAGCTGGCCGGCTTCCGCGAGCTGATCGAGGCGGGAGTCGTGGACGTCGTCCAGGCCGACCTGACCCATTTCGGCGGCTTCACCGGCATGCGGAAGCTCGCCGGCTGGGCGGAGGCGTACAACCTCGCGCTCGCCCCGCACAACGTCTGCGGGCCGGTCGGGACCGCGGCCATGGTGCACTTCGCCGTCGCCACCCCGGGCGTGACCGTGCTCGAGCACTTCAACGACTTCGCCGACGCCTGGGTCTCCGGGCTGGTGGACGCCGCCCCGGCGGTCGGCGAGGACGGCTGCTTCGGGGCCCCCGACGCGCCGGGGCTCGGGCTCCGGCTCGACCGCGACGCGTGCGCCGAGCACCCCCGCACGCGCCGTACGCTCTCGCTCTTCGAGGAGGGCTGGGAGCGCCGCGGCGAATGAGGTACGTTCAGACCACTTACAAAGTTGACGGAGAGGGCGAGGAATGCGGATCACGAGTGTGACGACGGCGGTCATCGAGGCGAACTTCGACTGGACGCTCGTCCGCGTCGACACCGACGAGGGAATCTCCGGGATCGGCGAGTGCTTCTGCGCGCCCGGCCTGACCGCGACCGTGCGCGACCTCTGCGTCCTGCTCGAGGGCAAGGACCCCTGCCAGATCGAGCCGCTCGTGCAGACGCTCCACCTCGCGACCGCCCACGTCTCCGGCGGCGGCACCGTCTACCACGCGATCTCCGGGATCGAGGCGGCGCTCTGGGACCTGAACGCGCGCGCGCTCGAGGTGCCGCTCTGGCGGCTCTTCGGCGGCCGCTTCCGCGACCGCGTCCGCGTCTACGCCGACTGCCACGCCGGCGACGCGCTGACGAGCCTCTCCTCGGTGCTGGTCTCCCGCCACCTGCCGTGGATGGGGCCGGCGCCGGAGCAGTCGCACGCGATGGAGGTGCACTGGGAGCCGGGCGGGACGGAGGAGTACCTGCCGGAGGCGTACGCGACGCGCGCGAGCGAGATGGCGGCGCGCGGCTTCACCGCGCTCAAGTTCGACCTCGACCTGCCGCTGCTCCCGAACGAGGATCTCTACGCGCGCACGATCTCCTCGGCGCAGCTCGAGCGCCAGGTCGCCCTCGCCGAGGCGGCCGTCGCCGCCGCGGCGCCCGCCGAGGTCGCCTTCGACCTGCACTGGCGCTACGCCCCCGCCGACGCGCTGCGGCTCGCGCAGGCGCTCGAGCACCTGCCGCTCCTCTGGCTCGAGGACCCGACGCCGCCGCAGGACCTGCGTTCGGTCGCGTCGCTCTCGGCGCGCACCTCCACCCCGGTCGCGACCGGCGAGAACATGTACCGGCTCGCCGACTTCGCCGCGCTCGTCGACCTCGGCGGCGTCGACATCTACGCCCCCGACATCCAGAAGGTCGGCGGGCTCTCCGACGTGCGCCGCATCGCCGCCTACGCGGACGTCCACAGCCGGCCGCTCGCGCCGCACAACATCTCGGGGCCGATCGGCACGCTCGCCTCGGCGCACGTCTGCGCCTCGATCCCGAACTTCCTCGTGCTCGAGTGGCACGCCGCGAGCGTCCCGTTCTTCGACGAGCTGGTCACGCTCGGCCGCCCGGTGATCGAGGACGGTTACGTCGCGCTGCCGGACGGGCCGGGGATCGGCGTCGAGCTGGACCTCGACGTCGCGCGCCGCTACGCGCGGCCGGACGAGCCGTTCTTCGGCGAGTCGCCGACCGGGAAGTAGACCGCGTAGGGCTCGTCGAGGACGTCGGCGAGCGGGACGAGCCGGAAGTCGCGCTCCTGGCCGCGCGTGCGGTAGCGCGGCGTCCACGCGCCCCAGCCGCGCTCGTCGCCCAGCTCGACGAGCGAGCCGGCGTCGGCGGGGTCGCCGTGCAGCCGGCGCCAGCCGTCGACGAGCCCCGCGAGCGCGACCGGGCCGACCCGGAACGCGACCGTGTCGGGGCGGTCCGGCAGCGGCACCGTCACCGGGTCGGCCGGCAGCTCGAGCCGGACGACGTCGTCGCGCCACTCCCGCTCGATCCGGTGGAAGCCCGGCTCCGTCCCCAGCTCCCGCGTCTCCCCGCCGACGGTCAGCCGGGCCGGCCCGGTCAGCCACTCCGGGATGCGCAGCTCGAGCGGGAACGAGACCGGCCCGGGCGCCGTGATCCGCAGCTCGACGAGGCGGTCGCTCGGGCGGCTCCACGGCTCGTCGGCGTTCAGCAGCATCGGGCCGGGGCCGGGCAGGGCGTCGGTGCCGCGCACCTCGACCCGGGCGCCGCGGAAGGCGACGTCGGCCGGCAGCGGCTGCGCGACGACGAGCGCGCCGTCCCGCTCGTAGAACGCCCCGCCGCCGAGCTGCGAGATCGCCTGCACCATCGTGCCGAGGCAGCACGGGAACGACTCGGTCGGCGTCGTCCACGTCTTGCGCAGCCCGCTCTGCAGCGGCAGGTAGTAGGCGACCATGCCGGTCTGGGCGTGCTGCTGGGCGAGGACGCCGTTGTGGAGCGCAAGCTCCCGGTAGTTCGCGTACCCGGCGTCGCCCGTCCAGCGGAGCAGGAACTCGGCGAGCCGCATCATGTTGTAGACGGTGCAGAACTCCTGGTTCGTGTCGCCGAGCCGGTGCGCGAACGTGAACGGCGGCGTCCACACCTCGCCGCAGGTCTGGCAGCCGGTGACGAAGCTGCCGCGCTCGGTCACCGCGAGCCGCCAGTACGCCTCGACGATCTCCCGCCAGCGCGACTCGCCGGTCACCTCGTAGGCGCGGGCGGCGCCGACCACCTCGGGGATCGTCGTGTTCGCGTGCCGGTTCGTGAGCACGTCGTCGCCGGCGAGCAGCGCGTCGAAGAGGCGGCGCCGGTCGTAGCGGCGCACCAGCTCGAGGTGCTCCTCCTCGCCGGTGAGCGCGTACAGCTCGACGACGCTCTCGAGCATGTTGCACTGCTCGTAGTCGAGGAAGTCGGCCAGCTCCCGTTCCGAGAGCGAGCCGGTGAAGCGCGTGTACCAGCGCGCCGCGTTCCGCAGGATCTCGAGCGCCTGCTCGTTCCCCGCTACGGTCGCCATCTCGAGCAGCCCCATCAGCGTCTTGCCCGCGACGTAGCCGGGCGCCCAGACGAAGCTGCCGCGCGCGAGGCGGTGCAGGTACTTCTCCGGGATCGAGGCGACCCATTCGCCGCCGTTCTCGGCCTGGCAGCGCGCCAGCTCGGCGACGACGTGGTCGGCCTTGCCGCGCAGCTCGGGGTCGGGCCGGGCGGCGTCGTGGTGGGCGGCGGCGGAGAGCCAGTGGCCGAGGAAGTGGCCGCGCACCGCGCAGGTCGGCGACTCCCAGCCGCCGTGCACGTCCTCGGGAAGGTGCGGCGGGTTCCAGAGGCCGGCCTCGAAGTAGTGGTTCTGGAGCAGGTTGTCGGAGCGCAGGCTCCCGATGTAGCGGCGGTTCGCGTCGCGGCGCTGCGCGAACGTGCTCGACGTCAGCTCGACGTCGCGCCGCGGCAGGGGCTCGAGGACGCTCACGCGGGCACCGCCGCCCGCGCGCGGAAGTGCTCGATGGTCTCGCGGACGCCCTCGGCGAGCGGCGTCACCCGGACGGGGCCGATCGCGGCCTCGAGCGCGTCGGCCTGCAGCTCCTCGGGGAACGGGAGCTGCACGTCGTCGAAGCCGACCGCGGCGCCGGGCGCGGCCGCCTCGATCGCGGCGACGACGTCGCGCATCTCGACGGCGGGCGCGGGCACGTTGGCGACGAGCGCGCCCTCGTAGCCGCTGCGGCTCGCGGCGATCAGCGCGGCCGCGACGTCGGGCGCGTAGTGGAACTGCGTGCGGCCGCCGAACGGGATGTGGAAGCTCTCGCCGCGCGCCGCCGCGAGCATGGCCGCGGTCGGCGAGGAGGTGACGCCCTGGTCGCGGCCGGGGCCGTAGACGACGTAGGGCCGCAGGCCGATGCTCGCGACGCCGTCGTCGGCCCAGTAGACGCGTGCGTTGCCCTCGTTCGCGACCTTGTAGACGCCGTAGTGGGTGCCCGGCCACTCGAGCGTCTCCTCGGGCGCGGTGCCGGCGGTGCGCGCCGGCCCGTAGACCGCGGCGGAGCTGGCGTAGACGACGGGGGCCATCCGCTCGCGGCGGCGCTTCACCGCCTCGAAGACGTTGACGGTGCCGACGACGTTGACCGCGGCGCCGAGCGGCGGCGCCTCCTTGCAGAACGGCACCTGGAGCGCGGCGAGGTGGACGACGTTCGTGATCTCCTCGCCGTCGAGCGTGCGCTCGAGCTGGTCGAGCGAGGTGATGTCGCCCGCGACCCGGACGAGCCGCTCGAGCTGCCCGTCGTCGAGGACGAGCCGCAGGCGGTGGTCGCTCGTCCCGAGGTCGTAGACGACGACGCCGACGCCCTCGTCGAGCAGGCGCCGCACGACCCAGGCGCCGATGCAGCCGAGGGCGCCGGTGACGAGGAAGCGCTCGCGGGTGCTGTGGGCGGGTTTGGTCATGTTCCTTACGAAATATACGCGTGCGGGCGGCGGCGCTGTACTCTCGCCGGCGTGAGCGGTTGCTGCAGCCCTTCCCGCGGCGGCGAGCCGGCCCCACGAGCGGGCGCACCGGCCCCGGTCGGGCGCGGCGCGCCCGGCGGCGAGCTGCTCGCGCTGCCCGGCGGCGCGTTCCTGATGGGCGCCG
Source organism: Gaiellaceae bacterium (assembly GCA_035688315.1). Classification (GTDB taxonomy): domain Bacteria; phylum Actinomycetota; class Thermoleophilia; order Gaiellales; family Gaiellaceae; genus Palsa-739. The sequence goes on along the minus strand of DASSND010000012.1, from coordinate 3,511 downwards.
AGGGGCCGGAGTGCGTCCCGGGCGACGGCGAGGGGCCGGTGCGCCGGGTCGCCGTCGCGCCCTTCGCGATCGGCGCCTGCGCGGTGACGAACGCGGAGTTCGCCGCCTTCGTCGCCGCGAGCGGCTACGCGACCGACGCCGAGCGCTTCGGCTGGTCGTTCGTCTTCCGGAGCTTCGTGCCTGCCGGCGCCGCGGTGCTCGGCACGAGCGGCGACGCGCCGTGGTGGGTCGCGGTCGAGGGCGCGTGCTGGCGGCTGCCCGAGGGCCCGGCCGGCGGCGAGGCGATCCCGGATCGTCCGGTCGTGCACGTCTCCTGGCACGACGCGGCGGCCTACGCGGGCTGGGCCGGCGCGCGTCTGCCGACCGAGGCGGAGTGGGAGTACGCCGCGCGCGGTGGGCTCGCCGGCCGCCGCTACCCCTGGGGCGACGAGCTGTGCCCCGGCGGCCGCTGGCGCTGCAACATCTGGCAGGGCTCCTTCCCGGACGAGGACACCGGCGAGGACGGCCACCGCGGCCCGGCGCCCGCCCGCTCGTTCGAGCCGAACGGCTTCGGCCTCTACAACGCGGTCGGAAACGTCTGGGAGTGGTGCGCCGACCCGGTCGGAGAGTCGGCGCGCGCCGTCCGCGGCGGCTCCTACCTCTGCCACGACTCCTACTGCAACCGCTATCGCGTGTCGGCGCGGACCTGGAACACGCCCGACAGCTCGACCGGCCACACGGGCTTCCGCGTCGCCCGTTCCGAACTTGCGCCCGCCGCAGAGGTACGTTAGGAATCCGAACGAATGTCGGCGACCGCGACACCCGAGGTTCTCGACTCCCGCCTCAGCGAGCTGGGCGAGGGGCCGATGTGGGACGCGCGCACCGGCGAGATCTTCTGGGTCGACATCCTGAACGGCGCCGCGCACGCGCTCGCGCCCGCGACCGGGGCGGCGCGCACGCTCCGGCCGTCGCGGCTCGTCGGCGCGATCCTGCCGCGCCGCGAGCCCGGCGAGGGCTGGCTCGTCTCGCTCGAGCACGGCCCCGCGCTGCTCGGCGAGGACGGCGAGCCGGAACCGCTCGGCACGTGGGCCGAAGCCGACGGCGCCGAGCCGGAGGTCGCCGTCCGCTGCAACGACGCCAAGTGCGACCCGCGCGGCCGCTGCCTGCTCGGGACGATGGCGCACGGCGCCGACCCCGGCTGCGGCTCCCTCTACCGGCTCGAGCCGGGGGCGCCGCTCGAGCGGGTGCTCGCCGGCGTGACGATCAGCAACGGGCTCGCCTGGACGGACGACGCACGCACGCTCTACTACGTCGACACGGGCACGCAGCGCATCGACGCCTTCGACTACGACCTCGACACCGGCGCGCTCGCGAACCGCCGGCCCGTCGTCGAGGTGCCGAAGGAGGCGGGCATGCCGGACGGGATGACGATCGACGCGGAGGGCTGCCTCTGGCTCGCGCTCTGGGGCGGCGGCGCCGTGCGGCGCTACACCCCGGACGGGCGCCTCGACCGCGTCGTCGAGCTGCCGACGCCGCAGGTCACGAGCTGCGTCTTCGCGGGGCCGAAGCTCGACCTGCTCGTGATCACGACCGCGCGGCTCGGGCTCGGCCCCGAGGAGACGACCGCCGGCCTCACCTTCGTGCTCGAGCCCGGCGTCAGCGGCACGCCGACGCTCCCGTACGGTGGCTGAGCTTTCCGGCGAGCACGTCCTCGTGACGGGCGGGGCGCGGGGGATCGGTGCGGCGATCGTCGAGGTCGCGCTCGAGCGCGGCGCCGCGGCCGTCTCGTTCGTGGATCTGGACGAGGAGGGCGGCGCGCGCAGGGCGGCGCAGCTCGGCGAGCGCTGCAGCTTCCTGCCCGCCGACGTGACCGACCGCGCGCAGGTCGTCGAGGCCGTCGCGCAGCTCGCCGGCCGGCACGGCCCGGTGACCGCACTCGTCAACAACGCCGGCCGCAACGCCTACGGCGACCCGGCCACCTTCACGGAGGCCGAGTGGGACGACTTCTTCGCGATCGACCTGAAGGCCGCCTGGCTCGTCTCGCAGGCGGTGCTGCCGGGGATGAAGGAGGCCGGCCGCGGCGCGATCGTCAACATCGCCTCCGCGCACGCGACGGCGACCGCCCCCGGGATGTTCCCGTACGCGGCGGCGAAGTCGGGAATCGTCGGCCTCACCCGGAGCATGGCGCTCGAGCTGGGCCCGCACGGGATCCGCGTCGTCGCGGTCAGCCCCGGCTACACGAAGACCGAGGCCGTGCGCGCCTGGCTCGACGAGATCGGGCTCGAGGAGGAGATCGCCGCCGCGCATCCGCTGCGCCGGCTCGGGGAGACGCGCGAGATCGCCGAGGTCGTCGCCTTCGCGCTCTCCTCGCGCGCCTCCTTCGCGAGCGGCGTCGAGTGGCGCGTCGACGGCGGCCTGCTCGCCCGCTTCGCCTACTAGAACCGCAGCTCGCCCGCGACCACCGGCAGCAGGAGCCGGGTGCCGGTGCGGCCGCCGTGATGGAGCGTCTGCTCGGCCGGCTCGTGGCGGTCGACCTCGAGCCCGGCGGCGCCCGTGGACGGGTTCACGTCGAAGCGCGGGAAGTTCGACGAGGCGACCTCGAGGCGGATGCGGTGGCCGCGGCGGAACGTCTGCGCGACCGAGCCGAGCGCGACCTCGACCTGCTTCGCCCGGCCGGGCGCGAACCGCGAGCGGACGACCGAATCGAGGACGTTGAGCGCGCGCCCGTCCGGGTGGACGTCGACGAGCTTCATCGTCACGTCGGCGGAGCGGCCGCTCGTCGCGAAGAGCGCGGCGCCGGTGACGGGGCCCATGATCGTCACGTCCTCGGCGAGCGGGGGCGTCGTGTAGACGAGCACGTCGCCGCGCTCCTCGACCGGGCGCTGGTCGCTCGGGCCAGGCACGGGCAGCCACGGCCCGAGCGTGCGCCCGCCGCGCGTCGGCACCGGGTCGGCGGGGTCGTGCAGGAAGCGGTCGAACGCCGCCTCGCCGGGCCGCGTCGCGAGCACGCCGTCGCCGCGGAGGCTCCGCGCGCCCCGCGACGAGCCCGGGTGGAGCGCGACCTCGGTCGCGGGCGGCGGCCAGTCCTCCAGCTCCTCCCAGTCGCCGCGGCCCATGACGAAGACGCGGATGCCTCCCTGCACCGGCTGCTCGTCGAGGGCGTCCCTGAGCCAGCGCAGCGCCGGCTCCCAGCCGCCGGCGGCGAGGCCGTTCGCGGCGGGCCCGAAGTCCACCTCCGGGGTCGAGCGCTGCAGCATCCCCCAGTGCATCCAGGGCCCGATCACGAGCCGCTGCGACGCGCGCGCGTACTCGCTCGGGGCCTCCGCCCGCAGCGTCCGCCAGATCCGGATCGCCCCCTCGCAGAAGACGTCGTACCAGCCCGCGTACTGGATCGCCGCCACGTCCATGCGGCGCGCGCGGCTCGCGAAGTCGAGCGCGTTCCAGAAGCGCCGGTCGCGCGGATCGAGCAGGCGGCGGTAGGGGGGATAGAGCCGCGCGAGCGGCTGCTCGGCGTGCGGGTGGGAGAGAAGCG
>DASSND010000074.1:0-9303 GCA_035688315.1 Gaiellaceae bacterium | reverse complement strand
GGATGGTCGACCTGCTCGCGACCCAGCCGGCGAAGCTCTTCGGCCTCTACCCGCGCAAGGGGACGATCGCGGTCGGCTCCGACGCCGACCTCGTGCTCTTCGACCCGCAGAAGCGCGAGACGATCTCCGCAGCCGCCCAGCACTCGCGCTGCGACTACAACCTCTACGAGGGCACCGAGGTCGTCGGCGTGCCGGAGACGGTGCTGCTGCGGGGCAGCGTCCTCGTCGAGGACGGCCGGCTCGTCGCCTCGCCCGGGAGCGGGCGCTTCGTCCGCCGCGCCAGCTTCGGCGAGCCGCTCGCCGCCGGGGACGCAGCGGTCGAGCGCTGAGCCCCCGGGCCGGTTTTACCCCCTCCAAACAGGGCTTCGCTAGCCTCGGTGGCGTCGTGGGGGTCGGGATCGCAGCACGTCGCGGACTGATCGCGCTGCTCGCCGCCCTCGCGGCGAGCCTGGTCGCGGTCGCGCCGGCGGATGCCGCGACGCGCGCGAAGGGGATCGACGTGTCGCACTGGAACGGCGCGATCGACTGGATCCGCGTCGCCGGCGCCGGCTACCGCTTCGTCTTCGGCAAGGCGACCGAGGGCTTCAGCCTCGTCGACCCGACCTACTCCGTGAACCGGGCCGGCACCGAGGGCTTCGGGCTCCGCTTCGGCGCCTACCACTTCGCCCGCCCGAGCGGCGGCAGCGACGCGGCGGCGACCGCGAGCGCGATCGCGCAGGCCGACCATTTCGTCGACGTCGCCGACCCGCAGCGCGGCGAGCTTCCGCCCGTCCTCGACCTCGAGGCGAAGGGCGGCCTCACGCCGAAGCGGCTGCAGACGTGGACGCGCGCCTGGCTCGACGAGGTGTACGCGCGCACCGGGGTCAAGCCGATGATCTACTCGTCCCCGAACTTCTGGAAGACCGCGGTCGGCGACTCGTCCGCGTTCGCGGCGGCGGGGAACCGGCTCTGGGTCGCGCACTGGACGAAGAAGGCGTCGCCGCTCGTCCCCGGCGGCAACTGGGGCGGCCAGGGCTGGACGTTCTGGCAGTGGACGAACTGCTCGGTCGTGCCCGGGTTCGCGCACTGCTCCGACGGCGACCGCATGAGCGGCCCCGATCCGGGCGTCGTCGCGCTGAAGGCGTATCCGACCGGCGTGCCCGCGGTGTCGACGGCCCCGAGCGTGCTCGGGATCACGCAGGCCGGCAAGGTGCTGGCCGCGGTGCCGGGAGTGTGGTCGGGCGGCAAGCCGGTGCGATTCTCGTATCAGTGGCAGCGCTGCGACGCGGCCGGCGCGAACTGCCAGCCGATCGCCGGGGCGATCGCCGAGAAGTACACGGCGAACGCGGACGACGTCGGCCACTCGCTCGTCGTCGCCGTCACGGCGCAGAGCGCGGCCGGTCTCGCCGCCGCCTCGTCCGGGCCGACCGCCGCGATCGCCGCCGCCGGCACGAAGCCGACGGCGCGGCCGGCCCCGATCGCGCCGCCGCAGCTCGCCGGCACGCCGCAGGCCGGCCAGACGCTGACGGCGGAGGTCGGGACGTGGAGCGGCTCGCCGACGGGCTTCGCCTACCAGTGGCGCCGCTGCGACGCGGCCGGCCTGAACTGCGTCGCGATCGCGGGCGCGACCCTCGGCGCCTACGTCGTCACGCCCGGCGACATCGGCGCGACCCTCGGCGCGCTCGTGACCGCGACCGGCGCCGGCGGCGCCGCCTCGGTCTCCACCCCGCTCAGCGCGGCGGTCGCGGCGGCGCCGCTGCCCGCGCCGTCGAGCGGCTCCGCGGTCGCCGTCCCCGGCCAGGCGGGCTACGTCGTCGACGTCGACGGCCGCGCGAGCGTGACCTGGCAGCCGGGCGCGGTGCCGAACGGCCTGACGACGATCCTCGCGCCCTTCGAAGGGACGCTCTCGCTCGCCGGGACGGGCGTCGCGATCGGCGTCCCCGGCCTGCCGGCGGGCGGCTTCCCGTGGCCGGTGGACATCGGCTACACGACGCCGCCGCAGCCGGACACGGTGCTCGGCTACTCCACCGACGCCAAGCTCTACGCGCCCGTCGACCCGCTCGCGTCGCCGTCGCTGCCGGCCGCGTCGACGATCGGCTCCTATCTCGCGGGCGACGGGACGATGCACGTCCTGACGCGCGTCCCCGTCCGGCTCGCCTGGTTCCGCGAGGGCGCCTGGGGCGATCCGAAGCTCTCGTCGGTGCTCGGCCCGTCGCTTCTGCAGCACACGAAGGTGAAGCTGCTGCGGCGCAAGGACCGGACGGTGCTCGTACTGACGCGGCTGTCGTCGAAGTCGCAGGCGAACCTGTTCGCGCAGGTGCGCGGGAAGGGCAAGGTGCGGCTCGCCGTCCTGCCGCGCGGCAGCCGCCTCGGCACGTGGCTGAAGCCCGGCCGCGCGTCGAAGACGGTGCGCACCCAGATCGCGAAGCCGGGCGGGATCGCGATCCGGCTGCGCCTCAACGCCCGCTTCCTCCGCCACGGGACGACCTACCGCATCCGCGTCGTCGCGACCGACCCCTTCGGCCGCGTCGACCAGCTCGTCCTCCCCTTCCGCTACCCGTAGCCACGGCCGAAGCGGCCACGTCCGGTGTCGGACACCGGACGTGGCCGTTCGAGACGTGTCCCGCTCAGACGGTGGTACCCGCCTGGGCCTGTGTCGGCTCCTTCGAGAAGAAGGGCCGCAGGACGTAGTAGAGGACCGCGGCGACGCCGAAGCCGGTGAGCCACGAGAGGTCGACGTCGTGCGTGTGGGTCGCGATCGGCCCCTGCAGCCAGCCGACCAGCCCGAAGCCCCACGCCCAGCCCGCGACGACGCCGGCGAGCATCCCGATCACCGCCGCCCAGTTCACGTCGCCGTAGATCGAGCGCCTCGGCGAGGCGTAGAGCGCGTCCACGTCGATCTTGCCGCGCCGGAAGACGAGGTAGTCGACGACCATCACGCCCGCCCACGCCGAGATCCAGAGCACGACCGAGGCGAGCCACTCGTCAAACTTGTTCGCCCACTTCTCGTCCTGGATGAACCAGATCAGGGCGCCGGTGCCGACGATCGAGACGATCACGCTCACCTTCCAGCGGGCCGCCTTCACGTCGAGCGACAGCGCCGCGAGCGAGGCGGAGTAGAGGTTGAGGATGTTCGTCGCCACCGGGCCGTGCATGACCAGGAAGAGGATCGGGATCGACGCCGACCCGAACGCCGCCGTGACGAAGTCGGCCGGGTCGTTCTGCACGCCGCCGCTCGCGATCGAGGCGCCGAGGAACCCGAGCCACACCGTCGGGATCAGGATCGCCGCCCAGCCCGTCCAGAACACGCGCCGGTCGGGCGTGCCCGGCCGGATGAACCGCGTGTAGTCCGACGACCACGTCAGCCACGTGATCCCCCAGCCGACGCCGATCGCGGTCAGGAGCTGCGTGATCGCGGTCAGCTTGTCGGAGCCGTGCGCGGTCGAGTGCGTCCAGACGACGTCCACCTTCGTCCACGCGAGGATCGACATGACGACGACGACGATCGCCGCGAGCGGCACCGTGTACTTCTCGAACGCCTGGATCAGGTAGAAGCCGACGATCGCGATCACGACCTGCACGGCCATGATCCCGATCCCGACCGCGTACTTCGTGCCGGTGCCCGGGTTGTCGTACCCCATGTGCTCGAAGATCCCGAGCACGAGGTCGAGCACCACCCACGTGTTGACGCCGAGCCAGCCCATCGTCATCAGCAGCTGCACGGCCGCCGGCAGATAGGCGCCGCGCCGGCCGAACGCCGCCCGCGAGAGCACCATCTGGTTGACGCCGGTGCGGTGGCCCATCACGCAGAAGAGGCCGAAGAAGGCGCAGCCGACGACGTTGCCGATCAGCAGCACGAGGATCGTCTCGACGAGGCTCAGCCCGAGGATGATGCCGAGCGCTCCGAGGATCCAGTTGATCGGGGCGATGTTCGCACCCGCCCAGATCCAGAACTGCGACCACGGCGTCGACGTCCGGTCCTCCGGGCGGACCGGCTCGATGCCGTGTTCGTCGAGCTGGACGTCCGCCAGCTCGCCGCGTGCCTGCTCCATCGCTTCTCCCTCCCTTGTCGGGGTTGCGGGAGATTGTCCGACGCTACTCGGACGGATAGATCGTCGGATCCGGCACGAACGGCTCGAGCCGCCGCCGCGGCGTCGCCGCGTCCTCGCGCGCGCGGCGGGCGGCGTCGCGGCAGGAGAGGAACTCGACGTCGCCGGCGGCCCGCGCGTGCTCGACGAGCGCGCGCAGAACCTCGACGCGATGCGGCCGCCCGGAGAGGAACGGATGGCAGGTGAGGACGAACAGGCAGTCGTGCGTGCGCATCGCGTCCAGCTCGCTCGTCCAGAGGTCGAGCACCTTCGCGGGCGACTCGATCGCGGAGCGGAACGGCGGGTCGGGGATGTAGGCGTACTGCTCCCAGTCGTCGAGCGCCCAGTGGACGGGCAGCTCGACGATCTCCCCCGCGCCCGTGTCGAGGAGGTAGGGGCGGTCGGCGTCCATCAGCGACGAGTCGTAGGCGAGCCCGTGCTCGGCGACGAGCGCGGGCGTGCGCCAGCCCGGCTCCCAGCTCGGGCAGCGGAAGCCCTCCGGCTCGGCCCCGACCCGGCGGAGCGACTCGAGCGCGCGCGCGAAGTCGGCCCGCTCCTCCTGCTCGCTCTGCGCGAACGGCGAGTGGTGCGCGTAGGAGTGGTGCCCGACCTCGTGGCCGGCGGCGAGGATCGCCTCGACCGCCTGCGGGTAGCGGTCGGCCGTCCAGCCGGGGACGAAGAAGGTCGCGGGCAGGTCGAGGTCGCGGAGCAGCGCGAGGATCCGCGGCACGCCGACGAGCGGCCCGTACGCCTGGTGCGACATCACGCCGAGGTTGTGCGCGTAGAGCCCGCTCTCGGCGAGGATCGGCGCCTCCGCGTCGACGTCGAAGGTGAGGCAGGCGATCACGCGTGCGCTCCGGCGCCGGCGACCTGCAGGGCGCGCAGGGAGAGCAGCTCGTAGGCGACGTTGGCGGCGGCGAGCGCCGTCTGCTGGCCCGGCCCGTCGTAGGGCGGCGAGACCTCGACGACGTCGGCGCCCTCGAGCCGGATCCCGCGCAGCGCGCGCAGGAAGGCGAGCGCCTCCGCGGTCGAGAAGCCGCCGACCTCGGGCGTGCCGGTGCCGGGTGCGAACGCCGGGTCGAGGAAGTCGACGTCGAAGGAGAGGAAGACCGGGCGGCCCTCGGTCTTCCCGAGCACCAGCTCGCCGTAGCGCTCCGGCCCGAGCGCGCGCAGCTCCTCGCTCGGGATCACGGTGAAGCCCAGCTCGCGCGCCGACTCGATGTCCTCGGCGCCGTAGAGCGAGCCGCGCATCCCGGCCTGCACCGAGGCGTGCGCGTCGATCAGCCCCTCCTCGAGCGCGCGCTTGAACGTCGTCCCGTGGAAGTAGCGCTGGCCGAAGTACTCCTCCCAGGTGTCGCCGTGCGCGTCGAGCTGCACGAGCGCCAGCGGGCCGTGGCGGCGCGCGAGCGGGCGCAGCTCGGCGAGCGTGATCGAGTGGTCGCCGCCGAGCGCGAGGGGGAAGACGCCGGCGTCGACGAGCGGCGCGAGCGCCTCCTCCACCTGGCCGTACGTGCGCTCGGTGTCGCCGGGCGAGACGGGCACGTCGCCCCAGTCCACGATCGACAGCGCCTCGACGACGTTCACGCCGAGGCCCGGGTTGTAGGGCCGCAGGAGGGCGGACGCCGACCGGATGCCCTCCGGCCCGAAGCGCGGGCCGCTGCGGAAGCTCGTGGCCGTGTCGAACGGGATTCCGTAGACGGCCGCGTCGACGCCGGCGAGGTCGGTCACGTGCGGCGCGCGCATGAACGTCTTGATCCCGGCGAACCGCGGGATCTGCTGCGCGTCGAGCGGCCTGTACGGGGGCCCGGCCACCTTCGTAGACTCGCATACATGGCGTCGTTGATCCTCCGGAACGCGCGGCTGCCGGACGGACGGCTCGCAGACCTGCTCGCCGAGGACGGCCGCTGGACACGGATCGGCGAGGTCGCCGCCGACGCGGAGGAGCAGCTCGACTGCGAGGGGCGCCTCGTCACGCCGCCGCTCGTCGACTGCCATCTCCATCTCGACGCGTCGCTGACCGCGGGCACGCCGCGCTGGAACGAGTCGGGGACGCTGATCGAGGGCATCCACGTCTGGGGCGAGCTGAAGCCCTCGCTCACCGAGGACGACGTCGCCCGGCGCGCGCGCGAGATCGTCCGCTGGGCGGTCGCGCAGGGGACGCTCTTCATCCGCGCCCACGCCGACGTCTCCGGCGAGAACGAGGCGATGGTGCGCGGCCTGCTGCGCGTGCGCGACGAGGTCGCCGACCTCTGCACGATCCAGGTGACCGCCTTCCCGCAGGACGGGATCTTCGCGCGCGAGGGCGACGAGGAGCGGCTCGAGCACGCGATCCGGCTCGGGGTCGACTGCGTCGGCGGGATCCCCCACTACGAGCCGACCTCCGAGCTGGGGCTGCGCGAGGTGCACCGCGTCTTCGAGCTGGCGAAGCGGCACTCGCGCCGGATCGACGTCCACTGCGACGAGACCGACGACCCGGCCAGCCGCTTCCTCGAGGTGATGGCCGACGACACGGTGACGCACGGGCTGGGCGGCCGCGTCACCGCGTCGCACTGCACGGCGATGGGCTCGTACGAGCCGTACTACTCGTCGAAGCTGCACGGCTTCCTGCGCCGCGCCGGGATCAACGTGGTCGTCAACCCGTTCGCGAACTCGCTGATCCAGGGCCGGCTCGACGTCTACCCGAAGCGGCGCGGCTTCGCCCAGCTGAAGGAGCTGCTCGCCGCCGGCGTGAACGTCTCGCTCGGCAACGACGTGATCATGGACCCCTGGTACTCGCTCGGCCGCGCCGACATGGTCGAGGCGGCGTCGCTCGCGCTCCACTTCACCTACATGAGCGGCCGGGAGGAGATCGCGGAGATGCTGCGCTGCGCGACCGAGCGGGGCGCGCGCACGCTCGAGGTCGAGGACGAGTACGGGCTCGAGGAGGGCAAGCCCGCCGACTGCGTCGTCTACGAGGCGCCGAGCGCGCTCGAGGTGCTGCGCCTGCACCCGCCGCGGCGCTGGGTCGTCCGCCGCGGCCGCGTCGTCGCGGAGACGACGCCGGCGCGGACGACGCTGCTCGGCGAGCCGGTCACGTTCGCGCCGCCGCAGGATCCCCCGTCCGGGGGCCGCAAGTTTTCGCCGTCCGCGGGCTCTTGATCCTGCGACAGCGACGAAAGGACGGACCGGACGTGATGAGGGCGATTCTGCTCGGGCTGGCGCTCGCCGCGTGCACCGCCGCGGTGGCGGTCGCGGCGCCGCCGCCGGGCAAGGGCAAGCACGGCGGCGCGCCCGCGACGTCGCACGGCAAGAAGCCGAAGACCGGGGCGGGCTGCCGTCCGCAGGTCTCGGTGATCCTGAAGGGCACGCTCGCCGCCGACGGGGCGGCCGCTCCCTCGAGCCTCTCGGTGACGGTCACCGGCGGCAACAGGGCCGGCCGCGCCTACAGGGCCGCGACGCAGCCGGTCGCGGTCTCGATCGACACGTCCACGCGCGTCGGCAGGCGCGGCAAGCACGATCCGACGCTCCTGCAGGCCGGAGACCGCGTCGTCGTGCAGGCGCGCGTCTGCAAGGCCGACCTCGCCCAGGGTGCCGCTCCGTCGCTGACTGCGACCCGTGTGACGGCGAACCCGGCGAAGCCTCCGCACGACGCGTCGTCGCGCGGCGACGACTGATCCGACACGCTCTCGTGACGGTGCCTGGGCGTGCCCAGGCACCGTCACAGAAGCGTCACAACGTCGCTACCGGGTCTGCGGGAAGCCGAGGTCGACCTGCGACGTGGCCGGATCCGGCCAGCGCGAGGTGACGACCTTGCCGCGCGTGTAGAAGTCGATCCCCTCCGGCCCGTAGACGTGGCGGTCGCCGAAGAGCGACGCCTTCCAGCCGCCGAACGAGTAGTAGGCGACCGGCACCGGGATCGGGACGTTGATCCCGACCATCCCGACCTCGACGTCGAACTGGAAGCGCCGTGCGACGCCGCCGTCGCGCGTGAAGACGGCGACGCCGTTGCCGTACGGGCTGTCGTTGACGAGCCGCACCGCCTCGTCGTAGCTGGCGACGCGGGTGACGCCGAGCACCGGCCCGAAGATCTCGTCGGCGTACGCGCGCATCTCGGGGGTGACGTCGTCGAGCAGCGTCGGGTTGAGGAAGAAGCCCTCCTCCGGGACGCCCTCGCGGCCGTCGACGACGACCTTGGCGCCCTCGGCGGGCGCGTTCTCGACGTAGGAGGCGACCTTGTCGCGATGCTCCCGGGTCACGAGCGGCCCCATCTCCGAGGAGGGATCCATCCCGTCGCCGACCTTCACCTTCGGGATCCGCGCCTTGATCGCCTCGAGCAGCGGCTCGGCGACGTCGCCGACGGCGACGAGCATCGAGACGGCCATGCACCGCTCGCCGGCGGAGCCGTACCCCGCCGAGACGGCCGCGTCGGCGGCCATGTCGATGTCCGCGTCCGGGAGCACGACCATGTGGTTCTTCGCGCCGCCGAGCGCCTGGCAGCGCTTGCCGCGCGCGGTCGCCTGCTCGTAGACGTAGCGCGCGATCGGCGTCGAGCCCACGAACGAGACGGCGGCGACGTCCGGGTGCTCGATCACCGCGTCGACCGCCACCTTGTCGCCCATGACGACGTTGAACACACCGTCCGGGACCCCCGCCTCCTTCAGCAGCTCCGCCGTCCACAGCGACGCCGACGGATCCTTCTCCGAGGGCTTGAGGACGAACGTGTTGCCGCACGCGAGCGCGGGCGCCCACATCCACATGGGCACCATCGCCGGGAAGTTGAACGGCGTGATCCCGGCGACGACGCCGAGCGGCTGGCGGATCGAGTAGACGTCGACCCCGGTCGAGGCCTGCTCGGTGTACTCCGACTTGAGCAGCGTCGGCAGGCCGCAGCAGTACTCGATCACCTCGAGCCCGCGCGTCACCTCGCCGAGCGCGTCGGAGAAGACCTTGCCGTGCTCCGAGACGAGGATCTTCGCGGCCTCCTCGCGGCGTTCGTGCACCAGCTCCCGGATCCGGAAGAACAGCTCGGCTCGCCGTGCGAGCGAGAGCTGCCGCCAGGCGGGGAGCGCGGCCTTCGCGGCCTGGACGGCGGCGTCGACCTCCTCGACGGTCGCGAGGTCGACGGCGCCGGTCTGCTGCCCGGTGGCGGGGTTCCACACCGGGCCGCTCCGGCCCGACGTGCTCGCGACCGTCCGGCCGCCGATCCAGTGGGAAATCCGCTTGACGCTCGCCGGCGCCTCGAGAGTCTCGGTCATGC
>DASSND010000056.1:0-61715 GCA_035688315.1 Gaiellaceae bacterium | reverse complement strand
GAAGGGCCCCTTGCGGGGCCCTTCAAAGGTTCACCGAGCCGGTTGCGCTTTCGTCCGCCTCGTCCGACCGGCCTTCCGTCCTCGGGATTGCTCCCTCTCCGTACGACCGCTCGGTCGGGGTTTCGCCCTACTCGCGCCCCGTGCTCGGTGCAAGAGGGAACCTACGAGATCCGCCGGGCGCGAAGCAAGTCCCGCCGCGACGATTTCGTCGCAAATTGCGGACTTTCATTTCGCGCGCCCGATCCAGACGCTGTCCTCGCCGCCCGCGTAGGGGCGGCGGTCGAACCAGCCGTAGCAGGCCTCGACCGCGAACCCCGCCTCGGCGAGCAGCGCCTGCCAGCGCTGCGGCTCGAGCCACCAGAGCGTCATCCGCGACTCGCCCTGCGGCCCGCGCACCGAGAGCGTCAGCGTCTGCTCGGCGAGGTCCCAGTCGGCGCGCTCGAAGATCCCCGGCTCGCGCTCGAGCCAGACCCCGTGCGTCTCCTCGACGTCCTCCCGCGACGGCGCGAAGACGTCGAAGACGAGCCTGCCGCCCGGCTCGAGCAGCGCGTGGGCGGCGCGCAGCGCCTCGAGCCGCTCCCCGTCGTCGCGGAGATGGAGGTAGGCGCGGAACGGGCAGGTGACGAGCGGGACGCGCTCCTCCACCGGCGGGCGGCGCAGGTCGCCGAGCCGCAGGTCGAGCAGCCCGTCGACGCCCGCCTCCCGCGCCCGCTCGGCGCAGACGTCGAGCATCCCGCGCGAGGAGTCGACGCCGATCACGTGCGCGCCCGCCATCGCCGTGGGGATCGCGATCCGGCCCGTGCCGACGCCCAGCTCGACGAGGCGGCCGCCCGCGGCGAGCGCCTCGTCGACGTAGAACGAGACGTCTTCGACCACGCTCGCGCTCCACGGGTCGTAGAGGCGCGCGATCGGGTCGTAGACCGAGCTCATGCGGGCTTGCGCGCGACCCAGACCAGCTCGCGCGAGGCCTCGTCGTACGGCTCGCCCGCGAAGCCGCCGTGGAGCGCCTCCGGCTCGAGCCCGGAGACGTCGAGCAGCCCCTCGATCTCGGCGCGGGTCATCCACCAGAGCCGGAGGACTCCGACCTGCTCGTCGCCGCGGCCGCGGACGAGGTCGATGCGACCGTCCGCCCAGACGTAGTGCGGCACCTCCCAGGAGTCGCCGTGCTCGACCCGCTTCCCCTCGAGCTGCGCCGCGAACGCCCCGTCGAGGGCGAACAGGTTGAAGGCGAAGCGGCCGCCCGGCCGGAGCGACGCCGCGACGCGCTCGAACACGCGCCGCTTGTCCGCCCACGCGGCGAGGTGCATGAGCGCGCGAGCCGGGCAGAGGATCAGCTCCACCGGCTCGTCGAGGGACAGCTCGCGCATGTCGCCCTCACGGAACTCGACCGGCAGGCCGCCGGCGCGCTCGCGCCCGACCGCGAGCAGCGCAGGGGAGAGGTCGATCCCGAGCACGCGCTTGCCGGTCTCGCGCGCGATCGGGATCGCGATCCGTCCCGTCCCGACTCCCAGCTCGACGATCGGCTCCGCCGCCTCGCGCGCGAGCGAGACGTACCAGGGCACGTCGGCGGTCATCCCGGCCGCCCAGACGTCGTAGTCGGGCGCGTAATGGTCGTAGTCGGCCATCGCTCCCTATACTGCTCGCGATGACGGCCCGCGCGCACCTGTTTACGCAGCCCCGGCTCGCTGCCGGGGCGGTCGCGTAGCGCGCGCCGCCTCCTCCGCAGCTCGAGCCGGGGCGCCCCGCCCCTGACCCCGCACGCTCGCAAGGAGAGACGATGGACGGCTCGGATACAGTCGCCGCGGAGATGGATCCCGCGGCCCTGCAGGAGGAGGCACTCGCCGCAGTCGCCGCGGCCGCGTCGCTCGACGCGCTCGACGAGCTGCGCGTCCGCTACCTCGGTCGCAAGAGCGCGCTGAAGCTCGCGCTCCGCGAGGTGCGCGACCGCGAGAGCGGCATGGCGCTGAACGCGGCGCGCGTCGCGATCGAGGAGGCCGTCGCCGCGAAGCAGGCCGAGCTGGAGCGGACGGAGCTGGACGCGCGGCTCGCCGCAGAGCGGGTCGACGTCACGCTCCCGGCCGAGCTGCTCGGGCCGCCGCGGCTGCGGGCGCGCGGCTCGCTCCACCCGTCCACGCTCGTCCGCCGCGACGTGGAGGACATCTTCCTCGGCCTCGGCTACGAGATCGTGGACGGCCGTGAGGTCGAGACCACCCGCTACAACTTCGACGCGCTCGGCTTCCCCGACTGGCACCCGGCGCGCTCCCCGCACGCCTCGCTCTTCCTCGACGACGAGACGGTGCTGCGCACCGAGACGTCGCCCGCGCAGATCCACACGATGGAACGGCAGCGGCCGCCGATCTACATGGTCTCGATCGGCCGCGTCTACCGGCGCGACACGATCGACGCGACCCACTTCCCGATCTTCCACCAGTTCGAGGGGCTCGCGATCGACACCGGGATCACGATGGCCGACCTGAAGGGGACGCTGCTGTACGTGATGCGGCAGCTCTACGGGCCGGAGCGGCAGGTGCGCTTCCGGACGCACTACTTCCCGTTCACGGAGCCGTCGATGGAGCCCGACGTCTCGTGCATGGCGTGCGGCGGCGAGGGCTGCCCCGTCTGCAAGCACTCGGGCTGGATCGAGATGGGCGGCTCCGGGATGGTCGACCCGTACCTGTTCGAGTTCGTCGGCTGGGGGCCGGAGGAGTACACGGGCTTCGCGTTCGGGATGGGGATCGAGCGCACCGCTCAGCTGCGCTACGGGATCAACGGCATCCGCCCGTTCTGGGAGAACGACCTGCGCTTCCTGAGGCAGTTCTGATGCGCGTCCCGCTCTCCTGGCTCCGCGAGTACGTGCGCGTCGACGCGAGCACGCGGGAGATCGCGCGCGCTCTCTCCATCTCGACCGCCGAGGTGAACGAGACCGCGCGCGTCGGCGTCCTCGGCGACCTCTCGCTCTTCCGCGTCGGGCACGTGCTCGAGGCGGGCAAGCATCCCGACGCCGACCGGTTGCAGCTCACGAGCGTCGACGTGGGCGAGGAGCGGCCGTACCAGATCGTGTGCGGCGCCTGGAACTTCGGCGCGGGCGCGAAGGTCGCGGTCGCGCTCCCCGGGGCGACCCTTCCGAACGGCCTGACGCTGGAGCGGCGCAAGCTCCGCGGGCAGGTCTCGGAGGGGATGATCCTCGCCGAGGACGAGCTGGACCTCGGCGCCGACCACACGGGGATCATCGTGCTCGACGACGCGCTCCCGCCCGGCACGCCGCTCGCGGAGGTGCTGCCGCTCGTCGACGAGGTGCTCGACCTCGAGCCGACCGGAAACCGCCCCGACCTGCTCTCGGTGTACGGGGTCGCACGCGAGGTCGCGGCGCTGCTCGGCGGCGAGCTGGCGCCGCCCCCCGGGACCGACCCGCCGCGCGACGGCGACGAGCCGGTCGGCGTCGGGATCGCCGACGCGGAGCGCTGCCTCCGCTTCGCGGGCCGCGTGTTCCGCGACGTGACGATTGCGGACTCGCCGCTGTGGCTGAAGGGCCGCCTGCGCGCCGCCGGCGTGCGCGCGATCTCGAACGCCGTCGACGTGACGAACTACGTGATGCTCGCGCTCGGGTCGCCGCTGCACGTCTACGACCTCGACCGGCTCCGCGGCCCGCTCGTGGCGCGCCTCGCCCGCGACGGCGAGACCGTGCGCACCCTGGACGGGGTCGAACGGAAGCTCACCGCCGACGACCTCGTGATCGCCGACGACGAGCGGCCGGTCGGGCTCGCCGGGATCATGGGCGGCGAGGAGACGGAGGTCGGCGAGGAGACGCGCAACGTCCTGCTCGAGGCGGCGAACTTCGAGCCGACCGGGATCCGGCGCAGCTCGGAGCGGCACGCCCTCCGCAGCGAGGGCTCGAACCGCTGGGAGAAGGGCGTCGACCCGCACGCCGCGGGCCGGGCGGCGACCTACGCGACGCAGCTCCTCGTCGAGCTGTCCGGCGCGCGCTGGAGCGGCGCCGCAGACGTGCTCGGCGCGCTGCCGGAACGGCAGCGGATCGTGCTGAGGCCCGGGCGGACCGACGCGGTGCTCGGGCTCGAGGTTCCCGCCGAGCGGCAGGCGGCGATCCTCGAGTCGCTCGGCTTCGAGCGGGACGGCGACGCCTTCGTCGTCCCCACCTGGCGCGCGCGGGACGTGACGCGCGAGATCGACCTCGTCGAGGAGGTCGCTCGCTTCGAGCTGGACCGGATCCCCTTCACGCTGCCGCGCCGCGACGCGATGTTCGGGCGGCTCTCGCGGCCGCAGCGCGTGCGACGGCTCGTCGAGGACGTGCTCGTCGGCGCCGGCTACGCCGAGACCTACTCGCCGACCTTCACGGCGGAGGGCGACCTCCGTCTGCCCGAGCCGCTCTCGTCCGAGGCGGCCGCGCTGCGCGCGCGGCTCCTCCCGTCGCTGCTCGCGCCGGCCCGGGCCAACGCGGACGCGGGCGCGCGCGACGTCGCGCTCTTCGAGGTCGCGCGCGTCTACCGCGACGTCGGCGCAGCGCTTCCGGAGGAGCGCTGGCACGTCGCCGGGATCGCCGACGGCGGGTTCGCCGAGGCCAAGTGGGCGGTCGAGCAGATCTACGCCGCGCTCGGCGTCGAGCCAGCGTGGGAGCGCGCCTTCGACGCCTTCCTCCATCCGGGCAAGGCCGCCGCGACCGCGGAGGGCCGGCTCGGCGAGCTGCACCCGGCGCTCGCCGAGGGCACGTGGGGCGTGTTCGAGCTGGATCTCGACGCGCTCGCGGACGCCGTGCCGCAGGCGGTGTCGTTCGTCGAGGTGAGCCCGTACCCCGAGGTCCGGCTCGACCTCGCGTTCGTCGTCGACGAGGAGGTCGCGGCGGCGGAGCTGCTCGCCGCGATCCGGGACGCCGGCGGCGAGCTGCTCCGGGAGGCGCGCGTCTTCGACGAGTACCGCGGCGACCAGGTCGGGGCCGGGAAGCGCTCGCTCGCGTTCCGGCTCGCGTTCGGCTCGCCGGAGCGGACGCTCGCCGACGAGGACGTCGCGCCCGTCCGCGACGCGATCGTCGCCGAGCTGGGCACGCGCTTCGGCGCCGCACTGCGCACCTGAGTCCCTGTTTCTCCCGTTGTAGACCCGATTTACAAACGGGAGCGATATCGCTTGCAAGTTTTCTTGCTGGCGGCGGTCTCCCCATACGCCGGCCCACGTGCCGGCCCTTGATCGAGAACAGGGGAGGATGAGAGATGAAACGACCGATGCGCTGGACGACCCTCGGCTGTGCGGTCGTCGCGTCGCTCGCGGTGGTCACGGGGACCGCGGCGGCGGGCGGGCACGGCAACGGGGCGAGCACGGCAACGGCGGCGGGAACGGCCACGCCTACGGCCAGTCCTCGCGCTCGCACGAGCAGAGCTCGTCGCACGATTCCGGCGACGCCTCGAAGCACGAGTCGAGCCGCGGATCCGACCACGGCTCGAGCGACCGCTCGACGCGGGGATACCGGCACGGCTCGAAGCACGAGTCGAGCCACGGTCGGAGCCGCGAGTCCCGGTCGAGCTCGAAGCACGTGGCCGCGGACGGCTCGAAGCGCTACGGCAACGGCCGCTCGGCGTACGAGATCGCGAAGAAGAACGCGCCGACGATCACGAGCCCCTCGCAGCTGAGCGGGCCCGGCCGCAGCGGGCTGCACAAGGTGACGATCTGCCACAAGACCGGCTCGGGCTTCGTGCGGATCACCGTCGACGTGCACGCGTTGAAGCGCGGCCACACGACCGGCAAGGGCGACATCATCCCGGCGCCGTCCTCGGGCTGCCCGAGCGCGCCCGCGCCGCAGCCGCCCGCGCCCGCTCCCGCGGCCCCGCCGGTGCAGCCGGCCTCGCCGCCGGCCCCGCCCGCGCCGCGGGTGAAGACCGCCGGCCACAAGGTGACGATCTGCCACAGGACCGGCTCGGCCACGAACCCGTACGTCCGCATCACCGTGGACGTGCACGCGCTGAAGCACGGGCACACCGTCGCGAAGGGCGACATCATCCCGGCTCCCGCCGGCGGCTGCCCGACCGGCCAGGTCGCAGGCGTGCAGACGCCGTCGAGCCCGTGCCCGCCGACGACGAAGGTCGAGACGGTGCAGGTCGTGGACGGCATCTGGCATCGCACCGGCTCGAAGACGAACCCGTACGTGCTGATCCATCCCAGCCTGAACTCGGCGCACTGGAGCAAGCACGCGGCCGACATCCCGAACGTCGTCACCGAGACGAAGACGGTGTCGGTCCCGACCACGTCCTGCGAGGAGACGGCGACGCCGCCGACGACGCCTCCCGTGACGCCCACGCCGCCGGCTCCGACGCCGGCGACGCCGACGCCGACACCGACGCCTCCGGCCCCGACGCCGGTCGCGCCGGCTCCGACCGCGCCGCCGACCTCGGGCGTCGCGGGCGCGCAGACCCCGCCCGCGCAGCCGGTGGTCTCGGGTGTCGCCGGGACGCAGAAGACGCTCCGGCGGGCGGCGGCTCCGGCCGCGACCCCGCGCCGGGGCGGCGTGCTCGGCACCGCGCACACCCTCGCGGCCGCGACGCTCCCGTTCACCGGCTTCCCGATCTGGGCGGCCGTGCTCGCGGCGGCGCTCGCGATCGGGATCGGCGTGCTGTTCAACCGCGTGGGGACGGCGCGCCGCTAGCCGGCCCGCCTGACCGACGGCAGACGAAGGGCGGCCCCGAGGCCGCCCTTCGTCCTGCCGTTCACGTCTCGTGACGGTGCCTGGGCGTGCCCGGGCACCGTCACAGAACTGTGACGCGATGGGCCTACTTCTCGTCGACGAGCGCGAAGCGGCCCGCGCGCGCCTTCACCGTTCCCTCGCGGGAGCGGCGCAGGAGCAGGCGGACGGTCGCGCCGATCCCGTCGCCGAGCACGAAGCCGGCGCCGAGCGCGCCCGCGACCGCGACGGGAAGGACGCCGCTCAGCTTCGCGTCGAGATCGGTGGCCTCGCTCAGCTCGCTCCGCAGCTCCTCGAGCGAGCCGGCGAGCTGCTGCCGCTTCTCGCGGATCGCGGCGCGGACCTCGGTCTCGCTCTTCGGCTCAGTGACGGCCATTCTTCAACGCCTCCGTGGTCAGTCGGGCCTCGTGGATGGCCTGCTCAGGGACGGGCGGCACGCCGCGTTTCAGCAGCCCCAGCCCGACGAGCCCGAGCAGCCCCGAGAGCAGGAGCAGCCCGCCGCCGACGACCAGGATCGCCGCCCAGACGGGCAGGACGAGCGCGAGCGCGGCGATCCCGCCGGCCAGCCCGCACACGAGCGCGAGCAGGCCGAAGAGCCCCGCACCGGCGAGCAGCCCCGCGCCGAGACCGAGCGCCTTCGCCTTCCGCGCCACCTCGCCGAGGGCGAGCTTCGCCTCGAGCTTCGCGATCGCGGTCGCGTGCTCGGCGACCTGGCGGACGGCGCCGCCGAGCCCGCCGCTAGTGCCGCGGGTGGCCATGCCCGATCCAGTCGACGCACTTCGCGATCAGCACGCCCGTCACGAACGCGCCGCCGATCGCGACGAGCGCGGTCGCGGCGGAGGTGCGGGCGGGCGTCGCCATCTCGGGCTTGCGTGTTGCCGCGCCGCTCGCGCGGCAAACTAGGAGACCGGCGGGCGCCGGTCGCGCCACGGGCGGGCGCGCTCGAGCTGCGCGGCGAGGCGGACGAGCGTCGCCTCGGCGAACGGCTTCCCGATCAGCTGCACACCGACCGGGAGGCCGCCGTCCGTCCAGTGCAGCGGCAGCGAGACCGCCGGCTGGCCGGTCACGTTCACGAGCGGCGTGAACGGCGTGAAGAGCGTCTGGCGCGCGAACGCGAGCCGCGCGTCGCCGTCGGTGTCCTCGTACGTCCAGCCGATCGGCACCGGCAGCATGGCGAGCGTCGGCGTGAGGACGACGTCCACGTCCTGCCAGAACCCGACGATCCGCCGCACCGCGGCCTGCAGCGCGTAGACGGAGAGGACGTAGGCCGGGCTCGAGGTCGCGAGCGCGTCCTCGGCGAGGGCGCGGTTGATCGGCTCGAGCAGCGAGACGTCCTCGATCCCGGCCGTCGCCGGCCCCGCCTGCCAGACCCGGATGAAGTGGGGGAGCGTCTCGTCGCTCCGCCAGGGCGGCGTCGCCTCGACCACCTCGTGCCCCAGCTCGGCGAGCAGGTCGGCGGTCGAGCGCGCGGCGCGCTCGCATTCCGGGTCGACCGGCACGTCGATCGGCGGCTCCGTCGTCACCGCCACCCGCAGCCTGCCCGGCTCCGCGTCCGCCTCCGCGAGGAACGGCCGCTCCGGCGGCGGCGCGACGAACACGTCGCCCGGCTCGTAGCCGGTCATCGCGTCGAGCAGCGCCGCCGCGTCGTGGACGGTGCGGGCGAGCGGCCCCTGCGTGCCGAGCCCGAGCGAGCCCGAGCCGAACGGCGCCGGGGAGACGCGGCCGCGCGACGGCTTGAGGCCGACGAGGCCGCAGCAGGAGGCGGGCGTCCGGATCGAGCCGCCGCCGTCGCTCCCGTGCGCGGCCGGCGCGAGCCCGGCCGCCACGGCCGCCGCTGCGCCGCCGCTCGAGCCGCCCGGGGTGAGATTCGTGTCCCAGGGGTTGCGGCACGGGCCGTTCAGCTCCGACTCGGTCTGCGCGATCGTCCCCAGCTCCGGCGTGTTCGTCTTGCCGAGGAACACGAACCCGGCCGCCCGCAGCCGTCCCACCGCGGCCGCGTCGCGCGGCGAGACGTTCTCGGCGTACGCCTTCGTCGAATAGGTCGTGCGCAGGCCGGCGACCTCGTGCAGGTCCTTGATCGGGAGCGGCACGCCGCGGAACGGCGCCTCCGGCCCCGACTCGGCCGCGCGGGCCGCCGCGCGGGCGCCCTCCGCGTCGACGAGGACGTAGGCGTTCAGCTGCGGGTCCAGGCGCTCGATCCGCTCCAGGTAGAGGTCGACCAGCTCGAGCGGCGACACCTCGCGCGCCCGCACCTTCGCCGCCAGCTCGAGCGCCGTCGCGAAGGCGGGCTCGCTCATTCCCGGTAGGGCTCGAGCCGCGAGAACGCGGCCGCGTCGACCGCGAGGTGGACGACGCCCTGCTCGATCCCGCCGACCTGTTCGGAGGGGACGTAGGTGGGCGCGCTCAGCAGGCCGCCGCGGACGGCGAGCCCGTCGAAGATGTCCGCCTCCGGGTCGCCGACGACCTGGTCGACCGAGCCGACCTTCTCGCCGTCGGAGGCGACCACGTCCCAGCCCGCCTCGACCACCATCCACGAGACGGGGTCGGCCACTAGGCCGGACGCTCCCCGGCCCGCCAGACGGGGCCCTGCGTCCCGACCGGATGCGTGTGCGAGAGGACGCGCGCGATCCGAACCTCGCCGCCGATCTCCTCGTCGTCGAGGCGCTCCAGGCAGCGCCGCGTCATCCCGGCGGACGCCCCGTAGCCGCGCGTCTGCGCGCAGCGGAAGCGGAAGCCGGGGCGGCCGAGACCCTGGATCGGGTTGAGCGGGCCGGCGAGGACGGCGGCGCGGTCGACGTCGAGGCTCGAGTCCAGCTCCAGTTCGACGAGCAGGTCGCTCCAGTCCGAGGGAAGGGTGGCGAGCGCGGCGTCCCACGCGGCGGCGAGCCGGGGGCGCGAGAGCGCCGGCTCGGGCCGCGCCCGGCCCGACGAGACCAGCTCGAGCGCGCCGTCGATCGCCTCGGCGTCGATCCGGCGCAACATCCGTCGCACCGCTTCGGGTCCGACCCCGTCCCCGCTGCGCGTCGCGTACACCCGGATCTCCTCGCCGCTGACGCCCGGGCCGGCCGGCGCGAGCAGCGCAGCGGCGCGCCTGCGGCCCTCCGGATCGGCGATCCGGAGGCTCAGGCGGGCGTCGCTCCACCTCGGATCCAGGCCGCTTTCGAGGCGGTTCCACTGCTCGACAAGGGTCACGGCGCGAACCGTACACTGCCCGCCGTGGCCAAGGTTGAGCACCGGACGAGCCTCGCGAAGAGCGACCTCCCGGACGTCCTCCGCGAGATGCTGCTCATCCGCCGCTTCGAGGAGAAGGTGGAGGAGCGGTTCCGCGCCGGCGAGCTGCCGGGCTTCCTCCACGTCGCGATCGGCCAGGAGGCGTGCGCGGTCGGCGTCTGCCGCGCGCTCGAGGACGGCGACGTGATCGCGTCCACCCACCGTGCCCACGGGCACACGCTCGCGAAGGGCACCCACCCGAACGAGCTGATGGCCGAGCTGTACGGCCGGCAGGAGGGCTGCTCGCACGGCTACGGCGGCTCGATGCACCTCTACGACGTCGAGCGCGGGAACATGGGCGCGAACGCCGTCGTCGGCGGCGGCCTGCCGCAGATCGCGGGCGCCGCACTCGCGTTCAAGCTGCGCGGCGAGCCGCGCGTCGCGGTCGCGTTCTTCGGCGACGGGGCGACGAACATCGGCACCTTCCACGAGGCGCTCAACCTCGCCCAGCTCTGGCAGGTGCCCGCCGTCTTCGTGCTGGAGGACAACCACTGGGCCGAGTCGACCCCGGAGTCGCAGCACTCGCCGATCCGCGACCTCTCCGACCGCGCGAAGGCGTTCGGGATGAAGGCGCTGAAGGCGGACGGCCAGGACGTCGAGGCGGTCTACAAGACCGCGCGCAAGGCGCTCGACCACGCGCGCTCCGGCGAGGGCCCCGTGTTCGTCCACCTCGACTGCGTGCGCCTGCACGGCCACTACATCGGCGACCCGCAGGTCTACCGCGACAAGGACGAGGCGCGCCGGCTCGCCGAGACGCGCGACCCGATCGCGCTCCTGCGCGAGAAGGTCGGCCTCTCCGACGCCGACTTCGAGGAGATGGACGCCGAGGTCACCGAGATCGTCGAGGCCTCCGTCGAGTTCGCGAAGAACGGCACCGAGCCGGCGCCCGAGGACGCGCTGAAGAACATCTACGCATGAGTGACGAATTCGTGAACGGCGACGACATCCACCGTCGCCTACACCGACATCCACCTACATCACATGCTTTTCGGACATGCCTGAGCTGACCTATCGCGAAGCGGTCCGCGACGCGCTCTCCCAGGCGATGCGCCAGGACGACGACGTCTTCGTCATGGGCGAGGACATCGCCGAGATGGGCGGCTCGATGGGCGTCACGCACGGGATGCTCGACGAGTTCGGGCCGGAGCGGGTCCGCAACACGCCGATCTCGGAGATGGCGCTCGCCGGCGCGGCGATCGGGGCGGCGCTTCAGGGGATGCGCCCCGTCGCGGAGGTCATGTACGAGGACTTCATGACGCTCGCCTCGGAGCAGATCGTCAACCAGGCGGCGAAGCACCGTTACATGTCGGGCGGCCAGCTGACCGTCCCGGTCGTCTTCCGCACCCAGGGCGGCGCCGGCTGGAGCCCGGGCGCCCAGCACGCGCAGCAGCTCGAGGCGTGGTTCGTCCACATCCCCGGGCTCAAGGTCGTGTTCGCGTCCACCCCGGAGGACGTGCGCGGGCTGCTGTGGTCGTCGATCTACGACGACAACCCCGTCGTCTTCTTCGAGCATCGCACGCTCTACCCGCTCAAGGGAGAGGTGCCGGACGAGATCGAGCCGATCCCGCTCGGCAAGGCGCGCGTCCACCGCGAGGGCGAGGACGTCACCGTGATCGCCACCGGCCGGCTCGTGCACGAGTCGCTGAAGGCGGCCGCCGAGGCCGAGAAGGAGGGCGTCTCGGTCGAGGTGGTCGACCCGCGCACGCTGCAGCCGCTCGACGAGGAGGCGCTCGTCGCGTCCGTGAAGAAGACGAACCGCGCGGTCGTCGCGCACGAGGCCGTGACGCGCATGGGCTACGGCGCCGAGGTGGCGGCCGTCCTCCAGTACCAGGCCTTCGACTGGCTCGACGCGCCGATCGAGCGCGTCGGCGCGAAGTTCTCGCCGCTGCCGTTCGCGCCGGTGATGGAGCAGTTCGTCGTCCCGCACGCCGACGACGTGCTCGCCGCGATCTACCGCACCGTCAACAAGAAGGCCTGATGGCGACGCAGGTGATCCTCCCGCGGCTCGGGCAGGGCATGGAGTCGGGCACGATCGTCAAGTGGCTCAAGTCGGAGGGCGAGCGCGTCGAGAAGGGCGAGCCGCTCTTCGAGCTGGACACCGACAAGGTCACCCAGGAGGTCGAGGCAGAGACGAGCGGCGTCCTGCTCCGCATCGCCGTCGCCGAGGGCGAGGTGCCGGTCGGCGAGACCGTCGCGTTCATCGGCGAGGAGGGCGAGGACGTGCCGGCCGCCTCCGCCCGCGGCGACGCGCCGGCGAAGGCCGAGGCCGAACCCGAGCCCGAACCCGGGCCCGAGCGGGAGCAGGCGCCCGAGGCGGCCGCCGAGTCGGAGCCCGCGCAGCGGGACGACTTCCGCGCCGCGATCTCGAACGGGCGCGTGAAGGCGTCGCCGCTCGCGCGCCGGATCGCCCGCGAGCGCGGCGTCGACCTCCGGGCCGTCCGCGGCACCGGGCCCGACGGGCGGATCGTCGCCGAGGACGTCGAGCGCGCCGAAGCCGGAGCCGCGCCCGCCGCCGCGCCCGCCCCCGCCGCGCCGGCCGGCCCGCCCGCCGAGGTCGAGTCGCGGCCGCTCTCGAACGTGCGCAAGACGATCGCGCGCCGGCTCACCCAGGCGTGGACGGTGCCCGCGTTCATGCTCACCGTCCAGATCGACATGACCCGCGCGAACGCGCTCGTCGCCGGCCAGCGCGAGCTGCACCCGGACGTGCGGATCACGCTCACCGACCTGCTGACGAAGCTCTCGGCGCAGGCGCTGATGCGCCACCCGGACATGAACGTCCAGTTCGCCGGCGACGCCCTGCTCGCGTTCCCGAGCGCCGACGTCGGGATCGCCGTCGCCGCCCCCGCGGGCCTCGTCGTGCCCGTCGTCCGCGGCGCCGAACGGCTGACGATCGCCCAGATCGCGCAGGTGCGCGCCGACCTCGTCGGACGCGCCCGCGACGGCAAGCTCCGCGCCGAGGACCTCGACGGAGGCACCTTCACGATCTCCAACCTCGGCATGTACGACGTCGACCAGTTCGTCGCCGTCCTCAACCCGCCGCAGGCCTCGATCCTCGCCGTCGGCGCGGCCCGCGACACCGTCGTCCCCAGAAACGGGGAACTGGAGATCGTGCCGCTCCTCACCGTCACGCTGACCTGCGACCACCGCGCGGTCGACGGAGCCGTCGGCGCCGAGTTCCTGAAGACGCTCAAGGCGTTCCTGGAAGACCCCGGTCTGGCACTGTAGGACGGTGCCCGGCCCGACCGTCTGGTACCACGTGCGCGACCTCGACGGCGCGCGCCGCTTCTACCGCGAGACGCTCGGCTTCGACGAGCTGGCGGTCGACTTCGCCGAACGCTGGTCGCACCTGCGCCGCGGCGGCATGGAGATCGGCCTCGCCGAGGGCGAGCCGAGCGAGAACGGCGTCGCCCACGTCGACGTCGAGGACGTCAAGGCCGAGGCGGACCGGCTCCGCGCCGCCGGCGTCGAGGTCGGGATCGTGCTCGAGCTGCAAGGCGAGATGCGCCTGCTCGACGTCTACGACCCGGACGGCAACCGCGTCCAGCTCGCACAGGAGCTGTAGACCCGATGCTCCGACCGGTCGACCGGCAGGACGCGCGCTTCCTCCGCGACATGCTCCGCCACGCCTACCACTGGCGGCTCGCCCAGGATCCCGAGCTGCCCGTCTACCGCTACGTCCAGAACTGGGGGCGCCCCGGCGACGCCGGCGTGATCTCGTTCGAGGGCCGCAACGTCTACGGCGCCGCCTGGTACCGGCTCTTCCCCGAGCGCGAGCCCGGCTTCGGCTTCGTCGACGAGGACACCCCCGAACTGACGATCGCCGTCGTCCCCAGCCGCCGCGGCCACGGCACCGGCGCCGAGCTGCTCGAAGCGCTGCTCGAGCGCGCCCGCCGCGACGGCTACCACCGGCTCAGCCTCAGCGCCGAACGCGGCCAGACCGGCTTCTACGAGAAACACGGCTTCCAACCGCTCCGCGAGGACGGCGACGCCGTGACAATGCACGCCGAACTGACAACCGAGAGGGAGTAGAGGAATGGACGTCGACGTCGCCGTACTGGGCGGTGGCCCCGGTGGCTACACCGCCGCGATCCGCGCCGCACAGCTCGGCGCCAAGGTCGCCTGCATCGAGAAGGAGCCCGACCTCGGCGGCACCTGCCTCCGCGTCGGCTGCATCCCCACCAAGGCCTGGGTGCAGACCGCGAAGGCGCTCGAGGAGGCCTCGGAGAGCTTCGCGAAGTTCGGCGTCAAGGTCGGCGAGCCGCAGCTCGACTTCGCCGCCTCGAACGCATGGAAGGACGGGGTCGTCAAGCAGATGACCCAGGGCGTCGCCGGGCTCTTCAAGGCGAACGGCGTCGAATGGGTCAAGGGCGTCGGCCGCTTCAAGGACGCGACCACGATCGCCGTCGAGGGCGGCGAGGACGTCAGCTTCAAGAGCGCGATCGTCGCCACCGGCTCCTACCCGCTGCGCCCGCCGATCGAGGGGCTCGACTCGCCCCGCTGCGTCGACTCGACCGGCCTCCTCGCCCAGACCGAGGTGCCGCCCCGGCTCGTCATCCTCGGCGGCGGCATCATCGGCTGCGAGTTCGCCTCGATCTTCAGCCGCTTCGGCAGCGAGGTCACGATCGTCGAGATGCTCGACACGCTGATCCCGCAGGAGGACGCCGACGCCGCCAAGGAGCTGGCCAGGCAGTTCGGCAAGCGCGGCATCCAGCTCCAGCTCGGCAAGCAGTGCACCAGGGTCGACGACTCCGGCTCCGAGCTGACCGTCCACTTCGGGGACGGCGAGACCGTCCAGGCCGACCTGATGCTCGTCTCCGTCGGGCGCGGCCCCCTCGTCGAGGGAATCGGCCTCGAGGACGCCGGCGTCGACTACGACCGCCGCAAGGGCATCGCCACCGACGAGCACCGGCGCACCACCGTGCAGAACGTCTACGCCGTCGGCGACTGCGCCGGCTACTGGCAGCTCGCGCACACCGCCTTCCGCGAAGGCGAGGTCGCCGCCGAGAACGCGTGCGGCCACAACGCCGTCGTCGACGCCCGCGCCGTCCCGCGGCCGATCTACACCGACCCCGAGATCGCCGCCGTCGGCCTCACCGAGGCCGAGGCGCGCGAACTGCACGGCGACGACGTCGCCGTCGGCCAGTTCCCCTGGGTCGCGAACGCCCGCGCCGTCATGCAGGACGAGACCGTCGGCTGGGTCAAGTCGATCCACGAGACCCGCTACGGCGAGCTGCTCGGCCTCGTCATGGTCGGCCCGCACGTCACCGACATGATCGAGGCGGGCGTCGTCGCCATCGACGCCGAGTCCACCGTCGAGACCGTCGCCGACGGCATCGCGCCCCACCCGACGCTCTCCGAGGCGATCAAGGAAGCGGGCCTCGTCGCGCTCGGCCGCGCCATCCACGTCCCCAACCGCAAACCGAGGGCCAAGGCGGGCGCGTAAGCCGAATGTAAAGCCGTCGCCCCGACCGCAAGCATTCCGCCGGAGCGACGTCTTATCTCGCAAGGACGTGCCCTCGTCCCTACAGCCCGAGACGATGCCGCCCGCTCGTCTCGGGTGGTTCCAGAAAGAGCCGCCTTGCCGCAGAGGCGGCTCTTTCTTTGCCCGCTTCGCGTTCGCTCGCTCGGCAGCGAGCCGGCGTTGCCGGCTCGCGCCCTGCTGACGGCGGGCGGGGGTGTGCCGCGCCCGCGCAGGTCGGGCGCGCCCGGCGGGGCGCGGCGTACGCCTCGTGCTTGGAGAGCCTGCCGGGCGCGCCTGCGGCGCGCGGCCCGCGCTCTGCTTTTCGCTCGCTCGGCAGCGAGCCGGCGTTGCCGGCTCGCGCCCTGCTGACGGCGGGCGGGGGTGTGCCGCGCCCGCGCAGGTCGGGCGCGGCGTTGCCGGCTCGCGCCCTGCTGACGGCGGGCGGTTGCGTGCCGCGCGGACGGTCGTGCGGGTGAGATAGCCTCGCGCGGGAAAGGAGGCCGCATGGGAATCGTCAACAGGCGCAACGCGGTCGTGGGATGGCTCACGCTCAAGGTCGGAAAGCGAGTCGCGAAGCGGAAGGCGGGCAGCCTCGCCTTCTGGCGCAGGAAGCAATGAACGCCGGCTCGACGACGTGAGCCTCTTCCGGGAGGCGATCGCCGACCTCGTCCCCTACGAGCCCGGCAAACCGGTCGAGGAGGTCCAGCGCGAGCTGGGGCTCGACCGCGTCGTCAAGCTCGCCTCCAACGAAGGGCCGTTCCCGCCCTTCCCCGAGGCGATCGAGGCGATGCGCAGAGCCGCCGCCGACCTCAACCGCTACCCCGACGGCGGCGTCTACGCGCTCCGGGCGGCGCTCGCCGAACGGCACGGCGTCCGCCTCGAGGAGGTCGTCGTCGGCGCCGGCGCCGACGGCGTCATCGACCTCCTCTCCCAGGCGACCCTCGACCCCGGCGACGAGATCGTCTGCGGCTGGCCGTCCTTCCCCAGCTACGTCCTCGACGCGCTCAAGCTCGGCGCCGTCCCGCGCCGCGTGCCGCTCCGCGACGACGCCTACGACCTCGACGCGCTCCTCGACGCGATCGGGCCGCGCACGAAGCTCGTCTACGTCTGCCACCCCAACAACCCGACCGGCACCGCGAACGGCCGCGACGAGCTGCTCGGCTTCCTCGACCGCCTCCCCGAGCACGTCCTCTGCGTCCTCGACCAGGCGTACTTCGAGTACATCGACGACCCCGACTACGCCGACGGCATGCAGCTCTACCGGGAGGGGAGGCGCGTCGCCGTCCTCCGCACCTTCTCCAAGATCTACGGCCTCGCCGGCGAGCGCGTCGGCTACGGCGTCGCGCCCGCCGACGTCGTCGCCGCCACGAGCAAGGTGCGGCGCGCGTTCGACGTCACCGCGACCGCGCAGGCCGCCGCGCTCGCGAGCCTCGACGGCGCCGCCGAGCTGGCCCGCCGCCGCGAGCTGAACCGCGCCGGCCGCGACCGGCTCGAGGAGATCCTGCGCGGCCACGGCCTCCGGCCCGCCGGACCCGCCCGCGGCAACTTCCTCTACGTCGAGGTCGGCGACGGCGCCGGAATCTTCGAGCGGCTGCTGCGCGCGGGGGTCATCGTCAGACCCCTCGCCGGCTTCGGCGCACCCGGCGCGATCCGGGTCAGCGTGGGCACTCCGGAGGAGAACGAGGCGTTCGCCGCCGCTTTCGGACATGTCCTTTCCGGCGTCTCGTAACGCGCCGAAAACCCTGCTAGCGTCGCAGTTGCCTTGAGTCGCCGCCTGCACGTCCCGCTCGCGCCGCTCCGGCTCGCCGGCTTCCGCTACCTCTTCTACGCGACCCTCGGCTCCAGCTTCGGCACGCTTCTCGCCGGGATCGCGCTCGCGATCGACGTCAAGGACCGCACCGACTCCGGCCTCTGGGTCGGCGCCGTCCTGATCGTCGAGTTCCTGCCGACGATCGTCGTCGGGCTGCTGCTCGGGCCGCTGCTCGACCGGCTCGAGCGCCGCTCCCTGATGATCGCCGCCGACCTGCTGCGCGCCGCCGTCTTCGTCGCGCTCCCGTTCGCGAACAGCCCCGCGCTGATCGTCGCGCTCGCGCTCGTCGCCGGCCTCGCCACCGGGTTCTTCCGGCCCGCCGTCTTCGCCGGCCTGCCCAACCTCGTACCCGACGCGCAGCTCGCGGAGGCGAACGCGCTCCTCCAGTCGGTCGAGAACGCCAGCTGGGCGGTCGGGCCCGTCCTCGGCGGCCTGCTCACCGCCGCCGCCGGCCCGGACGCCGCGTACTGGATCAACGCCGCCTCGTTCCTCGTCTCGGTCGCCCTGCTCGTGCGCATCCCCGCGCGCCGCCTGCACAGCGAGAAGGCGCTGACGCGCGGCCACTGGCGCGACCTCGGCGACGGCTTCCTCGCCGTGCTCCGCTCGCGGCCGCTGCTCGCTGTGCTCGTCGCCTGGGGGATCGCCGAGCTGGCGGTCGGCGCCGGCAACGTCGCCGAGATCTTCCTCGCCAAGAACACCTTCGCCGCGGGCGACTTCGGCTACGGGCTCCTCTACAGCGCGATCGGCGCCGGGCTCGTCGTCGGCAGCTTCGGCAGCTCCGCCGTCCTCGAGCGCTTCGGCATCCCCGCCGCGTACGGCGGCGCGCTCGCCGTCATGGCGACCGGCTTCGCCGGCGCCGCCGCGAGCCCCGACATCTGGGTGGCGGCCGTCTGCTGCCTCTGGATCGGCCTCGGGAACGGCGTCGCGGTGATCTGCAACGCGATGCTCGTCCAGCGCGGCATCGCCGACGCGGCCCGCGGTCGCGCGCTCACCTTCGTGATGAGCGCGACGTACGTCCTCGTCGGGGTCGGCACCGTCGCCGGCGGCGCCGTGCTGCACGCGGCCGGCGCGCGCTGGGTCTGGGGCGTCTCGGCGCCGACGCTCCTGCTCGCGGGCATCGCCGGCTGGTGGCTCGCGCGCGGGACCTCGGACGCCGGCGAGCAGGCGCCCGAGATCGCCTCGGCGCCTGCCGCCGCGGCCAACTAACTACGATCCGCGCGGTGGCCGGCCGCCGCGACTGGACCCGGGAGACCCTCGCCGCGGGCGTGCGCGCCGGCGACCGCCGCGCGCTCGCGCGGGCGATCTCGCTCGTCGAGAACCGCGACCCGCTCGCCTACGACGTCATCGCCGACCTCTATCCCGAGACCGGGAGCGCGTACGCGGTGGGTCTCACCGGCCCGCCCGGCGTCGGCAAGTCCAGCCTCGCGTCGGCCCTGATCCGCCACGTGCGCGCCGACGGCGCGAGCGTCGGCGTCGTCTCGGTCGACCCGTCCAGCCCGTTCTCGCAGGGGGCGCTGCTCGGCGACCGCATCCGCCTCACCGACCACTTCCTCGATCCCGAGGTCTTCATCCGCTCGATGGGCACCCGCGGCCATCTCGGCGGGCTCGCCGAGGCGGCCCTGCAGGCGCTGCTCGTGCTCGACGCCGCCGGCAAGCAGCTCGTCCTGCTCGAGACGGTCGGCACCGGCCAGAGCGAAGTCGAGGTGATCGGGATCGCCGACACCGTGCTGCTCGTGCTCATGCCCGGCTCGGGCGACTCGGTGCAGGCGCTGAAGGCCGGGATCATGGAGATCCCCGACGTGATCGCGATCAACAAGGCCGACCACCCGGCGGCGAAGACGATGCTGAGCGAGGTGCGGTCGATCCTCGCGCTCACCCCGGATCGCGAGTGGTCGCCGCCGATCGTGCTCACCGAGGCGGTTCGCGGCGAGGGCGTGCCGGAGGTGTGGGAGAAGATCGCCGCCCATCGCTCCTTCCTCGAGGAGTCGGGGAAGCTCGAGGAGCGGCGGCGCGCGAACCTCGCCCGCGAGGTGTTCTCGGTCGCGTCGGCGCGGGCGAAGCAGCACCTCGAGCAGGCGGTCGCCGACGACCCCGAGCTGCGGCGGCTGCTCGGCGAGGTGCAGGCGCGCGAGCTCGACCCGCTGAGCGCCGTCCGCGAGATACTCGAGCAGGTGTTCAGGATCCACGACGAGCGAGGCGGCGACGGCTCCCGGGCTGCCTGAGATCGAGCGGGCGCGCGAGCGCCTGCAGGGCGTCGCGCGCGAGACGCCCGTCTATCCCTCGGAGACGCTGTCGCGGCTCTGCGGGCGCCCGCTGCGGCTGAAGGCGGAGAACCTGCAGCGCACCGGCTCGTTCAAGATCCGCGGCGCCTACAACCGGGTCGCCCAGCTGCCCGAGGAGCAGCGGGCGGCCGGCGTCGTCGCCGCGAGCGCCGGGAACCACGGGCAGGCGGTCGCGTGGGCGGCGCGCGAGGTCGGCGCGCGGGCGCGGATCTTCATGCCGCAGGACGCGCCGATGGCGAAGGTCGACGCGACCCGGTCGTACGGCGCCGAGGTCGAGCTGACCGGCCCGGCGATCGAGGAGTCGCTCGAGGCGGCGCGCGCCTACGTCGCCGAGCACGGCGCCGCCTTCGTCCACCCGTTCGAGGACGACGAGGTGATCGCCGGCCAGGGCACGATCGGGCTCGAGCTGGTCGAGCAGGCCGCCGACGTCGAGACCGTCGTGATCCCGGTCGGCGGCGGCGGGCTCTCCTCGGGGATCGCCCTCGCGCTGCGGGCGGCCCGGCCGGGTCTGCGAATCGTGGGCGTCCAGGCGGCGGGGACGCTGCCGGGGGGCTCGGGCTACACGATCGCGGACGGGATCGCGGTCAAGCATCCGGGCGAGAAGACGATGGCGATCCTCGACGGCGTGCTCGACGACATGGTGTCGGTGAACGACGAGCAGATCGCCGAGGCGATCGTGCTGCTGCTGGAGCGGACGAAGCTCGTGGTCGAGGGGGCGGGCGCGGTCGGCGTCGCGGCGCTCCTCGCCGGCTCGGTCGGCGGCAGCGGCCCGGCGCTCGCGGTCCTCTCCGGCGGGAACATCGACCCGTCGCTGATGGTGCAGGTGATGCGCCGCGGGCTCGCGGTCGGCGGCCGCTACCTCGTGCTGCGCACGCGCGTCCCCGACCGGCCGGGGGAGCTTGCGAAGCTGCTCGCCCTGCTGGCGGGCCTGCGCGTCAACGTCGTCGAGGTGGAGCACCAGCGCGAGGCGGCGGGCGTCCCGGTGGGCGAGACCGGCGTGGAGCTGATCCTGCTCACGCGCGACAGCGCCCACTGCGACCAGCTCCTCGCCCAGATGCGCGAGTGGGGCTACCCCGTCTCCCGCCTCGACTGAGCGCCCGGTGTCGGGCGCGGCCTCGTCCGTCGCGGCCACGTCCGGTGTCTGACACCGGCCATGTCCCGCAGGGACATGGCCAAGGGCCTCCGCGACCGCTGGATGACCCAAATGACCGGTCCGGACGCTGTCCGGGACGGACACGTCCGGTGTCTGACACCGGACGTGTCCAGAAGAGGCATGTCCTGGGCGTGGAGGGCTTGGCGAAATAGCGCCCGGTTCCGCCGTGCCGGAGTTCGCGGCGCAAGGACGCAGGGAGCGGTCGTAGCCGGTGGCTACGGGCGCGACTGAGGACGCCGCGGCGCGGGCTCCGGCGCGGCGCGGGAGCATCGTGGTATCTCGCCAAACCCTCCCAGCTAGGAGCCGCAGCGGCGGAACGAGCACGTCTCGCCGCGCCAGGACGTCACGCCGCCCTCGAGCACCGGACGCGCGTCGACGCCGGCGGACTGCAGCACGCTCGCGGCGATCGCGGCGCGCGAGCCCGACTCGCAGATCGTCACCACCGGCCTGCCGTCGAGCAGGCCGTTCTCGGCCGCCGCGCGCACCGTGCGGTAGGGCAGGTTCCGCGAGCCCGGGATGTAGCCGTCGTCGCGCTCGTTGGCCTCGCGGACGTCGAGCAATTCCACGTCGTCGGCGGCGAGCAGGCCCTCCAGCTCCTCGAGCGAGATCGGCTCGAGCCGCTCCGTGCCGCCGCCCGACTGCCAGCCGGCGAGATCGAGGAGCCCGACCGCGGCGAGCGCCCGCGCCGCGTGCTCCGCCTCGACCGCGTCGGCCGCATGGACGACGACCGGACCCTCCGGGAGCACGAACGCCGCCTTCGTCGCGAAGCTCGACCCGGCCACGGGGACGCCGACGGCGCCGGGCCGGTGGCCCGCGGCGAAGACCGGGGTTGGGCGGACGTCGAGGACGACTGCGCCGTCCGGCAGCGACTCCAGCCGCCGCAGCGGCGCCGGTGCCCCGAGGAACGGGCCGCGGTTCAGCTCGACGATGCGCTCCATGTTCGCCGGGCGCGGCGGCTGCGACCCGGTCGCCGCGGCGAGGAACTCGTCGCGGCTCTCCCGCAGCGCAGGGTTGAAGCGCCGCTCGAAGCCGATCGTCGTCGACGCCTTCGACGACATCGCGGCACCGCAGAGCGAGCCTGCGACATGGCCGGGAAAGACCTCGACGCCGTCGCCCAGCTCGCTCAACGTCCGCAGCGAGTCGAACAGCCCCTCGGCGCCCTCGTGCGCCTCGACGGCGAGGTCGGGCCGAGCCACGTCGCCGACGAAGAGCGAGTCGCCGGTGAGGACGAGCCACGGCTCGTCGGCGCGCATGCGGTCGACCACCGCGAACGCGCAGTGCTCCGGGCGGTGCCCGGGCGTGTGGATCGTGCGCAGGACGACCTCGCCGACGGCGACCTCCGTCCCGTCGGCGAGCGGCTCGTGCGGGAACGCCGCGCCCGCGGCCTCGTGGATGCGAACCGGCACGCCGTGCTCGAGCGCGAGCCGCCCGTGACCCGAGACGTGGTCGGCGTGGGTGTGCGTCTCGAGCACCGCCGCGATCCGGACGCCCCGGCGCGCGGCCTCCGCGAGCAGCGGTTCGATCGCGTACGGCGGATCGACGGCGACCGCGACCCCGGCGTGCTCGTCGCCGACGAGGTAGGACGCGCAGCCCAGGTCGTCGTCGACGAACTGCTTGAAGAGCACGGCGCGGAACGTACCACCGGCTCCGGCTACAAATCCCAAAGTGAAACGAGCCCTCGTCGCCGGCGTCTTCGTCGTCGCGGCCTTCGCCGCCGCCGTCGTCGTGCTCGCGGGCCGCGGCGGGCGGGAGGAGCAGCCGGCCGCCACGACCGCGTCACCCTCGCGGACGGCGGGCTTGCCGGCGCCGCCGCCCGGCGCGCTCGTCGTCGCCCGGGAGGCCGGCCCGCTCGCGGTCGCCCTCGCGGCCGAGCCGGGCCGGCTCACCGCGCTCGTCCTCGCACCCTCGGGCAGCCCGCGCGACGGGCTGCGCGTGCGCTTCCTTCCGTCCGGCGCCGCGGCGAGCCCTTGCGGGCACGGCTGCTACACGGCCCCGGTGGCGCCGGGAGGCCGCGTCGTCGTCGAGCTGGCCGCCGGCGGAAGCGTCCGCCGCGCTGCGTTCTCGCTGCCCGCGCGCGCTCCGGCCGCCGACCGGCTCGTCCGCCGCGCGCGCGTCGCGTTCCGGGCCCTCGCCGGCGTGAGCTACGAGGAGCGGCTCGCCTCCGACCGCACGCACGTCCTCGAGACGAGCTGGCGGCTCGAGAAGCCCGACCGGCTCCGCTACTCGATCGCGCACGGACCCGCCGCGATCGTCGTCGGCGCCCGCCGCTGGGACCGCAGCGCCCCGGGCGACCCCTGGCGCGCCTCGGCGCAGCTGCCGCGACTGCCGCAGCCCGCGACCCAGTGGCGGCGCTCCACGAACGCACACCTCCTCTCCCGCCGCGGCGACGAGGCGGTCGTCTCGTTCGTCGACCCGACCATCCCGGCCTTCTTCACGCTCACCCTGAACGTCCGGACGCTGCGCCCGCGCCTGCTGGAGATGACCGCCGCCGCGCACTTCATGCGCGACCGGTACACGAGCTTCAGCCCTGCGCGGGAGATTCGTCCGCCGCGTTAGCGGCGTGCTCCTCGTCGAGCAGGCGCAGCACGAACCAGCCGATCGCGAGCAGGAAGACGAGCGTCTGTTCGCCGTTCATCAGGATCCCGCCGAGGTTCTGGTCGCGGACGGGGGAAAGCCCCCACAGGCGGGGGGCGCGCTCGTAGAACGCGTAGAACGGGCTGCTCGAGAAGATGTAGGCGAGCCCGAGGAAGGCGGAGCCGACGAACGCGACCCCGAGGTAGCCGAGCCCCGCGGGCGGCGAGAGCCGGCCGCTGACGATCGGCCACCAGAAGAGCAGCCCGGCCGCGATCAGGATCGCATGCTCGACGTTCAGGCCCCAGCCGCTGCGCAGCGCCCAGTCGTAGAACCCGGCGAGATGCGTCCCGTACCAGGCGAGCAGCCAGAGCGGCAGCACCCAGCGCGACCGGATCCGGCCCGCCCCGCGACGCGCGAGCGCGGCGCGCATCCCGGGCGTGAGACCGAGCAGCACGAGCAGGGGCGCCACGTCGGCGATCAGCGCGTTCTGGAGCAGGTGGAAGAGCAGGAGGTACTTCGCCGCGATCGTCTCGAGCGGCGAGTTGAGGGACGCCGCCACGAGGAACAGTCCGACCCCGGTGCACGCCGCGCGCCAGGCCGGCGGCGGGTCGCGGCGCGCCGCCCGCCAGTAGGCGATCCCGGCGGCGAGCGCGAGCGCGAGGAAGAACGGCTCGAGCGTGAAGTCGGTCGGGCTCATGCGGTCGCGAGCCGCGCGGCGCGGTCGCGCCGCCGGCCGGGCCGCAGCAGGAGTGCGACGCAGGTCGCGAGCGTCGCGAGCTGCTCCACCATCATCACGATCCCGGCGAGCTGCTGGTCGGTGACGGCGGACAGCCCGTAGGCGCCGTGATATGCCGGGTAGAGCGAGCTGAAGCTGAACACGAGCACGTCGGTCAGGACCTGCCCGGCCGCGAACATCGCCGCCGCGAGCGCGACACGACCGCCGACGCCGAGCCGCCGGTGCGAGCCGGGATCGACGAGGAGCGTCCAGACGAGCACGCCGGCGAGCGTCCAGCAGGCGTGCTCGGCGTCGTGCAGGAGCGGATGCGTGAGCACGCCGTCGTAGAACGCGGGCACATGCCAGACCGCGAGGTTGAGCGCCCAGAGCGAGAACGCGACGCGCGGCCGCAGGAGCGTCGCCAGGAGCCGTCGCAGCGGGCTGCGGGCGAACGGCGCCAGCACCGGCGCGGGGAGGAGGAAGACCAGCAGCGGCCCGCGCACTGCCGTGACGAGGAGCGCGGGGCCGAGGTCGCCGATCAGCACGTGCTGGAGCATGTGCATCGACAGCAGGTCGTCCTCCCCGAGCGGGTCGATCGGCGAGACGAGCGCGGCGGGCACGACCGCGAGGCCGGCGGCGAAGAGGAGCAGCCGGTCCCAGCCGGCGAGGTCTGCGCGCCCGCGTCTGCGCAGGCGAAGCCAGGCGTGGACGAAGAGGAGGGCCGCGGCTGCAGCAGGCACGAGCACTGCGGGCGGCGCGCTCCACGCTGCGTGCGCGAGCACCACCCTTCGATTGTGCCTGCGGGGCCGCGCGCCCGCGTCAGAGCCCGAGCTGCCGCGCGATCACCATGCGCTGCACCTCGTTCGTGCCCTCGCCGATCTCCAGGATCTTCTGGTCGCGGTAGAGCCGCGAGATCGGGAACTCGTCCATGAAGCCGTAGCCGCCGTGGATCTGGAGCGCCGCGTTCACCGCCCGGTTCGACAGCAACCCCGTGTAGAGCTTCGCCTGCGCGGCGGCGAGCGCGAACGGCTTGCCCTGGTCCTTCAGCCAGGCGGCCCGGTAGACGAGCTGGCGGCCCGCCTCGATCTCGGTCGCCATGTCGGCGAGCTGGAACTGGACGGCCTGGAAGCGCGCGATCGGCTTGCCGAACTGGTGCCGTTCCTTCGCGTAGGCGGCGGCGAGGTCGTAGGCGCCCTGGGCGAGGCCGACCCCCATCGCGGCGACCGAGATCCGGCCGCCGTTCAGGATCTCCATGAACTGGTGGAAGCCCCGGCCGCGCTCGCCCAGGAGGTTGCCCTCGGGAACGGCGCAGCCGCGGAACGACAGCTCCCGCGTGTCGGAGGCGCGCCAGCCGAGCTTCTTCATCGGCGGCGAGATCTCGTAGCCGGGCGTGCCGTTCGGGACGATCAGGTTGGAGATCTCGTCCTCGCCGGTGCGGGCGGTGATCGTGACGACCCCGGAGACGTCGGTGCCGGCGTTGGTGATGAAGATCTTGGCGCCGTCGATCAGCCACTGCCCGTCGCGCAGCTCGGCGCGCGTCCGGGTCGCGCCCGCGTCCGAGCCGGCGTCAGGCTCGGTCAGGCCGAACGCGCCGAGGATCTCCCCGCCGGCGAGCCGCGGCAGCCACTCGCGCTTCTGCTCGTCGTTGCCGAAGAGGTAGATGGGCATCGTCCCGAGCGAGGTGTGCGCGGCGACGGTGATCGCGACCGACGAGTCGACGCGCGTCAGCTCCTCGATCGCGATCGCGTAGGAGACGGTGTCGCCGCCGGCGCCGCCGTGCTCCTCCGGGATCGGCAGGCCGAGAAGGCCCAGCTCGGCCAGCTCCCGGACGAGCTCGTACGGGAAGCGGCCCTCCCGGTCGAGCTCCTCGGCGACCGGTGCGACGCGACCCTCCGCGAAGTCGCGGACGGTGCTCCGGATCAGCTCCTGCTCGTCGGTCAGCTCGTAGTTCACGCCAGCAGCTCGCCCAGCTCGGCGATCAGGCGCACGCCCCAGCCGGTGCCGCCCTGCACCGTCAGGTAGTCGCCGCGCGAGCGCTCCAGGAATCCCGGGCCCGCCATGTCGACGTGCGCCCACGGCCCGTCGCCGGCGAACTCGTGCAGGAACTCGGCCGCGAGTGCGGGGGAGCCCTGGCGCAGCGTCGAGCCGTTCTTCATGTCGGCGAAGTCGGAGTCGATGTAGCGCCGGTAGCGGCTGTGGAGGGGGAACGGCCAGACGAGGTCGCCGCTGCGGCGGCCCGCCTCGAGGATCTGCTCGAGCCAGCCGTCGTCGTTGGAGAACGCGCCCGCGTAGAGGTCGCCGAGCGCCAGCTCCATCGCGCCGGTCAGGGTGGCGAGATCGAGCAGGTGGGTCGCGCCCTCGCGCCGCGCGTACCAGAGCGCGTCGGCGAGGACGAGCCGCCCTTCCGCGTCGGTGTTGATCACCTCGATCGTCTTGCCGTTCGCGGCGCGCAGGATGTCGCCGGGACGAAAAGCCCCGCCGCCCGGGAGGTTCTCGACCGCGCCGAGCACGGCGAGGGCGCGAACCGGCGTCCCGAGCGCGGCGAGCGCGCCGATGCCCTCGAGGACGCCCGCGCCGCCGGCCATGTCGCCCTTCATGTGCTGCATCCCCGGCCCCGGCTTGAGTGAGATCCCGCCGGCGTCGAAGGTCACCGCCTTGCCGACGAGGCCGAGCAGGAGATCGGGGCGGCTCGGCTCGGGCGGCTCGTAGCGGAGGATGACCAGACGCGGCTTGTTCCGGCTGCCCTGGCCGACGGCGAGAAGCGAGCCCATCCCGAGCGCGCGCATCTGCCCGCGTTCGAGCGCCTCGGCCGTGAGGTGCTCGTGCTCGGCGGCGAGCGCGTGCGCCCGCTCCGCCAGCGACTCCGGGTTCAGCTCGTTCGGGGGCATGTTCACGAGGTCGCGGGCGCGGTTCGCCCGCTCCGCGAGCAGGGCCGCGCGCTCCGCCGCGGCGAGGAGGGCCTCGTCGTCGACGTGTCCGACGACGATGCGCTCGGGCGCACGCGGCCCGTCCTTCGCCTGCCAGCGGCCGGGGGAGTAGGCGCCGAGCACCGTGCCCTCGACCAGCGCGGCCGCCTGTTCGGGGAGCGGAACCGGTAGCGATTCGTCGAGCAGCCACAGCAGCGTCCCGCCGACGCGCGAGAGCGTCTGCGCGGTCCTCGCCCCGGCGGTGCGGAGCGCGTCCGCATCGACCTCGTCGCGCGCGCCGACGCCCGCGGCGACGAGGCGCGGCGCGGCCGGCTCGCCGTCCAGATGGAGCAGGAGCGCCTCGCCGCGCTCCCCGCGCAGCTCGCCGCTCGCGATCAGCCGCGCGAGCCGGCCGCCGAGCTTCTCGTCGACGACGCGCGCGCCCTCCCCGCCGGCCGGCTGCGCGACCGGAAGCGCCACCGCGTCGGCGCGTTCCTGGCCCGGCAGGGCGATCCCGATGCTGGCCACGGGGCGCGATGCTATCGCCCGCGGGCGGATCGGGCGTCGTAGACTCGTCGCTCCACGACCCGAAGGAGCGAACGATGGCCGACACGACACGGGAATTCTTCGCCACTCTCGCGAGCCGCGCGGACACGTCCAAGACGGCCGGAATGAACAACTCCTACCTCTTCGACATCGACGGCGCCGGCCAGTGGACGGTGCACGTCGAGGACGGCGCCGTGCGCGTCGAGGAGGGCGCCGGAGACGCCGACGCCACGATCAGCGCGTCCGAGGAGGTCTTCGAGAAGATCGTCGCCGGCGAGCAGAACCCGACGAGCGCCTACATGACCGGCAAGCTCAAGATCAAGGGCGACATGGGCGCCGCGATGAAGCTCCAGAAGCTGTTCTGAAGACGACATCCACCGCCGCCGGCGACGGTGTACACCGTCGCATGACGGTGGTGTACACCTACACATAGGTCCGTTTCGGACGGGGGTCTAGTCGTCCAACTCGACGAGGACGGCGCCGCCCGCGACCCGGTCGCCCTCGGCGACGTGGACGGCGCGGACGACGGCGTCGTAGGGGGAGACGAGCGGCGTCTCCATCTTCATCGCCTCGAGCACGACGAGCGGCTGCCGCGTCGCGACCTCGTCGCCCGCGGCGACGTGGACGCGGATCACGGTGCCGG
Organism: Gaiellaceae bacterium; assembly: GCA_035688315.1. Taxonomy (GTDB): domain Bacteria; phylum Actinomycetota; class Thermoleophilia; order Gaiellales; family Gaiellaceae; genus Palsa-739. Next base: position 33,673 of record DASSND010000056.1, on the reverse strand, counting down.
GCATGGGGGCGAGGACGGCGGATTGCTCCGAGCCTGCGCCGCCGGTCGTCCCGGCGGTAGAGTCGACGTCCGGGGCGGGGAGAGGCGGCGGCGCCGGCAGGTTGAGGCGCCAGGGTGCGGCCCAGACGGGCGGCGGCGCGGCGGGCGGCGCCGAGAGCGGCGGGTGCTCGGAGAGGAAGGCGGTGGAGACGTCGCCGGCCCGGATCAGCGGGTGCGCGACGAGCCAGCGGAGGAACGGCAGATTCGTCGTGACGCCTCCGACCTCGGTCTCGGCGAGCGCGGCGGCGAGCCGGTCGAGCGCCTCCTCGCGCGTCTCGCCGGCTGCGATCAGCTTCGCGATCATCGGGTCGTAGGAGGTGCCGACCTCGTCGCCCTCCTCGACGCCCGCGTCGACGCGGATCCCCTCGGGGAGTCGCAGGCGCTCGAGCCGTCCCGCCTGCGGCAGGAACGAGCGCGGATCCTCGGCGTAGAGCCGCACCTCCACCGCCGCCCCGCGCAGGGTGCGATCGGCCACGTGCGCGGAGAGCGCGTCGCCGCGCGCGACGCGGAGCTGCTCCCGCACGACGTCGACGCCGGTGACCAGCTCGGTGACCGGGTGCTCGACCTGGATCCGCGCGTTCAGCTCGAGGAAGTAGAACTCGCGGCCGTCGAGGACGAACTCGGCGGTCCCAGCGCTCTCGTAGCCGATCGCGCGCGCGAACGCGACCGCCGCGTCGCTCATCCGTTCCCGCAGCTCGGGATCGAGGGCGGGCGACGGCGACTCCTCGAGCACCTTCTGGTGGCGGCGCTGGATCGAGCAGTCGCGCTCGCCGAGCGAGACGACGGTGCCGTGGCGGTCGGCGAGCACCTGGATCTCGACGTGGCGCGGCCGCTCGAGATAGCGCTCGCAGAAGACCGTGTCGTCGCCGAACGCCGCCTTCGCCTCGCGCCGCGCCGCGTCGAGCGCGTCCTCCAGCTCGCCGGCGGAGCGGACGACGCGCATGCCGCGGCCGCCGCCGCCGGCGGCCGCCTTGACGAGCAGCGGAAAGCCGATCTCCTCCGGCGACCCGGTCGGAAGGACGGGGACGCCGGCCGCCCGCGCCGTCTCCTTCGCCTGCAGCTTGTCGCCGCCCGCCCGCAGCGCCGCCGGCGGCGGGCCGACCCAGACGAGGCCGGCCCCGAGCACCGACTCGGCCAGCTCGGCGGACTCCGCGAGGAACCCGTAGCCGGGATGGACGGCATCGGCTCCCGACTCGCGCGCGGCACGCACGATTTCGCCCGCGTCGAGATAGGAGGCGATCTCGACGACGGCGTCCGCGGAGCGCGCGTGCAGGGCGCCGCGGTCGTCGGGGGCCGCGACTGCGACGGTCGCGATTCCCTCGGCCCGGCAGGCGCGGAAGATGCGCAGCGCGATCTCCCCCCGGTTCGCGACGAGCAGACGCTGCATCGCGGCAGAGTCTACGGTCGCGTCGCGCCCCGCCCGGCCGCCTCGTTTCGGTTGCGCCGCCGTGCGGTACTGGCCTCGCGTGCCGCGTCCGTTCGTCGGGAGGCTCGCCCTCGCGCTCGTGCTCGCCTGCGCCGCCGCAGCCGCAACGGCGGCGCAGGCATCCGCGTCGACCGTGCTCGTCCTCACCGGACGAGGCTGGGGGCACGGTGTCGGCATGAGCCAGTGGGGCGCCTACGGCTACGCCCGCCACGGCTGGGGCTACCGGCGGATCCTCGCGCACTACTACCCGGGCACCCGTCTCGCCACGGCCGGCGAGCCGCGCGTCCGCGTACTGCTGAAGGAGGACGCGAGCGTCGTCACCGTCGGCTGCGCCGCCCCCTTCCGGGCGGTGGACGGTCGTGGCCGCGGACATCCGCTGCCAGCCGGCACGTACGGCGTCGGCCCGCGGCTCGTGCTGCCGGTGGTGCGGCGGCGGATCCGCGCGAGCCGCCGCCATTCGCCGCATGCGGCGTTCCGGCTCGTCGGCCGCGCGCTTCCCGGGCCGGTCGTGCTCGAGTGCGACACCGCGCCGCTCCTGGTGGACGGCCGCGCCTACCACGGCAGCGTCGTCCTTCGCAGCGCGGGCGGGAGGCTCTCCGCGGTCAACTCGCTCCCGCTCGACACGTACCTGCGCGGCGTCGTCGGCGCCGAGATGCCCTCGCGGTGGGCGATGGCCGCCCTCGAGGCGCAGGCGGTCGCGGCCCGCTCGTACGCCGTGGCGACGCTCCATCCCGACCAGCCGTGGGACGCGTACGCCGACGAGCGCAGCCAGATGTACCTCGGGCTCGCCGCCGAGAGCCCGCGCACCGACCGCGCCGTCCGCGCCACCCGGGGGCAGGTGCTGACCTGGAACGGGGCGGTCGCGACCACGTACTACTCCTCCAGCTCCGGCGGCCGCACGGCCGACGTCCACGACCTGTGGCCGGGCGCGGGCGACCTCCCGTACCTGCGACCCGTGCCCGACCCGTACGACGCGGCTTCGCCGCACCACGAGTGGGGCCCCGTCGCCTTCACCGCGGAGCGGCTCGCCGCGAAGCTCGGCCTCGACGCCCCGGTCGCCGCGATGCACGTCGAGCGCGGCCCCTCGTGGCGCGCCGAGGCGGTCGACGTCACGCTCGCCTCGGGCGGCACGCGGCGTCTGACGGGGCAGGAGGTGGCGAACGCGCTCGGCCTCCGCTCGACGTGGTTCCGCGTGGGCGAGCTGTCGCTCACCGCGAGCCGCGCCCGTGTCCGCTTCGGACACGGCGTGCGGCTCGACGCGAGGGCGAGCGTGCGCGACGCCGTGCTGCAGGCGCGCGACGGCGAGGGGCCGTGGACGACGGTGCGGGCTGTTCGGGGCGCGGCCCGGCTGCGTCTCCGCCCCGACGGATCGAGCGCCTACCGCCTCGTCGCGCCCGGCGTCGCGGGGCCGGAGCTGGCCGTCGCCGTCGCGCCGCGCGTGCAGGCGCGGCCGCTCGGTCGCACGCTGCTCGGCGGAACCGTGCTGCCGCGCACCGACGGCGCGGTCACCGTGTGGCGGCTCGAGCACGGCGCCTGGACGCTCGTCGCGCGCCCCCGGCTCGACCCGCGCGGCCGCTTCCGCTCGCCGCTCCGCCTCCGGGCCGGCTCGTACCGGGTCCGGGTCGCCGGCGACGCGCGTCTCGCCGCGGCCGAGCTGCGCCTGCGGGTGACGAAGCGTCTGCTCGCCTCGCTGCGCCGCCGGTAGTCTCGGCGCCGGGATGAGCGGCGGGCCGGTCTGGGGAGCCGAGAGCGAGGAGCTGAACGCGACGGTCCTCGTCTGGCCGGCGGGAGCGGGCGCGGCGGAGCACGTGAACGGGGAGCGGGACGTCGCCTACGTCGTCGTCGAGGGCTCGGCGACGCTCACCGTCGACGGCGAGTCGCGCGAGCTTCGCGCCGGCGAGGCCGCGATCGTCGCGAAGGGCGCCAGCCGCGCGCTCGTGGCCGGCCCGGACGGCGTCCGCTACGCCACCGTGCACCGCCGCCGCGGCGGCCTGCAGCTCAAGCGCTTCTAGCCGAGCCGACGAGTCGCGCGGCGAGGTAGAAGCCGAACGAGAGCGCCGAGATGAAGAAGCTCGTCGGCCAGTCCTTCGCGAGCGAGAGCAGGATCCCGCCCTCGGTCGAGACGAGCGCGATGCCGACCCCGAGCAGCACGGCGAGCCCGGGCCTGCCCGTCAGCCGCTGCGCCGCGGCCGCGGGGGTGATCACGAGCGTCAGGACGAGCAGGACGCCGACCACCTGGATCGCCTCCGCGGTCGTCAGCGCGAGCAGCAGGAAGATCGCGACCGAGAGCGCCCGCAGCGGCACCCCGCGGGCGGCCGCCAGCTCCGGGTCGACGCTCGAGAAGAGCAGCGGCCGGTAGAGGGCCGCGATCCCGGCGACGACGACCGCGCCGACCGCGGCCAGCTCGAGCAGCTGCGTGTCGTCCACCCCGACGATGCTGCCGAAGAGCAGGTTCGTCGCCTGCGTGGCGTAGCCGTGGTAGAGCGAGAGGAAGAGGACGCCGACGCCGAGCCCGAACGCGAGCACGGCGCCGATCGCGCTGTCCCGCTCGCGGCCGCGCAGCGAGAGCAGCCCGAGCACGAGCCCGACGAGCAGCGAGCCGCCGAGCATGCCGAGCACCGGGTCGAGCCCGACCACGAGCGCGCCCGCCGCGCCGGTGAAGCCCAGCTCCGAGATCGCGTGCACGGCGAAGCTCGCGCCGCGCGCGACGACGAAGACGCCGATCAGCCCGCACACGAGCGCCGCGACCCCGCCCGCGAGCAGCGCCGTGTGGACGAAGTGCTGGCCGAGCAGCTCGAGGAAGATCGACGCGGCCACTCAGTGCTCCTCGTGGACGTGGTGGACGTGCGTGTCGTCGGGCGTGCCGACGACGACGAGCCGGTCGCGGACGCGCAGGACGTCGACCTCGGTGTCGTAGAGCCGCGACAGCGTCTCGGAGGTGAGCACCTCGTCCGGCGTCCCGATCGCCCAGCGTCCCGGCGCGAGGTAGAGGACGCGGTCGACGGAGCGGAGCACCGGGTTGACGTCGTGCGTGACGAAGACGACCGGCGTCCCGGCGCCGTGCCGGCGCGCGTCCAGCAGCTCGACGAGCGTGCGCTGGTGGGCGAGGTCGAGCGAGAGGAGCGGCTCGTCGGCCAGCACGAGCACCGGGTCGGAGACGAGCGCCTGCGCGACCCGGAGTCGCTGCTGCTCGCCGCCGGAGAGGCGGCCGACCGGCCGGTCGGCGTACGTGAGCGCGCCGACCTCCTCGAGGGCCCGCTCCACCCGGGCGTGTCCCTCGGCGCCGAGCCGGCCGAGGCCCCAGCGATGCCCGTCGAGCCCGAGCCGGACCAGCTCGCGCCCGCGCAGCGCGAGGTCGCGGTCGAACGCGCGCTGCTGCGGGATATAGCCGACGCTCGCGCGGGTCTCGCGCGGTGGCCGTCCGAGCACCCGCGCCCGGCCGGCGGTCGGCTCCTGCAGGCCGAGCAGGGTCCGCAGGAGCGACGTCTTGCCGGTGCCGTTCGGGCCGAGGACGGCGAGCAGCTCGCCCGGCGCGAGCGCGAACGACAGCTCCTCGAACAACGTGCGCCCGCCGAAGCGGAGGCCGAGCGACTCGACGGCTGCGACGGCGCGGCTCACGAGAGCGCCCGCTCGAGCGTGCGCGCCTGCGCGAGCTGCCACGCCTCGAAGGTCCGCCCCGGCGGGAGCGTCTCGGTGACCGCCACGACGGCGACGCCTGCCGCCCGCGCCGCGTCGCGGAGGCGGACGGTGAGCGGGGAGGGCGCCTGCGCGTCGTAGAGGAGCACGCGCACCCGCCGGTCGCGGACGAGCGCCTCCATGCGCAACACCGCGGCGGGCGGCGGCGCGTTTCCCTCCTCGAGCGCGCGCGTGAACTCCGGCGGCGCCAGGTTCCGCAGCCCGGCGGCGCCGACGAGGTAGCCGGCGACCGACTCGGTGTACGCGACCGGCGCGCCGGCGAAGCGCGCGCGGATGCGCGCGACCTCCCGCTCGAGCGGGGCGAGCGAGCGGAGGAGGCGGCGGAGCCCGGCGCGGTAGGCGGCGGCGTGGGAGGGGTCCGCCGCGACGAGGCCGTCCGCGAGCGCACGCGCCACCGCGGGCAGGCGCGGCACGTCGTACCAGAGATGGGGGTTCGCGCCGTCGGCGGCGCCGAGCGCGTCGGCGACGCTGACGACCACGCGCCGCCCGCTCGGCGCCGCCCGCTCGAGCCGCTCCATGAAGTCGTCGTAGCCGGCGCCGTTCTGGACGGCGAGGCCCGCCGTCGCGACCGCGAGGCCGGTACGCGCCCCCGGGTCGAAGAGGTGCGGGTCGGCGTCCGGCGCGCCGAGGATCGAGGTCACCGTCACGTGCGCGCCGCCGATCTGGGCGACGAGGTTCCCGTACACGTTCGTCGACGCGACCACGGCGAGCGTTTCCGCCGGGGCGGAGGAGCCGCAGCTAGCGGCGAGTCCCGCCATTCCGACGAGAATGAGAACAATTCTCATTCGCACACCGGCTAGGATAGGGGAGGTGGCGAGCGCACCGCAAGATCTGGGCGCGCTGCTCGCGCGCAAGGGCGTCCGGGCGACGGCGCGCCGCGTCGAGGTGCTCGAGGAGCTGGCGCGCGAGCGGGACGACGCGACCGCGCAGCAGCTCTGGTCGCGCCTGCGGGAGCGCGGCTCCGGCGCCGGGCTCGCGACGGTGTACCGCACGCTCGCGCTCCTGAGCGAGCACGGCGTCGTCGACGTCCTCAGCCACCACGGCGGCGAGCAGTGCTACCGGCTGTGCGGCGAGGCGCACCACCACCACCTGCTCTGCACCCGCTGCCACCGCGTCGTCGAGGTCGGGGAGTGCGATCTCGGCGGCTGGCTCGCCGAGGTCGCGGCGCGGCACGGCTTCGTCGCGACCGATCACCGGGTCGAGATCTCCGGGCTCTGCTCGGACTGCCGCGCGGGCCGGCTGTAGCCCGCACCGCCGGAGCGCGCTCGGCCGTTCACCCCGTATGAGGCGTCGCAGGGCCGACCCGTGCTGACGGCGCTCGCCTTCGTCGCGCTGGCGGGCGCGGTCGCGATGCTCCTGCTCTTTCGGCGGGAGGGCGGCAGGTCCGCGGAGCTGCGGGATCTCGTCCAGCTGCCGACGGCCCGTCTCGAGGTGCCGACGCCGCCGCCGCGGACGGCTCGAGGCGGTGAGGCCGCGGTCGCGACCCTGCCGGAGCGACCGGCGCCGGAGCCGCTCCGGTCGGAGCCGGAGTCCGCGCCGGATCTCGAGCGGGTACGGCTCGAGGAGTGGCGGCGCCGACAGCTTCTCGCGGCGGGGCTCTCCGAGGCGGCCGCGGACGAGGCCGCCGGGGCGGGAATCGACGCGGCGGCGTTCCGGACGCTCGTGGCGCGCGGCTGCCCGCCCGAGCTGGCGCTCCGGATCCTTCTCTAGTCGCGCCAGGCGGGGCGGCGCTTCTCGAGGAAGGCCCGCAGGCCCTCCTGCCCCTCGTCGCTCGTGCGCCGCTCCGCGATCCAGCGTGCGGTGTCGGGCCCGTCTGGGCGTTCGCGGACGATCCGCTTCGCCCAGCGCGCGGCGAGCGGGCCCGCCGAGAGCAGCTCGGCGACGACGCGCTCGACCGCCGCGTCGAGGTCGTCGGCGACCTCGTGGACGCGCCCGATCCGGAGCGCGGTCTCGGCGTCGAACCGCTCGCCGGTGAGAAACCAGCGGCGCGCCTGGCCGGGGCCGATCTTCGCGAGCGCGAAGGGGGAGATCACGGCGGGGACGATCCCGAGCTTCACCTCGGAGAAGGCGAAGACCGCGTCGCGGCCGGCGATCGCGATGTCGGCCGCCGCGACGAGGCCCGCACCGCCGCCGAGCGCGTGCCCCTGGACGCGCGCGACGACGGGCGCAGGGCAGCCGTCGATCGCCTCGAGCATCGCGCGCAGCGCATTCGCGTCGGCGACGTTCTCGTCGTAGGAGAGGTCGGCGGACGAGCGCATCCAGTCGACGTCTGCCCCCGCGGAGAAGCTCGGGCCGTCGCCTGCGAGCACGACCGCGCGGGCACGCCCGACGTCGACGAACGCCTCGGCCAGCTCCGCGATCAGCGCAGCGTCGAAGGCGTTGCGCCGGTCGGGCCGCGCGAGCGTGATCCGCAGCACTGCGCCGTCTCGCTCGGTTCGCAGAGCCGCGTCCACGCCGAGAGCTTAGAGTGGTCGCGATGCTGCGGGGAGCGATTGCGGCTGCGGTGACACCGCTGCGCCACGGCGCGTTCCACGCCGGCGCGGTCGGCCCCTACGTCGACTTCCTCGCAGGGCACGGCGTCGACGGGATCCTCGTCTCGGGCACGACAGGGGAGGGCGTCCTCTTCTCGCTCGAGGAGCGTTGCGCGAGCGTGAGCGCGTTCGTCGCGGCGGCGGGCGGGCGGCTCCAGGTCGCCGTGCACGCGGGCGCGCAGAGCACGGCCGACACCGTCGCGCTCGCCCGGCACGCCGCGGCGGCGGGCGCGGACGCGGTCGCGGTGATCGGGCCGCCGTACTTCCCGCTCGGCGAGGAGGAGCTGCTCGCGCACTTCGGCGCCGCCGCCGACGCGTGCGCGCCGCTCCCGTTCTACGTGTACGAGTTCGCGGCCCGCAGCGGGTATGCCGTGCCGCTCGCCGTGCTCGAGCGGCTGCGCGAGCGGGCGCCGAACTTTGCCGGCCTCAAGGTCTCGGATACGCCCTGGGAGCGCTTCGAGCCCTATCTCGTCGAGGGCCTCGACGTCTTCGTCGGCCCCGAGGCGCTGATCCCGCAGGGGTTCGCGGCCGGCGCGGCGGGCGCCGTCTCCGGCCTCGCCTCGTGCTTCCCGGACGCCCTCGTGGCGCTCGTCCGCAACCCGTCGCCGGAGGAGGGGGAGCGGGCCGGCGCGCTGCGCGCCGCGCTGCAGGGGCTCGGCTTCCACGCGGCCGCGAAGACGGCGCTCGCGCTCCGCGGCGTGCCGATCGCGGAGGAGGTGCGCGCGCCGCTGCGCCCGCTGACGCAGCGCGAGCGCACCGAGGTGGAGCTGATCGTGGCGGCGTGGGGCCGATGAGCGCGGCGCGGAGCCTCATCCTCGCCGCCGCCGAGAGCAGGCGGCTCCATGCCTTCGTCCAGCGGTACGGCTTCCGGCTCGGCGCCGCCCGCTTCGTCGCCGGCCGCACGCTCGACGAGACCGTGCCCGTCCTGCGGCGCCTGAACGAGAGCGGGCTGCGCACGAACACGACGCTCCTCGGCGAGGGCGTCCGCGACGAGGCCGAGACGCGCGCCGTCGTCGACGCGTACCGCGCCGTCCTCGACCGGATCCGCGGCGAGGGGCTGCGGACGAACGTCGCGCTCAAGCTCACCCACCTCGGCCTCGCGATCGACGAGGAGCTCGCCTTCCGCAACGTCGCCGAGCTGGCCGGGCACGCGGCGGGCGCGGGGAACTTCGTCCGGATCGACATGGAGGAGTCCGCCCACGTCGAGGCGACGCTCCGCATCTACCGGCGGCTGCGCGAGGGCGGCCACGACAACGTCGGCACCGTCCTCCAGTCGTACCTGTACCGCAGCGAGGACGATCTGGCCGCGCTGCTGCCGCTCGCGCCGAACCTGCGCTTCGTCAAGGGCGCCTACCTCGAGCCGGCGGAGGTCGCCTATCCCGAGAAGCGCGACGTCGACGCCGCCTACGTTCGCCTCGTCGAGGCCTCGCTCGCCGGCGACGGGTTCACCGCGGTCGCGACGCACGACGAGGCGATCGTCGAGCACACGATCGCCTTCGCGCGCGAGCACGGCATCCCGAACGACCGGTTCCAGTTCCAGATGCTGTACGGGGTGCGGCCGCGCCTGCAGCTGGCGCTCGCGGCGCGCGGGTTCGACGTGCTCGTCGCGACCCCGTTCGGCCCGGACTGGTACCGCTACCTGATGCGCCGGCTCGCCGAGCGCCCGGCGAACCTGCTCTTCCTCGTGCGGAACCTCCTGCGCGGCTGAGCGGCCTCAGCCGGCGCGGGCGCGGATCGCGTCGAGCGCCGCCAGGCGGGCGCCCAGCCCTGCGGCGCGGTCGTCCGCGAGCCGCTGCGGCAGGGCGAGCAGGGCCGCGAGCGCGACGACGGCGAGGTCGCGGGCGAGCAGGAGCCAGACGAGCGGCGAGGCGTGGTCGAGCGCGAGGCGCCAGTAGTCGTCCGGAAACCACGTCTGCGTCAGCCCGAGCGCGAACAGGAGCAGGAGCGAGCCGGCGGCGCCGCGCAGCCCGCGCACGAGCGGCGCGAACGGCACGAGCCAGATCAGGAACTGCGGCGAGAAGACCTTGCCGAACGCGAGCAGCGCGGCGAGGCTTGCCGCCGCCGCGACGAGCGCGGCGTCGGCGCTCGGGCGGCGAAGCCGGGCGAACGCGACCCAGATCGCGAGCAGGAGGGCCGCTTCGACCGCGGTCGAGGCGATCGCGACCCCGTCGGGGAGCGCGCCCGAGAGCGCCTGCCCGCCGTGGCTCGTGACCGTGTGCTGCGCCGGCCCGCCGAGTTTCTCCAGCGCCAGCAGGAGCGACGAGCCGAGGCTCTCGACCTGCAGCGGCCGGTCCAGCTGGGTCGTCAGGCTGTGGCGGACGCCGTCCGGCGCGAGCGCCGCGAAGGGGACGAAGCACGCGGCGGCGGCGAGCGCGAACGCGGCGGCGCAGCTCGCGGCGGCCTGTCCGCCGCGCCGCCGCCAGAGGTAGGCGAGCCCGACCGGCAGGAGCGCGAGCGGCCAGAGCTTCGCGGCGAAGGCGAGCCCGGCGAGCGCGCCGCCGGCGGCGGCACGCTCGCGCAGGAGGAGCGCGAAGGCGGCGACGGCGAGCAGCGCGGGCCAGAGGTCGAAGCGCGTGTCGAAGAGGGCGCCGAGCACGAGCGGCGAGACCCCGAGCGCGAGCAGGGCGGCGGTGGCGCGCAGCTCGCCGGCCCCGGCGGCGCGCAGGGCGGCCGCGGCGGCGGCGACGCAGCCGGCCCCGCAGACGCCCATCGCGACGGCGAACGAGGTCGCGTAGCTCCAGGGAAGCCAGGCCGGGACGAGGAAGGCCGGCAGCGCCGCGGGCGGATATTCGAGCGCGAAGTCGCGGTAGGGGACGGCGCCGCCGCGCACGAGCGCCGCGTAGTGCTCGTAGAGGCCGACGTCGGAGAGCGCGCCGCGCTCGAGCCAGCGCTGGAGGACGTAGAACGAGACGCCGAGCAGCAGCGATGCCGCCGCGGCGGCCGGCCAGAGCGCCGGCTCGCGCCTCACTCGACGTCGAACTCCTCGGCGACCTCCGGCTCCTTGCCGATCAGCCGCGCCACCTCGCCGAGGTCGGGAAGCTCGTCGCCGAACGCGATCAGGCCGAGCCGCTCCTGCGCCTCGTTCGAGATCCAGCGGTCGCCGTCGGGCAGCTCGGGCAGGTGCGTGCGCAGCTCGTCCAGCGACGTCTTCGAGTCGTAGAGCGACCAGATCAGGATGCGGGCGATCACATCCGGAAGACGCCGAACGTCGTCTCGGGGATGGGCGCGTTCGCAGCGGCGGCGAGCCCGAGCGCGAGCACACGGCGCGTGTCGACCGGGTCGAGGATCCCGTCGTCCCAGAGCCGCGCCGTCGAGTAGTACGGGTTGCCCTCGCGCTCGTATTTCTCCCGGATCTCGTCCCGGTCGACCTCGCCGACCATCGAGAGGACCGTCGCCGCCTGCTCGCCGCCCATCACGGAGATCCGTGCGTTCGGCCACATCCACAGCTGCCGCGGCGCGTAGGCGCGGCCGCACATCGCGTAGTTGCCGGCCCCGAACGAGCCGCCGGTGACGACGGTGAACTTCGGCACCTGCGCGTTCGCGACCGCCATCACGAGCTTCGCGCCGTCGCGGGCGATCCCGCCCGCCTCGTATTCGGTGCCGACCATGAAGCCCGTGATGTTCTGGAGGAAGACGAGGGGGATCCGCCGCTTGCAGCACAGCTCGACGAAGTGCGCGCCCTTCTGCGCCGACTCGGCGAAGAGGACGCCGTTGTTGGCGAGGATCCCGACCGGGAAGCCCGCGATGTGCGCGAAGCCGGTGACGAGTGTCTCGCCGTAGAGCTGCTTGAACTCCTGGAAGCGCGAGCCGTCGACGATCCGGCCGATCAGCTCGCGGGGATCGACCTGGTGGCGGAAGTCCTCCGGGATCAGCCCGTAGAGGTCGGCAGGGTCGAGCACCGGCTCCTCGACCCTCTCGCGCGGGATGACGGAGGTGGATGTAGATGTAGATGTAGATGTAGATGTAGATGTAGCCATCGGCGACGGTGGATGTCGGTGCAGGTGGCGGACGATGCCGCGCGCGATCGCGAGTGCGTGCTCGTCGGAGGTCGCGTAGTGGTCGGCGACCCCGGAGCGGCGCGTGTGCACGTCGGCGCCGCCCAGCTCCTCGGCGGTCACGTCCTGCCCGGTCGCGGCCTTCACGAGCGGCGGGCCGCCGATGAAGATCGTGCCGGTGCCGCGGACGATCACCGTCTCGTCGCACATCGCGGGCACGTAGGCGCCGCCGGCGGTGCACGAGCCCATCACGACCGCGATCTGCGGGATCCCCTTCGCGGACATCTGCGCCTGGTTGAAGAAGATCCGGCCGAAGTGGTCGCGGTCGGGGAAGACCTCGTCCTGGAGGGGCAGGAAGGCGCCGCCCGAGTCGACGAGGTACAGGCACGGCAGCCGGTTCTGCTCCGCGACCTCCTGCGCACGCAGGTGCTTCTTGACGGTGAGCGGGAAGTAGGAGCCGCCCTTCACGGTCGCGTCGTTGGCGACGAGCACGCACTCGCGGCCCTCGACGACGCCGATCCCGGTGACGATGCCGGCGCTCGGCGCCTGGCCGTCGTAGAGGTCCCAGGCGGCGAGCGCGTTCAGCTCGAGAAAGGCGGTGCCGGGGTCGACGAGCCGGTCGATCCGTTCGCGGGCGGGCAGCTTCCCGCGCGAGCGGTGCCGCTCCATCGCCTTCTCGCCGCCGCCGGCGGCGACCCGCGCCGTGCGCTCGCGCAGCTCCGCGACCAGGGCCTCCATCCGCTCCCGCCGGGCCGCGAATTCCGGCGAGGAGCGGTCGACCTGTGAGGCGAGCACGGTCACGCGCGGAGCCTACGTCACGGCCGGGGCGTACGCTTGTTCGCATGGTCCCGGGCATCGTCGCGCACCTCGACCTCGACGCGTTCTTCGCGGCGGTCGAGCAGCTCGAGCAGCCGGAGCTGCGGACGAAGCCGCTGGTCGTCGGCGGCGACCCGCACGGGCGCGGCGTCGTCGCGACCGCGAACTACGTGGCGCGCCGGTTCGGGATCCATTCCGCGATGAGCGCGGCGGAGGCGCTCCGCCGCTGCCCGCACGCCGTCTTCGTCCGGCCGCGCCATGCCCTGTACCGCGAGTACTCGCGCAGCGTCTGGGAGACGGTGCGCGGGATCGTCCCGACCGTCGAGCAGACGGGGATCGACGAGGGGTATCTCGACCTGGGCGAGGTGGCCGGGGACTTCCTCGAGGCGCGCGTCGTCGCCGAGGCTGTGCAGACGGCGGTGCGCGCGGCGACGAGCCTCACCTGCTCGCTGGGCGTCGCGCCGTGCAAGGTGGTTGCGAAGGTGGCGAGCGACGCGCGCAAGCCGGGCGGCATCGTCGTGGTCGTCCCGGGGCAGGAGGCGTCGTTCCTGGCGCCGTTCGACGTGCGGCGCCTGCCCGGGGTGGGCCCGAAGGCGGAGGCGCGGCTCCGGGCCGCCGGCGTGGACAGCGTCGGGGCGCTCGCGACGCTCGCGGACGAGGATCTCCGCCGCCTGCTTCCCGGCAGCGTCCGCGCCGTGCTGCGCGACCGGGCGCGCGGGATCGACCCGCGCGGGCTCGAGCTGGACGTGGAGCGCGTCTCGATCAGCGTCGAGAACACGTTCGACCGCGACATCGCCGAGCGGGAGCGTCTGCACGACGAGCTGCGCGGCATGGCGGCCGAGGTGGCGGCGGCGTTGCAGAAGCGCGGCCAGACGGCGCGGACGGTGACGACGAAGCTCCGCTACGCCGACTTCTCGATCCGCAGCCGCTCGACGTCGCTTCAGGTCGGGATCGACGACGCGGACGAGATCGCGCGGCTCGCGTGCCGGCTGCTCGACAGGGGGCTCCGCGACCGGCCGGGGGCGCTGCGGCTCGTCGGGGTGGGCGTCTCCGGCCTGGCCGCCTACCGCCAGCTCGCCCTGGGCGCGCTGTGATCCCGTCGGACGGCGGGCTGTACCGTGGTGCTTCCGTGCTGGCTCTCGCCGCTCCCGCGAACGCCGGCGAGGCCGTCGGCCTCGCGGTCGGCCTGCTCCAGGTGATCCTCGCGGTGGTCGCGATGCGCGGCCTCGTCGAGCATCGGCGTCGCTTCCCGTGGCTGATGCTGCTCGGCGTGTTCTTCGCCGCGCGCGGCGTCGACCGGATCCTCCTCGCGTTCCGGGCGGGCGACAACGCGAACGTCAACCTTGCGACGGACGGCCTGACCGTGGTGATCCTCGTGCTCCTGATCCTCCGGCTCGACGACACGGTGGACGGGCTGCGGCGGGCGGAGGACGCGGCGGTGTGGAACCGCGGCGAGTACGAGCGGGCGCTCGCCGACTACCGGACGCTCGTGCGGCACCGGCTCGCGAATCCGCTGACGATCCTGCGGGGCGCGGTCGAGACGCTGGCGAGCCGCGACCGGGAGCTGGCGCCCGAGGATCGGACGCGGGTGCTCTCGGTCCTGCGCGGCGAGCTGGACCGGCTGGAGGCGACGACGCTCGAGCCGCAGCCGGATCGGCCGGAGGAGCGCGCGCTCGAGCCGGCGCCGCGGCCGCGGCCGGAGGGTTCGGAGCGGCCGGTGGAGGGGTAGGATCGCCGTGCGATGGGCGCAGGCGGCTGCGACGCCTATTTCAGCGACCGCGTCGGTCTCGACGGCGACGAGGTGCGCGTCTACCGCTGCGACTGGGGCTGGTGCGTGAAGCGCGGCGAGGCGGCGGGTCGTTCCCGCTTCCTCGACGAGGCGTTCGAGCTGGCGCTCGGCCGCCGTCTGGACGGCGAGGCGACGCGTGCCCTGATCGAGATGCTCGACCGCGAGCTGACCGCCCGCCGCGCCGCGGACGGCAAGACCGCGATGCGCGTGGTCGAGCTGCCGGACGACTCGCCGGTCGCCTGAAAGACTCTCGGTCGTGATGACGCGCCGGCGTATGGTCGGCTCGGTCGCCATGACGATGGCGTGCCTGATCGCGGCCGGTGTCGCGAGCCGCGGGCGTCCGCTCTCGACTCGCGGCTGGTCGGCGTCGGGGCTCGCGACGGACGTCCTGCTCGCGGCGACGTTCGGCCTCGTCGCGTTGCTGTTCGTCGTGCTGGCCGTCGAGTCGCGCCGACCAGGCAGCACGGCACGCCGCGCGTGGGGAGTGGGAGACGTGCTGTTCGCGGTCGTGCTCGTCGCCGCGCTGACCGCGGGAGCCTACGGCGTCGGGCGCGTGTTCCACTCGTCGGACAGCTCGAGCCCAAACGGCGTGTCGTGCACGGCGTACGAACGCGCGCACGGCGGCTCGGCGGCGAGCTGCGCGGGCGGCGAAGCGGCGCCGGTCGCGAGGCGGGCGCGGACGACGGTGCAGCGCGGGCCGGGGACGCCGTGGGCGGCGATCGGGGGGATCGTCGCTTTACTCGTCGTGGGAAGCGCGCTGCTCGCCCTTGGGCGGCGGGCCGCCGAGGCACCGGAGGAGCCGGACGCGGAGCGCCGCGACGCGATCCTCGGGGCGCTCGAATTCTCGATCGACGATCTCCGCCGCGAGCGGGATCCCGCCCGCGCGGTCGTCGCCGCGTACGCCCGCATGGAGCGGGCGCTGGCGGCGGCCGGATCCCCGCGAGCGCCGGCGGAAGCTCCCCGCGAGTTCTTGCTCCGTTCGCTGCGCCGGCTCGACGTCAGTGCAGCGTCAGCAGCGCGCCTCACCGACCTCTTCGAGCTGGCGAAGTTCAGCCACCACGTCCCAACCCCCGCGATGCGCGACGAGTCGATCAAAGCCCTCGTTACGGTCCGCGACGAGCTGACCGCCCATCGGAGCAGGTCCGCCGATTGAGCTCGTGCATCCGCGCCTCGTACTCCGCGAACGGTTCGAGGCCGGCTGACGCCCGCCGCTCGTCGAGGTGCTCGCGGTCATCGATCGGACACGGGGCGAAGGTTTCGCCGCGCCCGTGGAACTGCGTCCCGTAGATCTGATTGCGACCGCGATTGACGCAGCTGCGGTCGGTGAGATACGCGAGGTCCGGCGGCGACGCTTCACCAGCAGCCACGGCGTCCCTGAGCAGCTCCAGACAGCGCTCCTGCAACTCGACGTCGTGATCGGCGTGCTGGATCAGAAGCCACGCTGCGTTCGCGCCATCCTGTCCGACCAGGGATCTGCCGGGCCACCCGTACTTTGCGACCAGCTCCGCAGCCCGCGCCGACCGCGCGTGTTCCCTCGCCAGCTCCTGGCGTACCTCTTCTTGGCTGAGCGATGCCCAACGGTGTCGGAATTCTTGATCCGCTTCGGCCATCGCGAGAAGCTCGGCCCGCAGGTCCTCGTCCATCCCGTCGAACCTAGCGTCTGGCAACGTCCGACGCGGGAGGACGTCCGCTGGTGGAGAGATCGGACCGCCGGCCTTCCTCGATGAGCTAGAGCGCAGAGTCACCGAGGCGCACTCGTTCCGTTCGGTCCGCGTCACTCTGAATCGGAAGGCGGCGACGCAACTGGTGGGAGCGACAGGCGACCGGCTCGACATCGCTCGGGGGCCGTGTACCAGGTCTTCGTGCTCGACGTGAGCAGGAAACGACTCCTGGCGGGTCGTGCGATCCCTCGGATGAGCGAAACGCCGGCGGCACGTCATCGTCCACGCCGAGCCGTTCGGACACTTGGCTGGCTCGTCGTCGCGTTTCTCGCGTTTCAAGCTGCGGCGTGTCTGACGTACGGAGCGCCCGATGTTCGGAGCGTCGGCGCCGTAGCCGGAATCACCGCCTCCCTCCTCGCCTGGGTGCTGCTGATGACGCGACCGGCGAGACGCAAGAAGGTCGGCGTCTCGGCCTTCGACCGCCTGTAGCCGGGGCGGGGCCGGATCCTGACCGGGGACACGGCGACGCCGGGCCTCCGGGCCGGTCCCCCGAAGCCGGGAACATCACTCGGGTTGTGCTTCGGCTAGTCGAGCCCGTTGTCGCGCCGCCAGAGCCGCCGCGCCCTCGTCCGGCCGCGCCCGACCCGCGCGGGCGCGGCACGACGGAGGCCTCGTGCTCGCGACGGACGGAAGAAGGGGGCACATGGGGGAAACATGGTTTCCCCCGTGAAGCGAGCGAGCCGGCGAAGCCGGGTCGCGAAGCGGGAACAGGGGCGGAGGGACTCGAACCCCCGACATCTGGTTTTGGAGACCAGCGCTCTACCAACTGAGCTACGCCCCTAGGGTCGGGAGGATTGTACCGGGGCGTTTCGGGAACTCCCCGCGCATGACCGAGATGCTGGAAGAGCCGGAACGTGACGACGAGAGCGGCGACGACGGGGACGAGCTGCTCGAGGAGCAGGAGCACAAGGGGTACGGCGAGGACGAGGGGGAGCGGGAGGAGTCGCTGCCGGACGAGTAGGTTCTCGGCGTGCAGAGGCACGCGCTGGCCGGCCTGTTCGCGGCGCTCGCGCTCGGGTTCGCGGGCGTCGCGGCGGCGGCGTTCGCGGGCGCCGAGGGAGCGGGACGCTGGCTGATCGGCCTCGCCGCGGCGGCGGTCGCGGCGTGGTTCGCGTCGCTCGTGCTCTCGCTCGTTCGGCGCCGCCGTTGAGGATTCCCGCGCCTGACGCCGTATTCTCTTGGCGTGAGTCGGGCGGACGAGACCCAGACCCTCTGGCTGGACTATCGCCGGACGGGCGACCCGAAGCTGCGCGACCGGCTCGTGCTGACGTACGCGCCGCTCGTGAAATACGTCGCCGGCCGGCTCGGCTCCGGGCTGCCGGCGCACGTGGACGAGGGCGACCTCGTCTCCTACGGGCTGCTCGGCCTCCTGAGCGCGATCGACCGCTACGACCCGGAGCGCGACGTCAAGTTCGAGACGTACGCGATCGCCCGCATCAAGGGCCAGATCATCGACGAGCTGCGCGCGATGGACTGGGTGCCGCGCTCGGTGCGCTCGCGCGCCCGCGAGATCGAGCGGGCGATCGGCGAGCTGGAGTCGCGGCTGGGCCGGGCGCCGACCGACGAGGAGATCTCCGCGAAGCTCGGGATCGATGTCGCCGAGCTGGAGGAGAGCCTGAGCGAGATCGCGCGCTCCTCGATCGCCGCCCTGGACGAGCTGTGGACGGTGTCCGGCTCCGGCGACCAGGTGGCGCTGATCGACACGATCGAGGACGAGAGCGCGCCCGACCCGCAGTCGAATCTCTCCCAGACGGAGATGCGCGAGGCGGTCGCGGACGCGATCGCGCGTCTGCCGGAGCGAGAGAAGCTCGTGGTGACGCTCTACTACTACGAGGAGCTGACGCTGCGCGAGATCGGCGAGGTGCTCGGCGTCACCGAGTCGCGGGTGTCGCAGCTCCACACGAAGGCGATCCTCCGCCTGAAGGCGCACCTCGCCGCCGCGGGCGCGCGCGCCGCGCTCTGACCGCGGCCGCTAGCGCACGCGCACGTGGGCGACGACGCCGAGGTTGCCGCCGCCGCAGCGCGCGGTCACGGCGTAGCGACCCGGCTTCGCACCCTTGCGCAGGTGGCCCGTGAACGAGAACGCGCCGTGCGCGCGGACGCGGCCGGTGAGCGCGCCCTTGCCGTAGGCGTGGCCCGGGAAAGCGCTCGAGATCGCGGTCACGGTGTCGCCGGCGGGGCAGGCGCCCGCGTTGCCGTGGATGCGGACGAGCGCGCCGGGAGCGGCGGTGGACGGCGTCACGGCGAGCTGCGGCGAGACGGCGAGCGCCGAGGCGGCTGAGGCGAGCAGATAGCGGGTCATGGGCGGCGATGGTACGGAAACGCGGCAGCTCGCACAAGCCCGTGCAGGGTTACGATGCTGCTCGAAAACCAGACACGGGAGGACTCCGTCAGATGCCTGCCATCGAGCCCGGGAAGATCCGCAACATCGCCGTCGTCGGCCATCGCGGCGTCGGGAAGACGACGCTGACGGAGTCGCTGCTCTTCCAGGCGGGGAAGCTCACCCGGCTCGGCTCGACGGAGCAGGGCACGACCGCGTCCGACTGGGACGAGCACGAGCAGCGGCGCCAGATGTCGCTCTCCGGCTCGCTGCTCCATCTCGACTGGCACGAGCGCAAGATCAACCTCGTCGACACGCCCGGCGACGCCGGCTTCCAGGCCGACACGTACGCGGCGCTGCGCGTCGTCGAGGGGGCGCTCGTCGTCCTCTCCGGCGTGATGGGGGTGGAGGTGAACTCCGCCCGCGCCTGGGCGCGCGCCGAGGAGTACGAGCTGTCGCGCGTCGTCTTCGTGAACATGCTCGACCGGGAGCGCGCCGACTTCTTCCGCGTCCTGAACGCCGCCCGCGAGCAGCTCTCCGACCGCTGCGTCGCGATCCAGCTCCCGATCGGCGCCGAGCACGAGACGACGGGCATCGTCGACCTGCTGCACATGTGCGCCTACCTCGATCCGTCCGGCGGCAAGGAGGCGGGCCCGCAACCGATCCCGGACGGCATGGCCGACCTCGTGCAGGAGTACCGCGAGAAGCTCCTCGACGCCGTCGTCGAGACCGACGAGGAGCTGATGGCCCGCTACCTCGAGGGCGAGGAGCTGCCGGCGGACGCGGTCGCGGCCGCGCTGAAGCAGGCGGTGACGCGCGACGAGCTGTACCCGGTCGCCTGCGGCGTCGCCTCGAAGAACCTCGGCACGACCGCGCTCCTCGACCTGCTCGTCGAGGGCGTCCCGTCGCCGGCGCGCAAGGGGACGACGATCGAGTTCGGCGACGCGAAGGAGGCGGTCTTCGTCTTCAAGACGATCGCCGACCCGTTCGCCGGCCGGATCAGCTGCTTCCGCGTCCTCGCCGGCCCCGTCCACGGCGACACGACGCTCGTCGACCCGCGCACGCACGCGAAGGAGCGGCTCGGCCAGGTGCTCGTCCTCCAGGGCAAGGACTCCCAGCCGGTCGACGAGCTGTGCATCGGCGACCTCGGCGCGGTCGCGAAGCTGAAGGACGTCGTCACCGGCGACGTGCTCGTCGACCACGAGGTGCCGGTCGAGCCGCCCCACATCGACTTCCCGGAGCCGGTGATGGCGTTCGCGATCACACCGAAGGCGAAGGGCGACGAGGAGAAGATGGCGACCGGCCTGCGCCGCCTCTCGGAGGAGGACCCGACGCTCGTCCTGCGCCGCGACCCGCAGACGGGCGAGCAGCTCCTCTCCGGCCTCTCCCAGATGCAGGTCGAGGTGGCGGTCGACCGGCTCGCGAGCCGCTTCCACGTCGAGGTGGAGCTGCACCCGCCGCGCGTCCCGTACAAGGAGACGATCCGCAGGGAGGCGCGGGCGCGCCACCGCTACAAGAAGCAGACCGGCGGCCGCGGCCAGTTCGGCGACTGCGAGATCGTGATCGAGCCGATCGGCGACGGCTCCGACGACGCGCAGACCTACGAGTTCGTCGACAAAATCGTCGGCGGCGTGATCTCGCACGGCTACCGGCCGGCGGTCGACAAGGGCGTCCGCGAGGCGATGGAGCACGGCGAGCTGGCCGGGGCGCCCGTCTACGGCATCCGGGTGACGCTCGTCGACGGGATGGAGCACGCGGTCGACTCCTCCGAGATGGCGTTCAAGATCGCCGGCTCGATGGCGTTCAAGGACGCCTACCAGAAGGCGGACCCGGTGCTGCTCGAGCCGATCATGCAGCTCGAGGTGACCGTCCCCGACGACGCGGTCGGCGCCGTCAACGGCGACCTGAACGCGCGCCGCGGGCGCCTGCAAGGGATGGACACCGCCGCCGGGCTGACGACGATCCGCGCCGAGGTGCCGATGGCGGAGATCCTCACCTACTCGCAGGCGCTCACCTCGATGACGGGAGGCCGCGGCGACTACGCGATGCACTTCCTCCGCTACGAGGAGGTGCCGGCCCACGTCGCCCAGAAGATCATCGACCAGACGAAGCGGGAGCGCGAGGAAGCGAAGGTCTAGGGCGGCTACACTCGCCGCGTATGCGCGTCACGAAGGTCTCGACGACGCGGGTGTGCGCGATCTGCGAGCGCACCCTGCTGATGGGCGAGCGCGCCGTCCGCTACGCGCCCGACGAGGGCGCCGAGCTGGTGGACGTCTGCCCGCTCTGCCAGGAGCTGGCCCACGAGCACGGCTGGATCAAGGAGGGGACGCCGACCACGCCGACGCTCGACCGCGGCCCGCGGCGGCGCCGGCGCAGCATCGTCGACTTCCTCGGCCTGACGCGCGCGAACGGCGACGACGGGCTGATGAAGGAGGAGCCGATCCTGCGCCGGCTCTCCGAGCAGGAGCTGGCCCTGCTCGAGGCGGCCGACCTCTTCAACGCGAGCCCGTACCGGCGCACCGTCGGCGGGATCGCGAAGAGCCTCGGCGACGCGCAAGCGAGCATCGTCGCGCTCTCGGGCGCGGCCGGCGAGCTGGCCGTCACCGTCGCCTGGGACCTCTCCTGGTACCAGTACCGGGTCAGCCCGGAGTCGGCGCAGCCGGTGCGGCTGGAGCGGCGCGGCCACGAGCTGCACGAGCTGGACGACGCCTTCAAGGCGTGGAACGCGCGCGTCGAGGACGAGGGCCGCCTCGTCCCCGAGATCGCGCGGCTCTAGATTCCCGCGCCGTCCGGCGCGATCGCGAGGCCGGGCCGCACGAGGTGGCGCAGCGCCGTCCGCCGCGGCCTGCAGCACGGCGCGCGCCTCGGCGTGGAAGCGGTCGTCGGTGTCGAGCGCGGCGAGCCGGACGCTCGCGTCGAGCAGGCCGCTGCGCGTCGTCCCGCGTCGCTGCGCCCGGTACTGCTCTCGGCAATCCCCGGCTTTCCCTCTGGTATCCGCCGGGCTGCTCCCTACAATCCGTGGCGGAATGATCTACTGCGTCATCCCGCGGGAACTGGCCGACGAGCTGTACGAGAAGATGGTCGCGTACTACAGCGACAACCCGAACGTGACCGTGATCGTCGACCGCCGCGAGGGCAAGGACCGGCGCAGCGGGCAGGAGCCGACACCCGACATCAAGGAGCGGCGCGTCCTGCGCGACCGCCGCCGGCCGCGCATTCCGGGGACCTTCCCCGACACCGACGCGCCCGAGTAGGCGCGCGCCCTAGACTCGTCGTCATGGCGACGACGAGCGAGCAGACAGCGAAGAACTACATCGGCGGCGAGTGGGTGGACGCCGCCTCCGGCGAGACCTTCGAGAGCACGAGCCCCGCGACCGGCGAGACGATCGGGCGCTTCCCCAGCTCGGGCGCCGAGGACGTCGACCGCGCCGTCGCGGCCGCGAAGGAGGCGTTCGCCGAGTGGCGGCTCGTGCCGGCGCCGAAGCGCGGCGAGATCCTCTTCCGGCTCGCCGGCGTCCTCGAGCGCGAGAAGGCGGCGCTCACCGACCTGATGACCCGCGAGATGGGGAAGGTGAAGGCGGAGGCGGGCGGCGACGTCCAGGAGGCGATCGACATCACCTACTACATGGCCGGCGAGGGCAGGCGCCTCTTCGGCCACACGACGCCGTCGGAGCTGAAGGACAAGTGGAACATGAGCGTGCGCGTCCCGATCGGCGTCGTCGGCGCGATCACCCCCTGGAACTTCCCGGTCGCGATCCCGTCGTGGAAGCTGATCCCGGCGCTCGTCTGCGGCAACACGGTCGTGCTGAAGCCGGCCGAGGACACGCCCGCGCTCGCGGAGCGGTTCGTCGAGCTGCTCGACGAGGCGGGAATCCCCAAGGGCGTCGTCAACATCGTCCACGGCGCCGGCGAGGTCGCCGGCGACGCGCTCGTGCGGCACCCGGACGCCCCGGTGATCACGTTCACGGGCTCCCGCGAGACCGGGATCGCGGTCGCGAAGGCGGCGGCGGAGCGGCTGAAGCACGTGCACGTGGAGCTGGGCGGCAAGAACGCGATCATCGTCCTCGACGACGCCGACCTCGACCTGGCGGTCGACGGCATCGTCTGGTCGGCGTTCGGCACCTCGGGCCAGCGCTGCACGGCCGCCTCGCGCGTGATCGTCCACGAGCGCGCCTACGACGCGCTCCGCTCGCGGCTCGTCGAGCGGGTCGAGAAGCTGCGGCTCGGCCCCGGCTGGGAGGACGACACCGACATCGGGCCGGTGATCAACCGGGTCGCGCTCGAGAAGATCCACTCCTACACGGAGATCGGCAAGCAGGAGGGGGCGACGCTGCTCACCGGCGGCGAGATCGCCTCGGACGGCGACCTCGGCAAGGGCTTCTACTACCGGCCGACGATCTTCGGCGACGTCGAGGCGGGGATGCGGATCGCCCAGGAGGAGATCTTCGGGCCGACGACGGCGCTGATCCCCGTGCGGGACGCCGACGAGGCGATCCGCGTCGCCAACGGGATCGCGTACGGGCTCTCCTCCTCGATCTTCACCCGCGACGTGAACACCGCCTTCCGGGCGATGCGCGACCTCGAGGCGGGGATCACCTACGTGAACGCGGGCACGATCGGCGCTGAGGTGCACCTGCCCTTCGGCGGCACGAAGGAGACCGGCAACGGCCACCGCGAAGCGGGCCAGGCCGCGCTCGACGTCTTCACCGAGTGGAAGTCGATCTACGTCGACTACTCCGGCCGCCTGCAGCGGGCGCAGATCGACACCGAGACCTAGACTTTACCACTTATAAACAGTAGGACCCCCCTTTTGGGGGAGTAAGCAGGCGGGTTGCTCGCGATACCTTCGGGGCTCCGAGGGCTCCCCGCTTGACCGAACTCGTCGCTCGCATCCCGCGTTCGCGCGCGCTCGCGCCCGCGCTGACCGCACTCCTCCTGCTCACGGCCGCCGCGGTCGCCGGGGCGCTCGCGCTCCGCACCGGCTCGAGTCACGTGCGCTCCCATCCGCGCGCGAGCGCGCAGGTGCGGCCGGTGCCGCCGCTGGACGTCGCGCCGCCCGCCGAGCCGGAGCCGCCGGCCCCGGCACCGGCCGCGAAGCTGCCGACCGCGGCGATCGAGGCCGGAGCCGCGCGCGCGTTCGCCCGCCCCTTCTTCGTCTCCTCGTCCCGCGGAGTCTTCGCCACGGCGCGCCGCGTCGCCGCGTGGCGGCACCTGGCGCTCCGTGCCGCGGAGGGGACGACGGTGGACGCGCGCCTCCTGGAGTCCCTGATCTACGTCGAGAGCAGCGGCAACGCGGGCGCGATCGCGGGGAACCGCGCCGGCCTGACGCAGCTGACCCCCGCGCAGGCCCGCAGCGTCGGCCTGCACGTGAACGTCCGCCGCAGCCGGAACCTGACCCGCGCGATCGGCTGGTGGGCGCACCACGGCAACTACCGGGAGGCGCGGCGGCTCGCCCGCGTCCGGGCGCGCGTCGACCGGCGCTTCGCGGCGCTCGCCGAGCTGCGCGGCACCGTCCGCTACCTCGAGCGCGCGAAGCGGAGCCTCGGCCGGCTCGACCTCGCGGTCGCCTCGCTCCACCTCGGCATCTCCGGCCTCCGCGGCACCGTCGAGCGCTTCGGCGGCGAGGACGTCTCGTACGCGCAGCTCTACTTCGGCTCGGCGCCCGACCGGCGGCCGTCCGTCTACCGCCGCCTCACCGCGCACGGCGACGCCGCCCACGACTACTGGTGGCGGGTGCTCGCCGCGCGGCGCGTGCTCGGGCTCTACCTCGGCCACCCGCGGCGGCTCGCCTGGGAGGACCGGCAGCAGCACCGCAAGAACTCGGCCGAGGAGGTGCTGCACCCGCGCCCGGTCGCCCACGAGTTCCGCAGCCCGCGCGCGCTCGCGCACGCGTGGAAGCGCGGCGCCGTCGTCCACTTCCCGCGGCGGATCCGGCGCTGGCACCTGCGCGTGGAGCGGCTCGGCCAGATGGCGCGCACCTACGGCGCCTCGCCGCGCCTCTACCGCGGCCTGCGGCCCGGCGCGATGGCCGTGCTGCTCGAGCTGGGACGGCGCGTCCACCAGCTCGGCGGCGGCACGCTCGACGTCTCGAGCGCCGTCCGCGACGACCGCTACCAGCGCGCGCTGATGCAGGTGAACGTGAACGCCGCCCGCAGCTACTCGCTGCACACGACCGGCTACACCTTCGACATCGCGCGGGCACCGCTCCATCCCAGGCAGGAGCGAGCGCTCGTCTGGGTGCTCGACCGGCTGACGGCCCTGAACGCGGTCGCGTACATCACCGAGAGCGGCTGCTACCACGTCGCCGTCGCGTCGCGCGCCGTGCACGAGCTGGGCCTGATCCGCGCAGCGGCCTGAGTCTAGGTATACGTGAGGACGTGGAACAGCTCCACGTGGAGCCCGTTCGCGTCCAGCCGCGCGAGCCTCGCGATCCCATCGGCCTCCTCGAAGGTGAGGACGAGCTGCTGGCCGGTGTCGTCGGCGGTCTCGAGCTGCTCGAGCCGGAAGGTGAGCGAGGAGGTCTGCTCGCCGCTCGCGTAGAGGAGCCGCGCCTCGACGTTGTTCGCGCGGCCGGAGTCGTGCCCCTCGCGGAGCTGCAGCTCCCATTCGGGACGCGGCGCGGCCCAGTCCTCGAGGGTGGCCGCGAGCACGGTCATCGCCTCGTCCACCTCGACCTCGATCCGCTCCGCGGCCCGCTCGGCGGGCGTGGGGCGGGGATCAACTCTCATCGTCGCCATGGGGCGGCGGTGCCCGCGGCCGGAGGGAGCGAAACGTGAGCTGCAAGCTGGTGTGGTTCGTGCCGCGCGAGGCGCTCGACGCGACGCGCGAGGCGGTGTTCGCGGCCGGCGCAGGCAGGATCGGCGACTACGAGCACTGCTCCTGGTACACGGAGGGAACCGGGACGTTCCTCGGCGGCGAGGGCACCTCTCCGTCGGTCGGCAGGCCGGGACGTGAGGAGCGCGTCGCGGAGCTGCGGGTGGAGACGGTCGTCCCCGACGAGTGCCTCGACGCGGCGGTCGCGGCGCTGCGCGCGGCGCACCCGTACGAGGAGCCGGCCTACGACGTGTACCGGCTCGCGTGAGGGCGCGCCTCTTCACCGACGGCGGCGCGCGCGGCAACCCGGGGCCGGCCGCGTACGGCTTCGTCCTCGAGGCGGAGGACGGCACCGTGCTCGCCGCCGAGGGGCGCGCGATCGGGGTCGCGACGAACAACGTCGCCGAGTACAGCGCCCTGATCGCCGGCCTCGAGCGCGCGGTCGAGCTGCAGGTGGGCGAGGTCGAGGTGGTGAGTGACTCGGAGCTGCTCGTGAAGCAGATGCGCGGCGAGTACCGGGTGAAGAACGAGGCGCTGCGCGGCCTCTCCGTGCGCGCCGGCCAGCTCGCGCGCCAGGTCGGGACGGTGACCTACACCGCGGTCCGCCGCGAGCACAACCGGCTGGCCGACCGGCTCGTGAACGAGGCCCTCGACGCGGCCGGGCCGCGCTGAGCGCCGCTATAGTGGTGCGTCCACGCGGATGTAGCTCAGTTGGCTAGAGCGTCTGCTTGCCATGCAGAAGGTCGTGGGTTCGAGTCCCATCATCCGCTTCGACGAGGCCCCGCTCGGCGGGGCTTTTTCGTCAGGCGATGCGGCGGGCGAAGAAGACGATCAGCCAGCAGAGCGCCGCGACGACGGCCAGGACGAACAGCCACTTGACGACGACGACGGCGAGCACGATGCCGGCGACCACGAGCGCGGCGAGCAGGAGCAGGAGGAGCAGCATGCTCCCGCGCGTTCCCCGTCCGGTGCGCTCCTAACCTCTGCCAGACTCCGCCGATGACGACCGAGCCGCGGCCCTGCGTCCTCGTCGCCGACGACAGCCGCGAGTTCGCGGCGCTCGTCGGGGCGACGCTCGAGGAGGCCGGCTTCGACGTCGTCACCGTCTACTCCGGGCCTGCGGCGATCGCCGCGATGCGGGACAACGACGTCGCCGCGGCGGTGCTCGACGTGCTCATGCCGGGGATCGCGGGCGACGCGGTCGCCGACCGGCTGCGGCGGATCCGGCCCGGGCTGCCGATCCTGCTGATGACCGGCGACGCGGGCAAGCAGTTCGTCAAGGCCGCCGACCTGCCGGTCCTCCTCAAGCCGTTCCGGCACGAGGAGCTGGTCGACGCGCTCCGGCGGCTGCTCGGGCTCGCCGACTGAGGCTTGTCCGCCGTCGGATCGCAGGCATACGCTTCCGCGGATGACGATGCTTCTGCAGCGCGACGTCTCACGGGCGCTCGGCGTCGTCGCCGACGCCGGCGCGGTCGCAACCGCCGAGGCGTTCCCGGCGGCCGTGCTGCCGCCGCTCCGCGCGCTCATCGGCGCCGACGTCGCGAGCTTCTCGGGCGGCAGCGGCGACCCCTCGCCGTCCCGTTTCGACCCGGGCGACGCGCTCGTCCCGGTCGGTCGAGGCGAGCTGGAGTCGCGGGCGGACGAGCATCCCGTCGTCGCCCACATGGTGCGAACCGGCGACCGGAGCGCGGCGCGGATCTCCGACCGGACGAGCCAGCGCGCGTTCGAGCGGCTGCCGCTCTACCAGGAGCGCTTCCGGCCGATCGGCGCGCGCCACCAGCTGCTCGCGGGGATCGGGCAGCGCGGGCCGGTGCCGACGGGGATCGGCTTCGCGCGGGAACGGCGCGACTTCGGGGAGCGCGAACTGACGCTCCTCGAGCTGCTGCGGCCGCACCTGGAGACGACCTACCGGCGGCTCAGGCTCCGGAACGAGCTGGACGAGGCCCGGCTGCGCGCGCTCGGCCTGACGGCCCGGGAAGGCGAGATCCTCGCGCTCGTCGCGCGCGGCCGGCGCAACGCCGAGATCGCGAGGACGCTCTTCGTGAGCGTGCGGACGGTCGAGAAGCACCTCGAGCAGCTCTACCGGAAGCTCGGCGCCTCCAGCCGGGTCGAAGCGGTCGCGGTCGCCCGCGGAGATACGTAGCGACACGTATTGCGCTTCCGCCGGAGCGGCTTAGAGTCGCAGTCCGATGGAACGCGCTCCGCTCCGGCTCCTCCTGGTCGCGGCAGCCGCCGCCGCGCTCCTGCTCGCACTCGACGCGGCGGCGGCGCCCCGAGGGACCGAGCCGGGCGCTCCGTGCTCGAAGGCCGGGATCAGGCTGACCTTCCCGCAGGGCGTGCTGCTCTGCGCGCTCGCCCACGGCAAGCTCCTCTGGAGGCCGCTCGACCGGGGCAAGCACGGGAGCGGCCAGGCGACGCTCGGCGGCTCGTGCCCGCGCGCGGGCGCGAAGACCGGCCATCCCGGCGGCACGTACATCTGCGCGCGACGCGGCTCGAAGCTCGTCTGGACGGAGCTGGGCGGGGGCCCGAAGAAGGGGGGAGCGTCGGCGAAGGCGGGAGCGCCGTGCACGCGCGCCGGGCAGCGCGTCGACCAGCGCGGCGGGCGGCTCGTCTGCACGCGCCGCGGCTCGCGGCTCGTCTGGCGCGCCGAGAAGCGCGGCAAGCCGAAGGGCGGGCAAGCGCAGCCCAGGGCCGGCACGCCGTGCCCGCGCGCCGGCAGGACGGCCGGGTACCCGGGCGGCACGCTCGTCTGCACGCGGGCAGGCAAGAAGCTCGTCTGGCGCAAGTCCAGGGGGAAGAACAAGGGCGCGGGCGGACAGCAGTCGGACTCCGGCGACAGCCAGCCCGTCGTCTGGCGGCCGAGCGACGACATCGGCACCTTCACGCCGAGCAGCACGCCGCCAGCCTGCCCGGCGCAGCCGATGCTGAAGCCGCCGGTCGCCTTCGACACGGTCAAGGCGATCCTCTATCCCGGCCAGACCCGCGGCGAAGGCCAGACGCTCCCGGGCGCGCCGCCGCCCGGCTACAAGCCGCACGGCGGCTTCGTCTTCGGCGACGCCTCCGGGAACCTGCCGGGCAACGGCGTGAACGTCTACGCGCCGCTCGACGGCTACGTCCTCGACGCGTCCCGCTACCTCGTCTCGGGCGAGGTGCAGTACCTGTTCGACATCCTCAACCCCTGCGGGATCCTGATCCGCTTCGGCCACCTGCTGACGCTCTCGCCGAAGCTGCAGGCGATCGCCGACGCGCTCCCGCCCGCCCGGGAGGGCGACTCGCGCACGACCGAGGTGCCCGGCTTCGTCCAGATCAAGACGGGCGACCTGCTCGCGACCCGGATCGGCCTGACCGTGCTCCTGCACAACGCGGCGATGGACTTCGGCGTCTTCGACCTGCGCGTCTTCAACGCGGCCAGCTCGCGGCCCGGCTACTACGACAAGCCCGACAACGGGCCGGGAATCAGCTCGCACGCCGTCTGCTGGCTCCGGGACTGGTTCCCCGCCGCCGACGAGGCGATCCTGAACGCCCTCCCGCCCGGCGACGGCGTCGCCGGCAAGACCAGCGACTACTGCTAGGCCGCCCGCGCCAGCAGCTCCGCCAGACCGGGGGAGGCGAGGTCGGCTCCGTCGCGCGCGCGCTCGCCGACGCCGACCACCAGGCGGAAGCCCGCCGAGCGCGCCGCCGCCACCCCGGCGGCGGTCGTCTCGAACGCCACCGCGCGATCCGGTGCCACGCCGAGCAGGTCGCAGGCGTCGTGCAGCTGCTCCGACGGCGTCGGAGCACCGGCCTCGGCGTCGACGAGCCCGGCGAGCCCCGCGCGCTCCAGCACCTCGCGGCCGTGGGCGCTCGCCGAGACGACGGCGGTGTGCAGGCCCGCGTCGCGGGCGACCTCGAGGTAGCGGCACGAGCCGTCGTAGGCGTCGACGCCGCGCTCGGCGAGCAGGCGCGTCACCCACTCGCTCTTGCGGCCGGAGAGGCCGTGCACCGTCGCGGTTCCGGGCGCGTCCGCCGGCGAGCCCTCCGGCAGGCGGATACCGCGGCTCGCGAGGAAGATCCGGACGCCGTCGAGCCGCGCGCGGCCGTGGAGCGGCGGGTAGTCGCGATGCGGGTCGAACGGGGGGACGTCGCGCCGGAAGGTGGCCTCGACGCGCTCGGCAAGGTACTCGTCGAACGTGCGCTGCCAGGCGAGCGCGTGCAGCGCGGCGCTGCCGACGAGGACGCCTTCCAGGTCGAAGACGCAGGCGGCGACGCCCGCGGGTAGGCCGAGCAGCCGGCGCGCCGCGTCGCGCCCGAGGAACGGCTGCGCGATCTCCGGCGGCGTCCCCGCGTCGCGGGCGTACGCTGCGAGCAGGCGCCTCGTCTCGTCCAGCTCTGCCGCGAGCCGCCGCCGCTCGCGCGCGACGTCGGCCTCCGGGAGCTGGCTCGACACCGCGCGCAGGGCGCGGTCGGCTGCGGCGAAGGCGGTCCGCCAGCGCGAGCGCAGCGCGTCGAGCCGGGCCATGGGGCCAGCGTGCCCGCCGGGCTGCGGACGCGCATCCGCGGCTCGCCCGACTCCCTCTGCTCGCGACTACGGAGTCGTGTCGCCCACGTGGAAGTACGCCTCGTAGATCTCCTTCACCGTCGGCGCGGCGGCGGAGGCGCCGAAGCCGCCGTGCTCGATCATCGCGACGACGACGAGCTTCGGGTGGCGGTAGGGCGCGAAGGAGGCGTACCACGAGTGGTCGTCGCAGCCCCTGCAGGTCTCGGCGGTGCCGGTCTTGCCGGCGACGTCGACCGGGAAGTTGCCGAAGACGAAGGCCGACGTGCCGCCGGCGTCGTGGGCGGCCATGTGCAGGCCCTCCCTGATCGCGTCGGCGTCGACGAGCTTCAGGCGCCGCACGGGCGGGAAGCGGAGCCTGTCGACCTTGCCGTCGCGGATCACCGCGTCGGCGACGTGCGGGCGGACGACCTTGCCGCCGTTGACGAGCGCCGAGTAGGCGACGGCGAGCTGGAGCGGGCTCGCCTGCAACGCGCCCTGGCCGATCGAGAGGTTGACCGTCTGCCCCTCCGTCCACGGGAACTTGTTCGTCTTCAGGAACCAGGACGGCGTGGGGACGAGGCCGCCGTTGTCGCCGCTCAGGTCGATCCCGGTCGACGAGCCGAAGCCGAACTTCCGCGCCCACTGCTGGATCAGCGTGCCGCGCCTCGCCGGGTCGGCCTGCCAGATCCGGTCGCCGAGCCGGTAGAACCACGTGTCGCACGACTCGGCGAGCGCGGTGCGCAGCGACATCTCCGAGTAGACGCCCGCCTCGACGTTGTGGAAGACGAAGCCGCCCAGGCTGAACGACCCCGAGCAGAGCAGCGGGGTCTCCGGCGTGATCAGGCCCGCGCTCAGCGCCGCCTCGGCGACGATCGGCTTGAACGTCGAGCCGGTCGGATAGACGCCCGCGATCGCGCGGTTCAGGGTCGGGTCCTCCGGATGCTTCTTCGGGTCGTAGAGCGAGACGAGATAGCGCCGGTCGTTCGCCGCGCGCACCTGGTCGAAGGTCGGCACGCTCGCGAGCGCGAGGATCGCGCCGGTGGACGGGTCGATCGCCACCGCCGAGCCGCCCGTCGGGTGCTGCCCGTTCGCGCGCGCGAGCGCGATCCCGTCCCGCACCGCCTTCTCGGCCGCCCGCTGCAGGCGCGCGTCGACCGTCAGGCGCAGCGTCGGCGGCGCCTTCTGCTTCGGGATCTCGAGCGGCCCTGTGATCCGGCCCATCGAGTCGACCCGCACCCGCGCCGGCACGAGCCCCGGGTTGAGCTGCCGGTCGTAGATCTTCTCCACGCCGGTCTGGCCGACGATCTCGCCGGCCTTCGCGTGCGCGTAGCGCGGCGTCGTCAGCTCCTCGGCGCTCACCTCGCCGAGCAGGCCGAGGAACTCGCTGCCGAGCGAGCCCTGCGGGTAGCTGCGCGAGTACTCGCCGATCACCTTGAACGCCGGCCACGACTCGCCGCGCTCCTGCAGGTAGTCGGTGAGCGCGCGGCGCGGGTGGGGGAGCACGACGACCGGCGCGAAGGGCGAGCGGATCAGCGCCCGCCCGATCCGCTCCTCGAGCGTCCTGACCGGGGTGCCGGAGAGCTGCGCGAGCCGCCGCAGCGCGCGCTTCCCGTCGGCGCTCGGCGCCCAGACGCCGTGCTCGTCGCGCTCGCCGAGCGAGTTCGCGTCGGCGCTGACGACGAGCCGGCCGACCATCACCGCGAGCCGTTTGCCGTGGCGGTCGACGATCGCGCCGCGGGTGCCGCGGAGGTCGACGGTGCGGTAGGCCTGCGAGGTCGCCTGCTTCGCGTACTGCGGCCCGTGCAGCACCTGGATCGACCAGGCGCGCAGCAGCAGCAGCGCGAGCGCGACCGCGACGACGACGGCGAGGCCGCCGATGCGCACGAAGAAGCCGGGGCTGCGGAAGTACGGCGCGTCGACGCGCGAGTACGGCTGCAAGCCCCGCCCGCGCGGGAGCTTGCGCGGGAGCTTCACCCTGCGGCGCGGATCGGGGGTGGAGATCGCCACGGCGCGCCCTCAGGGTAGACGCTTTCGCGCCGCGCCTACTCGTCCGCGAGCTCGTCGGCGAGGAGCGCGAGCGCGAAGCTCCGCCAGGCCAGCTCCGGCTCGCCGCGGAGCGCGTCGCGGGCGAGCCCGACCACCGGCAGCCCGTCCGCGGGCAGCGCCGCGAGCGCCGCGGCGAGGCTCGTGCGCCGCTCCGGGGTGTCCAGCTCGGCGGCGAGCCGCTCGGCGGCCACCGAGTCGAGCGCGAGGTCGCGGTGGGGGTCGCCGCCGGCGGCGAGCACGAACATCGCGCGGCGGCGGGCCGCGTTCAGCTCCGTCTCGGCGATCCCGACCTCGTCGCGGACGAGCCAGCAGAGGACGACGAGCAGCTCGCTCGAGCGCGGGTCGAGCCCGGAGCGCTCCAGCTCCTCGAGCCGCTCGCGCATCAGCCCGGGTCGCGGCAGTCGCCGGTCTCGCCCTCGCAGCAGCCGACCTTGAAACGGCAGCGCGGGCACTGGAACGTGCCGTGCCGCCACTCCATCGCCGCACCGCAGCGCAGGCAGGTCTCGACGGCGGGCTCGACCGCGGGTTCGCTCATGCGAAACAGGCTAGGCGGCCGGGGTGGACGGCCCGGTCAGCCCGCGACGTGCTCGTCGGCGAGCGCGAGGACGTCGTCGAGGATCGCGAGGCCCTCGTCCAGCTCCTCGCGCGTGATCGTCAGCGGCGGGCAGACCATGATCACGTTCCAGTGGGTCATCAGGTAGAGGCCGCGCTCGAGCGCCGCCTTCGCCAGGCGCGCCACCGGCGCGGCCGCCTCGCCGCCCGCGTTGAACGGGACGAGCGGCTCGCGCGTCGCCCGGTCGCGCACCAGCTCGAGGCCCCAGAAGCAGCCGAGCCCGCGCACCTCGCCGATCGACGGGTGCCGAACGGCCAACTCGTCGAGCCGCTCGCGGAAGACCGGGCCGAGCGAGGCGGCGTGCTCGACGATCCCCTCCTCGCGGAACGCCTCGATCGAGGCGACGCCTGCGGCGCACGCGAGCGGGTGGCCGCTGTAGGTGAGGCCGCCCGCGAAGTAGCGGTCGCGGAGCCAGGCGGCGATCGGCTCGCGCACCGCCATCGCGCCGAGCGGCACGTAGCCGGAGTTGATCCCCTTCGCCATCGTGATGACGTCCGGGACGACGTCCCAGTTGTCGACCCCGAACCATCTGCCGGTGCGGCCGAAGCCGGCCATCACCTCGTCGGCGATCAGCAGGATCCCGTGCCGGTCGCACGTCTCGCGGATCGACTGGAGGTAGCCGTCGGGCGGGACGATGATCCCGTTCGTCCCGGTCACCGTCTCGAGGATCACGGCGGCGACGGTGTGCGCGCCCTCGTACTGGAGGATCTCCTCGAGGTGCGGGCCGCCCGAGCACACCGGGCACGGGTCGGGGTGGCCGGCGGGGCAGCGGTACGTGTACGGGTCGAACATGCGCACGACGCCGGGGATCCCCGGCTCCGCCGGCCACCGGCGCGGGTCGCCGGTGAGCGAGATCGCGCCCGCGGTCGCGCCGTGGTAGCTGCGGTAGCGGGCGATCACCTTGTGGCGGCCCGTGTACCAGCGGGCGAGCTTGATCGCGTTCTCGTTCGCCTCGGCGCCGCCGTTCGTGAAGAACGCCATCGAGATGTCGCCCGGGGTCACCTCGGCGATCAGGCGCGCGAGCGTCGAGCGGGGCTCGGTCGCCATCGGCGGCCCGATCGTGCAGAGCTTGTCGGCCTGCTCCTTGATCGCGGCGACGATCTTCGGGTGCTGGTGACCGATCGAGACGTTGACGAGCTGGGACGCGAAGTCGAGGTAGCGCTTGCCGTCGTAGTCCCAGAACCAGGAGCCCTCGGCGCCAGCGACGGGGATCGGGTCGACCGCGTCCTGCACCGACCACGAATGGAGGACGTGGCGCTTGGCGTCGTCCTTGACCTGCCGGCCGAGCTGGGGGTTGGTCTCGATCGTTGCCATGCTCGGAGCCTAGCGCCGCCGGCGCGGAACGCGTCATA
>DASSND010000045.1:0-9355 GCA_035688315.1 Gaiellaceae bacterium | reverse complement strand
GCGGGCGCGGCTCGCGGCCGTGTGTCGTCAGCAGTGGCGCGATCCGGCGGAGCCGGGTCGCTTGCCGAGCGAGCGGAAAGCGAGAGCGCGGGCCGCCGCGCGCGAAGCGCGCGACGGACAAGCGAAGCGGGCGAGGCGGGGAAGATAGTCCCCTGGTCTACCAGCTGAGCTACCGGCCCGCCGGGCGAGGGTAGCGGCGCGCGGGAAGCGGCGTCACGACTTCGTGAGGATCGACGCCGACGCTGGACCCGCGCTCTCGCCGTCGTAGGATGCGGGCGTGCCCCACGACTACGAGACCGAGTTTCCGGCGCTGTTGTTCGATCGGCCCGAAGAAGGGATCCTGCGGCTCACGCTCCGGTCGCCGGGCCGCCTGAACGCGGTCGACGCCGACCAGCACGGCGAGTTGGCGCGGGTCTGGCAGGCGATCGGGCGGGACGAGGAGACGCGCGCGGTCGTGGTGCGCGGCGCCGACGGGGCGTTCAGCTCCGGCGGCGACCTCGACCTCGTGCTCGCGATCGCCGACGACGCCGAGACGCGCCGCCGCGTCTTCCACGAGGCGCGCGACCTCGTCTACAACCTGCTCGCCTGCCCGACGCCGATCGTCTCCGCGATGACCGGCCCCGCGGTCGGCGCCGGCCTCGTCGTCGGGCTGCTCGCCGACGTCTCGATCGCCACCCCGAACGCGCGCATCGTCGACGGGCACACGAAGCTCGGCGTCGCCGCCGGCGACCACGCCGCGATCGTCTGGCCGCTGCTCTGCGGGATGGCGAAGGCGAAGTACCACCTGCTCCTCTGCGAGCCGGTCGACGGCGTCGAGGCGGAGCGGATCGGGCTCGTCTCGCTCTGCGTCCCCGAGGAGGAGCTGGAGGAGCGCGCGCTCGCGGTCGCGCGGCGACTCGCGAACGGGGCGCAGGGGGCGATCCGGCACACGAAGCTCGCGCTCAACGACTGGCTCCGCAACGCCGGCCCGATCTTCGACACGTCGCTCGCGCTCGAGTTCCTCGACATGACCGGCCCCGACGTCCACGAGGGCGTCGCCGCCGTCCGCGAGAAGCGGCCGCCGAGGTTCCGGTGAACGAGGCGCAGCTCCGGGAGACGATCGGCGGCGGCCCGACCGAGGTCGTCCTCTCCAAGATCTCCGACCGGCTCAACGACCTCACCCGGCAGTTCGTCGAGCGCTCGCCGTTCGTCGTCGTCGCGACCGGGCGGCCCGACGGCGGCCTCGACGTCTCGCCGCGCGGCGATCCCGCCGGCTTCGTGCGGATCCTCGACGAGCGCACGCTCCTGATCCCCGAGCGGCCCGGGAACCGGATCGCCGACACGCTCACGAACCTCCTCGAGGACGACCGGATCGCGCTGCTCTTCCTGATCCCCGGCGTCGGCGACACGTTCCGCGTCAACGGCCGCGCCCGCCTCGTCGACGACCCGGAGCTGCTCGCGGCGAGCGCGGTCGAGGCGAAGGTGCCGAAGCTCGGGATCCTCGTCGCGGTCGAGGAGGCGTACACGCAATGCCCGAAGGCGCTCCTCCGCTCCGACCTCTGGAACCCGGAGAAGCACGTCGAGCGCGACGAGCTGCCCAGCTCGGGCGCGATCCTCCGCTCGCTCAACGATCCCGGCTTCGACGCGGAGGAGTACGACCGCGCCCGCGCGGAGCGGTACCGGCGCTGCGAGGGCTTCTACTGATGGACGACCTCCCCGCGATCCGCGCGTCGGACGCCGAGCGGGAGGCCGTGGCCGTCCGGCTCCGCGAGGCCGCCGTCGAGGGGCGTCTCACGCTCGACGAGCTCGCGCTGCGGCTGGAGCGCGCCTACGGCGCGCGCACTGCGGGGGAGCTCGAGCCGATCGTCTCCGACCTGCCGGCCGCCGCGGCCGCGGCGCCGGTGCGTCGGCGCTCGCGGCGCCGCTTCGTCGTCTCCGTCATGGGCGGGACGAACCTCCGCGGCCGCTTCCGCACCGCGAAGCGCATGGTCGCGATCGGGTTCATGGGCGGCAGCGACATCGACCTCCGCCTCGCCGAGATCGACGGCGACGAGGTGACGATCTACTGCCTCGGCCTGATGGGCGCCGTCGGCGTCGTCGTGCCCGAGGGCGTCGAGGTCGACGAGACGGGGTTCGCGTTGATGGGCGGCCGCGACGTGCGGGTGAAGGACGTGCCGCCGCTCGCCGGGACGCCGCTCGTGCGCGTCCGTTCGCTCGCCGTCATGGGCGGCACCAGCGTCCGGAGCAAGCCGCACCTCGGCGCGCAGGGCTCCTGACGCCGTCAGGAGCCCGCCGCCTGGCGCTCCCAGGCGTCGAGGAGCTGCTCCACGTTTCGGCGCTGCGCGTCGGTGAAGTCGAAGCCGGCGAGCAGGCGCCGCGCCTCGGCGACGTCGTCGTTCTCCACCGCCGCCTCCAGGTGCTCGCGCATCGGCATCGGCTGGCGGAGCTGCCGCCGCAGCCAGCGGAGGAGGCTCACCTGCGCCGCGTCCACGCGCTCAGTCTCGCACGGCGTCTAGTGGAGGCCGATCCGGTCGAGCGGCCAGTAGGTGAGCACGACCGGGCCGATCAGGCTTTTCCGCGGCACGGTGCCCCAGGTGCGCGAGTCGCACGAGTGGATCCGGTCGTCGCCCATGAAGAAGTAGCGGCCGGGCGGGACGCGCCCCCACGAGTGCGTCACGGCGTCGCGGTAGGCCGGGTCGACGTACGGCTCGGCGAGCCGCTTCCCGTTCACGTAGACGACGCCGCCGCGCTCGGCGACGCGGTCTCCGGGCAGCCCGATCAGCCGCTTCACGAACGTCGTCCCGGCCTCGGCCCCGCCGCACTTCGACGCTCCGGCGGGCGCGGTGAAGACCACGATCTGGCCGCGCTTCGGGCTGCCGAAGCGGTAGGCGAGCCGGTTCGCGACCACGCGGTCGTTCTCGCTCCCGAGGCACCACTGCCCGGGCTTCGCGCAGTGCAGCGCCGGCTCCATCGAGGAGGACGGGATCCGGTAGGGCTTCGCGACCTCGGCCTCGAACACGAGCACGAACGCCGCCGCGAACGCGATCGCGACGACCCAGTCGGCGACGGTACGCCACGGTTCCGGGAGCCGGCGCACGTCCCCAGGGTAGACGGTCTACGCGGCGGCTCGCCGCGGCCGCGAGCGCCTGCGCCCGTGCCGTTCGGCGCGCGCGATCGCACGCGTGACGGCGGCGACGTCCACCTCGAGGCCCGACGCGACGCAGTGCTGGAGCCACAGCTCGGCCGCGCGATCGGAGCGCCGGTGGTTGCAGGAGGAGCAGGCGAGCACGAGGTTCTCGAGCGAGTCCGCTCCGCCGACGGAGCGGCAGCGGACGTGGTCGACGGTCGCGTCGAGGGAGCGGTGCGAGAGGGGCGTCGAGCACCAGACGCAGTGCTCGCCGTCGCGCGCGGCGAGCAGGAGCATCCGGCGCCGGTTCGCGCTCAGGTGGGCGTCGGAGCGGGCCGGCTGCGTCCGCGGGACGAGCAGGAGCGCCCGGCGCGACGCCGCCGCGACCGCGACGTCGCTGCGCGTCGCGCTCCAGACGAGCAGCTCGCGGCGGACCGCCGGACGGAGGCTCCGCAGCTCGAGCCGGGCCCGGTCGCCCCAGGGCTCGAGCAGGCCGAGCGCGTGCGCGAGCAGGCGCGAGACGGCGCCGGCCCGTACGGCGCGGACGCCTGCGAAGCCGAGCACGACGACGGGCTCGCCGCCGTAGGCGGCCGCGAGCGCGAGCGCGGCACGGTTGCCGCCGGCGGTGCGGGTGAGGCGTGCGTCGAGCGGGGCGAGCTCGAGCCGAACCGTCTCCTGCTGGGACGGAGAGAGCGGCGACTCGACCCCGGCGAGTGCGTGCACCTGCAGCCATATTCGTCGCGCCGCCGCGGATACCTCGTCGCGGCCGACCTGCGCGCGCGGCTTCGCGACGCGCGGGGTGTGACGGGAGTGCAACGAGA
Source organism: Gaiellaceae bacterium (assembly GCA_035688315.1). Taxonomy (GTDB): domain Bacteria; phylum Actinomycetota; class Thermoleophilia; order Gaiellales; family Gaiellaceae; genus Palsa-739. The sequence continues at coordinate 5,428 of DASSND010000045.1, read as the reverse complement.
CTCGAACGCGTCGCGCAAGGCGTGACGACTCGGTATCGCGTCCGCCGCGCCCGACCTGCGCGGGCGCGGCACAGCTCGGTCCGCCGTCAGCAGGGCGCGAGCCGCGCGCAGCGCGGCTCGCTGCCGAGCGAGCGGAAAGCGAGAGCGCAGGGCACCGCGGGCGTAGCCCGCGATGCACAAGCGAAGCGGGCGAAGCGGGAAGAATGGGCGGTGCGCGGCTCGAACGCGCGACCCCCTGCGTGTAAGGCAGGTGCTCTCCCAGCTGAGCTAACCGCCCGCGCCGGGAACGGTAGCCCGTCTCACGCGCGCCGGCCTGCGCGCGTTCCAGACTGTGTGATCCACGCGATCCTCGACACCCCGCTCGGCGACCTGCTCCTCTGCGGCGCGGACGGCGTCGTCCACGAGATCCGCTTCGCGGGTACCACGGCACCGCCCGGCGAACGCGACGACGGCGCGTTCCCCGCGGCGTGCGTCCAGCTCGCCGCGTACTTCGCGGGCGAGCGCGTCGCGTTCGACTTCCCGGCCGCCGCGGCGGGGACGCCGTTCCAGCGCGCCGTCTGGGACGAGGTGCGCCGCATCCCCTACGGCGAGACCGCGACCTACGCCGAGCTGGCGCGCCGGATCGGCAGGCCGCGCGCCGTCCGCGCCGTCGGGCACGCGAACGGGAGGAACCCGCTGCCGGTCGCCGTCCCGTGTCACCGCGTGCTCGGCTCCGACGGCTCGCTCACCGGCTACGGCGGCGGGCTCGGGCGGAAGCGGCTCCTGCTCGAGCTCGAGGCGCGCGGCTGCGACCGCGAGCCCCGGCGCGACCTCGAGCCGCGCGCCTACGCCTCGTCGAGCTCGAGCGCCGCCGAGTTGATGCAGTAGCGGAGCCCGGTCGGCTGCGGCCCGTCCGGGAAGACGTGGCCGAGGTGGCCGCCGCAGTTCGCGCACATCACCTCGGTGCGCACCATCCCGAAGCTCGTGTCGGTCTCCTCGTCGATCGCGGCCCCGCTCGCGGGCGCGGAGAACGCGGGCCAGCCGCAGCCGGAGTCGTACTTCGCGTCCGACGCGAACAGCTCCGCGCCGCAGCCGGCGCAGCGGTAGGTGCCCGGCTCGAAGACGTAGTCGTACTCGCCGCTGAACGGCCGCTCGGTGCCCTTCTCGCGGAGGACGTGGTACTGCTCCGGCGTCAGCTCCGCGCGCCACTCCTGCTCGGACTTCTCGATCTTCGCCATGGGGCGAGCGTAGCGGCCCGCCCCACGGCGAGGCGGTCAGCGGTGGACGAGCTGCGTGCCGCTGTGCGCGCCGAGCAGGCCGATGCCCGCCTGGTTGACGCTGAGCGAGACGCGGATCCGCGACGGACCCTTCGGCACGTAGTCGGTCACGCGGAAGAGGACGCCCGAGGCGCTGCCGAGCCGGAGCGCCTTCACGTTCACCCACTGCCCGTACCGCGAGAGCCGCTGCAGGAAGAGGTGGCGGCCGGCGAGCGAGCGGCCCGCCTTCACCTGCGCGTGCATCCAGCCCTTCCGGCCGGGCACGAGCGTCACCTTCGGCTCCACCTGCACGAGCACGGAGTTGCTCTTCACCGTGCCGCCGAGGAGCGTCTGGAAGCTCGCCGTGTAGGTCGTGTACATGTGCGGCGTCGTCAGGTAGCCGAACGTCCCGTCGGCCGCGGTCTGGACGACCGCGAGCTGCACCGGCGAGGGCTGGCCCCACTCCTGCGCGTACAGCGTGACCGCGGTGCCGCCGGCGACGTTCGACGCCTTGCCGGAGAGCATGACCTGCGTGCGCGCGACGACGATCGGCCGGTCGAGCGCGAGCGTCAGCGACGGCGGCGGGCCGTTCACCTTCAGCGTCCCCTTCAGGCTCGGGTGCAGCGCGTCGTGGTAGTGGAAGGTGCCGGATCGCGTGAACGTGAACGAGTAGGAGCGGCCCGGCTTCAGCACCGGCGAGGCGAACGAGCCGTCGTTCGCGACGACCTGGTGGTCGGTCTTGTCGGAGTTCTTCCAGGTGACGCGCGTGTCGAAGGCGACCGTCGCGGTCTTCGGCGAGAACCCGGACTTCTTGATCGTGACGGTGAGGCTCGACGCGGCCGACGCGGCGGGGACGCCGACGGCGAGCACGAGCAGCACCGGGAACAGCAGCTTGCGCATGTGAGCCTCCTGTGTGGCGGCCCGTTTTTGCCCGCGCGGGCATCGCGCCACGCGCGCGCTGCGCAAAGTGGCGGTAAAACGCGGAGAATCGGACCGTGAGCCGCTCCTCCGCCGCCGCGGCGACCGAGCGCGTCCGCCGCCTCTGCCTCGGCCTGCCGGAGACGAGCGAGCGGCCGAGCCACGGCGCGCCGTCCTTCTTCGTCCGCGAGAAGCGCTGCTTCTGCATGGTGCTGGACGACCACCACGGCGACGGGATCTTCGGCCTCTGGGTCGCGGCGCCGCCCGGCAACCAGGAGCTGCTCGTCGCAGCCGACCCGGAGCGGTTCTTCCGCCCTCCCTACGTCGGCCGCCGCGGCTGGCTCGGCGTCCGCCTCGACCGCGCGGTCGACTGGGACGAGGTGGCCGGGATCCTCGAGGACGCCTGGGCGACCGTGGCGCCGAAGCGGCTGCTGCAAGAGACTCGACACACTTCCGACACAAAATGACCGGTAGAATGGCCATATGACCAGGCAAATGACCGCCACCGAGGTGAAGGCCAAGATCCTCGCCCTGCTCGACGAGGTGGCCGAGGGCGACACCGTCGAGATCACGAAGCACGGGCGCACCGTGGCCCGGCTCGTCCCGGCCCGCGGCCCGCGGGCGCTCGAGGGGCTCTTCCAGGGACAGGTCCACGTGACGGTGGACAACGAGGAGGAGCTGTTCTCGACCGGCGAGCGCTGGAACGCCGAGTGAAGCTCGTCCTGGACACGCACGTGCTCCTCTGGTGGACGTCCGACCCGCGGCAGCTCAGCCGGCCGGCGGTGAAGGCGCTCCGTGCGGCGGACGAGCCGACGGTGGCCGCGGTCACCTGGCACGAGCTGGCGTGGCTGGCCGAGCGCGGCCGGTTCGTGCTCGACCGCCCTCTGCGCTCGTGGCTCGAGGAGCTCGGCGCCCACGTGCTCACCGCCCCGCTCACGCCTGCCGTCGCGGCGACGGCGGCGGCGTTGCCCGCCTCGTTTCCGTCCGATCCCGCCGATCGGTTGATCTACGCCACGGCGATCGAGACCGGCTCCCGCCTCGTGACGAAGGATCGTCGCCTGCGCGAGCACCGGCACGCGCGTCCCGTCACGCTCTGGTAGTGGCCGAGCTGGCCGTGACGCTCGCGCCCGGCGGCCCGCGCTGGGCCTCGCCGGACGGCGAGTTCGCGATCTGGTCGGCGACCGCCGACGAGGACGGCGAGCCGCTGACGCTCTGCGGCCCGCTCGCCCACGTCGCGCCCGGCGAGAGCCTCGCGGTCGAGGGCGCCTGGGAGGAGCACCCCCGCTACGGCCTCCAGTTCCGCGTCGAGTCGTTCCGTTCGGCGCTCCCGACATCGCCCGAGGGCGTCGCGCTCTGGCTGCGCCGGCGCGTCCCCGGGATCGGCCCGACCTTCGCGCGCGCGATCGTCGACCACTTCGGCGCGGCGGACGTCTTCGCCGAGCTGGACCGCGACCCCGAACGCCTGCGCGAGGTGCGCACGAAGGCGGGTCGGGCGATCTCGCGCCGCGCGGTCGAGCGCGCCGTCGCCGCGTGGCGCGAGGTCGCCGCCGTGCGCGAGGTCGAGGCGTTCCTCTTCGCGCACGGGATCGGGGCCGGGCTCGCGCAGCGGCTCGTGCGCGTCTACGGAGCGGACGTCGTCGCCGTCCTGCGCGACGACCCCTACCGGCTGACCGAGGTGCGCGGGATCGGCTTCCGCGTCGCCGACCGGATCGCCCGCTCGCTCGGGATCGAGCCGGACGCTCCGCAGCGCCTCCGGGCCGGGCTCCTCTTCACGCTCGGCGAGGCGGCCGCCGACGGCAACGTCTTCCTGCCGCTCCCCGAGCTGTGGCCGGCGGCGGCGCGCCTGCTCGAGGTGCACGACGTCGAGCCGCTCGAGAGCGCGCTCGCGCGCCTCGTCCGCGAGGACGAGATCGTGGTCGAGCGGGAGCGCGCCTACCTCGCCGAGCTGCACGAGATGGAGACGCGCCTCGCCGAGAACCTCGCCGCCCGCGACTGGCAGGGCGAGCTGTTCGAGCCGCCGGCGCGCCCCGACGGCGAGGTCTCGGACGAGCAGTGGGCGGTCGTCGAGCTGGTGCGCACGCGCCCGCTCGTTCTCCTCACCGGCCTCCCGGGCGCCGGCAAGACGCACACGCAGCGCGTCCTCGTCGACGCGTGCCGCCGCGCCCGCGTGCGCGTCCTGCTCTGCGCGCCGACCGGCAAGGCGGCGCGCCGGATGCGCGACCTGACCGGCCACGACGCGATGACGATCCATCGCGCGCTCGGCTACTCGCCGCAGGAGGACCGCTTCCTCCGCGACGAAGACGACCCGCTCTCGAACGACGTCGAGCTGGTGATCGTCGACGAGGCGTCGATGCTCTCGCTCGAGCTGGCCGACGCGCTCTTCCGCGCCGCCGGCGACTGCCACGTCCTGCTCGTCGGCGACACCGACCAGCTGCCGCCGATCGGGCCGGGCCGCGTGCTCGGCGACCTCGTCGACTCGGGCGCCGTGCCGCGCGTCCACCTGACCGCGATCTACCGCCAGGCCGCCCGCTCGCTGATCGTGCGCAGCGCGCGCCGGATCAACACCGGCAGGCCGCCGTTCCTCTCGCTCGAGGAGGCGCGCGTCGAGCTGGGCGAGGGCGAGCTGGACGAGGACTTCTTCTTCGTCTCCCGCAGCGGCCCCGAGACGCTGCGGGAGGCGGTGCTCGAGCTGGCCTGCGAGGCGCTGCCGCGGCGCGGCTTCGACCCGCGCACCGAGGTGATGACGCTCGTGCCGATGCGGCGCGGCCCCGTCGGGCTGACCGAGCTGAACCGCGAGCTGGAGGCGCGGCTCAACCCGGGCGGCGCGCCCGTCGTCCGCGACCTGCGCGTCGGCTCGCGCGTCGTCCAGACCCGCAACGACTACACCCCCGACCGCGAGGCGATGAACGGCGAGGTCGGGTTCGTGCTCGCCTGGGACGAGGAGGAGGGCGAGGCGCGGCTCTCGCTCGACGAGGGCGAGCGCGAGATCGCCGTCCCCGCCGCCGCGCTCGAGACGTACGAGCTGGCGTGGGCGCTCACCGTCCACCGCGCGCAGGGCTCGCAGTTCCCGGCGGTCGTCGCGCCGTGGTCGACGCAGTACCACGTGATGCTGTCGCGGCCGCTCCTCTACACGGCGGTGACGCGTGCACAGCGTCTGTGCGTCGTCGCCGGCGAGCGGCGCGCGCTGCTCGCGGCCGTCGCCCGCGGCGAGGGTCGGAAGCGCTGGTCGGCGCTCGGCGAGCGGCTCGCCGCGGCGTTCTGAGCCCGGAACGAGG
>DASSND010000019.1:0-2781 GCA_035688315.1 Gaiellaceae bacterium | reverse complement strand
CTGCTCGGCGCGACCCACGAGGCGAAGGACCTCGAGTTCCTGTCGACGAGCATGAAGATCGTCGAGCCGATCATGGGCGTCGCGCACTGGGGCGGCGTCGAGATCGAGCCTGAGGTCGTGACGATCCGCTTCGAGCACGGGCTCCCGGCCGGCGACCCGGTCGAGACGATCCGCTGGGCGAACGAGGTCGGCGGCCGGCACGGGCTCGGCATGTCCGACCAGATCGAGAACCGCGTGATCGAGGCGAAGAGCCGCGGCATCTACGAGGCGCCCGGGATGGCGCTCCTGCACGTCGCCTACGAGCGGCTGCTGACCGCGATCCACAACGAGGCGACGCTGGAGCGCTACGCGGTGGACGGGCGGCGGCTCGGGCGGCTGCTCTACGAGGGCCGCTGGTTCGACACGCAGGCGCTGATGCTGCGCGACTCGCTGCAGCGCTGGGTCGCGTCGGTCGTCACCGGCGAGGTGACGCTCGAGCTGCGGCGCGGCGACGACTACACGATCCTCGACACCCAGGGCGAGGCGGTGACCTACGACCCGGAGCGGCTCTCGATGGAGCGCAGCGCGACCCGCTTCTCGGCGCGCGACCGGATCGGCCAGCTCGCCGTGCAGGTGAACGACATCGCCGACTCGCGCGCGATGCTCGGCCGGCACGCGCACTCGCCGCTCCAGCTGGAGAGCGGCGAATGACGCTCTGGTCGGGACGGGTGGGCGAGGAGCTGGCGCCGGAGGTGTGGGACTTCCTGCGCGCGCCCGACGACGAGCTGCTGCCCTACGACGTGCAGGGGACGCTGCTGCACGCGGAGCGGCTGCACGCGGCCGGGCTGCTCGACGGCGCGGAGCTGGCGGAGGTGCGCGAGACGCTCGCGCGGATCGGGCCGCCGGACGCGGGCGCCGAGGACGTCCACTCCTGGATCGAGGCGCAGCTCGGCGAGGTCGGCCGCAAGATCCACGCCGGACGCTCCCGGAACGACCAGGTCGCGACGGCGGTGCGCCTCTACGTGCAGGACGCGTGCGCGGAGGCGGAGGCGGGGCTCGCGCGCTTCGCCGCCGCGATCCTCGAGCACGCCGAGCGCGACGCGACGACGCCGATGCCCGGCTACACGCATCTGCAGCGGGCGCAGCCGGTGACGCTCGGCCACCACCTGCTCGCGTGGGTCGAGATGCTGGAGCGCGACCGGGCGCGCTTCCGCTTCGCGGCGGCGCAGGCGGCTCCCTCGCCGCTCGGCTCGGGCGCGCTCGCCGGCTCGACGCTGCCGCTGCCGCCGCCGCCGAGCCCGACCCGGAACTCGCTCGACGCCGTCTCCGACCGCGACTTCGTCCTCGACTACCTCTACGCGGCGGCGGTGCTCTTCACGCACCTGTCCCGGATCGGCGAGGAGATCGTGCTCTGGGCGACGCGGGAATTCGCGTTCGTGCGGCTCTCGGAGTCGGCGGCGACCGGCTCCTCGATGATGCCGCAGAAGCTGAACCCGGACGTCGCCGAGCTGGCGCGCGGCAAGGCGGGCACGGCGATCGGCCGGCTGGCCGGGCTGCTCGCGACCGTGAAGGGGCTGCCGCTCTCGTACAACCGCGACCTGCAGGAGGACAAGCCGCCGCTCTTCGCCGCGCGCAAGGACGTCGCCGGCGCGCTCGGCGCGCTCGCCGTGCTCGTCGCCGGCCTCGAGTTCGAGCGGGAGCGGCTCGCGGAGGCGTCGTCCGACCCGCTGCTGCTCGCGACCGACGCGGCGGAGGCGCTCGTCCGCGAGGGCGTGCCGTTCCGCGACGCGCACGAGCAGGTGGCTGCCGCGGTCCGCGACGGCTCGTTCGCGCCGCCGCCGCCGGCGCCCCGCCTCCCCGACGTCGACGCGGCCGTGGCCGCAGCAAAGGAGCGCTGGACATGCTGACCGCCGCCGTCTCGCTCGCAGGCCGCGACCTGCTGCGGATCTCCGACCTGACTCCCGAGGAGGCCGAGGCGATCCTCGACCGGGCGCTCGAGCTGCGCGAGAGCCCGAAGCAGCCGCTGCTGCCGGGCGCGACGCTCGGCCTCTACTTCGCGAAGCACTCGACGCGCACGCGCGTCTCGTTCACGGCCGGGATGACGCAGCTCGGCGGCGCGGCGATCCCGCTGACCCCGGAGGAGCTGCAGCTCTCGCGCGGCGAGTCGCTGCCGGACACGGCGCGGGCGCTCTCCCGCTACCTCGACGCGCTCGCGGTGCGGACGCACGAGCACGCGGAGTTGGAGGCCTGGGCGGAATGGGCGTCGATCCCCGTGATCAACGCGCTGACCGCGGAGGAGCACCCGTGCCAGGCGCTCGCGGACGCGCTGACGATCCGCGACCGGCTCGGCGCCCTCGCCGGCGTGCGGGTGGCATGGGTCGGCGACGGCTCCAACGTCCTCGTCTCGCTCGCCGCGCTCGGCGACCTGCTCGGCTACCAGGTCGTGGCCGCGTGCCCCGCCGGCTACGAGCCAAGTTGCAATTTGCAACTTGGCGGGCTCGAGGTGGTGCGCGACCCGCGCGAGGCGGTCGCGGGCGCCGACGTCGTCGTCACCGACACGTGGATCTCGATGGGGCAGGAGCACGAGCGGGCGCGTCGGCTCGCCGACCTCGAGCCGTACCGCCTCGACCGCGACCTGCTCGCGCTCGCCTCCGGCGACGCCTTCGTCATGCACTGCCTGCCCGCCCATCCGGGCGAGGAGGTCACCGCGGAGGTGCTCTACGGCGGGCGCTCCGCGATCTGGGACGAGGCGGAGAACCGCCTGCACGTCCAGAAGGCGCTGCTCGCGCTGCTGCTGGGCGC
>DASSND010000032.1:0-70772 GCA_035688315.1 Gaiellaceae bacterium | reverse complement strand
TGGTCGCCTACGCGGCGGCCAGCGCAACCAGCGATGGCTCGAGCCGCACCGCGGCGGCGCGGAACGCGCGGCTCATCGACGCGATCAGCGGCTCACGCGCCGTCCCCGTTCGCCAGGCGAGAAAGACCCGTCGCTTCAGTGCGGGCCTCGTCCGCCGAACGCCGACGCCCTCCCGCCTGGGCGTCAGCGCCAAGCTCGGAACGAAAGCGACTCCGAGGTTCTCTGCCGCCAGGCTCTGGACGACCTGGAAGTCCGTCCAGGTGGAGGCGATCTCGGGTTCGAAGCCGGCGTTCTCGCACGCGCGGACTGTCAGCTGGAAGATCGCCGTTCCCGCGGGCGGAGCGATCCAGCGCTCGCCCCGGAGGTCGGTCAGCCGAACCGGGTCGGCCAGCCGGGCCCGTGCCGGGCCGTGTACCAGCAGCATCGGTTCGTGAAGCAGCGTCCGCTGCTCGTACCCGACCGCCTCGAGAGGCACCAGGTCGTACTCGGAGGCGACGACGACGTCCAGCTCGCCCCTCCGCAGCATCGGCAGACTCTCCTCCGGTTCGAGCTCGGTCAGCTCGATCTTCACGTCCGGATGGTCAGCCGCGAAGGTGCGGATCGCGGCAGGCACCAACAAGGCCCCCGCGGTCGGAAAGGCGCCCAGGGCCAGCGTTCCGGAGCGTCCCAGCTTGATCGCCTGGATGTCCGCCTCCGCGCTCGCCAGCTCGGCGAGGATCGCCTCGCTCCGACCGACGAGCGCCCACGCCGCGTCGGTCAGGCGGACGCCGCGCCCCTGCCGCTCGAGAAGCGGGACGCCGATCTCGCGCTCGAGAGCCGCGAGTTGCTGCGACACGGCCGAGGGCGTGAACGAGAGCGACCTCGCCGCCGCGGCGAGCGAGCCCCGGAGCGCGACCTCGCGGAGCACGAGCAGCCGGCCCACGTTAATCATGCAGTTTCTCTAATCGACATAGCCAGAAACCATCACTTGCGCTTGAGCATAGCCCTCTCGCAGACTGTGCTCGTGCTCGACTCCTCCCTCAGGCCGTTCGTCGGAACGGACGTGGCATGAGCGGCAGCGCGAGCGCCGTGCTCGACGCGTCGCGGCACACGTGGCGGCGCACCGTGCTCGCCGCCATCGGCCAGACGCCGCTCCTGGAGATCGACGGCGTCTGGGCGAAGCTCGAGTACCTGAACCCCTCCGGGTCGATCAAGGCTCGGATCGCCGCGTACATGATCGAGCGGGCCGAGGCGGAAGGCCTCCTCCGCCCCGGCGACACGATCGTCGAGGCCAGCAGCGGCAACACCGGAAACGCGATGAGCATGGTCGCCGCCGCGAAGGGCTACAAGATGCTCGTGCTCATGCCGGCCGGCATGAGCGCCGCCCGGAGCGCGATCTCGCGGGCGTTCGGTGCAGACGTGCGCATCGTCGGCGACTTCCACGTGAACGAAGCGCTCGAGCGCGTGCGTGAACTCGCGGGAGAACCGGGATACTTCGCGCCGCAGCAGTTCGAGTCGGAATGGAACGTGGACGAGAACCGCCTCTGGCTCGGCCCCGAGATCCTCGGACAGCTTCCGGACGGCACCAGCCCCGATGCCCTTGTGGCCGGCGTCGGGACGGGCGGGACGCTGATCGGCGTCGGACTCGCCTTCCGCGCGGTTCGTCTCGACGCGCGCCTGATCGCAGTCGAGCCGGACGAGTCGTGCACGATCGGCTGCGGCGAGGTCGGAACGCACCAGATCGAAGGGATCTCCGACGGCTTCGTCCCTGGAATCCTGGCGCGGTATCGAGACCTCGTCGACGAGGTCGTTCCGGTCGCGAGCGCCGAGGCGATCGCGGAGATGCGCCGCCTGGCACGCGAGCACGGGCTCTTCGTCGGCCCCAGCTCGGGAGCCCACATGGTCGCCGCCCGCAGACATCGCGACGCCACGCCCGGCAGCGTCGTCGTGACCCTGCTCTGCGACGCGGGCGAGAAGTACATCGGCGAGCACTACCTCTAGTCGCTCGCGACGCCCGCTCCGGTCTTGCAGGTCAGGCGCCCGCCGCGAACCAGCGCAGCGCCGCGACAGCCGACGGCTTCCAGCTCGCGAAGTCGTGCCCGCCCGACGGCTCGCTGTAGTGGACGTCATAGCCCTTCGCCCTGAGAACGGTCCGGAAGTGCCGGTTGCAGGCAAGCATGGTGACGCCGCTCCCGACCACGTCGGGGCCGTCCTCCAGCGTTCCGACCTCCAGCCAGAAGCGGACATCCTTCAGCTCGCCCGCTGCGACGCGCCGGGTCAGCCACTCCGGCTCGTGGTCTCGGCCCAGGCTGTACCGGCTCTTCGGGTCCGCTCGTCCCCACCAGTACGAGCCGCTGAGCGAGATCGCGTTCCCGAAACAGTCCGGCCGCTCGTAGGCGGCGAACGAGGCGGCGAGCCCGCCGTAGCTGGCGCCGAGGATCGCGACCCGCCTCGGGTTCGTGGCGACCGCGACCCGCTCGCGCACGGACGGCAACAGCTCGTCGCAGAGCGTCCGATTCAGGTCGGGGTTGCACGCCATCTCGACCAGCCGCGAGGCCGCGCTCGGGTTGTGGACGAACGCCGCCGCGAGGGGCGGGATCCGGCCGGTCGCGGTGAGCTCGGCGAGCGCCTCGTCGAGCCGTGCCGCGCGGAGCCACCAGTTCCCGTCGAGCACGACGACGAGCGGGAGCGGCGCGTCGGTGCCCTGCACTCCGTGCGGCGTCCACACCGTCACGTCCCGCTCGTTGCCGAGAGCGGCCGATCGCAAGCGAAACTCCTGACGGCTCCCGGGCGCTCGCGGCTCCGCCGCCTCCTCTGAAGGGACCACTGGACCGTCGAGCGCCAGGATGCTCTCCCAGTGGACCTCGTCCACGTCGAGGTCTGTCTCGGCGACGGCGAGGGGCATGAGACGGCGGGGGTTCGCCGGGTCGGCGTAGCAGCGACCGAGGCTCTCCAGCTCGCGCTCGACCAGCTCGTCGAAGTTCTCGATGAAGGCACGATCGTCCAGCTCGAGGAACGGGTCGTCGAGCGCGAACTGGTACGTGATGCGCGCGCCCCGCGCGGCGCGCGTGGTGAGAAACCAGACCTCGGTTCCCTCGACGCGCTGCAGTCGCCCCGACGGCCAGGGCGTGTCGCTCTCGAGCAGCTGGCAGCGGAGCGATACGACCCCTTCCGCCGGGCCGAGCCAGCAAAACGTCACGAGCACGTCCTGGTCCTCGCCCTCGATCGGCTCCACGAGCGGGCCGGCGGCGGCCGCGAGATCGGCGCGCAGGTCGTCGAGCGCCCCGGACAGACCGGCACGTGCGGCACGCCGAAACGCGGCGATGCGGGGAGACTCGATCCCGAGGCTCACAGGCCGCCCTGGTGGCCCGTCCTGGTGAGCTCGAACGGGAGCAACTCCGGGCGCCGCTCGCCCCGCAGGACGAGCGGCGCGAGCACGCGCGCGGTGGCGGGTGCCAGCGTCACGCCGAGCATCGTGTGCCCGGCGGCGACGAAGAGATCCTCGGCGCCGGGCACGCCTCCGATGACCGGAAGGCCATTCGGGGTGGTCGGGCGAAGGCCGGCCCAGTACTCGCTCAAGACCCCGGCGGTCGGCTGCCAGCCCGTCACGTACGGCGCGGCGCTTCGGGCAAGCTCGAGACCGTCCGCCCGCGCAGCGGTGACCGCACGGCCGCCGAGTTCGAACACGCCGGCGATGCGGACGCCGTCCCGAAACGGGCTCACGGCCAGCTTCGCCTCCGCCAGGTAGAGGGCGTGGCGGGGCGGGTCTCCCGCGTCGGCGACCATCACGCTGTAGCCGCCGGCGCCGACCATCGGCACCTTCACGCCGTGCTCGCGCAGCAGACCTCTCGTGCCGAGCCCGGCGGCGACGACCACCTTCTCGCATTCGATCCCGCCTCGGGCCCCCTCGACCACCCACCGTCCCCTCCGCCGCTGCACGCGTCGGACGGGAAACTCCTCGTGGATCACGACTCCAGCTCGCCGGAGCACGTCGGCGAGCCCGGAGGTCAGAGACCCCGGGTGGACGATCCTGTCGGCAGATGCGTACATCGCGTGGCGTACGCGCGTCCCGTTCAGCGCGGGCTCGAAACCGGCGAGGGGATCCTCCAACCGGTCGAACCGTCCCGGGTACCCGAGGCGCTGAAGGAGGCGGGCGAGACGAAGGTACGGTGCGAGACCGTCCTCCGAGAGCGCGGCGAACACGATTCCGGTCTCGCGCATCTCGAAGGGCACACCGTCCGAGCGGTACTCGTCGAACATCTGCATCGTGAGTCGGTTGAGCTCGAGCAGCGCGGCCGTGCCGGCCTCGAACCGTCGCGACGTGCTGCTCCTCAGAAACCGCCACAACCAACGCCAGAACACCGGCTCGAACCGTGGCCGGAACGCAAACGCACGCTCACGGTGGAGCATCTGACGAAGCCCCTCCTCGACGGCCCCGGGCGAGGCGAGCGGGGAGCTCAAGGACGGGCACACCCAGCCGGCGTTGCCGCTGGAGGCGGCGGCACCGACCCGGCCGGAGTCCACGACGACGACGTCGGCGCCGGCGCGCCGGAGTTCCCGGGCGCATGCGAGCCCGACAACTCCGGCGCCGACGACTGCTATCGGCGCAGCCATCCCGCCCCGGCGCGATCAGCGGTCGTTACGCGGCGATCTCGTCGACCCACTGCGTCAGGTAGTAGATCGGGCTGAACGCCTTCACGCGGAACGGGTGACGTGCGACGGCGGCGAGCTCGTCGTACCAGAGCCCGAGATACGGCAGGTCGCGCGCCGAGATGCGGTAGATCTTCTGCATCGCCTTGGCGCGGGCGGCCTTGTTGGTCGTTCCTTGCTCGACGCGCAGCAGCCGGTCGACCTGGCTGTTCTTGTAGTGGGCGAGGTTCCAGGCGTTCGGCGCCGCGTACGCGCTGTCGTAGCAGATCGAGAGGAAGTCGTTCGGATCGTCGTAGTCGGACGTGAAGTTGACGATCGAGACCCCGCCGCCCTTGTTCGCGGTGACCGATGACCAGTACGCCGTGTTCGTCGTCTCCTTCACCTCGAGCTTGACGCCGATCTGCTGCAGGTTCGCCGCGAGCGTCTGGAGGGCGAGGCCGATCGCGGGTGCTCCGCTCGGGTAGAGAATCGACGTCGAGAACCCGTTGGGAGACGCCGACTTGGCAAGCTCGGCCTTCGCGGCGGCAACGTCGAACCGGTACTTCGGCAGAGACTTGAAGAACGCCTTGATCTGCTTCTCCGTCATCACGGTGCGCCACTGCCAGGGGAACACCATGCCGTTCGAGACCTGCGCGCGTCCGTGCATGGGCCCCTTGACGAACCCGGGACCGTCCCAGCAGTGGGCGAACGCGCGGCGAACGTGGACGTCGTTCCACGGAGGCGTCGTCACGTCGAAGGCGAGGTAATACGACACGCCGACCGAGCCCGCCACCGACACCCCGGAGATCTTGGTGTACTCGGCCACGTCGGAAGACGTCACCCCGTAGACGACGTCGATGTTCCCGCTCCGGACAGCCAACTGCTGCGCCTGCGGGTCCGCGATGACCTGGAAGTCGACGGCGCTCACCGCCGGCCGGTGTCTCCAGTAGTGAGGGCTCCTCGCGAACGAGATCCTCGTCGAGTCGAAGTGGGTCAGCACGAACGGCCCCGTGCCGAGCATCTTCCCCCCGGGCCGGGCGTAGTGCTGGCCCAACGGCTTGGTGAACGACTTCTTCACGATCAGGGTGTAGATGGGCGCGAGGTAGAGGAACGTCACATCCGGTTTCTTCAGCAGCACCGTCATCGTGTTCCGACCGGTGCGCCGGATCGTCTTGACGTTCGAGTAGTACGCGGCGCCCAACTGGGACTTGAGCCCGGAGTGCGGCAGGTTCCGCGCGAAGGAGTAGACGACGTCCTCGATCGTCAGCGGGCTCCCGTCCGAGAACTTGACGCCCTCGCGGAGGGTGAACTCGTAGTGCGTCGGCGACACGGCCTTGTACGAGGACGCGAGCCAGGGCACCAGCTCCCCTTTGGACGAGAGGGTGATGAGCGGCTCGTTGACGAGGCCGCCGATGAAGTTGGCCGAGCCGCTGTTGAAGAACGCGACGTCGAGCGTCGACATGCTGGCGCCGAGCGCGACACGCAGGGTCGAGGTCTTCGTCTCGAGGAGGGCGTGCGCGAACGCGGGCCGGGCAAGTGCTCCGCCGAGGACCATCCCGGCACCGGCGACCCCGAGTCGCGCCAGCAGTCCGCGGCGCGTCAAGCCGGCTTCCGTCAGTCCGTCCATAGCCGCAAGCTCTTCAGGAGCCAGGAGCGGTTGGTCGATGATGTCGCTCACGCGAGCCTCCTCCGGTCAGGCGTTGTGTTTGATATATCGTGTGTCGCCAGACACTATTCCCTCGGCGGTGCGCCTGTCAAGGCCGCACCCCGGCACGGCCCACCGACCGATAGTCCGTTAGCCTGACGGCTCGGTCCGGCCCGCCCAGATCCCTCTCGTGTGCTGCAGGTGCGCTCGCAAGCGGGATTCCGCCTCCTCCACGCTGCCGGACACGAGGGCGTCGACCAGCCCGAAGTGCTCTTGCGCCGCGGCCGTCAGTGCGCCCGAGTCGGCGAGCGACCGCAGCCCGGGGAGCCGGACCTGATCGCGGAGTTGCGCGATGAACTCGACGAGCCGCCGGTTGGCGACGGGGGCGAGCATCCGGAGATGGAGCTCGCGATCGCTCAGGAGGAAGCCGGCAAGATCGCGGTTCACGGCCTGGGCCTCGTTCTCCTTCGCGAGGGCCACGCAGCTCGCGAGGTCTGCAGCAGAGAGGCGGCCGACCGCCTGGCGGATCGCGTGGACTTCGAGGATCATGCGCAGTTCGAAGATCTCGTCGAGATCGCCCTCCGAGAGCTCGACGATCCGAAAGCCTCGGTTTCGTACCAGCTCGACGAGGCCCTGGTTCGCCAGGTCGAGCAGCGCCTCCCGTACCGGCGTGGCCGACACGCCCAGCTGAGAAGAGAAGTGACCGACCGGGTAGATCTGGCCCGGGGCCACTCCCCCGGTGACGATCTGCGCGTGGATCAGCGACTTGGCCTGCTCGCGCAGATTCGCCGGCCGCAGAAGCGGGAGCCCTCCGGATTTCCCAGCGTCGCCGTCGACCATCGAAGCCATATGTTACGTAGCACCGCCGCTCGCGGGCGCTCCGACCGGGACTCCCGCGTCGAGCCAATCTTCGTCTGCCCGCGGAATCGATTCGACGAGCTGCCGCGTGTACGCGGCCTGCGGTGCGTCGAGCACGCGCTCGACTTCGCCTTGCTCGACGACCGTGCCCCGGTAGAGCACGTACACCCGCTCGACGACCTGGCGCACCACGGCGAGATCGTGCGTGATGAACAGGTAGGTCATGTCCAGCTCCTCGCGCAACTCCGTGAACAGGTTCAGCACCTGCGCCTGCACCGAGACATCGAGGGCCGACACGGGCTCGTCGCAGATCAGCAGCTTCGGCTCGACTGCCAAGACCCTGGCGATCGCCACCCGTTGTCGCTCGCCGCCGGACAACGCGATCGGCTTTCGCCGAAGGTAGTCAGCCGGGAGCCCGACGCGCGTGAGCAGGTCCGCCGCAGCCTGGTCGAGACGGCGCCTGGCCGGGTCGACCGTGAGCAGGACTTCCCGCATCGCCGCGCCGATCGTGCGAACGGGGTTCAGCGACGAGTAGGGGTCCTGAAACACGATCTGCGCAGTTCGGCTGAATCGCTGCCGCTCGGCACGGGACAACCGCCGGAGATCGGAGACGTCGACGCCGCCCACGCGCAGGCTGCCGCTCGTCGGTCTCTCCAACCCCACGACGCAGCGACCGAAGGTGGTCTTGCCGGACCCGGACTCCCCGACGAGACCGACGCTCTCCCCCGGCTCGACCTCGACCGACACGCCCCCGAGCGCCACGACCTCGTCGACGCCACTCGCAAACACCTTGCGCACGTCCCGCGCCGAGACGAGGCTTTGCGCGACGCCTGTGCGGGCGAGTCGACCAACGCCCGCCCCCGCGGACGCGCGGACGCGTGCTGCCTCCATCTCGGTTCGAATGTCGCCGACGCGAAGGCACGCACTGGCGCGGCTCGGCGTGATCGTCTGCAGCCGCGTCGGCGCTGCCCGGCAGGCGTCGGCCACCCAGGAACAGCGCGGGGCGAACGGGCACTCGCCTGCCACCGAGTCCGGCGCCGCGACCGAGCCCGGGATCGCCGGCAGGCTGGCGAGGCGGCGGTCTCCCGGCGGCTCCGAGAGAAGGAGACCGAGCGTGTACGGGTGGAGGGGCTCCTCCTCGAGCGCGCGCGCGGGGCTCACCTCGAGCACGGATCCCGCGTAGAGGACGTAGACGCGGTCGCAGGTCGCGAACGCGACCCGAAGATCGTGGGTGATCATGATCAACGCCATGTTGCGGGTGCGCTGGAGCGATTTGAGCAGCGCCAGGATCTCCCTCTGCGTGGTCACGTCGAGCGCGGTCGACGGCTCGTCGGCGATCAGCAGCCGGGGGTCGCGGGCGAGGGCCGAGGCGATGCCGACACGCTGCCGCATGCCTCCCGAGAGCTCGAACGGGTATCGGTCGACGACCCGTGCGTCGTCGATCCCGACTTCAGCCAATCTGCGAACCGCCTCCGCGCGGCGCTCGCGGCGCGACAGCCGTCCGCCTCCGTCGCGCCGAAGCAGCTCGTCGACGTGCCGGCCGCATCGCCGAACCGGGCTGAGCATCGTGAAGGGGTCCTGGAAGACCGCGCCCAGCTCGGAGCCCCGCAGAGGCCGCATCGCTCGCTCGGAGAGGTTGAGCAGTTCTCGCCCGCGATATTGCACGGAGCCGCTCGCCTGCACCCCGGCCGGCAGCAGGTTGAGCAGCGCCCTCGCCGTCATCGACTTCCCGCTCCCGGACTCGCCGACGATGCCGATTGTCTCGCCGGCAGCGACCGTGAGGTCGATCCCGGAGACGATCGTGCGGCCCACCGGCCCGAGCCTGCTGCGGATCGTCAGCTGCCGAGCCTCCAGAACGACCTCGCCGGCGCTCATCGCGTGCGGCCCCGGTCGGACAGCCACTCGTAGGCGCTGTCTCCCAGCTGCGTCATCGACCACGCGGTGAGCACGAGCGCGCCGCACGGCCCGAGAACGGCGAGCGGGTCGTCGAAGAGGAGCTGGCGGTTGTCGGCGATCATCCGGCCCCACTCCGCCGCCGCAGGGCCCGCACCGAGCCCGAGGAACGACAAGCCGGCCAGCGTCACGAGGCTGTACGCGAAGTTGAGGAAGGTGTTGGCCACCACCACCGGCAAGACGTTCGGCCAGATGTTCGTGAACATGATCCGGACCGGCCGGACGCAGAGGGTCTGCAACGCCTCGACGTATGGCCGGGGTCGCTGCTCCGCGACGGCGGCCCGCACGAGTCGGGCGTCTGACGGCGCCGTGAGGACCGTCACGGTCGCGACCGCGAGCCAGTACCCGCCGCCGAGGACCCCGACCACGACGATCGCGACGAGCAGGCCGGGAAGGGAGAACATGAGGTCGGCCCAGCGCATGATCGCGAAATCGACCCGGCCGCCGTAGTAGCCGGCGAGGGTTCCGAGCGTGTTGCCGATCACCATCGCCCCGAGCGCGATCGCCAGCGGGCCGACGACCGCGAGCTTCGCTCCCACGATCACACGCGAGAAGATGTCCCGCCCGAGGGCATCCGCTCCGAAGAGATGGTGAAGGCTCGGGCCGGCGTAGGAACTCCCGAGGTATTGAGCCGACGCCGAGTGGGGAGCGATCGCCGGACCGAGCAGGACGCAGATCAGGATCGCCGTCAGATAGAGAGCGCAGAACGCGGTGCCCGGCGACGGAAGACGCCGCCGTCCGCGCGGACGCTCGGCGTGCGTCGTCCCCAGCTCCAACCCGGCCTCGGCACTCACAGGAAGCCCCGCTGGCGCCGGATCCGCGGATCGAGCAGCACGTACAGGACGTCGGCAGCGAGGTTGGCGAGCAGCACGATCGCCGCCGCCAGCAGGGCGAGGCACTGGACGACCGGGACGTCCTTGTCCTCCACCGAGCTCACGAGCAGCGAGCCGAGGCCGGGCAGTCCGAACGTGTACTCCACCAGCACGGCGCCCGTGACGAGGCCGCCGAGGATGAGGCCGGCCGCGGTCAGGACGGGGATACAGGCATTCCTGAACGCGTAGGTCAGGAGAACCGCGCCGCGTGGAACCCCCCGCGCCCGCGCGAAGGTGACGTACTCCTGGTCGAGAACCTCGATCATCGTCGCTCGCGTCAACTTCAGGAGCCAGGCCGAGATCGTGAGCGCCAGCGCCAGCGCGGGCAGCGTCAGATGCCAGAGGCGGTCGAGAAACCCGGTTCCGGGCCCGAAGGCCGGAAACCACGAGAAGCGGACGGAGAAGACGTACAGCAGCAGCACCGCCGTCACGAATGCCGGCATGCTTGCGGCGAAGACCGACGTCCCCACGATCAAGCGGTCGTACAGGCTCCGCCGACGCACGGCGGCGAGAACGCCGAGCACGACGCCGATGATCACGGTGAGAAGAAACGTGTAGACGACGAGGAACGCCGTCGCGCCGTAGTTCTTCCCGATCAGCGTGGTGACGGGAAGGCCGGTGAGCGTCGACTCGCCGAAGTGCAGGTGCACGGCGCCGCGGAGCCAGAACCAGTACTGGGCCAGGAACGACTGGTCGAGGTGATACTCGACCTCGAGCTGGTGGACGAGCAGCGTCGTTCGGGGCCGGTTTCCGAGCAGTGCGCTGATCACGGAGCCGGGGCTGAGGTAGAGGAGCGCGAAGATGCCGAACGAGAGCGCGACCAGGAGGGCGGCGAGCGCCGCCAGACGTTTGAGGAGAAACCGGACCAGCGGCGGGACGCCGCGTTGCCGCCGCACGGCTGCTAGCGCTCCACGAGCCCGACCGACTCGGGAGCGACGGCCGCCGCCAGGCGGCGCCTCGCCAGCGTCCCCACAGCCCAGTCCTGCGCGGCGATACCGACGGACTTGAACACGGTCGTCCCCTCGAACGACGTCGCGCCCTCGCCGACGATCGCTCCGAGCTCCCGAAGGCGGTCGGCGGCGATCACGCCGGCCGCGACCGCTCGAATCACCTCTCCGGCCTCGGTCAGGGCCGCGGCGACCTGGTCGACGGCGATGACCCGCGCAGCCCCGAGGAGGAGCGGGTCCAGTTCGCACATCTCGGGCGTGTAGGAGCCGATCGCGTTGATGTGAACACCCGTCTTGACGTCGTCGGCGCCGAACAGCGGCTGCACCGCCGTCGTCGCGCAGCAGATCACATCCGCCGTGGCGACAGCCTCTCGGGGCGACTCGCAGGTGGTCACGCGCACATCCGGCCGTTCCTTCCCGATCCGCTCCGCAAGGGCGTCTCGCGTCGCGTGGTTGCGACTGGCAAGGCGCACCTCGGCGATCTCGCGCACCGCGCACACCCCTTCGACCTGATCTGCTGCCTGCGCTCCCGATCCGATCACCGCGAGAATCGAGGCGTCTCTCGATGCCAGGACGTCGGTCGCCACAGCCGAAGCAGCTCCGGTACGGACGGCCGTGACCGCTCGACCGTCCAGCAGCAGCGCGGGCGACCCGTCCTCGCCGTCGAAGACGACGAGAACGGAATGGATCGTCGGCAACCCTCGCTCGCGATTCGAGGGCCTCACGGTCACCGCCTTGACGACCGTGTCACCGCCGGCCGTCAGCCGGGCAAGCATCGCAAGCGCATCGCCGTCTCCGAGCACGATCCGCGCAGGGTGGCCGGCCCCCGCGGTCGAGCTGACGGCCACGAACGCATCCCGGACGGCGGCGACCGCGGCCGACATGGGCACGAGGCTGCGGAACTCGTGCTCGCCGACGAACCGGGGCGACGTGGAAGGCTCCAGACCCATCGTCGGCATATATAACATGTAATCTACAGCCTGTCACGTCGCGTCGCCGGGCCGCCCGGTGCGCGCCCGTAAAGATGGGCGGACGCTCCCCGGAGGACGGCGAAAGGGGCCCGAAGGCCCCTTTCGCCGTACCCACGAGGACCGGCGCCGGTCCCGTCTGGGCGGGGTCTAGAGCGCCGCCGCCAGCTCGACGAGCAGCGCGGCCTGGTCGGACGTGAAGCCCTTCCCGGACTGCGCGGCGACCTCGTGGTCGAACGCGGCGACGTCGTTCCGCTTGGTCTTGGACTGCCCGCGCGCGTCCGCTGCCTCGGCGGCCCGGATCTTCGTGCACAGGCTGTTGGCGATCCCGCGGTTCTTCGCCCACCGCTCGACGAGGGCGCACAGGCTTCCCGCGTCGACGACCACGGTGTACGAGGTCGAGCCGGAGCCGGTGTTGCCCGCGTTGTCGGTCGCGGTCGCCGACAGCGCGTGCGTCCCGAGGCCGAGCGACCATGCCGGGCCGGACACGTCCGCGCAGGTGTCGGAGGCGACGCCGGAGAGCGCGTCGCTCGCCGAGCACGCGATCGAGACGTTCTCGTCGACCGTGTAGGTGCCGCCGCCCGTGTAGGTGACCGTCGGCGCGGTCGTGTCGACCTGCACGGTCGCCGACGCCGAGGCGGCGTTGCCGGCGACGTCGGAGCAGCTCGCGGTCAGCGTGAGCGTGCCCTCGCCGGTGGAGGTGCTCGACTGCGTGCAGTTCGCCGCGTCGACGCCGGAGCCGCCGGCGTCCGTCCAGTTCCACGCCACGGTCTGATCCGTGTCGTGCCAGCCGGTCGGCGCGACCGGCGCGGCGACCGGAGCCGTCTTGTCGACGTAGACCGTCACCGAGTCGGAGGCCGGGTTGCCGGCCAGATCCGAGCAGCTCGACGTGAGCACGATCGCGCCCTCACCCGACGAGGTGCTCGACTGCGTGCAGTTCGACGCGTCGATGCCCGAGTCGTCGTCCGTCCAGTTCCAGTCGACGGTCACGTCGGAGTTGTTCCAGCCGGACGGCGCGACGGGCGCGTCGGACGGCGGGAGCGTGTCCGGCAGCTGGTAGGCGACCGAGACGCGCGCGACGACGCCCGACACGCTGAGCGCCGTGTTCGTCACCACCGCGTCGATCGTGTTCGAGCCGCTGTGCAGCAGCGACGTGACGTCGATCGTCGTGACGAGGTGGAAGTTGTCGTACGCGTCGGTCTGGGACAGGACGTTCGTCCCGTTGACGTAGAGCGAGACCTCGTTGTCGGCCGCGATCTCGATCGTGCCGTTCGTCGGCGTCCCCGGGATGTCGAACGTCTTCGAGTAGGTGTCGGTCTCGGCCGGCGGCGCCGGGCACGAGTCGACGCCGATCCAGTTGATGCCGAGCGCCGTCGTCCACGCTCCGAATCCCGCGTAGCAGCCCTGGTCGATCACCGCTGCCGGCGAGCCGTTCACCGTCCAGCTCGAGTCGGTCCCGAACGTCAGCGTGCCCGTGCCGGCCGCGCCGGCGGCCGAGCTGAACGCGAGCGCCGCGACGGCCGCGCCTGTCGCGAGGATCAGCCCCCGCACGAACGAGCGGCGCCGCAGAAGACATGCCCCCATGTCGTCCCCCATTTCTGACGGTAACGAGTTGCGAATCCGCCGATCTCCCCCCCGATCGGGAGACGGGCCGGACGGAGCATCGCTCCATCGCCTAACGATCCGCTAACGCGAAACGGCCCGACGGCCGCGGTAGCGCCGCCCTGCGTGCAGGCTCGCCGCGCGTCAGCCGACGGCGACGAACGAGCTGCGGCCGGCGTGCTTCGCCTCGTACATGGCGGCGTCCGCGCGCGCGATCACGTCGCCGAGGCGCTGCTCGTGCTCCTCGCAGGCGGCGGCGCCGATCGAGACGCGCACCGGCGGCGACCCCGGCGTCGCATGCGCCCCCAGCCACTCCTGGATCCGTCCGGCGACGCGCAGCGCGTCCTCCCGGCCCGTCTCGGGCAGCACGACGAGGAACTCGTCGCCGCCGAACCGGGCGCACAGGTCGGAGCGGCGGAGCACAGCCCGGAACGCGTCGGCGAGCGCGACGAGCGCCGCGTCGCCCTGCAGGTGGCCGTGCTCGTTGTTGATCCCGCGCAGGTCGTCGATGTCGCAGAGCAGGATCGACAGCTCCCTGTCGAGCCGGCGCGCGCGGGCGAACTCGTCGCGGGCGGCCTGGTCGATCCCGCGCGAGTTGAGCAGGCCGGTCTTGTGGTCGCGGAACGCCTGCTCGCGGAGCGTCGGCACCGCGACCGCACGCTGGATCAGGACGAGCGGGAGCGCGACCACCGGCGCCAGCGCCGGCTCGCGCAGCAGCGCGAACGCGACCGCGACGCCGGTCGCGGCGAGGCCGACGTCCGTGATCAGCCCGTCGAAGCTGAAGAGGCCGCTGGCCGCAGCGGAATGGCCGCGCGCCACCCGCAGCATCCGCGCCAGCAGCAGGTGGTTGACCGTGACGAACGTCGCCGCCGCGCAGGCGGCGGCCGCGACCGCGCCCGCGCCCGTGCCGACCGCGCTGCCGGCGAGCGCGTCCCGCACCGCCCACGCGGCGAGGCCGCTGAGGACGAAGTTCGCCATGTTGAAGCTCTGGATGAACCACGGGTAGCGCTGCCGCGCCCAGTCCGGGACGTGTTGCGCGACCGCGACGACGACGACCAGCTCGGGCGGCAGCAGCAGGGCCGCCGCGACCGTGAACGCGAGGCCCGTGTGGAACACCTGGTTCGCCGCCGTGTGCGCGGCGAACGCCTGCGCGAGCGCGGCGGCGACCGCCACGACCGCGAAGTCGCGCCAGCGCACCCCGGACGCCGAGGCGAACGAGGTCGCCGCGGCCACGCCGAGCGCGAGGACGAGCGTCGACCACAGGAACGGGCGCGCGTGCCCCGGCAGCCGCGGCCGCGCCGGCCGCTCCACCCGCACCCGCTCCGCGTAGGCGCCCATCGTCACGCGGCCGCCCGCTTCCGCGGCAGCAGGCCGTCGAGCGCGCCCGCGGCGAGCGCCCGCTCGAGCGCGTCGACGCAGCAGGCGCAGAAGTCGGTGCCGCGGCCGGCGCGGATCTCGCCGATCGCCGCGTCGACCGAGAGCGCGCCGCGGTACACCCGCTCGGTCGTCATCGCGTCGAGCGCGTCGGCGACGTGGATGACGCGAGCGGCGAGCGGAATCTCGTCGCCGATCAGCCCGTCCGGATAGCCGCGCCCGTCAGGCCGCTCGTGGTGGTGGCGGATCGCCGGGACGACGTCGTCGAGGAAGCCCAGCCGCTCGATGATCCGCGCGCCCTCCTCGGCGTGGCTGCGCATCGCGAGCCAGTCGGCGTGCGTCAGCTCGCCCTCCTTCAGCAGCACCGCGTCGGGGACGCCGATCTTGCCGATGTCGTGCAGCAGCGCGGCCTGCGAGACGGTCTCCAGCTCGGCGCCCTCGAGCCCCAGCTCGCGGGCGAGCAGCGTCGAGATCGCGGCGACGCGCTTCGAGTGACCGGCCGTGTACTTGTCGCGCGCGTCGACGGTCGCCGAGAGCGCCTCGAGCGACGCGGTCGAGCGCTGCACCACCGTCCGGTGCGCCTCCTCGAGCGACGCGTTCTGGCGCACGATCGTCTCCGACGCGCGCTCCAGCCGCTCGCTCGTCCGCTGCGTGAACTGGATCAGGACGAGCGGCGCGAAGGAGAGGGCGGCGAGCACCGGGTCGTGCCGCCAGAGCGCGACCGCCGGAACGGCCATCAGCGCGAGCACCAGCTCGAGCGAGAGGTCGTCGAGCGCGAGCAGGCGGGTCTCCCGCAGCTTCAGGCCGCGCCCGAGCCGCAGCATCGGCGCGAGCAGCAGCCGGTTCACGGCGACGAAGCAGGTCGCCGCGGCGATGCCGGCCGGCGCTGCGCCCGCGCCCGACACCGCGTCCGCGACCGCCCAGGCCGAGAGCGCCGCGAGCACGTAGTTGCCGATGTTGAACGTCTGGATGTACCAGGCGTAGCGGTGCTTCAGCCAGTCCGGCACGTGCTGGACGACGCACATCAGCGCGAGCTGCTCCGGGTCGAGGACGAGCGCGCCGGCGACGACGAAGACGATCGCCGGGTGGAAGACGCGGCGGCCGCTCATGCCGACCGCGGCGAGCTGCGCGGCCGACGCGGCGGCGGCGACGGCGGCGAAGCGCCCCCAGCCGCCGTGGTCGAGCCGGGTCAGCGAGACGACGACGGCGGCCGCGGCCGGGAGCGCGACCACCGCCCACCACGCCCAGGCGCGCGCCGGCAGCGCGTCGAGCCAGCGGGGACGCGGCAGGACGCTCCGGCCGGCGACGGCCGCGAGCTCGGTCACGGTCAGGCTCCCGAGCCCGACACAGACCCGTCGGGCGCGATCTCGATCCCCAGCTCCGCCTCGGCCGCGGCGAGCTGCTCGTCGTCGAGGAGCGCGGGGGCTCCCTCGTCGGCGGCGGCGTTGTCGGCGGTGGCGGTGGAACCGAGCGCGGCGCTCCCCCAGGACGCCGTCGCGAGCGTTTGCGCGAGCGAGCTGGATCCCCAGGACGCGCTGCCCCAGGAGGCCGACCCCCACGAGGCGGACGACCAGGCGAGCGAGCCCCAGGACGCGGAGCCCCACGACGCGGAGCCCCAGGACGCCGACCCCCACGACGCGGAGCCCCAGGAGGCGTTCGCCTGCGCGGCGCTGCCCCAGCTCGCGCTGTCGAAGACCGGGATCGAGCCGCCGGCGGGGTCGCCCGTGAGGAACGCGTCGAGTGCGAGATTCGGGTTCGGCGGCGAGGTGACGTTCGCCGCGGCGGCCGCGTCCAGCAGGCCGACGCCGATCGACAGCGGCGCGGCGCTCTTCGCGGCCTTCGCCGAGAGCAGGAGCGCGCCCTTCACCTGGTCGGGCGTCCAGTCGGGGTGGAGCGCGAGCAGGTACGCGGCGGTGCCGGCCACGACCGGGGACGCGAACGAGGTGCCGGAGAGCTGGATGTACCCGGGCGCGGTCACCGAGGAGGCGCGCGTGACGGCGAGCGTCGAGGCGGGCGGCACCGGGCCGATCATGTAGCGGCCGGGCGCGGCGAGATCGGGCTTCGCGAAGCCGTCGTAGGTGTAGCCGTACGCCGACCACGGGGCCGCGGCGTCGTCGTTCGGCGAGACGGACCCGCTCACGTCGTCGGCGCCGACCGTGATCACGAACGGGTCGTTGCCGGGCGCGTACCGCACGCCGCTCGGCTGGCCGTCGACGCCGTAGTTCCCCGCCGCCGTGACGACGGTGACGCCCGCGAACCAGAGCTTCTCGACCGCGTGGTCGAGCGGATCCCAGAAGACGCTGGCCGGGGCCGTGGAGTGGAGCGAGAAGTTCGCGACGCGGATGTTGTCGGCGTCCTTGTGCTGGAGGATCCAGTCGCAGGCGGCGATCACGTCGCTCGTGAGGGCCATGCCCTGGTCGTCCATCACGTCGATCGAGACGAGCGGCGCGCTGGGCGCGGCGCCGGCGTAGCCCTGAGCGCTGCCCGCCGCGATGCCCGCCACGAACGTCCCGTGGCCGTAGCCGTCGCCGGGCGAGTTCGTCGTCGACGAGTTGTCGATCGTCACCTGGTCGATCACGCGGCCGCCGAAGTCGCCGCGCGACGCGTCGATCCCGGAGTCGACCACCGCGATCGCCGGAAGCTGCGGCAGCGACCCGTTCGTGACGCCCGACCAGCCCTTCGCGACGCCGCTCGCGAACGGCCACTGCTGCTTGCTGGAGATCGAGCCGGTCAGGCGCACCGGGTCGTCGGAGGTGATCGCCGCGATGCCCGGCAGCTTCGCGAGCTGGAGGAGCTGCTTGCCGGTGACGGCGGCCGAGGCGCCCGCGATCGAGGCGAGCTGCCGCTTCAGCCCGAGCGCGTTGCCGTGCGCGCCCGCGTTCGCCGAACGGACGTCGGCGGCGACGGCGCTCGCGCCGTGGCCCGCCGTGCCCTGCAGGATCACGTCGAACGACCGACCCGGGTCGGCCTGCGCGGCGGCGAGCAGGTTCGGCGAGACGTACGCGCCCGCCGGCTTCGCCGCCCGCGAGGGCGCGGACGCCGCGAGCACGCAGAGGGTCGAGACGACGAGCGCGGCGAGGAGCCGACGCGGGTCGAGCAGACTCGGGATGGGTGGAACGCAGTGCCGCAAGCTCGGTTTTCCTCGTGACGCCTTCGGGGGAGGCCGGAACCTAGGCGCGTCGTTCGGGGCCGCGCCTCCCCCGTTTGCGGGAGCGTCGGGAAAGATCCCTCGGGTCAGGGAGGGCGGCATGGCTCCTCCGGGGGAGGAGCGCTAGCCCGCTTCCGGGAAGCCGGGGCGCCCCGCGGGCAGGAGCGGCGTCGCGTCGGTCGCCGCGCCGTCCTCGCGCAGCTCGAAGTGGAGGTGGACGCCGGTGCTGAACCCGGTGCTCCCCGCCTCGCCGAGCGGCTCGTCCGGCGCGACCGTCTGGCCCGGACGGACGTCGACGCGTGCGAGGTGCGCGTAGAGCGTCTCGAACCCGAAGCCGACGTCCACGAGCACGATCAGGCCGTAGCCGTCGAAGCCGGGCGCGTAGCCGACCTGCTCGACGACGCCCGGCGCCGCGGCACGCACCTCGAGCGACCGCAGCGAGCCGATGTCGAGCCCCGCGTGCTCCTCGCCCGTGGCCGGGTCGAACCCGAACCCGCGCGTCACCTCCCCCGCCGCCGGCCACGCGAACGAGAGCTGCTTTCCGCCGTCGAGCGGATGCGCCCCTGCGGGCGCGGCGAGAACGAGCGCGACCGCACAGACGGCCGCGAGCCGCAGTCCAGACCCCATCCGGCGGGGCAGGGTAGCGCGCCGCCGGGCCGGCTCAGTGGAGGAAGCGCAGCGGGTTCACGGGGATCCCGTGCTCGCGCACCTCGAAGTGGAGGTGCGTGCCGTAGCAGAGGCCCGTGCAGCCGGCGGTGCCGAGACGCTGGCCGCGGCGCACGTGCTGGCCGACGTGGACGGCCTCGGCGGAGAGATGCGCGTAGAGCGTCTCGACCCCGGGTGCGATCTCGACGTCGACGATGTTGCCGTAGCCCTCGAAGCCGCTCGTGTAGCCGACGTGGAGGACGCGGCCCGGGTAGGCGGCCCGGATCGAGAGCGAGCGCAGGCTGCCGATGTCGATCCCGTCGTGGCGGCTCGAGAACCGGGTGGTGATCGCGCCGAGCGCCGGCCAGCGGAAGACGAGCGCGTGCGTCAGGTGGCGGTGCGGGCGCGGCGTGCCGTCGGGGTGCGCGAGCGCGGCCGCAGGCCACGCGAGAACGCAAAGCAGAGCCAGAAGGATGGCCGCCCGCCGCCGCATGCGAGCCAACCTAACCTATTCCTTACAAAAAGCCAAGTTCCTTCCGCCGAAAGCTCAGAAAATCTCCGGGCACCAGGGCAGCGGGCGCCAGGCGAAGATCCGGTCGGCGCGCGCCACCGCGCCGTCCGTCGCCTCCTCGACGCGGAGCGCGTCGGCGAGCCGCCGGAACGAGACCGAGCCGAGGTACGCCGCTCCGAGCGCGGACGCGTCGAGCAGGAGATCCGGCTCGTCGTCGCTGCGCGCGCAGGCCCCTCCCTCGAGCCGCCAGCGCCCCTCGTTCCACGGGCAGACCGCGTCGCGCACCTCGAGCACGAGCGCCTCCTCGCTCTCGTAGGCGCGGCCGGAGAGGGCGGCCCCGACGTCGACGACGCGCACCCAGAGCCCGTCGCCGAGCCGGTAGCGCGCCCGCCGCGGCGAGCCGAGCAGATAGAAGAGCGGGTGGTCGGGCGGCAGGAGCGACGCCTCGAGCGTCTCCATCCAGTCGACGTCGAGCAGGAAGCGCCAGATCTCGGCGGTCGCCTGCGGGGTCGCCCCGAGCGCCTCGTTGACGACGAGCCGCGCGGACGACGAGCCGTCCTCGAAGGTGAGGAAGGTGCGGTAGATCGCGTACGCCCGCACCGCGCCGTCGAGGTCGAGCGCGACGAAGCGGCGGGGCGCGGACGCCTCCTCGTCGGGCAGCCGCAGCTGGCGGAGCGTCCACCAGTCGCCGCTCCGGGCGGGCAGGCCGGGCCGCTGCGCGCGCACCGCGTCGTAGACCGGCGGGAAGAGGGACGCCGCCTCCTCGGGCGTGACGAAGCGGGTCGTGCCGCGCCGCTCGAGCGGCCGGGCGAAGTCGTTGCGCGGCTTCGCGATCCTGACGTCGCCGACCCACGAGCCGAGCCCGTAGCCGAAGCGGCCGTAGATCGTCTCCTCGGAGGCCCAGAGCGCCGCGAGCGGCTCGCCGCGCTCGTGCACGTCGCGCAGCTGCGCGTCCATCATCGCCCGCAGGACGCCGCGCCGGCGGTGCGTCGGGTGCACGCCGACGACGGTGACCCCCGCGCACGGGAGCGAGCCGCCGGGCACGGAGAGGTCGAACGGGAACGCGCCCGCGCCGCCGACGATCCCGTCGCCGTCGACGGCGGCGTGCACGCGCTCGCGCGGCAGCAGCCGGGCGAACCGCTCGAGCCCCTCGGCGCTCTGCGGCGGGTTGAAGTACTGGCCGATCGCCCCGACCGCGGCGCAGAACTCGTCGTGGTCGCGGCAGGTGCGAACCTCCATGAATCCGGGAGCCTACTCGGCTCCGTAGAGAGCGGACATGCGCACACTCCTCCTGCTCCTCGTCGCCTCCGCCGCCGCTGCGCCCTTCGCCGCGAGCGGCCGGGCGGACCCCGGCCGGCTCGTCGGCAGCGTCGGCCCGGGCTTCACGATCACCCTCGCCGACGCACAGGGTCACCGCGTCCAGCACCTCGACCCGGGCTCGTACACGATCCTCGTCCACGACCGCTCCCCCGAGCACAACTTCCACCTCGCCGGCAGCGGCGTCGACGAGTCCACCTCGATCGAGGGCGTCGGCGACACGACCCTGACGGTCACGCTCGCGGCCGGCACCTACTCGTTCCAGTGCGACGCGCACGCGGCCACGATGCGGGGCTCGTTCACCGTCGGCGGCTCGACCCAGCCGGCGACGCCGGCGAAGAAGCCGCCCGCCCACAAGAAGGCGAAGAAGACGCCGAAGCACAAGCAGGCCAAGAAGAAGCCGAAGAAGAAGCCGAAGAAGAAGGGCTAGAGCTTCTCGAGCGGCGCGTAGTCGAGCATCAGGCGACGCTCGGAGCCGTCCGCGGCGAAGCGGACGGTGACGACGCCGCCGGGCTCGATCCTGACGACGACGCCCTCGCCGAGCGTCCCGTGCCGGACCGAGTCGCCGGTGGCGAGGCTCGGCACGTCCTCCCGCGGGGCGATCCTGCTCTGCACCGGCACGCCGTAGCCCGACCACGAGGCGGGCCGCAGCCGGTCGCGCTCGACGTGGCGCTCGGGCACCTCGTCGAGGAAGCGCGACGGCAGGTTGTGGTCGCGGCCGCCGTAGAGCATCCGCGTCGAGGCGTGCAGCAGCGTCAGCCGCTCCATCGCGCGGGTCATGCCGACGTAGCAGAGCCGCCGCTCCTCCTCGATCCCCTGCTCCTCGATCGAGCGCGAGTGCGGGAAGATCCCCTCCTCCATCCCGATCAGGTAGACGGCGCGGAACTCGAGCCCCTTCGCGTTGTGGATCGTCATCAGGGTGACGAGCGAGCCGTCGCCGCGGATCGCGTCCTGGTCGGAGTAGAGCGAGATCTCCTGCAGGAAGCCGGAGAGGGTCGCCTCGGCGGCCTGCTCGAGCCATTCGCGCGCGACGGAGACCAGCTCCTGCAGGTTCTCGATCCGGCCCTGCGCCTCGATCGTCCGCTCCGCCTCGAGCGCCTCGAGGTAGCCGCTGCGGTCGAGCACCGCCTCGATCAGCTCGGGCACCGGCAGCGTGCGCGCGTCCTCCATCAGCCCCTCGATCGTCGCCCGGAAGGCGCGCACGGCCTTCAGCGGCGCGGTGCCGACGCCGGCGGTGTCCGCCTCGGCGAACGCCTCCCAGAGCGAGATCTCGCGCTGGTCGGCCCACTGGCCCAGCCGGGCGAGCGTCGTGTCGCCGATGCCGCGGCGCGGCCGGTTCGCGACGCGCAGCAGCGAGACGGCGTCGTACGGGTTGTCGAGCACCTGCAGGTAGGCGACGAGATCCTTCACCTCGGCGCGCTCGTAGAAGCGCGGGCCGCCGATCACCTGGTAGGCGATCGCCTGGCGGACGAGCACGTCCTCGAGCACGCGGCTCTGCGCGTTCGTCCGGTAGAAGACGGCGATCTCGGCGCCGGAGTAGCCCTCCTCGACGAGCCGCGCGATCTCGGCGGCGACGTAGCGCGCCTCCGCGTGCTCGTCCTCCACCTCGACGACGCGCACCGGCTCCCCCTCGCCGAGCTCCGACCAGAGGTTCTTCTCCTTGCGCTCGCGGTTGTTGCGGATCACGCCGTTCGCGGCGTCGAGGATGTTCTGGGTGGAGCGGTAGTTCTGCTCGAGCGCGATCGTCGCCGCGCCGGGGAAGTCGCGCTCGAACTCGAGCACGTTGCGGATGTCGGCGCCGCGGAACGCGTAGATCGACTGGTCCGGGTCGCCGACCGCGAAGACGTTCCGGTGCTGCTCGGCGAGGAGCTGGAGCAGGCGGTACTGGGCGTGGTTCGTGTCCTGGTACTCGTCGACGAGCACGTAGCGGAACGCCTTCTGCCACTTCGTCCGCGCGTCGGGGAAGCGCTCGAGCGCCTCGACGGTGAGGTAGAGCATGTCGTCGAAGTCGACCGCGTTCGAGGCGTGGAGCCGCTTCTGGTAGAGCGCGTACGCCTCCGCGACGGTCTGGTCGTAGAAGCTCGCCACGCGCTCGGCGTACTCGTCCGGGCCGACGAGCTGGTTCTTCGCGTTCGAGATCTGGGAGTGGATCCCGCGCGGCGTGAAGCGCTTCGGGTCGCGCTCCAGCTCCTCCAGGCACGCCTTGACGAGACGCACCTGGTCGGCCGAGTCGTAGATCGTGAAGTTGGAGCGGTAGCCGAGACGTTCCGCCTCGCGGCGCAGGATGCGGCCGCACGCGGCGTGGAAGGTCATGATCCAGGCGGCACGCGCGGGCGGGCCGATCAGGTGCTCGACGCGCTCGCGCATCTCGGCGGCGGCCTTGTTCGTGAAGGTGATCGCGAGAATCTCGGGCGGCTTCACGCCGACCGCGCGCAGCAGGTGCGCGATCCGGCGCGTGAGCACGCGCGTCTTGCCCGAGCCCGCGCCGGCGATCACGAGCACCGGCCCCTCGGTGTGGAGGACCGCCTCGCGCTGCGCCGGATTCAGGTCGTGGAGGTAGGTCTCCGGCGTCGTCGCGGCCACCGTCCGATCGTAGCGGGGCACCCCCTCGGCCTCGGGGGACAGGTCCGGCACGGCCACCGGGAAGCATCGGGTGCATGTCCAGGGTGCTCCCCGTAGCCGCGCGCGTCGCGCGCGCGCACGATCGGCGCACGCCACCGAAAGGAGCCCTACCGATGTTGCACCTGCCGCGCGCAGCCGTCGCCGCGACGGTCGCGCTGATCGTCGCGGGAACGATCTCGGTCGCCGCCGCGGCCGCGGCACCGCCCGGACACGCCGCCGGGTCCGGGGCCGTCGCCGACGGCTGGACGTTCGACTTCGACGCGACCGGCGACGACACCGCCGGCGGCGCCGCCGGAACGATGACGCTCTCGCTCCCGTCCAGCGGCGAGACCGCCACGGCCGACGTGGACTGCCTCTCGCTCCGCGGCTCCGAGGCGGTCGTCAGCGGCCGGATCGTCAGCTCGAACTTCACCAGCTACCCCGACGACATGGACTGGACGGGCCTCCAGCTCGTGTTCTTCGCGGACGACGAGGGCAGCGGCGGCGACGCGTGGACGTACTGGCTGAACGAGGGCCAGGAGCAGTCCTGCGCGAGCCTCGTGCTCCAGCCGACGTCACCGCTCTCGAGCGGCTGGCTCACCGTCGGCGCGGTGCAGCCCGCCTCGCTCGATCTCGCCGTCCAGACGCCCGGCCGGGTGGTCGGGATCCAGGCGTGCGCGACCGCGGCGGTGCGCGACACCCGGTCGAACCCGCTGGCCGGCGTCGCCGTCGACTTCGCAGTGACCGGCGCGAACGCCGCCGCGGACGAGGTCGAGACGGTCGCCGACGGCACCGCGTCCTTCTGCTACGTCGGCACCCGGGCCGGCACCGACACGGTCACCGCGACGGCGCAGGGCGGCTCCGAACCGAGCGCGACCGCCACGGTCTCCTACGCGCCCGGCGAGCCGGCGACGGTGTCGCTCACGCCGCGCGAGCAGACGGTGCTCGCGGGCACGCAGAGCTGCGTCACCGCCCGGGACACCGACGCCTACGGGAACCCGCTCGGGAACCGGGGGATCTACTTCGCGGTCAACGGAAGCGTCGTGGCCGTCCGCGCCACCGCCGCCGACGGGACCGCCTCGGACTGCTTCACGGGCGAGTACGTCGGCGACGCGACGGTCACCGCCACCGACCTGCATTCGCCGCGGCAGCCGAGCGGGTCCGCGATCGTCCACCTCGAGCCGGGGCCGCCGACGTTCGTGTTCCTGACGCCGCCGGCCGCCACGGCGACGGCGGGCTCGCGGGTCTGCCTGCACGCGTCGGTCAGCGGGCTCGTCGGGAACCCGGAGGCCGGCTACACGGTCGACTTCTCGGTCGCCGGGGCGAACGCGGCGAGCGGAAGCGGCCGTACCGGGAGCTCCGGCGAGGCCGACTTCTGCTACACGGGCACGCACGCCGGCGTGGACACCGTGACCGCGACCGTCGAGGGCGGGACGAACCCGGCCGCCACGGCGACCCAGACCTACACCGCCGGGTCGCCGGCCGCGCTCTCGCTCACGCCGGCGACCGTCGAGGCGGCCCCCGGGAACGAGGTCTGCGTCACCGCCGCCGTCGCAGACGAGTTCGGCAACGGCGTCGCCGACGCGGCCGTCGAGTTCGCGGTCGCGGGCTCCGACAGCGGCGGAGGCACCGTCTCGACCGGCGCCGACGGCGCCGCCGCGTACTGCTTCGCGGCGACCCCGTTCGGCGGCGCCGACACCGTCACCGCGACCGCCGACGCGGGCTCCCAGCCGAGCGACACCGCGCAGGTGACCGTCTCCGTGCCGCCGAGCACCCCCGGCTGCACCGTCCGCGGCGCCGGCACCGTCCTCGTCGACGGCCGCCGCGTGCCCTTCCAGGTGCGCGACGACTCGCTCCGCTACCTGGACCGCAAGGGTCACGGCGTCGTCGAGTCGACGTCGGTCGCGAGCGTCGTCTGTTCCGGCCCGGCCGCGACGATCTACGGCGCCGCGACGCTCGACGGCGCGGGCTCGTACGCGTTCCGACTCGACGTGAGTGGCGACCGGCTCAGGATCCGGCTGGCCGACGGCTTCGACTCGGGCGAGCTCGCGATCGCCGGGGGCAAGGTGCAGGTCGATGACTGACGCGCGGACGGTCACCCCGAGGCGCTCGGCGGCCCGGAGGCTGCTGCGCCTCGCCGGCTCGGCGGCGCTCCTCGCCGCCGCGGCCGCAGGCGCCGGCTACGCGACCTCGAGCGGCGCGCGCTCGTCGGCGGCGACACAGGTCGTGCACGCCTGCGTGAAGGGCAACGGGCAGGTGCGGATCGTCGCCAGCGCCTCCGCCTGCCGGACGCCCGAGCATCCGCTCGCGTGGAACGTCGCCGGCCCCGCCGGGCCGCAGGGACCCCGGGGCGAGCCGGGCCCCCGCGGCGCGGACGGCGCGAGCGTCGCCGCGGCGACGCTCGCGGCCGGAGACCCGAACTGCCCGTTCGGCGGGTCGAGCTTCAGCGTCGGCGGCACGACGACGTACGCGTGCTCGGGAGCTCCGGGCCCCGCGGGCGCCGACGGCCGCGACGGCGTCGACGGCTCCCGGCTGACGTCGTTCGACGGGCTCGCCGGGCTCTCGTGCACGAACGCGGGCCGGACGGGCGCCATCTCGATCTCGTACGCGACCAGCGGCGCCGCCACCCTCACCTGCGTCGTGCAGACCGGGAACACCGGCGGCGGCACCACGACCCGCGACAGCGGCGCGCCGTGCAGCGCGACCCTGCCGCCGTACCCGAACGGGACCGTGAGCTGCAGCGGCGGCGTCTACCGCTACACGTGCCTGCCCGGATTCGCCGACCTCGACGGACAGCTCGGCGACGGCTGCGAGGTCGACCTGGCG
The DNA here is from genome assembly GCA_035688315.1 of Gaiellaceae bacterium. Taxonomy (GTDB): domain Bacteria; phylum Actinomycetota; class Thermoleophilia; order Gaiellales; family Gaiellaceae; genus Palsa-739. The sequence continues at coordinate 44,897 of DASSND010000032.1, read as the reverse complement.
ACCGACGTCCGGAACTGCGGGTTCGCCGGCAACGACCTGACGAACCCGATCCTCCACGCCGCCTTCGCCTGCGAGGGCGGCGGCGCGAGACTCCTCGCGTGCGACCCGGGCTGGGAGGACCTCGACGGGAACCCCGCGGACGGCTGCGAGTACGGGCTCCCCGACCCGGACGGCGAGACGGCCGACGCGGCCGGCTGAGAAACGAGGGGGCGGCGCGAGCCGCCCCCTACTCCTTCGCGGCGCGGATCTCGATCTTGCCGGCGCGGACGCGGGCCTCGTAGCGCGGCTGCGGGTAGACGGCCGGGCCGCCCTCGACCTCGCCCGTGCAGAGGTCGAAGCGGGAGCCGTGCCACGGGCAGATCACGGTGTCGCCCTCGCGGTCGCCCTTGTCGAGCGGGCCGCCGAGGTGCGAGCAGGTCGCGGCGATCGCGCACACCTCGCCGGTCTCCTGCGAGCGCGCGACGACCACGGCTTCCCCCTCCAGCTCGACGCGGCAGAGCTTGCCGCCGTCCACGGCCTCCTCGTCGAGCACGGGCGCGTAGCGCTCGCGCGGGCTCTCGAAGGCGGTGCGGTTGACGCGCACGCCGAGCCCGAACGAGAGGTGACCGCCGATGTGGGCGGAGAAGAGCGTGCCGGCATACGCGATCCCCGAGAGGGCGCGTCCGAGCCCGCGGCGGCCGTCGCGGCGGGCGACGAGCGAGGCGACGTTGAGCGCGAGCCCCATCGTGTTGACGAGCGCGTGGACGACGCCGAGCCGCTTCGAGTCGCCCTTCAGGTGGCTCCAGTCGTTGAGGCCGGTGAGCGCCGCGGGGAGCGCTCCGAGGATCCCGACCGCGAGCGCCTCGTCGGCCGCCTCGGAGCCGGCGAGGTCGAGGATGGCGGCGGCCGTCCACGCGCCGACGGGCAGGTCGGTGAGCGCCGGGTGCAGCGGGTTGCCGAGCCAGACGCCGTCGAGCACGTCGCGCAGCGGCTGCGGCACCGCGTTGACCGCGTTCTGCACCGGGTCCGCGACCGCGTCGAGCGGCTCGGCGAGGTCGGCGAGCTGCTTCGAGAGGCGCAGGTTCGTCACGACAGGCGTCGTCCCCGCCGCGCCCGCTCGGAAAACGCTACGGACGCGCGGCGACCGCGTCGCCGACCGCGATCTCGCCGCCGCGGACGATGTCGGCGCGGAGGCCGCCGCGGTGCACGAGCGGGCGCAGGAGCCCCGGCCGGGAGAGGCGCTCGAGGTGGGCGCACGGCTCGGCGAGCCGGCGGCCGACGCACTCGACCTCGCCGATCGCGAAGCGGCGGCCGACGAGCGCGTTCAGCTCGATCCCGCGCGTGACGACGTTGCGGCGCGCCTCCTCCCACGGCAGCTCCAGCGCGTCCAGGACGTCGGCCTCGACGAGGGTCAGCTCGTAGCCGCGGCCGCGACCGGAGAAGGTGCCGCGGCCGGCGCCGTAGCGGTCGCCGCGGAGGCCGCGCCCGGCGACCGCCTCGGCGCTCTCGACGCGGACGAGCGGCGCCTCCGCCGCCGGCGCGACGAGGAGCGCGGCGACCGAGCCGGTGCTGCTGCCCGAGCCGTACGGCTCCTCGATCGGGAGACGCACGTCGAGCCGCGCGAGCAGCCAGCCCTCCTCGATCGCGCCGCCGCGCGCGAGCGCGCGGGCCGGGTCGTGCAGCGGCCCCGACGGCGACCCGAACATGACGACCGCGTGGTCGCCGTCGGCGGCGCGCACGCGCGCGAGCCAGTGCCCGGGCCAATCGAACTCGCGCGCGTCCGCGATCGGCACGAGCCCGAGGTTCCGCTCCGCGAGCCACTGGCGGAAGAAGACGAACGGCGCGCCTTCGGGCTCGGGCACCGGCGCGCCGAGCACCAGCTCGAGACACTCGCGCAACTCGGAGTCGAACGCGGCCACGAGCGCATCCTAGAGCGGCCCGACTAGGCTCTCCGCGTGCGGCTCGCGCTGATGATCGAGGGTCAGGAGGGCGTCACCTGGGAGGACTGGTGCGCGCTCGCCGGCGCCTGCGAGGAGCACGGCGTCGAGACGCTCTTCCGCTCCGACCACTACATCTCGCAGTCCGACGAGCAGGGCAACGTCGCGCACGCGTGGACGACGATCGCCGCGCTCGCCGCGCGCACGACCCGGCTGCGCTTCGGCACGCTCGTCTCCCCCGCCACCTTCCGGCCGCCCGCGCTGCTCGCGAACGCCGCCGCGACCGCCGATTGCGTCTCCGGCGGACGGATCGAGCTGGGGCTCGGCGCCGGCTGGAACGAGCGCGAGCACGCCGCCTTCGGGTTTCCCTTCCCGCCGACCCGCGTGCGGATCGCGATGTTCGCCGAGCAGCTCGAGATCGTGCACCGGCTCTGGACGGAGGAGCGCGTCGACTTCCGCGGCGAGCACTACGTCCTCGAGCACGCGCCCGGCCAGCCGAAGCCGGTGCAGCGGCCGCGGCCGCCGATCGTCGTCGGCGGCTCCGGCGGGCCGGGCACCGTCGAGCCGGCGAAGCGCTTCGCGGACGAGTACAACGCGCCGTTCGTCTCGCCCGAGCAGGCGGCCCGGCTCCGCGAGAAGGTCGCGCCGCTGCCGTTCTCGGTGATGGCCGGCTTCCTCGTCGGCGAGACGCGCGCCGACGCGCTCGACCGCGCCCGCGAGCTGTACGGGCGCCACGCGCGCGAGATCGCCTTCGAGGACTGGCTCGACGCGTATCGCGCGCGCGGCGCCGTCGTCGGCTCGGTCGAGGAGGCGCTGGAGCGGCTGCGCGAGTTCGAGCGCGCCGGCTGCGAGCGCGTCATGCTCCAGCACCTCCTGCACCGCGACCTCGAGCCGGTCAGGCTGCTCGGGCGGGAGCTGGCCCCGGCCCTCCGCGCGTAGGCGGGCTATCCGGCGCCGGTCAGCTCGCCCAGCCGGGCCTCGAGCCACGCCGACGCGGCGCGCAGCTCCGCCTCGTCGCTCGACTTGAGGACGACCTCGACCTCGGGGCCGTGCGGCCGGAAGCTCGGATACGAGCCGACGAGGACGCCCGGCCAGCGCTCCGTCGTCTCGGCGAGCGCTCCTGCGATCACGCTCTCGCGGGTCGCGTAGACGCGGCGCCACGCGTCGATCGGGCTGCCGCGGCGGAACTCCTCGTCGATCGCGGCGAACATCGCCTCCATCTCGGACGGGAGGCCCGGCAGGACGTAGACGTTCTCGAGCGCGAAGCCGGGCGCGCCGCCCAGCGGGTTCGCGAGCGGGCGGCTGCCGCGCGGGAGCGCCGCCCAGCGCGCCGCGTACTCGGGGTCGCCCCGGAAGCGGGCGCGCAGGTCGGCGGCCAGCTCGGGCACCTCCTCCTGCTCGACCCCGAACGCGGCCGCGAGCGCCTCGCGGGTCAGGTCGTCGGGCGTGCCGCCGAGCCCGCCCGTGACGAGCAGGAAGTCGACGCGCGGCGCCTCGCGACGGACGAACTCCGCGATCGTCTCGATCTCGTCCGGGATCGCCGCCGTGAGGCGCACCTCGACGCCGAGCGGCGCGAGTCGCTTGGCGAGCCAGGCCGCGTTCGTGTTCGGGACGTCGCCGGAGACCAGCTCGTTCCCGATCGTGACGATCGCCGCCGTCCCCTTCACAGGCTGATCGTACGGGTGGGCGCGAACGCGTCGAGGAAGCGGCGGTCGTGGGTGACGAGGAGGACGGTGCCGGTGTAGGCGGCGAGCGCCCGCTCCAGCTCCTCGATCGCCTCGACGTCGAGATGGTTGGTCGGCTCGTCGAGCACGAGGCAGTTGACGCCGCGCGCGGTCAGGAGCGCGAGCTGGGCGCGGGTGCGCTCGCCCGGCGAGAGCGTGGCGGCGCTGCGGAGGACGTCGTCGCGGCGGAGGCCGAACTTCGCGAGCAGGGTGCGCGCGTCCTCGGCGCGTGCGGCCGAGAGCGCGAGGAAGGCGTCGAGGAGCGGCTCGGTCGTGGCGAGCGCGGCCCGATCCTGCTCCAGCTCGCCGACGACGACGCCCGCGCCGAGCGTGCGCGTGCCCGAGGCGAGCGGGATGCGGCCGAGGAGCGCGTCGAGCAGCGTCGTCTTGCCGCTCCCGTTCGGGCCGGCGATCGCGACGCGGTCGCCCCAGCCGACCGCGAGGTCGAGCGGCCCGAGCCGGAACGAGGCGCGCTCCACGACGGCACGCTCGAGCCGGAGCACCAGCTCGCCGCTGCGGGAGGCGGGCGCAAGCTCGAGCCGCAGCTCCCACGGCTCGTACGGCTTCTCCACCTGCTCGACGCGGGCGAGCCGGGCGGCGTAGGTGCGCTTCACGTCCTTCGACTTCTTCTTCTTGCGGCCCTGGCCGTAGCCGCGCCGCTCCCACTCCGTCATGCGGCGCGCCTGCTCCTCGATCCGCTCGCGCTCGGCGGCCGAGTGCCTCCAGCGCCGCTCGTGCGCCTCGCGCGCCCGCGCGCGGGCGGCCTCGTAGTCGCTCCAGCCGCCGGCGAACTCGCGGGCGCCGCGCGTCCACTCGTCCAGCTCGACGATCGTCGTCACGGCGCGGTCGAGGAAGGCGCGGTCGTGCGAGACGACGACGAGCGAGGCCGGGTGGCGGCGCAGGGCGCCTTCGAGCCAGGCGAGGCCGGCGAAGTCGAGGTCGTTGGTCGGCTCGTCGAGGAGCAGGACGTCGAAGCGCTCGTCGAGCGCGGCGGCGAGCGCGGTGCGGGCGGCCTCGCCGCCGGAGCGCCCGCCGCGCTCGCGTTCCTGGCGCAGGTAGGAGACGGCGAGCGAGGGCGGCGAGCGGCGAACGGCGCCCGCGTCCGGCTCGTCGAGCCCGGCGAGCAGGCGGAGCAGCGTCGACTTGCCGGCGCCGTTCGGACCGACGAGCCCGATCCGGGCGCGCGGCGGCACGACGAGGCTCACGTCCGCGAGGACGAGATCGGCTCCGAACGACTTCGAGACGCCGGCGGCGACGAGCGAGCCGGGCTGGCGGGACATGCGCGAACCTCCGGGACGGGGCCGGGCGACACCAGGTCGCTCGGCGGGAACGGGGCTGGGTGTCTCGTCAGTCGCGCATGGTCGGCGCAGGAGCGCCGGGCAGAACTGTAGACGAGCAGCCGGGGCCGTCACACTCTCGTCACGGACCTCAGAGGTCCGGGCCGGGCCGACTCGGCCATGGCTCGACGGTCAGCGGCGCAGCGGGAGGACGAAGACCTCGCCGTCCTCCTCGACGACGCGCACGTTCGCGCCGTAGTGGGCGGCGACGTTCGGGGCCGAGAGCACCTCCGCCGCGGGCCCCTCGGCGACCACGGCGCCGCGGTCGAGCAGGAGCAGCCGGTCGGCGAACTGGCCCGCCAGCGTCAGGTCGTGCATCGTCGAGACGACGGTCAGCCCGTCGCCGCGCAGCGAGTCGACCAGCTCGAGCACGAGCTGCTGGCGGCCCAGGTCGAGCGCCGTCGTCGGCTCGTCGAGCAGGAGCAGCGGCGCCTCCTGGGCGAGCGCCCGCGCCAGCACCGCCCGCTGCAGCTCGCCGCCGCTCAGCGAGCCGAGCCGCCGCTCCGCGAAGCCGTCCAGCTCCAGGCGGCGCAGCGCCTGCCCCGCCGCCCGGCGATCCTCCCGCCGCTCGCTGCCGAGGTAGGGGACGTACGGCGTCCGTCCGAGCAGCACGTACTCCGCCACCGTCAGCTCCGGCGGCGTCTCCGGCTTCTGCGGCACGAACGCGACGCGCCGGGCCAGCTCCCGGCGGCCGAGCCGCCGCACGTCCTGCCCGTCGAGCCGGATCGTCCCCTCGAAGCCGGTCAGCCCCGCGAGCGCGCGCAGCGCCGACGTCTTGCCCGCCCCGTTCGGCCCGATCAGCGCGACCCACTCCCCCGCCTCGACCCGCAGCGACAGCTCCCGCACCGCCGCGACCGGCCCGAACCGCACCCAGACGTCGTCGAGCGAGATCACCGCAGCGTCCTCGAGGTGCGCAGCACCACGGCGAAGAACGGCGCGCCGAGGAACGCGGTGACGACGCCGATCGGCAGCTCCGCCGGCGAGAGGATCGTCCGCGCGAGCACGTCGGTGAGGACGAGGAAGCCGGCGCCGACCGCGAGCGAGAGCGGCAGCACGGCGCGGTAGCTCGTCGAGACGAGCAGCCGGATCGTGTGCGGCACGATGATCCCGACGAACGCGATCAGGCCGCTCACCGCGACCGCCGCCGCCGTGCCGAGCGTCGCGACCGACACGATCACGAGCCGCGTCCGCGCGACGTCGATCCCGAGCGAGGCGGCCTCGTCGTCGCCGAGGCTGAGCACGTCGAGCACGCGCCGGTGCAGCACGAGCACCGCCGAGCTGCCGAGGACGTAGGGCGCGCAGACGGCGACGTCGCGCCAGCTCGCGGTGACGAAGCCGCCGAGCAGCCACGAGTAGACGTTCTGGAGCACGTCCGTGTGCCGCTGCTGGACGAAAGTCTGGACGGCCGCGGTGAAGGTCGCGACGGTCACGCCCGCGAGCACGAGCGCGCCGCTCGTCCGCGCCGCGCCCGCGGAGCGGCCGAGCGCGTAGGTGGCGACGACCGCGAGCAGCGCGCCGCCGAAGGCGGCCGCCGGGACGAGCCAGCCGCCCGCCGCCGCGGCGACGCCGTACACGATCGCGAGCGTCGCGCCGAGCCCGGCGCCGCCCGCGACCCCGAGCAGGTACGGGTCGCAGAGCGGGTTCCGGAAGACGCCCTGGTAGGAGGCGCCGGCGACCGCGAGCATGCCGCCGACGAGCGCCGCGAGCACGACGCGCGGCGCGCGCAGCTGCCAGAGCACGGCGTGCTCGACCGCGGAGAGCGGCGAGTGCACGTGCAGGAGCGGCAGCGGCGAGAGCACCGACTCGACGATCGAGCCGGCGCCGATCCCGACCGGCCCGACCGCGAGCCCCACGAGCAGCGAGCCGAGCAGGAACGCGCCCGCCGCGAGCCCCCAGCGCACGCCGACGCCGCGCGCCTCGACGGCGGCGACGCGACCGGGGGTCTCGGCGGCGGCGCTCACTTCCGCTTCGCGATCGCGGCGACCGCCTTCACGAACTGGACGACGCGCGGCCCCCAGCGCGAGGCGACGCTGTCGTCCACGTCGATCACGCGACGGTTCTCGACCGCGGCGATCGTGCCCCAGCCCGGCCGGGCGGCCACCGTCTTCGCCGTCTGCCCGCAGCACTTCGAGTCGGCGAGCACGACGATCTGCGGGTTCTGCTGGAGGATGTACTCGCCGGAGAGCTGCGGGTAGCCGGTGTGCGCGGTATCGGCCGCGTCGGCGATGTTGCGGAAGCCGAACAGCCTGTAGATGCGGCCGATGAACGTGTCCGAGGTCGCCGAGTAGTAGGTCTGGTCCAGCTCGTGGTAGACGCGCAGGTGGCGCCGCGCCTTCGGGACGCTCTGGATCGTCCGCTTCAGCTGCACCTGCATCGAGTGGATCAGCGTGCGCGCCTTCGCGACGTGGCCGGTGAGCCGCGCGATCCCGCGGATCTGCTCGTACTCCTCGGCGAGGTTCGAGACGGCGGGCTCGATCTCGACGCGGATGCCGAGGCTGCGCATCTGCGCGACCGCCGGGCCCGGGTAGGAGAGCAGCACGAGGTCGGGCTTGTAGGCGGCGATCGCCTCGACGTTCGGGGCGAGGCCGGTGAGCGCCGTCCGGGGCGCGCGCTTCGGGTAGTCGGACTGGTCGTCGACGGCGACCACCTGCTTGCCGGCGCCGATCGCGAAGAGATCCTCGGTGATCGTCGGCGAGAGCGAGACGATCCGCGAGGGGAACGCGTGCGTGCGGGCGGGCGTGCGGCCGGCGGCCGCGGAGAGCGACACGGCGACGAGGGCGGCGGCGAGCGCCGCGACGGCGACGAGAGAACGGCGAAGCATCGAATCCTCCTTCCGCGAGGGGTTCGCATGTGGCGGCGAGAGGCAGGTCTTCTGACTCGGGGCTCCCTCCCCCGCCGCCTTCCCGGGCCTGCGGCCCAGTGGCGTCGTGGCGGTGGAGCGTCTCCCCTTACAGCGGCGGGACCGTCCCGGACTCGCACCGGAGTTCCCTTACCGCTCGCCGATGTGTTGGCCGGGAATCTAGCATCGCCGGGGATGCCTGCGATCGCACTCGACCTCGACGCCGTGCTCGCCGACACGCGGCCGCTCTGGCGCGACTGGCTGGAGGACGCCGCGCGGCGCGCCCGCGTCGAGCTGGACGTGCCGGACGACCGGGTCGAGGCGGCGGCGCGGCTCGACGAGGCGCTCGGCGACTGGCGCCCGCTGCTCGAGCGCTTCGCCGCCGACCGCGGGCCCGTCTACTTCCGCCCGCGCGCCGAGACCGGAGCGGCCTTGCGGCGGCTCGCCGCGGCCGGCGTGCGGATCGGCGTCGTCACCGACGCGCCGCGGGAGCTGGCCGCGGTCGCGCTCGCGCACGTCGGCGCGGCGCGGCGGGTCGAGGCGGTCGGGACGCTCGCGGAGGTGCGCGACGCGCTCGGCGCAGACCTCCGGGTCGTGCGGACGCGCGAGCAGCTCGCGGCTCTAGACTGAGGCGCATGGAGCGCGATCTCTCCGACCGCCGCTTCGACATCCTGCTCGAGCGGCTCGACCGGCTCGGCGACGAGCTGGCGAAGATGAACCGGCGGCTCGACAACGACGAGCACTTCGTCCGCCTGACGCGAGAGCTGGCGACGCTGAACGAGTCGCTGCAGGCGCTCGCCTACGCCGCGCTGGGCCAGCAGGCGCCGAACGTCCGCCGCCGCCGCTCGGCGTAGCGCCCGCAGCGCGCGCGGCGCTGCTCAGCCCTGGCGCAGGCGGTAGAGCGTGCCGTCGAGCGAGGTCGCGTACAGCTCGCCGTTGCCGTCTTCCCCGAACGCGGAGAGGGAGGGCACGTGGCCGATCGCGACCGGCGACGAGGCGCGACCGCGCGGGCCGACGCGGAAGCTCCAGACGGTGCCGGTGCAGTAGTCGCCGTAGACGTAGCGGCCCCGCTCCGCGGGAACGGCCGAGCCGCGGTACACGTAGCCGCCGGTGATCGAGCACCCGTGTGCGTGCGAGTAGACGAGCACCGGCTTCACCCGCACGCCGACGTTGGCGTAGCGATGGTTGGCGTCGTACACCGAATTGCCCTCGTAGCGGCTCCAGCCGTAGTTCGCGAGCCGGTCGAGCGCCGTGTGCGGGCGGAAGTCGACCTCCTCCCACGCGTTCTGGCCGACGTCGCCGATCCACAGGTCGCCGGTCTTGCGGTCGAACGAGAAGCGCCAGGGGTTGCGCAGGCCGAGCCCGACCCGCTTCCAGTGCCCGTTCGGCGTCTTCGTCGTCGCGCGGAAGAGCTTCCCGAGGCGCAGGTTCAGGTTCTGGGAGGCCTGCCGCGGGTCGCCCTCGGAGCCGCCGTCGCCGAAGCCGATCCACAGGTAGCCGCGCCGGTCGAACTGGAGCTGGCCGCCGTTGTGGTTCGCGTACGGCTGGTGCACCGCGAGCAGGACGCGCGCGCTCGACGGCACGGCGCGCCCGTTCCTCGCGCGGTAGCCGACCACCCGCGAGTCGCCGCCCGTGTTCGTGTACGAGACGTAGAAGCGGTGGTCGGACGGGTAGTTCGGGCTGAACGCGATCGAGAGGAGCCCCTGCTCGCCGCCGAAGCTGACGCGGCCGCGGATGTCGAGGAAGGTGCCGCGCACCCGGCCGCCGCGCACGATCCGTACCCGGCCCGGCTGCTCGACCACGTAGAGCGTCTTCGCGTCGCCCGGCGCGGCGACGACGTCGGTCGGCGACCGGAAGCCGCCGGCCACGCGGACGAAGCCGACCCGCTTCGCCGTCGTCTTCTGCGCGCCGCGCACGCCCGAGGTGGTCGCGGCGCCGCCGCCTGCGCAGGCTACGAGCGCGAGGGCCGCGACGCAGAGGAGGGCGAGCCTCATGGCGCCAGCATGCCCGCTCAGGAACGGAGCAACACCCGGCGCAGCTCGTCCTCCTTGCCGGGCTCGAGGATCGCCAGCACCTGGTCGCCCGCCTCGAGGGTCGTCGAGCCGACCGCGATCTCCGCCTTGCCGTTCCGCATCACCGAGATCAGGCGGGAGCCCTCCGGCAGCGGCAGCCGCTCGACACGCTTGCCCGCCGACGGCGAGTCGCGGTCGATCTGCACCTCGACGATCTCGAGGTTCTCGCGCCGCAGCTCGAGCAGGTGGATCAGGTCGTACTCGGGCACCTCGTGCTCGACGAGCGCCATGATCCGCGCGGTCGCGCAGACCGTCGGCGAGATCCCGAGCAGGTCGAAGTGCGCCTGGTTGCGCGGGTCGTTGACGCGCGCGATCACCTTCGGCACGTCGTACTTCTCCTTCGCGATCTGGCAGATGACCATGTTGTCCTCGTCGTCGCCGGTGAGCGCGAGCACGATGTCGGGAGGGCGACCGATGCCGGCGCGCTCCAGCACGTGCAGCTCGGTCGCGTCGCCCCGCTGCACCTGGTGCTCGAACTCGTCCTCGAGCCGCGCGAAATGGTCGCTGCGCTGCTCGATCAGCGTCAGCTCGTGCCCGAGTCGCAGCAGCGAGCGCGCGACGTTCGCGCCGACCTTGCCGCCGCCCGCGACGATCACGTACATCAGCCGCGCCTCGCGACCGGGATCTCGCACGCGCGGACCGCGTCGAGCAGCGTGTCGATCGCGACGCTCGTCGGGCAGACCGTGCGCAGGCCGCGCGCCGCGTAGAACGTCGCGCGGGCCGGGTCGAGGACGCGCACGACGACGCACTGGATGTCGAAACGCTTCTGCGCGACCTGGCCGATCACGATGTTCGTGTTGTCGCCGTCGGTCGCGACGACGACCGCGTCCGCCTCCTCGATCCCCGCCTCGCGGAGCAGGTCGACGTCCATCCCGTGCCCGACGATGAACGCGCCCGGCCAGTGCTCGCCGAGGCGCGAGAGCGCCTCCTCGCTCTCGTCGACCACCGTCACCTCCCAGCCCTCCGAGCCGAGCTGGAGGGCGATCGAGGAGCCGACGCGGCCGCAGCCGATCACGAGCGCCTTCATCGCGCGCACTCTAGCTCGGCGCGTCCTCGAGCACGCCCTGCGGGAAGGCGACGATCAGCACCTCGGCGTGCGCCTTGCGAAGCACGTAGTCGACGGTCGGCGAGAAGAAGCGGGACTGGCGGCGCCAGCGCGGCGCCGAGCCGAGGACGATCAGGTCGGCGCCCGCCTCGTCGGCGGCCTGCACGATCGCCTCGCCGATCGAGCGCGCGCGAATCGTGCGGCCCTCCACGGTGACGCCGCGGTCGGCGCCGAGCGCCGCCGCCTCGGCGAGCGACGCCGCCGCCGCCTCCTCGCGGTCGTACAGCTCGGCGTCGAGCGGCTGGTCGAGCGGCACGAGGATCACGTGCAGCGCCTCCACCGTCGCGTGCCGCTCCTCGGCGAGCTTCACCGCGGTCGCGACCATCTCCTCGCCGATCTCGCCGAGCTTCATCGGGACGAGGATCTTCGAGAATCCCGCCTCCGGCAGCACCTCCTCGTCGGCCGGCTCGACGTGCTCGAGCAGCCCGGCGCCGCGGCCGCGGCGGACGAGCAGGTAGACGACGACCCCGCCCGCGAGCCAGCTCGGGCCGCCGTAGCGGGCGCCGATGTGCGTCGCCATCGCGGCGACGAAGATCGCGAACGTCGCGAGCGCGCCCACCGCCGCCGGCAGCGGCACCTCGACGCCGCGCACCCGCACCGAGAGCGGGACGCGGAAGGGCCGCGCCAGCTCCGGCCGCGTCCGCCGCAGCCGCACGACCGCGAGCTGCGCCGCCGTGAACGCGAGCAGGACGCCGAAGCTGAAGAGGCTCGCGAGGAAGGCGACCGGGTCGGTCAGGTAGGCAGAGCCGACGAGCAGCGCGATCGAGATCCCGGCGGCGGCGAGCACCGACTGCGGCGAGACGAGCGTACGCCGGTGCAGCCGGCCGAAGACGCGCGGGAGCTGGCCGTGCTCGCCGAGCGAGTAGGCGAGCCGGCCGAAGCCGGAGATCGAGGTCGTCGCGGCGGCGAACAGGACGAGCGCGCCGGTGAGCCCGACGTACCAGCGGAGCGCGTGCGCGAGCCACGTCGCGACCTCCTGCTGGAGCGCCGACACGACCCCCATCAGCGGCGCCCGCTCCCATTCCGTCCCGAGCGCGGTCACCCCGTGCGGCGCCGGGTAGGCGGAGAGCGCGACGAGCGCGATCAGGACGGTGATCGCGACGACGGCGCCGATCGCCGTGAAGAGGCTGACGGGGAGGTCGCGGCCGGGCTCGCGCGCCTCCTCCGCGAGGTTCGCGACCGTCTCGAGGCCGGTGTAGGCGAGCATCGCGAGCGGCAGCGCGAACGCCAGCTCGTGCCAGGACGGCTGCACGCCGAGCTGGAGGCCGCGGCCGAGTGCGGCAGGCGAGAAGAGGAGCGCGAAGCCGAGCAGCACGAGCAGCAGCTGGGTGACGAGGTCGAGCAGCGGCACGACGAGCCCGAACGAGTAGAGCTTCGTCCGCCGCACGAGCCGCACCGCGCCGATCGCGGCGATCGTGCAGCAGCCGGCGATCACGTCGCCGGGATGCCGTGCGATCGCGTCCACGCCGATCGCGAGCCCGAGGTAGTGCGGCAGGAAGAGCGCCGAGAGCGCGATCACGATCAGGTAGTCGAGGAAGAGCGCCCAGCCGGTGAGGAAGCCGGCGAAGTCGTTGAAGGCGACGCGCACGAAGGTGGCGGCGCCGCCGGTCTCCCCGATCGAGGTCGTCCCCTCGGCGTACGAGAGCGAGACGACGAGGAAGAGGAGGCCGACCACCCCGAGCACGGCGGGCGTCAGCCCGAGCGCGTGCAGCGCGACGATCCCGAGCGCGAAGTAGAGCGACGACGCGATCTCGCCGTACGCGACCGAGGCGAGCGCCGGGGCGTCGAGGACGCGCTGCAGCCGCGGGAGCTTGCGGGCCATCCGCTACCGCCGGCGCGCGAGGTAGATGCGCCCGGCCCCGAGCAGGAGGAAGAGCGTCCCGAAGAGGTAGCCGGCCGAGCCGCCGCCGGCGCGCGCGGTCTCGACGAGCAGCGCGACGCCGAGCACGATCGCGAGCACCCCGAAGACGACGGTCGCCCGCGTGTGGAAGCGGTTCACGCCGCCGCCTCGTTCGCCGCCGCGACCATCACGCGGCACGGGGCGTGGCGGAGGACGAAGTCGACGGCGTCGCCGAAGATCGGCCGCCGCCCGGAGCGGAGCCGGACGCGCCGCGGCCCGCCCATGACGACGATCTCCGAGCCGCGGCGGGTCGCCTCGTCGACGACGGCGCGGCCCGCGTTCCGGGTGCGGGCGATGCGGCCGATCACGCGCACCCCGTACGTCTCGCCGATCGCGCGCGCCTCGTCGAGCTGCTTGTTCGCCTCCGCCACCTGCTCCGGCAGGTACGCGTCGAGCGGCAGGTCGAGCGGAACCTCGATCGCGGTCAAGGCGACGATCGTCGCGCGCCGCTCGGCGGCGAGGCGGCACGCGACGTCCATCGCCTCGTCGGACGGGTAGCCGGGCGCGATCGGGACGAGGATGCTGCGGTACTCGAGCGCGATCGCCGGCCCGATCTCGATCGGGGCGCGCATCGTCGCGGCGAGCGGCGCCCGCAGCACGCGCCGCCGGTAGACGACGTAGACGGCGAAGCCGAAGGCGAGCCAGCCGAGCCCGGCGTAGCGGGTGCTCGGGTACTGGACGACGACGTCGAGCCAGGAGAGGAACGTGCCGAGGCCGCCGACGACCGCGAAGAGCGGCCAGTCGACGCCGCGCCAGCGCAGGTTCGGCCGCGACCGGAACGCCAGCTCGTCGTCGCCGCCCCGCCGCCGCAGCTGGATCACCGCCGCGTGCGCGACCGTGAAGGAGAGCATCGCCCCGAACGAGTACATCGTGCTCAGGAAGCCGGTCTTGCCGGGCAGCAGCACGACGATCGAGACGATCCCGGCGAACACGATCAGCGAGAGCCACGGCGTCTTGAAGCGCGGGTGCAGCCGGCGGAAGACGGCCGGGAGCTGCCGGTAGCTCGCCATCGCGTACGTGATCCGCGAGGCGCCGATCACGCCCGCGTTCGTGGCGAGGAAGAGGATCGTCGCCGCGAGCAGGCCGACGTAGACCTTGATCCCGGAGAGCAGCGCGCCGCCGATGCCGAGGTTCTCGACGAGGCCGAGCACCGGGTCGTTCGCGAACCCTCCCTGCTCCGGCGGCAGCCCGAGCAGCGTCTGGTAGTGCCCGCCGACGAGGCGCACCGGCATCGCCGAGAGGGCGATCATCGGGAGCGTGAAGTAGATCGCGAAGACGGCGACCGCGACCATCGCGATCGAGCGCGGGATGCTCCGCACCGGGTCGCGCGCCTCCTCGGAGAGGTTCGAGACGGTCTCGATCCCGGTGTAGGCGATCATCCCGACCGGGATCGCGAGCAGGAAGTTCGCCCAGGTCGGGCCGACGCCCAGGTGGACGTTCGCGGTCAGCAGGTGCGGGCTGAAGACGAGCGCGAACCCGAGCAGCACGAGCAGCACCTGCGTCGCGAAGTCGACCGCGGCGAGGAGGATGTTGATCCGCGCCGACTCCTGGATCCCGACGATGTTGAGCGCGACGAGCACGGCGATCACGATCGCGCCGACGACGACGTCCCACGGGTTCTGCTTCAGCGGCGCCCAGAAGATCGAGAGGTAGTGCGGCACGAAGAACGCCGAAATGGCGATCGTGATCACGTAGTTGAGCATCTGCGCCCACGCCGCCCCGAACGAGACGACCTCGTTGAACGCGTGACGGGCGAAGCTCGAGGAGCCGCCCGCCTCCGGGTAGCGGACGGTGCCCTCCGCGTAGGTGGCCGCGGTCGCCGCGAAGAAGAGCCCCGCGATCACGAAGACCGCCGGCGTCAGCCCGAGCGCGAAGAAGGCGGTGACGCCGAGCGCGTAGTAGATCGAGGAGCCGACGTTGCCGTAGGCGGTCGCGAAGAGCGCGTTCGCGCCGAGCACGCGCTCCAGCTGCTGCTGCCGGCGGCGGCGGGGCATCGCCGAAATCTACGCCCCGCCGCCGACGGTCAGCGGCTAGCCGTGGATCGAGATGACGAGCGGGATGATCAGGATCGCGACGAGGTTGGCGATCTTGATCATCGGGTTGATCGCGGGGCCCGCCGTGTCCTTGTACGGGTCGCCGACGGTGTCGCCGGTGACCGATGCGGCGTGCGCCTCGGAGCCCTTGCCGCCGTAGAGGCCGTCCTCGATCAGCTTCTTCGCGTTGTCCCACGCGCCGCCGCCCGAGGTCATCGCGATCGCGAGGAAGAGGCCGGTGACGATCGTGCCGATCAGCAGGCCGCCCAGCATCTTCGCGTTGATGATCCCGACGACGATCGGGAAGCCGACGGGGATGAGCGCCGGCAGCAGCATCGAGCGGATCGCCGAGCCGGTGACGATGTCGATCGCGCGGCCGTACTCCGGGCGCGAGGTGCCGGCCATGATCCCCGTGTCCTCGCGGAACTGGCGGCGCACCTCCTCGACCACCTCGCCGCCGACGCGGCCGACCGCCTGCATCGCGAGCGACGCGAACAGGAACGGCATCAGGCCGCCGATGAAGAGGCCGCCGACGACCCAGGCGTCGGAGAGGTCGAACGAGACGTTCAGGCCCTTGTCGCTCAGGCCCGTCGTGTACGAGTCGAAGAGCACGAGCGCGGCGAGGGCGGCCGAGCCGATCGCGTAGCCCTTCGTGACGGCCTTCGTCGTGTTGCCGACCGCGTCGAGCGGGTCGGTGACGCCGCGCACCTCCTCCGGCAGGTCGGCCATCTCGGCGATGCCGCCCGCGTTGTCGGTGACCGGCCCGAACGCGTCGAGGGCGACGATCAGGCCGCACATCGAGAGCTGGGCCATCACCGCCACGCCGACGCCGTAGAGGCCGGCGAGGTGGTTGGAGACGAGGATGCCGATCGTGATCGCGATCACCGGCAGCGCGGTCGCCTGCATGCCGACGGCGAGGCCCTCGATGATGTTCGTCGCGTGCCCGGTCTGCGACGCCTTCGAGATCGACTTGACCGGGTTCCAGCGGCTGCCCGTGTAGAACTCGGTGATCGCGACGAGCGCGAAGGTCACGGCGAGGCCGACCAGCCCGGACACGTAGAGATCCGCGAAGTCGTAGGTGCCGCCGTCGAACGCCATCGTGATCGGGATGAACCCGGCGGCCGACAGCACGGTCGCGACGATCACCGACTTGTAGAGCGCGTTGATGACGGCGTTCTCACCGCGCCCCATGCGGGCGAAGAAGGTGCCGATCACCGACGCGACGATCGAGACGCCGCCGAGCGCGAGCGGGTACAGGTAGAGCTTCGCCGAGTCGAGCCCGGCCACGGTGCCGAGCAGCATCACCGCGACGGCGGTGACCGCGTAGGTCTCGAAGAGGTCGGCGGCCATGCCCGCGCAGTCGCCGACGTTGTCGCCGACGTTGTCGGCGATCACGGCCGGGTTGCGCGGGTCGTCCTCCGGGATGCCCGCCTCGATCTTGCCGACGAGGTCGGCGCCGACGTCGGCGGCCTTCGTGAAGATGCCGCCGCCGAGCCGTGCGAACACCGAGATCAGCGAGCCGCCGAAGGCGAGCCCCACGAGGTCGTGGATCGCGGCGGTCGGCGAGCGGTCGAAGCCCGCGGTGAGGATCCAGTAGTAGCCCGCGACGCCGAGCAGCGCGAGCCCGGCGACGAGCAGGCCCGTGACCGAGCCGGCGCGGAACGCGACGTTCAGCGCGGGCGCGAGGCCGCCGCGCGCCGCCTCGGCGGTGCGCGAGTTCGAGCGCACGGCGACGTTCATCCCGATGAACCCGGCGGCCGCGGAGAGCGCGGCGCCGATCAGGAAGCCGACCGCGGTCCCCCACCCGAGCGAGTGGTAGAAGCCGAGCAGCAGGAACGGGACGATCGCGACGACCGCGATGGTCAGGTACTGGCGGCGCAGGTAGGCTGCCGCCCCCTCCTGCACGGCGTGGGCGATCTGCTGCATGCGCTCGGTGCCGGCGGGCTGCTTGAGCAGCCAGTTCGTGAGACCGAGGCCGTAGAGGACGGCCGCGCCCGCGCAGATCAGCGCGAACAGCACGGCGTGATGCATGAACCAGCTCATGGGTACGGGGCTCTCCCTCGTCGATGGAGCGCGTCACAAAGTCGACGCCGAGTCGCCCCGGCGCGGGCATGGTTGTACCACACACGTCGGCCGGACCGTGTCACGAGCGACCGGACGACGGCCCGCGGACGCCGTCCCGGCGGGGGTCGAGCCGCGCGGCGCTGCGGCCGCCCGCGCCGACCTTCTCGACCACGGCGAAGCGCTCGTTCGCCGCGACGACGCGCTCGGCGCCGGCGATCTCGTGACCGGGGACGACGACGAAGCGCCTCCCGTGCGCCCGCAGCGCCTCGTACTCGGCGGCCGTGATCTGCAGCAGCTCGCGGCAGCCCGAGTTCCCGCACTCGCACACGACCCGCAGCGGCTGCTCGGACGCCCCGAAGCGGTCGGACAGCTCGCCGATCCGTTCGTTCACGTCGCGGAACAGCGACTGTCGCTGCGCCATCTCGGCCGCGTTCGCGCGCGCTCTCCGGCTGTGCTGTCCCATGGTGCGACTCCCCGTGCCGTCTCGGAACGTCCTGCTCGATTCCGAGGGGGAGACGCCGCCCGCCGCCATGGACGGGCCCCGCACCCCGCACTCGTCGGGTAGCGCCCTCACGCCTCCTCGCATGACGGCGCCAGCAGCGGGAACCTACCCCGGGCGGCCGGTCGCTACACCCGCGGGTAGCATGCAGGCACACCAACGCCCGCCTGGTCGCATCGTCGCTCCCTCTTCCTTCCGGGTGTCCTTCCAGCGGAGCGCAGTCAGGCAGGGCCGATGGCAACCCACTCTCCTCCCTCGAGCCGCGGCGCACTCGCGATCTCGAACGCGATCACGCGCATCCACCGCGAGCACTACGGCCGCGGGCCGACCGGCGCCCGCACGGTGATGCAGCGCAACTACGTCGTCTGCTTCCTCGACGACATCTACACCCCGGTCGAGCGGACGCTGATCGAGGCGGGCCGCTTCGAGACGGTGCGGACGACGCGGCAGGAGTTCCAGGACGCGATGGGGCCGCGGTTCGTCGAGGCGGTCGAGAGCGCCACCGGCCGCGCCGTGGTCGCGTTCATGTCGCAGGTGCACTTCGACCCGGACATGGCGGCCGAGATCTTCGTGCTCGAACCCGAGGCGGGCGACCGCGCCGCCGAACGCTAGCGCCGTCTCAGTCGAGCCGCTTCCAGCCCGCCGGCGTGTGCCGGAAGAGGCGGCGCGCGTAGAGCGCGGCGAGGCCGAGCCGGTCGCGGCGGATCCGGGCGACGTAGCGCGAGACCGCGTCGACGTACCGCGACGACGGGTTGTAGTGCCAGACGGCGGTGCGCATGTCGCGCGGCCCGCCCGCGGCGCGGAGGTAGCGCGCGGCGGCGAGGATCGCGTCGTGCGGGTCGTGGACGTCGCCGCGCCCGTACGCGCGCCAGGTCGCCGGCATGAACTGCATCGGCCCCTGCGCGCCGACCCAGCTCGGCTGGCGCAGCCGGTTGAAGTGCGTCTCGACGTAGTTGATCGCGGCGAGCCACTGCCACGGGATCCCGGAGCGGCGCTGGCCCTCCCGGTAGAAGCGGCGGAGCGTCGCGAGCGGCAGCGCCCGCCCGAGCCGCGTCTTCGGCCGCGTCGTCCCCGTCGCGGGCGCGAGCGCGTTCAGGTCGTGCAGCGCGGCGACGTCGTCGGCGACGTCGCGACGGAGCCGGCTCGGCAGGTGGCGCAGGACGACGCGGTAGAGCCGCGGCGAGCCGGCGAGCCGCAGCTCGACGAGCTGGACGGCGGCCGTCGCGTCGGCAGCCTCGGCGGGCAGCTCCTCGCGCGAGTCCCAGCCCGAGAGGGCGTCGCGGAAGGCGGCGTCGGAGCGGATCAGCCGGGTCGCGGCCGCGGGGACCGGGGCGGCGGGTGCGGTCGCGACGAACACCGCACCACGGTAGCCCGCCTCAGACGAGACCGCCGCGGTAGCGCCAGGGGCCGGGCGCGAAGCGGATGCCGCGCTTGCGGCAGTACTCGCGCACCGAGTCGGCGAGCACGCCGCCCTCGCCGTGCGCCCGGCGCGCGAGCAGGTCGAGGACGACCGCGCCGGCCGGCGGCCCGCCGGCCAGCTCGAGCGTGAGGACGACGGTCTCCCCCTCGCCCGTCGGGATCTCGTCGCCGCCCGCGAGCGTCTCGACGAGGACGACGCGGCCTCTCCCCTCCTCGGCGGCCACCTCGAGCCCGACCGCGCCCGCGACCTCGAGCCGCTCGACCGGGACGCCGCGCGCAGCGAGCAGCTCGTGCAGGTCGCCGACCAGCTCGCGGGCCAGCTCGACCTGCCGCGACCGGCGCGGCGGCCTGCTCGAGGATCCGGTCACCCTGGCGGGCACGCCCGCGGCGAGCTTCCCGGCGGGGACGTCGTGGACGACGTACGAGTTGGAGACGACGATCGCCTCGCGGCCGATCCGGGAGCCCGCGTAGACGACGGCCCCGAGGCCGACCTGGGCCCGGTCCTCGACGACGATCCCGGCGAACCGGTTCTCGAAGCCCTCGAGCAGCGAGTGGCCGACGTTGTGGGTGACGAAGAGCGAGCGCATGGTCACGAAGGTCTCGGCGCCGAGCAGCACGGGCCGGCAGACGTTGAGGAAGACCTCGTCGCCGATGAACGCGTCGTCGCCGACGACGAGCGTCGCCCACGGGTCGCGGTGGCCGCCGCCGCCGATCACGACGTCGCCGCCGGCCCAGAGGCCGGTGCCGACGTAGGCGCGCCGGCAGGCGAGCCGCAGCCGCGGCCCGAAGCGGCTGAGCGCGCCGAGCGCGAACACCTCCGCGCACTCGACGCGGCCGCCCTCGTCGATCGCGGCGCCGTCCTCGAGCACGATCCGCGGCGCGACAACGACCGCGCCGGGGCCGAGCCGGACGTCCTCGCCGACGACGGCGCCGGCCGCGCGGTAGCGCTCGCACTTCTCCTCGCCGGCGAGCGCGGCGAACGCGTCCGGGTCGGCGCGCAGCTCGGCGAGGAACGCCTCGTCGAGCCGGCCGACCTCCTCGCCGATCCCGAAGAGCGCGGGCAGCGTGACGCCGTCGGTCGAGAGCCCCGCCAGGATCGGGTCGCCGGCGGCGTGCGCGCGCTCCGGCTCGCGCCGGGCGGCGAGCAGGCGCTCGACGTCCTCGACGGTGACGAACCCGGTCTTGTCGATCTCGCTCAGGTCGAGCCCGTGCCGCTCGGCCAGCTCGGCGGCGCGGCGCGTGACGTTGCGAGGGCGCTCGTCGCCGACCGCCGCGGCGGCGGCGTCGCGGCTGCGCTCGAGCCGCGCGGCGGCGGCCGACAGCTCCGCGTCGTCGCGCGCGACGACGGCGACGGTCGTGCCGATCTCGACCTCGACACCGGCCTCGACGAGCTGGACGAGCGTGCCGTCGCCGGGCGCCTCCACCTCGATCGACGCCTTCGAGGTCTCGATCACGCAGACGGGGCTGCCCTTGCGGACGTCGGCGCGGTCGGCGACGAGCCACTCCGCGAGCAGCGCCGACTCGCTGTTCGCGTCCTCCCGCGTGAGCACGATCTCGAGCACCTCAGCGGGCCGCCGCCCCGAGCGACTCGACGGCGGCGACGACGTCGCCGGGGCCGGGCAGCATCTCGTCCTCGAGCGGCCGCGCCGAGGGGACGATCCCGTCGCGCGCGGCGACGCGGCGCACGGGGGCGCGCAGGTCGCCCCACGCGCGCTCCTGGACCCGGGCGGCGATCTCGGCCCCGATCCCGGCCGTGAGCGTCCCCTCCTCGACGGTGACGAGCGCGCCGGTGCGGCGCACCGACTCGAGCACCGGGTCGAGGTCGAGCGGCAGCAGCCGCCCGAGCGCGACCACCTCGGTGAAGATCTCCTCCTCGAGGATCAGCTGCCGGGCCGCGTCGAGCGCGACGGGTAGGCTGCCGCCGTAGGTGACGAGGGTCGCCTCGGCGCGCTCGAAGCCGTTGCCGGAGAAGGTCAGCGCCGGCCACGGGCCGTCGCCCTCCGCGACCCGGAACTCGTCGACCCAGCCGTCGCGGGGACGGCGGTTCGGGCGCGTGTACATGAGCTTGTTCTCGACGAAGAAGACGGGCCGGTCGTCCTCGACGGCGGCGACGAGCATCGCGCCGAGGTCGTGGTGCTCGCTCGGGGCGACGACGACGATCCCCGGGACGCCGAGCAGCAGCTTCTCGAGTGACTGGCTGTGGGTGGGGCCGTAGCCGCGCCGCCCGCCCATCGGTGTGCGCACGACGAGCGGCACCGTCGCCTGCTCGTCGAACATCTCGCGGAACTTGGAGATCCCGTTGACGATCTGGTCGAAGCCGAGCGTGACGAAGTCGCCGAACATCACCTCGACGATCGGCCGGTAGCCGCGCAGCGCGAAGCCGGCGGCGATCCCGAACATCGACGCCTCGCTCACCGGCGTCGGCAGCACCCGCTCCGGCCAGCGCGAGGAGAGGCCGGCGCTCACCTTGAACGCGCCGCCGTACGGGTCGAGCAGGTCCTCGCCGATCAGATAGACGTCGTCGCGGGCCGCGAACAGCTCGTGCAGCGCCCCGTTCAGCGCCTGGACGCAGCGCTGCTCGGAACTCAATTCTCCGCTCCACCGCCGGCCGAGCCGGCGGCTCCGCTCCTGGCCGGCTCCGTCGAGCCTACGCCGGCTGCTCCACCGCCGGCCGAGCCGGCGACCTCCGGCGCGGCGAGGGCCTCCTCGACGGCACGCCGCAGCCGCTCCTCCGCCTCGCGCTCGATCCGCGCGCGCTCGCCCTCGTCGAGGTCGTCGCCGAGGACGGTGAGCGGGTCGCGCTCCCGGCGCTCCGCGATCTCGGCCGGGTCGCGGAAGTCGTCGCCCTTCGAGTGCGGCGCGAAGCGGTAGGTGTCGAGGACGAGGAAGAACGGCGTCCCGGTGCCGCGCACGTGCGCGACCGCGCGCTCGGCGGCGGCGCGCACCTCGGTCACGTCGGTGGTGTCGTGCCGCTCGCTCGCGATCCCGAACGCGCGCGCCCTGCCCTCCACGTCGCCCGCGAGCTGCAGGCTGGAGGGCGTCGACTGCGCGTAGCCGTTGTGCTCGACGACGACGAGCAGCGGCAGCTTCCAGAGCGAGGCGAAGTTGAGGCTCTCGTAGACGACGCCCTGGCCGAGGGTGCCGTCGCCGACGAACACGGTCGCGATGCCGCCTTCGCCCTTCTCGCGCTGCGCGAGCGCGATCCCCGCGGCGAGCGGCACGGTGCTGCCGAGCACGCCGTTCGAGTAGAAGTTGTCCGCGCAGAGGTGCTGGCTGCCGCCTTTGCCGCCGCAGACGCCGCCCTCGCGGCCGAGGATCTCGCGCAGCAGCCCGTCCACGTCGTCGGTGAGCGCCAGATAGTGGCCGTGGCAGCGGTGGTTGGAGACGACGACGTCGCGCGCCGCGTCGAGGCAGGAGGTCACCCCGACCGCGTTCGCCTCCTGGCCGATACAGGTGTGCGTCGTCCCCGAGACCTTGCCGAGCGAGAACAGCTCGAGGAGCGTCTCCTCGAACCGCCGGATCAGGAACATGCCCCCGTAGAGGGCGTGGATCGCGCTATGCGCGGTGTGAGCCTCGAGCATCGTGTGGAAAGGAGCGCAGCGGGCTGCGCGTCTGGATGTTAGTCGACTACAGGTACCCGAGGTCCTCGAGACGGGACTCGACCGCGGCCGCGTCCTCGGCCGACAGCTCCGGCTGCTCGACGGTCTGAAGCTCGGCGTAGAGCAGCTCGCGCAGCTCGCCCGGGACGTCGTCGGGGACGCTCCGGCGCTCGCGCGGGTCCTCGTCGAGCCGGTACGCCTCCTCCTCGCCGCTCTCGACGTGCACGAGCAGCTTCCAGGGCGGGCGGCGGACGGCGAGCTGGGAGACCCGGCCCGCGTCGGTGCCGGCGATCCAGACGGGACGCTCCTCGAGCGCGCCGCCCTCGAGGAGCGGCACGAGCGAGCGCCCGTCGACGCCGTCGAGCGGCGCGCCGGCGAGGTCGAGCAGCGTCGGCGCGAGGTCGACGAGGCTCACCTGGTCGGGGACGACGAGGCCCGGCTCGACGCGTCCCGGCGCCGAGAGCAGGAGCGGCACCTCGACGATCTCCTCGAAGAGCGTCGCGCCGTGCATGTGGTAGGTGCCCTTGACGGCGCTCTTGTCGGCGAAGCGCTCGCCCCACGACTCGCCGTGGTCGCTCGTGAAGGCGAGCACGGTGTCCTCGCGCAGGCCGAGCGCGTCCAGCTCCTCGAGGAAGCCGGCGAGGAGGTGCTCCGAGGAACGCTCGACCGAGCGTGCGTACTCGTCGCGGAGCGCCTCGAGCGCGCCGGCGCTGTCCGACTGGATGCCGTCCATGATCGCCTGCTTCGCGGCGAGCCACTCCCTGCGCTCGGCGTGGAGGACGTCGTAGGGCATGTGCGTCGCCCAGCTGTGGAACCAGAGCACGAACGGGGTGTCGCGGTGCTCGCGCAGCCAGGCGACGGCCCCGTCGAGCGTCTCGCTCGTGCCGGCGACGTTCGCGTCGGGGAAGCCGCGGAAGAGGTAGTTCTCGTCGAAGACGAAGCTGCCGGTCGCGTAGCCGTGCGCGGCGGCGACCGTGAAGAGCGTCGGGATCGCGGGGTCGAGGCTCGCGTCCCAGTGCAGGTAGCCGTGGTGGTGCGGGTAGAGGCCGGTGATCATCGACGTCGTCGAGGGGCACGTCCACGGCGCGGCGGCGATCGCCTGGTCGAAGCGGGCGCCGCCCGCCGCCAGCTCGTCGATCGTGCGCGTGTTCACACGGCGGGCGCCGTAGCAGCCGACGTGGTCGGTGCGGAGCGCGTCGGAGACGTAGACGACGAGGTTCACGCGGCCTGCAGCTCCGGGGCGAGGCTGCGCCCGCGCATCTCCTCGGGGACGGGCAGGCCGAGCAGGTCGAGCACCGTCGGCGCGACGTCGAGCAGGTGCGCGTCGCGCTCGCCGCGCGCGGCGACGCCGGCGCCGGCGGCGATCCAGATCCCCTCCTGGGCGTGGTTGGCGTCGTCGGGGCCGGTGTCGTTCTCGAAGGTGTGGATGCCCTCGTCGCCGCCGATCGTGCCGACCGAGCGCCAGAGCAGGTCGCCGAAGATCACGATCAGGTCGGGCGCCACGCCCTCCACCTCGTCGTACAGCTCCTCCGGCCTGTAGGCGCGGGTCGGGATCGGGTTCCCGTTCTCGTCGGGGATCGCCTCGAGCCGGCGCGCCAGGTCGTCGCGGACGCGCTCGTAGTCGGCGGCCGGCACCGTCCCCTGCGGCTCGCGGCCCTCGACGTTGAGGAAGACGCGCGCGTAGTAGCCGCCCTCCCCCCACGCCGTCGTGCGCGCCCAGTCGATCCCGGCCTCGCGCGGCGTGGTGACGCCGTCCGGCTCGCTCGCCGTCGCGAGCAGGCCCTCGCGGCGGAGCCACTCGTTGACGCGGATGCCGCCGTCGAGCCGCTTCGCGCCGTGGTCGGAGACGACGAGCACGAGCGTGTCGTCGCCGGCCTGCTCGAGCAGCCGGCCGATCAGGCCGTCGAGGTGCTCGTAGTAGTCGCGGATCGCGTGCTCGAACGGGTTGCCCGGCTCGTGGCTGCGGTGCGCTGCGTCCATGTGCTTCCAGAAGCCGTGGTGGATCCGGTCGGTGCCCATCTCGACGAGCGCGAAGAGCTGCCACTCCTGGCTCGCGGCGAGGTGCTCCGCCAGCCGGAAGCGCTTGTCGGTCATCTCGTAGATGTCCGCGAGCAGGCGCTCCTTGTCGTTCGTGCGGAAGCCGGTCACGTCGAACATGTAGTCGCCGACGACCTCGCGGATCTCGTCGCGGAGCGCCGGCGGGTAGGTGTAGCGGCTGTCGAGCCCGGGCGTGAGGAAGCAGCCGACCATCGCGCCGCGCAGCGGCTTCGGCGGGAAGCAGCCGGGCACGCCGAGGACGACGGAGCGGCCGCCGCCGCGGCCGACGAGATCCCAGAGCCGCGGCGCGCCGATCGCGGTCGAGTCGGCGATGAAGTTCCCCTCGTAGGTGTGGTCGGCGCGGTTGCGGAAGCCGTACACGCCGAGGTCGCCGGGCGTGCGGCTCGCCATCATGCACGACCAGGCGGGGACGGTGATCGGCGGGATCACCGAGGTGAGCCGGCCGTGGACGCCGCGCTCGACGAGGCCGGAGAGGGTCGGCAGCCGGTCGCGCCAGCGCTCGAACACGAGCGACGGCTCGGCGCAGTCGAGCCCGACGATCATCACCCTGCGCGCGGCGGCCACGCGGCAACTCTAATCGGCGCGTCTACGAGCCGACGCGCTCGTGCCAGCGCACCTGCTCGGCGAAGATCTGCTCCGTCGAGGCGCCTTCCTCGTGCCGGGCGATCTGCCGTTCGGCCGCGTTCCGCTCCGGGACGGCGAGCCAGTCGGCCGCGCCCAGCTCCTCCGCGACCGGGCGCACCCACTCGACGAGCTGCTCGAGCCGTGCCCGCGCCGCGACGACCTCGCCGCGCTCGAAGTCGATCAGCTCGCCGGAGAGGCCCCAGCGGAGCGCGCGCCAGAGGTTCTCCTCGAGCAGCCGGTGCGGCAGGTCGGGCAGCGGCTCGCCGTCGTCGAGGGCGCGCGCGATCCGCGCCGTGAGCGCGTAGCAGAGCGCCGCGAGCGAGCGCGCCTCGCCCACGTCGGGCTGGCCGTCGCAGATGCGGATCTCCACCGTCGGGAAGACGAGGTGCGGCCGCACGCTCCACCAGATCTGGGTGTGCTCGCGCACGGAGCCGGTCTCGTAGAGGAGGCGGACGTACGACTCCCAGTCGTCCCAGCCGGCGAACGCGTCGGGGATGCCGCAGCGGGGGAACATGCGCGTGAAGATCTGCGTCCGCGCCGAGTGGAGGTGGGTGAAGACGCCCTCGACGAACGGCGAGCTGGCCGAGAGCGCGAGCAGCTCGGGCAGGTAGTTGCGGAGCGCGCTGCAGACGCGGATCGCCCGGTCGGGGCCGTTGACGCCGACGTGCACGTGCAGGCCGAAGGTGTTGTTGCGCCAGACGACGTAGCGGAGCAGCTCGTCGTTGCGCCGGTAGTGGGGCGTGTCGATGATCCGCTGCTCCTGCCAGGGGCTCCACGGGTGCGTGCCGACCGCGGAGAGCCCGATCCCGAGCCGGTCGGCGAGCCCTCGGAGCTGCTCGCGCCGCTCGCCGAGGCGGGCCGCGGCGTCGGCGAACGACTCGCAGCGCCCGGTGCGCACCTCCACCTCGGAGGCGATCAGCTCCCCGACGAGGTGCGGCTCCAGCTCGGTGCCCTGCGCGGCCGCCTGCAGCTCCTCGAAGCGGTTGACGAGACCGAGGCTCGCCGGGTCGAGGAGCGCGAACTCCTCTTCCACGGCGACCGTGAAGTCGGGCACCTCCTCGAAGGCAGCCCGCGAGCGCGCGAGCAGCTCCTCGTAGCCGATCGTCTGCTCGTCGCCCACTACAGAAAGGGTAGTGCGTCAGGCCGGGTCGGCGTGAGGGACCTCGGGCAGCTCGTCGTTCAGCCGCCGCACCTGCGAGAGCGCGGCGAGGGCCGGCACGATCGGCAGCCAGAGCGTGAAGACCCGGTAGACGAGCGTCGCGAGGAGCGCCGGCGCCAGCGCGATCCCGACGGCGTTCAGGGAGAAGGCGACGCCCGCCTCGATCCCGCCTGCGCCGCCGGCCGGCAGCGGCAGGGCGGTGACGACGTACGCGGTCGTGTACGCGAGCACGAGCGCCGGCACCGCGGGGTGCTCCCCGAACGCGCGCAGCGCGGCGTAGAGCGTGAGGATGTCGCCCGCCCAGTAGACGGCGAAGCCGGCCAGGGCGCCGGGGTAGCGGCGGGGCCGGCCGAGCAGCCGGCGGACGAGCACGACCCCGCCGACCGCGTCCGCGAAGCCGGCGCGGCCCGCATGCCAGAGCCAGCGCGGCCAGCTGCGCGGGTCGCGGGACGGCCTGACGTCCTCGTGCGGGAGCGAGGAGAGCCGCCCGGCGCGCGCCGGCGAGCTGACCCAGACGGCGGCGGCGACGCACGCCGGGACGACGGCGAGCCACGCGAACTGCATCTCCGGCGGCGCCGAGCCGCCCGCGCCGGCGAGGAGCACGATCGCGGAGAGGCAGGCGAACGAGCCGAGGATCGCCCACTCGATCGTGTTCAGCGCGAGCACGCGCCGTGCCGCCACGTGGGGCTTCTCCCCGGCCCGGTGCAGCGCCCAGTAGTCGAGCCCGAGCGTCCCGGCCGACGAGCCCGCGACGAACGCGCCGAAGCCGATCGCGACGATCCGCGTCGAGGTCCAGAGCGTGAAGCGCGGACCGCCGTCGACGCGCGCGGTGTCGCGGTAGGCGACGATGTAGCCGGCGTACGCGGCCAGCTCGCCGCCGAGGCAGAGCGGGAACCAGCGCGCGTCGCCGCCGCGGAGCGCACGCACCATCCGGTGGAAGTCGGCGACCTGGCCGATCAGCGCGACCGCCCCGACCACGAGCACGAGCGTGGCGGCGCCGGTGACGACCGCCTTGCGCCGGTCGATGCCGAAGATCTCGTCGCCGGCGCTCATCCGGGAAGCCTTCCGCGCCGGCGGCCTCCGGAATCCAGCGACATCCACCGCCGCCGGCGGCGGTGTACACCTACATCTACATCACCATCCACCTACGTCACCGCCGCGAGCAGGCGCTCGGCGACGGCCGCCCAGCTCCAGCGGCGCTCGACGGCGCGACGAGCGGCGAGGCCGAGCGCGCGGCGCTCCCCCGGCTCGAGGGCGAGCAGCCCGGCGAGCCGGGAGCGCAGGGCGTCCGCGTCGCCGGTGGGGAACGAGACGAGGTCGGCGCGCTCCCGCGGGTACTCCGCGGCGATCCCGGCCGCGACCTCGGCGAGGCCCGAGTGGTTCGCGACGAGCGGCGGCGTGCCTGCGGCGGCCGCCTCGGCAGCGACCATCCCGAACGCCTCCGGGAAGATCGACGGAACGACCGAGACGTCGCAGAGCGGCAGCAGGTGCACGAGGTGCCGGTGCTCGAGCGGACCGGTGAAGAGCGTCCCGGCGGGCGCGCGCCGCTCCAGCTCGGCGCGGAAGTCCCCGAAGCCGACGACGACGGCGCGGGCGTCGAGGCCGGCGAGCGCGTCGAGCAGGACGTGGACGCCCTTGTTCTCGATCAGCTTCCCGAAATAGAGGACGGTCGGCCGCTCCTCGGCGAAGAAGGCGGCGAACCGCTCCGCGTTGCCCTCGTCGGGGAGGCGTTCGCTGCGGCTGCCGGGGTTCGGCGGGTCGGCGCGCGCCTCTGCGACGAGGGCGGCGAGCGCCTCGGCGCGCGTCCCGGGCCGGAACTCCGCGAGGTCGACCCCGGGCGGGACGGTGTGGACGCGCTCGACGTGGCCGACGACGTCCTCCAGCACCTCGCGAATGTGTTCGGAGCCGACGTAGACCGCGGCCGCCGCTGCGAGCGCCTCGGCCCCCCAGCGGGCGAGGTCGGGCCGGCCGCGCAGCGCGTACTCCAGCTCGGAGCCGTGCGCCTTGACCGCGAAGCGGGCGCCGCTCGCCGCGCCGACCGGCCCGCCGAGCACGACGTGGTTCGCGAAGACGAGGTCGGCGGGCAGCAGCTCGCGCAGGGCGGCTGCGTTCGCCTCGACGTACGCATCCCGCTGCGCGGGCGTGAAGTCGACGAGGAGCCGCGCGTCGAGCCCCGGGTAGTCGTCGAGCACGAACACGGGCAGCAGCCGCTCGGGCAGCTCGGGGACGACGAGCGTCGCGGCGCCGACGTCGTAGCGCTCCGGGTGGCGCTCCTGGCAGACGACGACGACGTCGTGGCCGGCGAGGCTCCACTCGCGCGCGAGGGCGCGCGTGTAGACGTTCGAGCCGGTGCCGCCCAGCAGGTAGCCGTGCCAGACGAGGATCCGCACGCGGCGGAGGCTACGTCAGGTGGAAGTAGAGCGCGTAGAGCAGCTCGACGGCGGGGTTCGACGCGTGGACGGTGACGTCGCTCGGCGTCTCGAGCAGCGCCTCGGAGTAGTTGAAGATGATCTTCACGCCGGCGGCGACCAGGTCGTCGGCCGCCTGCTGCGCGCCGGTCGCGGGGACCGCGAGCACGCCGACGACGACGTTCTTGTCGGCGACGAGCTGGCCGAGGCGCTCGTACGGCTCCACCTGGACGTTCCCGATCGGGCCGCCGACCTTCTTCGGGTCGGTGTCCACGACGGCGGCGATGTTGATCCCGTGCTCCGCGAAGATCGGCGAGGAGGCGATCGCCTGGCCGAGCCGGCCGGCGCCGACGAGGGCGATGTTGTGCTGGCCCTGCGTGCGCAGGATCTTGCGGATCTCCTCGAGCAGCGACTCGATCGAGTAGCCGACGCCGCGCTTGCCGAACTTCCCGAAGGTCGACAGGTCGCGCCGGATCTGCGTCGCGTTGATGTTCGTGTACTCCGCGATCTCCTGCGAGGAGATGCGCGTCTTCCCCATCTTGCGCGCCTGCGTCAGCACCTGCAGGTACCGGCTGAGGCGGGCGGCGACTCCGACGGTCAAGCGATCCGCCACAAGCCCTCCGATCGTCAGGTTAGTAACAGCGCGACCTGTTGTAGCACCGGGCGCTAGCGCGCCGCTTGTGCAACCGCCCGGCGCAGGGCGGCGGGCTCGACGAAGTACGTGAAGCGGCGCCGCCCGTCGATCTCGACGACGGGGATCCACTCCCGGTAGGCGGCCTCCAGCTCGGGGTCGCCGTCGATCGCGACCTCGAGCAGCGGAAACGCCAGCTCGTCCGCGGCGGCGCGCACGACCCGGAGCGCGGCCTCGCAGAGATGGCAGCCCTGCGCGTGGTAGAGCGTGACCTCGGGGCTACGGGTAGATGCCACGCGTGACCGTCGCCTCGGCGACGCGCTGCACCGCGAGGCCGTAGGCGGCGACGCGCATCGGGAGATTGCGGCTCTGCGCGGTCTCCCAGGTCTCGTCGAACGCGCGACTGACGATGTCGTTCAGCTTCGCGTTCACCTCGACCTCCTTCCAGAAGTACTCCTGCAGCCCCTGCACCCACTCGAAGTAGGAGACGACGACGCCGCCCGCGTTCGCGAGCACGTCCGGGAGGATCAGCACGCCGCGGTCCTCGAGGATCGCGTCGGCGGCCGGCGTGACCGGCCCGTTCGCGCCCTCGCAGATGATCGACGCGCGCACCTTGTCGGCGTTCTCGGCGGTGATCACCTGCTCGAGCGCGCACGGCGCGAGGATGTCGCAGTCGAGCTGCAGCAGCTCCTCGTCGCTCACCGTCTCCGCGTCCTTCAGCCCGGCGAGCGAGCCGGTCTCCCGCTTGCGGGCGAGCGCGGCCGGCACGTCGATCCCCTTCGGGTTGTGCAGCGCGGTCGTCGAGTCGGAGACGCCGACGACGACGGCGCCCTCCTGGTGGAGGAACTGGGCGAGGTAGCTGCCGACGTTGCCGAAGCCCTGGACGACCACCCGCTGCCCGGCGAGCGCCTTGTCGAGCTTGCCGACGGCGTCGCGGAGGCAGAAGAGCGCGCCGCGCGAGGTGGCCTCCTCGCGACCGAGGGAGCCGCCGATCGTGAGCGGCTTGCCGGTGACGACGCCGAGCACCGAGTGGCCCTTGTTCATCGAGTACGTGTCGAAGATCCACGCCATCGTCGAGCCGTCGGTGCCGACGTCGGGGGCGGGGATGTCCTTCTCCGGGCCGATCTCGTTGATGATCTCGCTCGTGTAGCGGCGGGTCATCCGCTCCAGCTCGCCGCGCGACATCGTCTTCGGGTTGCAGACGACGCCGCCCTTGGCGCCGCCGAACGGGATCCCCATCAGCGCGCACTTCCACGTCATCCACATGGCGAGCGCCTTCACCTCGTCGAGGGTGACGTCGGGGTGGTAGCGGATGCCGCCCTTCGACGGCCCCCGCGCGACGTTGTGGGTGACGCGGTAGCCCGTGAAGACCTGGGTCGCCCCGTCGTCCATGCTCACCGGGATCGAAACCTCGACCGCCTTCTTCACCTCGCCGAGCACGGCGACGAGGCTCGAGTCGATCTCGAAGGTCTCGGCGACGCGGTGAAGCTGCTGCCTGGCGAGCCGGAACGGGTTCTCGCGAAGGTGGCTCGTCGTTTCGACTGTGCTCACAGCCTGCTCCTTTGTCCGAGCAAAGGCCGGGGAAACCCTCGGTCCGCCGCGAGTATACGTCCGCCCTAATGCAGCTCGAACGGTAGCCGCCGGCGGGACGGAGGCCCGCCGCCGACCGGGGTCGCGACGACCTCGACCGCGTACGCGCCCCGCGCCAGGACAGCCCCGTCCGGGCCGCGGCCGGTGAGCCCGAACGTGTAGCGGCCGGGCAGCACGTCGCGCAGGCGCGCGATCGTCCCGAGCCGGCGTCTCCCCTGCCAGAGGACGACGTCGAGCGTCCCGACCCGGTGGATCTCGGGCCCGGCGGCGCCGCCCGAGACGCGTCCCGCCTCGACCGCGAGGAGCGCCGGGCGGACGTTCGCGGCGGAGAACGCGTGCGGTGCGAGCGAGACGCGCCCGAGCAGCGAGACCGCGCTCGCCGGCGCCGGCAGCCCCCACGGCACCCGCAGGGCCGGCCCGTCGGCGTCCCGGACGACGATCGCGCTCGCCGCCGCGGTGGCGCGCGGCGCCCCCGACCCGACCCGCACGGTCACGCGGCGCGTCGCGTGCGGCGGAAGCGTCAGCTCTGCGGGGGCGACGACGACGGGCAGCGCCGCGGCGTCGCTCGCGAGCCGCAGCCGCAGCCGGTCTCCGCCGAGGTTCCGGAGGCGGAAGACGGCGATGCCGCGACGATCCGGGGTCAGCGTCGCCGGGGAGGCGAGGAGCCGGGTGGCGGCGGCGCGCGCGGCGTCGACGGTTCCCGCGCCCTGCACCGCGACGTCCTCTCCGGGCTGCGCGACGGCGCTGCCGACGAGCGCGGCGCGGAGGTCGTCGGGCCGGAGCCCGGGACGGGCCTGCGCCGTGACGGCGGCGGCAGCCGCGGCGACGGCCGCCGCCGCGCTCGTCCCGCTCACGGTCGTCCAGCGCGCCGCGGTCGCGGCGCCTCCCGGGGCGGCGGTCGCGAGCCCGACCCCGGGGGCCGCGAGCTGCGGCGCGACGGCGCCCCCGGGCCCGAGCCCGCTCGAGGAGAACGGCGCGACGAGCCCGGCGCGCGGGTTCGCGACCGCGGCGGCGGCCACGACGGACACGCGGACGACGCCGCCGGCGGCGAGGTGCGCCCGGATCGCGGCGGCGACCCGGGGCGGCACCGAGACGACCGGGACCGGGGCGGCCGGGTCGAGGGCGAGGCCGCCCGGGGCGACCCCGTGCGGGCCGGCGTCGACGAGCACCGCGAGGGCGCGCGCCGCGGCGGCCCGCCGGACGGCGGCGGCGAGGTCGGCCCCGGCCCGCACGAGCGCGGCGCGGTCGCCGACGACAGGCGCGTCCGACATGACGAGGTCGAGCGCGCGGTCGGGCAGGACCGCGCCGGCGCCCGGCACGGTCCCGGCGTACGAGGAGGCACCGGCGTCGACCGAGACCCGGACGGCCTGCAGGCTCGCGCGCGCGTCGACCGCGGCGACCGTCAACGCGGCGGGGGCGCCGCCCGGCGCGGCGAGGTCGCCGGTCGCGGGGGAAGCCGCGCCGTCGTTTCCGGCCGCCCCGACGAGGAGCGTCCCGAGCGCGGCGAGGCCGGCCGCTGCCTCCGCCTCGGGGCCGTCGGGGAAGGCCGCGAACGGTTCCGCGAGCGGGACGAGCGCGATCCGGACGGCGTCGTGCTCGTCGCCGTCGCCGTTCGGGTCGACCGCCCGCTCGAGCCCCGCCAGCAGCTGGTCGCTGCGTGCGAAGACGGCGCTCCTGCCGTGCTCGTCCTTTTGCATGCCGGCGACGCGGATCGGCAGCAGCGTGGCGCCGGGCGCCGAGCCCGCGAGTCCCCCGGGACCCCCGCGGCCGACGACGAGGCCGGCGATCTCGGTGCCGTGCGGCTCGCGCAGCGGGTCGCCGCGGCCGCCGACGACGTCGATCTCCGGCAGGACGGCGTGATGGAGGAACGGCAACGCGCGCGCGACGGCCGTGTCGAGGAGGGCGATCGTCACCCCGGAGCCGTCGAGCCCGGGCGGGTGCGGCGGCGGACGGCGCCCCGACCCGGCGCCGAATGCCGCGCCGGCGAGCACCGCGGTCGAATCGGCGGCCGGGTAGGCGACGCGGACCGGGTACACGCCGGCGACCTCGGTGTCCCGCTCGACCCGAGGCACGTCGGCCGGGTCGAGACGCGCCGAGAAGCCGTCCAGCGCCCGGGTGAAGCGCAGCTCCGGCGCAAGGTCGAGACCGGAGGCGCGCAGCCGCGCGAGGAGGGCGTCCTGCGCGGCGAGCGCCGCGCCGCTCCACGCGATCTCCTCCGCCCCGCTCGCACTGCCGCCGGCGGCGGCGAGCCGTCGCGCGACCGACGGGGTGCGCAGGACGACGATCGCCCGCTGCGGCAGCGAAAGCTCGGGGCGCGTGCCGACGACGCTCCGCCAGGCGGCACGTCCGGCGGACGGAGGCGCCAGCGTCGCGCCCGCGCGGTCGCCGGACCGCATGCTCCAGAGCACCGCGCCGCCGGTGGCGACGGCGGCGACGACGAGGCACGCGAGCGCTCTAGCGGGACGCATACGCGTCGAGGCCGAGGTACGCCGGATAGGGCGCGGGCTCGGCCCAGCGTGCCGCGGACGCGATCATGGCCGCGTTGTCGGTGCAGAGCGCGAGCGGCGCGGCGGCCGCGTCCGGGAGCGACGCGCGCAGCGCCGAGTTGGCCGCGACGCCGCCCACGATCGCGATCCGGTCGCGTCCGGTCGCCGCAGCCGCCTCGCGGACGCGCCCGACGAGCGCGGCGACGATCGCCCGCTGGTAGGACGCGGCGAGGTCGGCGCGCCGTCGCTCCAGCTCCGCCGGCTCGAGGTCGCGGACGGCGTAGAGCAGCGCGGTCTTCAACCCGGAGAAGGAGAAGTCGAGGCCGGGGACGCGCGCGACCGGGAAGTCGAAGGCGTGCGGGTCGCCGTCGCGCGCGAGCCGGTCGATCTCGCGGCCGCCCGGGTAGCCGAGCCCGAGCAGGCGCGCGCCCTTGTCGAACGCCTCCCCGGCGGCGTCGTCGAGCGTGGTGCCGAGCAGCTCGTGCTCGCCGTGGTCGCGGACGTCGAGCAGCTGGGTGTGGCCGCCGCTCGCGAGCAGGCAGAGGAACGGGGGCTCGACCGGGTCGGGCTGCAGGTAGAGCGACGCGACGTGCCCGTCGAGGTGGTCGACCGGGACGAGCGGCAGCCGCCGCGACCACGCGATCGCCTTCGCCGCCGCGAGCCCGACGAGAAGCGCCCCGATCAGCCCCGGCCCGCGCGTGACCGCCACCGTCTCCACGCCGTCGAGCGTCGCGCCTGCGTCGGACAGCGCCTCGCGGACGACGGGCGCGACCAGCTCCAGGTGCCGGCGCGAGGCGACCTCCGGCACGACCCCGCCGTAGCGTGCGTGCAGGTCGGCCTGCGAGGAGACGACGTTCGCGCGGATCTCCCCGCCCTCCGTGACGAGCGCCGCCGCGGTCTCGTCGCACGACGTCTCGATCCCGAGGATCATCTCCTGCCGCCTTCGGACCTGGCCGGTCCTCCGAGGATCGTCACGGGACCGTGACTGCCTTCCACACGCGCGAGCGACGTGCTGGAGCGGTGTCCGCGACCTCGCCGCCGCCGCAGACGTCGCTTCCGGACACGGCCGGTCCTCTCGGGTCCGGCACGGGAGTCACGCGGGCACGGCCGGGTCGCGCCACATGATCAGGGCGTCCTCGCGGTTGTCCGTGTAGTAGCCGCGGCGGATGCCGCGCGCCTCGAAGCCGAGCCGCTCGTAGAGGCCGATCGCGGTCGCGTTCGAGACGCGCACCTCGAGCGTGTAGCCGCGGCGCGCGTCGGGCTCGGTCAGCTCGAAGAGCCGCTCCAGCAGCATCGTCGCGATCCCGCGGCCGCGATGGTCCGGGTCGACGGCGACGTTCATCACGTGCCACGCGTCGACGTAGCGGGAGACGATCAGGTAGCCGCAGAGGGCGCCGCGCTCGTCGTCGGCGGCGAACGCGCCGAGGCAGATCGAGGACGGCTTCGCCAGCTCGCCCGCGAACATCGAGCGCGACCACGGCGTCGGGTAGCAGCGGCGCTCGATCTCCTCGATCTCGCGGAGGTCGGAGAGCCCGAGGCGGCGCAGCTCGATCGTCGTCACGGCCGCAGGCCCCTCTCCGCGTCCGGGACGCGCAGGTAGAGCGGCTCCAGCTCCTCCACCGGCACGGGCTCGCCCGCGAGCGCGGCGTGGAAGCGGGCGCGCGGGAGGTGACGCTCGTCCCCGTCGGGAGGGATCTCGGCGCCTCGCTCCTCGAGCTGCTCGCGGTAGCGGACGGCGCCGTCGCCGACGAGGAGCGTCCCGGCCTCGACGGGCAGCTCGGCCGGAGCGAGCACGCGCGGTTCGCCGTCGAGGAGCGCGAACACCTCGCGCCGGCGCGCGTCGACGACCGGCAGGGCGTCCGGCGCGCCGGCGGCGAGCGCGGCGAGCGTCGAGACGCCCGCGCCCGGGAGCCCGAGCGAGAGCGCGAGCCCGCGCGCCACGGCGAGCCCGATGCGGACGCCGGTGAAGCTGCCCGGCCCGATCCCGACGGCGAGCCGGTCGAGGTCGCCGGGGTGCGCCCCCGCCTGTCGGAGCAGGGCGTCGACGTCCTCGAGCAGCGTCTGCGCCCGCGAGACGCGCTCCGCGAGCACCTCGGAGTCGTCGACGAGCGCGCTCGTCGCCGCCTGGGTCGCCGTGTCGAACGCCAACGTCAGCACTCGTCGATCGCCACCGATCTGCCGCCGCCAGCATGCCGCATGCGCACGACGAAGCGCGGCCGCGGCAGCACGCCCTCCCCCGCCTCCGGCCACTCCACGAACGCGATCGCCCCCTCGAAATACGGCTCGAGGTCGCCCCACTCGGCCGCGGAGACGCCCTGGAAGCGGTAGAGGTCGAGATGGGAGACCTCCACCCCGTCGCCGTGGTAGCGGTGGCCGATCGTGTAGGTCGGGCTCGTCACCCGCTCGCGGACGCCGAGCGCCGCGCACGCGCCCCGCACGAAGGTCGTCTTGCCGGCGCCCAGCTCCCCCGCGACCGTCACGACGTCGCCGGGCTCGAGCCGCCGCGCCAGCGCGCCCGCGAGCGTCTCCGTCTCCTCCGGCGAGGTCGCCAGCGTCTCCACACGTACGATCCAAGCATGCCCGCCTACGTGATCGTCGAGACCGACGTGCACGACCCCGAGCGCTACGAGCGCTACAAGGCCGCCTCGCCCGGCGCCGTCCGTGCCGGCGGCGGCCGCTTCGTCGCCCGCGGCGGCGAGCTGGCCGTCCTCGAGGGCGACTGGAACCCGTCCCGCGTCGTCATCCTCGAGTTCGAGGACCTCGAGGCCGCGAAGCGGTGGTACGACTCGCCGGAGTACCGCGAGGCGCGCGCGCTCCGCGAGGGCGCCGCGAACCTCCGCATGGTCGCGGTCGAGGGTCTCGCCGAGCCGCTCTAGAAGAACGAAAGCTGCTCGGCCGGCGCCTCGACCGCGGGCTCCGGGTCGGCCGGGACGGCGGCGACCGGCGCGGGCGCGGCGGCGACGCCGAGGAGCTCCGGCAGCCGCGCGAAGTCGGACTCGAGCACCTTCAGCATCGCCGGCGTGTAGAGCGCCGCGGCCGGGTGGTAGAGCGGGTAGAGCAGGACGCTGCGGCCGGCGATCGTGAGCGGCCGCTCCTGGCCGTGCACGCGCGTGATCCCGACCGGGCTGCCGGAGAGGAGCTTCGTCGCGAAGTTGCCGAGCGTCGCGATCACCCGCGGCTGGATCAGCTCGATCTGCCGGAAGAGATGCGGCTCGCACGCCTCGATCTCGTCCGGCTGCGGGTCGCGGTTCCCGGGCGGACGGCATTTGAGGACGTTCGCGATATAGACGTCCTCGCGGCGCAGGCCGACGCCCTCGAGCAGCCCGGCCAGCAGCTTGCCGGCCTGGCCGACGAACGGGACGCCCTGCTTGTCCTCGTGGAAGCCGGGCGCCTCGCCGACGAAGAGCAGGTCGGCGTCCGGGTTGCCGGCGCCGAAGACGACCTGGGTGCGCCCCTGCGCGAGCCGGCAGCGCGTGCAGCCGGCGATCGAGTCGGCGTACGCGCCGAGGGGATCGACGTGCTCGACCGGGACCGCACTCACGCGTGGGACTCTACGACGCGCGTCCGACGGACACGACGGTCGCCCGCCAGGTGCCGCGCGGCGCCTCGACCTCGATCTCGTCGCCCGCCGCCCTGCCGAGCAGCGCCCGGCCGACCGGCGACTCCGGCGAGACGCCGCCGACGCTCGAGATGTCGACGTGCATCCGCTCGCCGTCCTCCCGCTCCAGCTCGACGCGGGAGCCGACGGTGACGACGCCGCTCGCCGCCGCGGCCGCCTCGTCGATCACCTCGGCGCGCTGGAGCCGGTCGCGGAGGATCGCGATCCGCCGCTCGAGCAGCCCCTGCTCGTCCTTCGCGGCGTGGTACTCGAAGTTCTCGGAGAGGTCGCCGTGGGCGCGCGCAACCGCGATCGCCTCGACGATCTCGCGCCGCTTCGGCCCTTCCAGCTCGGCCAGCTCCGCCTGCAGCAGCTCGTGCTCGGCGCGCGTGAGCTGCTCGCCGCTCTCCCCCCCGCTCACGGGCTCGGCCTCAGTGGCCGCAGCCGCAGGAGCCGCCGCAGCAGCCGCCGCCCCCGCCGCCGACGGACGCCGGCTTGGCGACGCCGTGCACCGCGAAGGAGGAGAACTGGCGGGAGACGTTCGTGGCGCTGCAGTCCGGGCAGGCGACCTCCTGGTCGCCGCGGACGAGCTCCTCGAAGTGCGACTCGCACTCCATGCAGACGTACTCGTAGATCGGCATGGCCCCAGTCTACTCGGCGAGGACGCGCGCGAGCGTCGCCGGGGCGACGTTGCGGCCGCTGACGATCGCGACCGCGCGCCGGTCGCGCTCGACCTTGCCGGCGAGCAGGGCGGCGGCGGCCGCGGCGCCGGAGCCCTCGGCGACGAGTCCGTGCTCGCGGGCGAGCAGGCGCATCGCCTCCGCAAGCTCCTCCTCGCTCACGGCGACGAGGTCGTCGAGCAGGCGCGAGCAGAGCGGGACGGTGACGCTGCCCGGCTCGATGTTGCCGGCGAGGCCGTCGGCGAGCGTCTCGCGCACGCGCACCGGCACGGCGCGGCCGGCGGCGAGCGCGGCCCGCAGCGCGGGCGACGCCTCGGGGACGACGCCGACGATCCGCGCGCCGGCGGGCGCGGCGACGAGGCCGATCCCGGCGGCGAGCCCGCCGCCGCCGACCGGGACGACGAGCGTCGCCTCGCCGCCGCCCGCGTCCAGGAGGTCGAGACCGAGCGTGCCCTGGCCGGCGATCACGTCGCGGTCGTTGTACGGCGAGACGAAGCGGGCCTCCTCGGCGGCGGCCAGCTCGAGGGCGTGCGCCTCGGCGGCGTCGTAGTCGCCGCCGTGCAGGACGAGCCGGGCCGGGAAGCGGCGCAGCGCCTCCACCTTGGCCGGGGAGGCGGTCTCGGCGACGACGAGGGTCGCCTCGACGCCGAGCCGCTCCGCAGCCCACGCGACGCCGAGGCCGTGGTTGCCCGCCGACGCGGCGACGACGCGCGTCCCCGGCGGCAGCGCGGTGAGCGCCGCGGCCGCGCCGCGCACCTTGAAGGAGCCGGTCGGCTGGAACGACTCGAGCTTGAGCGCCGCGCCGAACGCGGCGCTCTCGACGAGCGGCGTGTCGGCGACGAGCCCGCGGATCCGCTCCCGCGCCGCGCCGACGTCCTCGGCGGTGGGCATCTCGACCTGCCTCACGCGTGCGACGCTACACGCGGGGTAGACTCCGCGGTGCCCGGCATCCGCTACGGAGCTGGAGCTTTCGGTGTTCGAACGAATCCAGGTCATCGGCTCGGGGCGCGTCGGCTCCGCTCTCACCGCCCGCCTGCGCGAGCGGGGCGTCGCCGTGGGCGCGGACGACCCGGACGTCGTCCTGCTCTGCGTCCCGGACTCGTCCATCGCGGACGTGGCCGGGGGTCTGACCCCGGGACGTGCGTGGATCGGCCATGTCTCCGGTGCGACGCCGCTCGGCGCGCTCGCGCCGCACGAGCGCCGCTTCTCCGTCCACCCGCTGCAGACCTTCGACCGCAGCGGCGATCCCGCCCAGCTCGACGGCGCGTGGGGCGCGGTCACCGGCGAGAGCCCCGACGCGCTCGCGGTCGCGACCCGGCTCGCCGAGACGCTCGGCCTCCGTCCCTTCGAGCTGGCCGACGAGGCGCGCACGCTCTACCACGCGGGCGCCGTCTTCGCGTCCAACTACGTCGTCACGCTGCAGCGGGCGGCGACGCGGCTCGGCGTGCCCGCGGAGGGGCTCGTCCGCCTGATGACGCGCACGATCGAGAACGGCTTCGAGCTGACCGGCCCGATCGCGCGCGGCGACTGGGAGACGGTCGAGGCGCACACCGCCGCGATCCGCGCGGCGCGGCCGGAGCTGGAGCACCTCTACGAGACGCTCGCCGGGGCGACGGTGCTGCTCGCGTGAACGTCGTGCGCAGCATCGCGGAGCTGGAACCGGCGGCCGGAACCGGGCTCGTGCCGACGATGGGCGCGCTCCACGGCGGCCACGCGGCGCTCTTCCGCGCCGCGCGCGCCGAGAACGAGGTCGTCGTCGCCTCGATCTTCGTCAACCCGGCCCAGTTCGACGATCCCGCCGACCTCGCTGCGTACCCGCGCGACGAGGGGCGCGACCTCGAGCTGGCCGCCGCGGAGGGCGTCGACGTCGTCTTCGCGCCGCCGCCGGAGGAGCTGTACCC
The DNA here is from genome assembly GCA_035688315.1 of Gaiellaceae bacterium. GTDB lineage: Bacteria > Actinomycetota > Thermoleophilia > Gaiellales > Gaiellaceae > Palsa-739. The sequence continues at coordinate 5,255 of DASSND010000032.1, read as the reverse complement.
GGACGGCTTCTCGACCTGGGTCGAACCCGGCGACGCGGGCGCCGAGGGCGAGGCGCGGCCGGGCCACTTCCGCGGGGTCGCGACCGTGTGCCTGAAGATCTTCAACCTCGTGCGCCCGGCGCGCGCCTACTTCGGCCAGAAGGACGCGCAGCAGGCGATCGTGATCCGGCGGCTCGTCCGCGACCTACACGTCCCGGTCGCGATCCGGGTCGTCCCGACGGTGCGCGACGAGGACGGGCTCGCGCTCTCGTCCCGGAACGCCCGGCTGAGCGCCGAGGAGCGCCGCGACGCGCTCGCGCTCCCGCGGGCGCTCCACCTCGCCGCCGTCGGCTCCGCCGACCCGGTCGCGGTCGCCCGCGAGGCGCTCGCGGAGCTGGAACCGGAGTACGTCGAGGTGCTCGACCTCGGCGACGCCAGCGTTCTCGCCGCCGCCGTCCGCGTCGGCGGCGTCCGTCTGATCGACAACGTCCTCCTGGAAGGAGAGATCCGATGACCGAGAAGCCCAAGCGGTACGCGTCGTGGACGGCGGGCAAGCTGCCGCTCCCGGAGCTGGGTGAGATGAAGCGCCGCGGCGACCGGATCGTGATGGTCACCGCCTACGACGCGCCGAGCGGCCGCCTCGCCGACGCGGCGGGCGTGGACGTGATCCTCGTCGGCGACTCGTCCGGGATGGTCGTCCACGGCCGCGAGTCGACGGTGCCGGTGTCGCTCGAGGAGATCGTGTTCATGACGCAGTGGGTGACGCGCGGGGCGAAGCGGCCGCTCGTCGTCGCGGACATGCCGTTCGGCTCCTACGAGGAGTCGGACGAGCAGGCGGTGCGGAACGCGGTGCGGCTCGTCAAGGAGGGCGGCGCGGACGCGGTCAAGCTGGAGCGCGGCGGCACGACGGTCGCGCGGGCGCGGGCGATCGTCGGCGCCGGGATCCCGGTGATGGGCCACGTCGGGCTGACGCCGCAGACGGCGACGGTGCTCGGCGGCTTCAAGGCGCAGGGGCGGACGGCGGAGCGGGCCGCGCAGCTCGTCGCGGACGCGCTCGAGCTGCAGGCGGCGGGCTGCTTCGCGATCGTGCTCGAGGCGGTGCCGCCGGCGGTCGCCGAGGCGGCCACGCGCGCGCTCGCCGTCCCCACGATCGGCATCGGCGCGGGCGCCGGCTGCGACGGCCAGGTGCTCGTCTGGCACGACATGCTCGGCTTCTACGAGGGCCGCGCACCGCGGTTCGTCAAGCGGTACGCCGACCTCGGCGGCGCGATCCGGGAGGCGCTCGAGGCGTACGCCGACGAGGTGCGGAGCGGCGCCTTCCCCGAGGAGCAGCACACGTACGGCATGCCCGAGGAGGAGCGGGCCGCGTTCGAGGCGGCGCTCGGCCGCGTCGACGCGCCGCGCTAGAGCGTCGTCGCGGCGACGACGAGGGCCGGGAACGCGGCGGCGAGCGCGGCGGCTGCGAGCGCGCGCGCCCACGTCCAGCCGTGCACGCTGCGGATGCCGACGACGAGCAGCCACGCGCTCCAGGCGAACGCGGCCGCGAGGAAGGCGCCGAAGATCGCGTCGCCGCGGCCGTAGTCGTCGCCGCCGGTGCGGAAGAGATCCTGGCCGTAGACCGCGATCCGGAGCGGCCAGAGGGTGACGAGCGTGAGCGCGAGCGGCGCGGCGGCGAGCGCGAGCAGGTGGCGGGCGCGCCGGTAGCTGCCGAGCCCGCCGAGCCGGCGCGCGGCGCCGTAGAGGAGGCCGCCGCCGAGCCAGTAGACGGCGAGCGCGTAGACGACGCCGCCGATGAACGCCCAGACGGGGATCAGCGCGAGCGAGAACTGGGAGTCGTTGAGCAGGTGGCGGGCGACGGGCGTCCCGAGCACGCCGGCGATCCCGGCGAGCCCCGCGAGCGCGGTGAGCGGCTCCTGGCGCGCCTGGACGGCCTCGTCGGAGTCGTCGCGGAGCGACGCGAAGACGGCCCGCGGCGCGAGCAGCACCGCGGGCGCGCGCAGCCACCAGGTGCGGTCGAACGGGGAGGTGCGTGCGGCGTCGACGCCCATCGCGAAGAGGGTAGCCGCCTCTCGCGGCCGCGGCCGTTCCGGACCTGGGAGACTCGTCCGCGATGGACGAGGCGAGGCCCGATCCGGAGCTGACGGCGCAGGTGGCGGCGGCCGCGCCGTTCACGGCGTTCCTCGGGATCGAGGTCGTCTCCGCGTCGCCGCAGGAGGTGCGCGCCCGGCTCGCCTGGTCCGAGGACCGCTGCACCGCCGGCGGGATCCTGCACGGCGGCGCGCTGATGGGCCTCGCCGACAACGCCGGCGGCTTCTGCGCCTTCCTCAACCTCCCCGCCGAGGCGCGCGGCACCGCGACGATCGAGTCGAAGACGAACTTCTTCGCCGCCGTCCGCGCCGGCCACGTCCACGCGACGAGCCGCCCGCTCCACGTCGGCCGTCGCACGATCGTCGTCGACACCGAGCTGCACGACGACGCCGGCACGCTCGTCGCCCGCGTCACCCAGACGCAGGCCGTCCTCTAGCCCCTACGCCGCCGCGACCGCGGGTGCCGGCAGGACGTGCCGGAGGAACGCGCCGGTGAACGAGCCCTCGACCGCGGCGACCTGCTCGGGCGTGCCGGCCGCGACGATCTCGCCGCCCGCCTCGCCGCCCTCCGGGCCGAGGTCGATCACCCAGTCGGCCTGCTTGATCACGTCGAGGTTGTGCTCGATCACGACCATCGTGTTGCCGCCGTCGACGAGCCGCTGCAGCGTCTCCAGGAGCTTCTCGATGTCGGCGAAGTGGAGGCCCGTCGTCGGCTCGTCGAGCATGTAGAGCGTCTTCCCGGTCGCCACCTTGCACAGCTCGGCGGCGAGCTTCACCCGCTGCGCCTCGCCGCCGGAGAGCGTCGTCGCCGGCTGGCCGAGCTTGATGTAGTCGAGCCCGACGTCGTGGAGCGTCTGCAGCCGCCGCCGGATCTTCGGGATCTTCGCGAAGAACGCGAGCGCCTCCTCGACCGACATCTCGAGCACGTCCGCGATCGAGCGGCCCTTGAAGCGCACCTCGAGCGTCTCGCGGTTGTAGCGCGCGCCCTTGCACGTCTCGCAGGGCACGTACACGTCCGGCAGGAAGTGCATCTCGATCTTGATCTGGCCGTCGCCCTTGCACGTCTCGCAGCGGCCGCCGCGCACGTTGAACGAGAACCGGCCCGGCTTGTAGCCGCGCACCTTCGCCTCCGGCGTCAGCGAGTACAGCTCGCGGATGTGCGTGAAGAGGTCGGTGTAGGTGGCCGGGTTGGAGCGCGGCGTCCGCCCGATCGGCTTCTGGTCGATCTCGATCACCTTGTCGAACACCTCGACGCCCTCGACGGTGACGTGCGCGCCCGGCTTCACGCGCGCCCGGTTCAGCCGGTTCGCGAGCGCCTTGAAGACGATCTCGTTCACGAGCGTCGACTTGCCGGAGCCTGAGACGCCGGTGACGCACACGAACTTCCCGACCGGGAACTCGACGTCGATGCCCTTGAGGTTGTGCTGCGCCGCGCCGCGCACCGTGAACACGCCGCGGTCCTCCCCGCGCCGCCGCGGGATCGCGATCGCGCGCTCGCCGGAGAGGAACCGCCCCGTCACCGATTTCTTGTTGCGCGCCACCTTCGCGGCCGGCCCCTCGGCGACCAGCTCGCCGCCGTGGACGCCCGCGCCCGGCCCCATGTCGACGAGCCAGTCGCTGCGCCGCATCATCTCCTCGTCGTGCTCGACGACGACGACGGTGTTGCCGATGTCGCGCAGCCGCTCGAGCGTCTCGATCAGGCGCGCGTTGTCGCGCTGGTGCAGCCCGATCGACGGATCGTCGAGGATGTAGAGGACGCCGAAGAGCTGGGAGCCGATCTGCGTCGCGAGCCGCAGCCGCTGCGCCTCGCCGCCCGAGAGCGTCGCCGCCGCGCGGTCGAGCGTCAGGTAGCCGACGCCGACGTCGTCGAGGAAGGTGAGCCGTTCGCGGATCTCCTTGACGATCCGGTGCCCGATCAGCTCCTCGGTCGGCGTCAGCTCGAGCGAGCGCAGGAAGCGGAGCGCCGCGGTGACCGAGAGCTGCGTGAACTCGTGGATCGAGCGGCCGCCGACGGTGACGGCGAGCACCTCCGGCTTGAGCCGCGCCCCCTTGCACACCGGGCAGGGCCGGAACGACATGTACTCCTCGATCCGCTCGCGCTGCTGCGACGAGTCGGTCTCCTTGTAGCGCCGCTCGAGCGAGGAGACGATCCCCTCGAACGCGAGCATGTACTGGCGCCGCCGCCCCATCCGGTTGCGGTAGGTGACGTAGATCCGCTCGCCGTCGGTGCCGTGCAGGAACCTGCGCTGCTGCTCCTCGCTCAGCTCGCTCCACGGCTTCGAGGTGTCGATCTCGTAGCGCTCGGCGATCGCCTGGATGACCGCCTCGTAGAAGCCGGAGGAGCCGCCCACCGACCACGGCACGAGCGCGCCGTCGTCGATCGAGAGCGAGGGGTCGGGGACGAGCAGGTCGGGGTCGATCTCCTGCTGGGAGCCGAGGCCGGTGCAGCGCGGGCAGGCGCCGTGCGGCGCGTTGAAGGAGAAGATGCGCGGCTGCAGCTCGGGCAGCGAGACGCCGTGGTCGGGGCAAGCGAAGTTCTGCGAGAAGAGCAGCGGCTCGCCGCCGTCGACGAGGTCGATCGCGACGAGCCCCTCGGCGAGCCCGGCGGCGGCCTCGATCGACTGGGTGAGCCGCAGGCGCAGGTCGCCCTTCAGCACGAGCCGGTCGACGACCACCTCGATCGTGTGGTTGAACTTCTTGTCCAGCTCGGGGACGCCCTCCTCGAGCAGGTGCGTCTCGCCGTCGACCTTGACGCGGGTGAAGCCCTCGCGGACCAGCTCCTCGAAGACGTCCTTGAACTCGCCCTTGCGGCCGCGCACGAGCGGCGCGTTGACGGTGAAGCGCGTCCCCTCCGCGAGCTGGAGCACCTGGTCGACGATCGCGTCGATCGACTGGCCGGCGATCGGCTTGCCGCAGACCGGGCAGTGCGGCCGCCCGACCCGTGCGAAGAGCAGGCGGAGGTAGTCGTAGATCTCGGTGACGGTGCCGACCGTCGAGCGCGGGTTGCGCGAGGTGGTCTTCTGGTCGATCGAGATCGCCGGCGACAGCCCGTCGATGTGGTCGACGTCCGGCTTCTCCATCATCTGCAGGAACTGGCGCGCGTACGCGGAGAGCGACTCGACGTAGCGGCGCTGCCCCTCGGCGTAGATCGTGTCGAAGGCGAGCGAGGACTTGCCGGAGCCGGAGAGC
>DASSND010000014.1:0-3589 GCA_035688315.1 Gaiellaceae bacterium | reverse complement strand
GAGCCGCCGCTCGCGAGGAACTCCAGATACGCCGGCGTGAACGCGCCCGGATCCTCGCGCCAGCGCGCGACCAGCGTGAACGCGACGAGATGCGCGAACGAGTAGGCGTACGTGTAGAAGCGCGTGATGATGAAGTGCGGGATGTACGCCCAGCCGATCCGGTAGCCCTCGGGAAGCGCGATCGAGTCGCCGTAGTAGCGCTCGTTCTCCTCGATCCAGATCCCGCTCAGCCGCTCGTTCGTCAACGCCTTCCCCTCGCCGCGCAGCGCATACGCGCGCTGCTCGAAGCGGGCGAGCACCGTCTGCCGGAAGATCGACGCCATCGCGTTCTCGGCGCGGTCGGCGAGCAGCATCGCGCGCGTCGACGGATCCTCCTCGCGGTCGAGCAGCCGCTCCACCGCGAGCAGCTGCGCGAACGTGGACGGCACCTCCGCGACCGCGATCCCGACCCGGTACGAGCGGTACGGCTGCCGCTCGAGCGCGAGCGTCCCGTGCGTCACGTGGCCGAACTCGTGCGCGAGCGTGACGACGTCCCGCAGCCGGTCGGTGTAGTTCATCAGCACGTACGGGAGGACGTGCCTCGACACGGAGTTGCAGTAGGCGCCCCCCGCCTTGCCGGGACGCGGCTCCGCGTCGACGTGGCCGCGCTCGACCACCGCGCGGAAGATCTCGGCGAGCCGCGGGTCGAAGTCGCAGAGCGACCCGTCGACGATCTCCACCGCCTCCGGCCACGCGACCTCCCGGTCCTGCCCGACGGGCGCGTACTGGTCGGCCAGCTCGAGCCGCGGCAGACCGAGCACCTCCGCCTTGCGCCCGAACCAGCGGCGCCCGAGCGGATAGTGCTCCTCGATCGCGCGGAGCATCCGCTCCACCACCTCGCCGTCCAGCTCGTTGCGCATGTTCGTCGGCAGCATCGGCTCGGGGACGCCGCGCAGCCGGTCGAGCGAGAGCCGGTCGCCGACGAGCGCGTCGTAGCAGGCGGCCTGCACGTCGGCGACCCTGCCGAGACCGGAGTAGAGCGCGTCGAGCGCGCGCAGCCGCAGCCCGCGATCGGGCGCGTACACGTAGGCGAGCAGCCGGTCGATCGTGTGCGGCTCCTCCCCGGCGCCGGCGTCGAAGTCGACGGTGAGCGTCGCGAGCTGGCGGCCGTGGAGCGACTCCCACGCCTCGATGCCCGGCTTGCGCGCGTTCAGCGCCTGCTCCTCGGGCTCGCCGAGCACGTACGGCCGCTCGTCGCGCGCGACGCGCAGCTTGTGCCGGTACGGCTCCAGCTCCGCGGCCTCGAGCAGCTCGTCGACGACCGCGTCGTCGAGCGCGAGCCATTCCAGCTCGACGAAGAGGACGAGGTTCTCGAGGTCGGCTGCGCGGTCGCGGACGAGCGTCGCGAGGTCGTTCGTCTCGGCGTCGGTCGCCATCGTGTGCTCGCGCGCGGTCGCGTAGAAGCCCGCGCGGGACGCGTCCTCGAAGAGCGCGTCCAACTCGTCGAGCAGCGCGCGCAGCGCGCCGGCGCCCTGCGTCCCGACGGTGCCGCGGTACCGCGCCGCGAACGCGCGGCCGCGCTCGAGCAGCTGCTCCCACTCCTGCCGCGCCGCGTCGGCTCCCGGCGACAGGTCGCCCAGGTCCCAGCGGATCCCCGCCGAGCTCAACGTCGTCGTCGCCATGCCGCCTCCTCGATCTCGACCCCGAAAACGCCGAGTCCCCGCGAGCCCGAGGGCTCACAGGGACTCAGCGGCAGTGAATCTCGCAGATCCGGCGGCAGGCGTCAAGCGGCGTGCGATACTCCCTGCAGCCCGTGACCGTGCAGCCGCATTCCGTGCCGGCGGGCGACCCGTTTCGCCGCCTGCGCCGGCTCCTCTGGGGAGTCGCGCTCCTCGTCGGGATCGCCTCCGGCCTCCTCGTCGAGATCGTCCGCAGCTCGCCCGAGCCCGCGACGCCGCCGCTGCGGCTGAGCGGCGTCTCCCACCTGCCGGCCGCGCGCTGGGCGGCGGGGAAGCTCCCGGCGCCGGACTTCTCGCTGACCGACCAGGCCGGGAGCCCCGTCTCGCTGGCCCGCTTCCGCGGTCGTCCGGTGCTGCTGACGTTCATCGACCCGCTCTGCCGCGACCTCTGCCCGACCGAGGCGAAGATCCTGACCGAGGCGGTCGCCGGCTTCCCCGCCGCCCGGCGGCCCGCGATCGTGGCCGTCAGCGTCAACAAATGGGGCAACGCGCGCCGCGTCCTGCTGCAGGACGTGGGGAAGTGGAAGCTCACGGCGGACTGGCACTGGGCGGTCGGCCCCGGCTCGGCGCTCGCGCCGGTGTGGCAGCGCTACCGGATCGGCGTCAGCGACGCGCCGAAGACGGTGACGGGCGTGACCGTCCACGACATCTCCCACACCGAGGCGACCTATCTGGTCGACGCGAACGGCGACCAGCGCGCGCTCTGGCTCTACCCGTTCCGCGCCGCGGACGTCGCCCGCACGATCCGCGCCGTCGCAGGTGCGTAGGGCGGCGGGCGCGCTCGCCGCCGCGCTCGCGGCGGCGGTGCTGCTGCCGGCGCGCGCCGACGCGCATGCGGGCCGCGTCGCGCCCGCCGCCACGAGCTACCTCGCCCGCGTGACGTCCGCGCCGGCGGGCGTCGAGGCGAAGGTCGTGGACGGCGACCAGCGGCTCTGGCTGCGCGTCGCGAGCCCGCACGGCGTCCTCGTGCTCGGCGTCCGCGGCGAGCCGTACCTGCGGATCTCGGCGCGCGGCATCGAGGCGAACACGCGCTCGGCGACCTGGTTCCTGAACCGCGCCCGTCCGCTCGTGCCGCCGCGCGAGCCGGCGACGCCGCCGGTCTGGAAACGGCTCTCGGCCGGACGCTCGACGTCGTGGCACGAGGACCGGCTGCACGCGGCGGCGCTCGCGGCGCATCCGGCCGGGAACGTGCAGCTCGGCCGCTGGCTCGTCCCGCTCGTCGTCGACGGCCGCAGGACGCAGGTCACCGGGACGCTGCGCGAGGGCGCCCGGCCGTCGCTGCTCTGGTTCTGGCCGCTCCTGCTCGCGGCCGCGCTCGTGCCGGCGCTGCTGCGCCTGCGCGAGGCTCGACTGGAGGCGGCCGCGACCGCGGCGCTGGCGGCGCTCGCGCTCGCCGCGGCGACGGCGGCCAGGCTCGGCCGGGAGCTGTACGGCCGGCCGACGGTCTCGGGAGGACAGCTCGCGCTCGTCGCGCTCACGTGCTCGGTCGCCGCCGCGCTCGCCCTCCTCCGTGCCCGTCGCGGCTGGCGGCCGGTGGCCGACACGGCGATCGGCATCCTCGCGCTCTACCAGGGGCTCGCGCTCCTCGCCGTGCTGCGCGACGCGTACGTGCTCGCCGTGCTTCCCGCCTGGGCTGAGCGGCTCGCGGCCGCGGTCTCGATCGCGTCCGGCGCCGCGCTGCTCGTCGCGGTGCTCGCCGCCGGTGTCGGCGAGGAGACGGCTACGGACGCCGAGCCGCCCGACGACGCACCAGCACGCGGGCCGCGCCGCCGAGCAGGAGGGCTGCCAGCACCGCGACCGCGATCGTGACCCGGTCGCGGGCGCTGCTGTCGCCGGAGCCGGCCGCGGTCTCGCTCCCGCCGCCCGCCGCC
>DASSND010000064.1:0-24640 GCA_035688315.1 Gaiellaceae bacterium | reverse complement strand
GAAGTCGACGAGCGTCTGCTTGCGCGAGCGGTCGCCCTCGTACATGCCGCCGATCTGCGGCACCGTCTGGTGCGACTCGTCGACGAAGCAGACGAAGTCGGACGGGAAGTAGTCGAGCAGCGTGTGCGGCGCCGAGCCCTCGGGGCGGCCGTCGAGGATCCGCGAGTAGTTCTCGATCCCGTTGCAGAAGCCCAGCTCCTGCATCATCTCGAGGTCGTACTCGGTGCGCTGCCGGATCCGGTGCGCCTCGAGCAGCTTCCCCTCCGCCTCGAAGCGCGCGACCTGCGCCTCCAGCTCGTCGCGGATCTCCCCGACCGCGCGCTCGATCGTCGGCTTCGAGGTGACGTACTGGGTCGCCGGGAACACGGTGATCTGGTCGTGCTTCGCGAGCACCTCGCCGGTGAGCGGGTCGAAGTGGGTGATCGCCTCCACCTCGTCGCCGAAGAAGGAGATCCGGTAGGCGGTCTCCGAGTAGGCCGGCTGCAGCTCGACGACGTCGCCCTTCACGCGGAAGCGGCCGCGGCCGAGCAGCGTGTCGTTGCGGACGTACTGGATGTCGATCAGCTTGCGGAGCATCGCGTCGCGGTCGTGCTCCTCGCCGACCTCGACGAAGACGACGCGCTCCTTGTACTCCTCCGGCGAGCCGAGGCCGTAGATGCAGGAGACGGACGCGACGATGATCGTGTCGCGCCGCGAGAGCAGGTTGGAGGTGGCGGCGTGGCGGAGCCGGTCGATGTCGTCGTTCCGCGAGCTGTCCTTCTCGATGTAGAGGTCGGCCTGCGGGACGTACGCCTCCGGCTGGTAGTAGTCGTAGTAGGAGACGAAGTACTCGACGGCGTTGTGCGGGAAGAACTCCCGGAACTCGTTGCAGAGCTGCGCCGCGAGCGTCTTGTTGTGGGCGATCACGAGCGCCGGCCGGCCGACCTGCTCGATCGTCCACGCCATCGTCGCCGTCTTGCCGGTGCCGGTCGCGCCGACGAGCGTCTGATAGCGCTCGCCCGCCAGCAGCCCCTCCGCGAGCGTCTCGATCGCCTTCGGCTGGTCGCCGGTCGGCCGGTACGCGCTCGTGGTTTTCAGCTCGGCCATCGCGAACACAGGGTATCGGTGCCCTCCACCCCTCCCCACGGCGCGTACGCGGCGATCATGGCCACCTTCGCGGGCGGCCTCGCCGCCGCCGGCGCGGTCGCGCGCGCGCTCGACCGCGACCCGTACGAGCACACCGCGCTCGACCTGACCACGCTCGCGCTCGCCACGTTCAAGGCGGCGCGGACGCTCTCGCACGACGAGGTGACGAGCTTCCTCCGCGAGCCGTTCGTCGCCGGCCACGCGCACGAGGGCGGCGAGGACGTGCTCGAGACCGGCGGCATGCGCCAGGCGGTGGGCGAGCTGATCACCTGCTCCCGCTGCGCCGGCACCTGGATCGCCGCCGGGCTCGGCGCGACCCAGATCGTGGCGCCCCGCTTCGGGCGCCTGCTCACCTGGACGCTCGGCGCGGCCGGGCTCAACGACTTCCTCCAGGCGGGCTTCGCGGCGCTCGCCCACAAGAGCAACGAGCTGGAGCGGCGCGCCGAGGCCTGAGCGGGCGCTACGGGGAGAGGCCCAGCTCGGACGGGTAGGCGCGGCGGTAGATCTCCTTCAGCCGCTCCACCCGCTCGACGTAGGCGGCGGTTTCCGGGAACTGGACGCCCTGGTGCGCGGCGCGCCAGCGGTCGACGTTGCGCTGGCCCGCGTTGTAGGCGGCGAGCGCGGCCCGCTCGTCGCGGTACTTGTCGAGCAGGTGGCGGAGGTACCAGGCGCCGTAGCGGACGTTGATCTCCGGGTTCGTCAGGTCGGAGAGGACGAAGTCGCCGCCGCCGGTGTACTCGGCGATGCCCTGCGCGGTCTGCGGCGTCAGCTGCATCAGCCCGATCGCGCCCGCGCTCGAGCGGGCGTTCGCGTCGAACTTCGACTCCTGCTCGATCACCGCCGCGAGCAGCGCCGGGCTCAGCCGGTAGTGCGCCGCGTGGCCGCGCACGATGCTCGCGTAGCGGAGCGGGTACCAGAGCCGCGCCCACCAGGGCGGCTCGGTGCGCTGCAGGTAGACGTACGCGCCGCCGAGCGCGCCGACGACGAGGACGACGGCGACGAGACGCCTCAGGAGGACGATCGCAGCTCCTCCAGGACCGAGCGGACGAACGCGTCGAGCTGCTCGAGCGTGCCGTCGTTGACGTAGACGACGTCGGCGCGGCGCACCTTCTCCTCCTCCGGGACGAGCCGGCGCTCGCGGCCGTCGCCGGGGCCGCGCCGCGCCTCGCGCAGCTCCGCCGGCGCGGTGACGACGACGACGCGGTCGAAGCGCTCCTCGCCGCCCGTCTCGTAGAGGAGCGGGATCTCGACCACGACGACGCCCGCGTCCTGCTCGCGGATCCAGGCGTCGACGAGCGCGCGCACGCGCGGGTGCAGCTCCGCCTCGAGCCAGGCCAGCTCGTCCGGGTCGGCGAAGACGATCCGGCCGATCTCCGCCCGGTCGACCTCGCCGTCCCGGAAGACGCGCTCGCCCCAGCGCTCGCGCAGCGCCGCGCGCAGGCTCTCGTCCTCGCGGTAGAGCCGGTGCACCGCCTCGTCGCTCGACGCGGTCGCCGCGCCGTGGCGGGCGAACGCGCGCAGCGCCTCGGTCTTGCCGGCTCCGATCCCCCCGGTGAGAGCGACCGCGAGCGGCCGTGGCACCGCTACGCCGTCGGCTCGTCCGCGTCGGCGGCGTCGTCGCCCGGGCCCTCGGCGGGCTCGTCGGACGTGACCGCCGTGACCCCGGCGTCGTCCGCGGCGTCGTCGGCCGGGCCCTCGGCGGGCTCGTCGCTCGTCACCGCGGCCGGCTCCTCGTCGGCTTCCGCGACGGCGGCGGGCTCGTCTGCGAACACGTCCTCGGAGAGGTCGAGCGCGGGCGGCTCCGCCTCGTCGCCGGGCTTCGGCTGCACGGGCATGCCGCCCTCGACCCGCTTGAGCGAGAGCGAGAGGCGGCGGCGCTCGGCGTCGACCTCGAGGATCTGGACGTTCACCTCGTCGCCCTGCGAGACGATCTCGCGCGGGTTCTCGACGTGGTGCTGCGCCAGCTCGGAGATGTGGACGAGCCCCTCGACGCCCGGCAGGATCTCGACGAAGGCGCCGAAGGTGACCACCTTCGTGACGGTGCCGCGCACGACGTCGCCCTGCTGGTAGCTCTCGAGCACCTGCTGCCACGGGTCGGTCTGCGTCTGCTTGAGGCCGAGCGAGATCCGCTGGCGGTCGCGGTCGATGTCGAGCACCTTGACGTTGACGGTCTGGCCGATCTCGAGCACCTCGGACGGATGGTTGACGTGGCTCCACGACAGCTCGGAGATGTGGATGAGGCCGTCCATCCCGTCGAGGTCGACGAACGCGCCGAAGTCGACGATGTTGGAGATCGTGCCCTCGACGACGTCGCCCGGGTTGAGCCGGTCGAGGATCTTCTGCCGCTGCTCCTTGCGCTCCTCCTCGAGCACGGCGCGGCGGGAGAGCACGACGTTGTTGCGGGAGCGGTTCAGCTCGATCACCTTGCACTGCAGCTCCTGGCCGAGGAACTCGTCCAGGTCCTGCACGCGGCGGATGTCGACGAGCGACGCGGGCAGGAAGCCGCGCACGCCGAGGTCGAGGATCAGGCCGCCCTTGACGACCTCGATCACGCGGCCGGTGACCGGCTCGCCCTGCTCGTGCGCAGCCTCGATCGCCTTCCAGGCGATCTCGAAGCGGGCGCGCTTCTTCGAGAGGATCAGCCGGCCCTCGGCGTCCTCCTTCGTCATCACGAGCGCGGCGATCTCGTCGCCGAGGGAAACCTCGTCCGCGGGGTTCACCGAGCGCCGGATCGACAGCTCGGAGACGGGGATCACGCCCTCCGACTTGTAGCCGATGTCGACGAGCACCTCGTCCTTGTCCACGCGGACGACGGTGCCGTTGACGACTTCCCCTTCGTTGATCGTCGGGAAGGTCGACTCGTAGTCCGGAATCAGCTCGCCGTCCGGACCAGTCGTCCAGACGCCTTCCTCGAGCTTGGGGTCGTTGATCGTGGGATTGGCCATAGGGCGGGTCAGTATAGCCCCATGTGCTCTGACGCCCGAGCGGCCGGAAGGTTGGCCCGGCCGCATGGTTACGCTGGGCGGATGGAGGAGCGCTACCCGGTGGGAGAGACCGAGTCGGTCGCCGTCGCGGTGCTGCGGCACGAGCGGCGCGACGACGGCTACCCGCGCTGGAGCGTCTCGCTGCGGCGCGGCGAGGCGACCGTGTCGGTGCCCGGCCACTACCCGGGCGTGCTCGCCGAGCGGCTGCGCGGCGCGGCGGAGCGGTTCGGGCCGGGAGCGCGGCTGCGGCGGGACGAGTATCTCGACCTGACGGCGCTCGCGCGCGGCGACGAGGAGACGCTCGCGCTCTCCTCCACGGCGCGCTCGCCGGTACGCGTGACCGTGGAGGTGCCGCGCGCGGAGATCGAGGGGCTCGCCGACCTGCTCGACGCGGCGCAGGAGCTGATCGAGACGCTGCGGCAGGGGCTCGGCCTCGTCCCGGACTCGCTGCCGGACGCCCTGTGAAGGCGCGCGACTACGCGGCGGCGGTCGCGCGGGTCGCGCCGCGGGCGGCGCGGAAGGCGCGGCTCGCGCGCGAGGAGCGGCTCGTCTTCGTCGTCGGCTGCCCGCGCTCCGGAACGACCTTCCTCGGCGCAGCGCTCGGCTCCCAGCCGGGGTTCGTCGACCTGGACGAGGTGACGCCGTGGAAGGCGGCGCTGCCCTCGTCGCCCGGCCCGGCCGAGCTGCGGCGGATCCTCGAGCGGGTGCGCCTGCTCGGGCTCGCGACGGGGCTGCGCGGGGTCGAGCAGACCCCGGAGACCGCGTTCTCGCTCGAGGCGGCGCTCGCCGCGTATCCGGACGCGCTCGCCGTCCACGCGCTGCGCGACGGCCGCGACGTCGTCTGCTCGCTGCTCGAGCGCGGCTGGTTCTCGTCGGCGCGCGGCGGCGCCGACGACGCGGGCCTCGCGTACGGCCCGCACGCGCGCTTCTGGGTCGAGCCGGAGCGCCGCGAGGAGTTCGAGCGCGCCTCCGAGGCGCGCCGCTGCGCGTGGGCCTGGCGGCGGTACGTGAGCGCGGCCCGGGAGACAAGTTGCAAATTGCAACTTGCCTCCCGGGTGCTCGAGCTGCGCTACGAGACGCTGGCCGGGGAAGCGGAGCGCCTGGCGGCGTTCCTCGGCTCCGAGCCCGCCCCGCTGCACCGCGCGCTCGACGGATTCCGCCCGGATTCGGTCGGCCGCTGGCGGCGCGACCTCGACGCGGGGCAGCTCGCCGACGTCGAGGCCGAGGCGGGCGCGCTTCTCGCCGAGCTCGGGTACGCCTGACCCCGCCGCGCCCCCGCCGTCACGGTCTCGTATCGGTGCCTGGGCATGCCCAGGCACCGATACGGAAGTGTCACGACTTCGCGTCGGCCCAGGAGTCGCCGGCGCCGACGTCGACGGCGAGCGGCGGGTCGAGCGGGTAGGCGGAGCACATCTCCTCGCGCACCAGCTCCTTCACCGCCGACGCCTCCGCGTCGGCCGCCTCGAGCAGCAGCTCGTCGTGCACCTGCAGGACGAGCCGCGCCGAGCGGCCCTCGGCGCGCAGGCGCCGCTCGATCGCGACCATCGCCTTCTTGATGATGTCCGCGTTCGAGCCCTGCATGACGAAGTTGACGGCGACCCGCTCGCCGAAGCCGCGGGTCTGGCGGTTGCGCGCGCGCAGCTCCGGCACCGGCCGCCGCCGCCCGAGCAGGCTCGTCGCGTAGCCGTCCTGCTCGGCCTGCTCGACCGTCCGCTCGATGAAGTCCTGCACGAGCGGGAAGCGCGCGAGATACGCGTCGATGTACGCCTGCGCCTGCTCGCGCGGGATCTCGAGGTTCTCGGAGAGCCCGAACGCCGAGATCCCGTAGACGATCCCGAAGTTGATCATCTTCGCGACCGAGCGCTGCGCCGCGGTGAGCTTCGCCGGCTCGACCCCGAGCACCTCGACGGCGGTCGCCGTGTGGATGTCCTCGCCGCGCGCGAACGCCTCCCGCAGCTTCGGCTCGCCCGAGACGTGCGCGAGAATCCGCAGCTCGATCTGCGAATAGTCCGCGGAGATCAGCCGGTGCCCCGGCTCGGCGACGAACGCGGAGCGGATCTCGCGGCCCAGCTCGGTGCGGATCGGGATCGCCTGCAGGTTCGGGTTCGAGGTCGAGAGCCGGCCCGTCGCGGCGACCGTCTGGTTGAACGTCGTGTGCAGGCGCCCGTCCGCGCCGAGCAGCGCCGGCAGCGGCACGAGGTAGGTGTTCAGGAGCTTCGACAGCTCCCGCCACTCCTCCACCACCGGCACGATCTCGTGGTCGCCGCGGATCGCGCGCAGCACCTTCGTGTCGGTCGAGTAGCCGGTCTTGCCCTTGCGGCCGGGCGTCAGCCCGAGCTTCTCGAAGAGGATCCGCGCGAGCTGGGACGGCGAGCCGAGCACGAACTCCTCGCCGGCCAGCTCGTACGCGAGCGACTCCAGCTCCTCGACCCGGTCGGCGAGCCGCGCCGTGATCTCGCCCATCCGGTAGGTGTCGATCTTGACGCCGGCCGCCTCCATCTGGCGGAGGACGCCGACGAGCGGCATCTCGATCTCGCGGTAGAGGCTCTCGGCGCCGCGCTCGCGGACGCGCGCGAGCAGCGGCTCGCGCAGGCGCAGCGTCGCCGCGGCGTGCCGGACGAGCCGCGCCGTCTCCTCCTCCGCCTCCGGCTCGGGCCGCACCTCGACCGCGTACTCGGCCTCGAGGTCGTCGAGCAGGTACTCGGAGCGGCCCGGCTCGATCAGGTAGGCGAGGATCATCGTGTCGTCGGCCGCGTCGACGCCGACCGCCTTCGCGTCGTGCGCGACGAGGCTCCCCTCGAGCCGCTCCGGCCGGGGCGCGACCACGACCTCGTCCCCGAGCGCGACCGCGATCCGCCCGTCGTCCGCCGCGACCCCCGCCGCCTCGCCAAGTTGCAAATTGCAACTTGGCTCCTCGCGCCACCGGACCGCCGTGCCGGGGGCGCCGATGCGCTCGCGCGCGGGCACCGCCTCGTCCAGCTCGTCGACCCGGCCGAGCAGGGCGCGGAACTCGAAGCGGCGGAACGTCTCGCGCAGCTGCGCGCGGTCGGGCGGCTGCAGGACGAGCTGCGCCGGGTCGCAGTCGAGG
The DNA here is from genome assembly GCA_035688315.1 of Gaiellaceae bacterium. Taxonomy (GTDB): domain Bacteria; phylum Actinomycetota; class Thermoleophilia; order Gaiellales; family Gaiellaceae; genus Palsa-739. Next base: position 17,443 of record DASSND010000064.1, on the reverse strand, counting down.
TCGAGGTCGCGGCGCATCGTCGCGAGCTGCTTCGACGCGCGCGCCTGGTCGGCGAACTCGGTCAGGTTCCTGCGCCGCGCCGGCGACTGCTCGTCGGCGTGCGCGAGCACCTCCTCGAGCGAGCCGTACTGCGCGACGAGCTGGCCCGCGGTCTTGTCCCCGATCCCGGGGATGCCCGGGATGTTGTCGGAGGTGTCGCCCTTCAGCCCGATGAAGTCCGGGATCTGCGCGGGCGCGATCCCGTAGCGCGCCTCGACCCGCTGCGGCGTGTACACCTGGACGTCGGAGACGCCGCGCGGCGTCATCATCAGCGTCACGTTCTCCGAGACGAGCTGGAACGCGTCGCGGTCGGTCGAGACGACGCACGTCCTGATCCCGGCCGCGTCCGCGCGGGTCGCGAGCGTCGCGATCACGTCGTCCGCCTCCCAGCCCTCGAACTCGAGGTTGCGGTAGCCGAACGCCTCGACGATCGGGCGGAAGTGCGGGAACTGCTCGGCGAGCAGCTCCGGCATCGGGCGGCGCCCCTCCTTGTAGACGACCTCGACCGCGGCGGCCTCCGCGTGCCGGTGCACGGGCCGGGTGTCCCACGCGACCGCGACGCCCTTCGGCCGGTAGTCGGAGAGGAGCTTGAAGAGCATGTTCGCGAAGCCGAGCAGCGCCCCGGTCGGGAAGCCCTCGCTCGTCGCCAGCTCCTCCGGGAGCGCGAAGAACGCCCGGTACGCGAGGTTGTTGCCGTCGACGAGAAACAGCTCCGCGTCGCGCGCCGGCGCGTCGTTCAGGTCCAGCTCGGCGCCGGTGAGCGTCTTCGGCGACATCGCTCCGAGTCTACGCGGCTTGGTTGAATCCTCCGCGTGCCGCGCATCCCCCTCCTCTCGGGCTCGCGGCTCGTGATCGCGGCGGCGCCCGAGGACGCGGTCGTGCTGCGGCCGCGCGCCCCCGGCGCCGGGCTCGCGGACGTCGCCGCCGCCGTCCGCGACGCGCTCCGCTACCCGCTCGACGGCGAGCCGCTCGAGACGCTCGCGCGCAGCGCGCGGCGGGCCACGATCCTCGTCGAGCCGCCCGCGCTGCCGATCCCCGGGGTCGCCGCCGACCCGCGCCAGGCGGCGATCCGCGCCGTCGTCGACGAGCTGGAGCGGGTCGGGATCCCGAGCGGCTACCAGACGCTGCTCGTCGCGGCCGGGCTCGCCCGCCGCCCCTCGCAGCGGGAGCTGGAGGCGCTCGTGCCGCGCGAGCTGGCGCGGCGCTTCCACGGCAGCGTCGTCGTCCACGACGCGGAGTCGCCGGAGCTGGTGCCGGTGGACGAGGGCGGCCGGCCGGCGCTGCGCGTCGCGCCCGCGCTCGCGGAGACCGACCTCGTCGTCTCCGTGAGCGCGGCCGAGACCGTCCTCCACGGCGGCCCCGCCGCGCTCCTCGCCGCCGCCGGGCCGGAGCCGCTGCGGGCCGCCGGCGCCTACTCGCTGCTCGAGACGGCGGCGTCCCAGGGGTGGGCGCTCGCCACGCGGCTCGAGCGGGCGCTCGCGCGGCGCCTGCCCGTGCTCGGCGTCTCGCTCGTCCTCGGCCACCCGCTCCTGCGCGGGCCGCTCCAGGGCTACCCGTACGAGCCGGAGGCGCTGGAGCGGATCGCCCGCTCGCCGCTCCGACACGTCTTCTCGGCGCTGCCCGGCTTCGCGAGGGCGCAGGCGCTCCGCAGCTTCGCCGCCGAGCTGTCGGCCGCCGCCGTCTACGCGGGGCCGCCGTCGGTGGCGCACGCGGAGGCGCTGCTGCGGGCCGTGGAGCTGCGCCGCGCCGAGCTGGACCGGCCGCTCGACGCGCTCGTCGTCGGCGTGCCGCGCACGACCCCCTACCTGCCGCGCGAACGCCCGAACCCGCTGCTCGTCGGCTACCTCGGGCTCGGGCTCGCGTTGCGGCTCTGGCGGGACGACTTCCCGGTGGTGGACGGCGGCAGCGTCGTGCTCGCGAACCGCTTCAGCCGCCACTTCGCGCACCCGACCCAGCAGCCGTACCGCGCGTTCTTCCACGCCACCCGCTTCGGACGCGACCCGCAGGCGCTCGCCGAGGCGGAGCAGGCGGCCGCCGCCGACCCGCGCGCGCTCGAGCGGTACCGCGCCGGCCGCAGCGTCCATCCGCTGCTGCCGTTCCGCGACTGGAACGCGTGCCAGCCGGCGCTCGACCGGCTCGGCGCAGTCTTCGCCGCCGGCGCGCAGGAGGCGGGCGTCGTTCGCCAGCTCGGCTTCGTCCCCGTCCGCCACGTCGGCGCGGCGCTCGACCTCGTCCGCGGCCAGGCCGGCCCCGACGCGCGGATCGGCTTCCTGCTCTCGCCGCCCTACTTCCCGATCCGGGTCGGCCGGTCGGGCTAGGTGCTAGGTCTCGCCGAGGTACGCCCGGCGGACGTCCTCGTTCTGCGCGAGCGTCTTCGCGTCGTCGGTGAGCGAGACGCGGCCGGTCTCGAGCACGTAGCCGCGGCTCGCGACCTGCAGCGCCATCAGCGCGTTCTGCTCGACGAGCAGGATCGAGGTGCCCTGCCTGTTCACCTCGACGATCGTCTCGAAGATCCGCTCGACGAAGATCGGCGCGAGGCCCATCGACGGCTCGTCGAGCATCAGCAGCGTCGGCCGCGCCATCAGCGCCCGCCCGATCGCGCACATCTGCTGCTCGCCGCCCGACATCGTCCCGGCCTTCTGGTTGCGCCGCTCGGCGAGGCGCGGGAAGAGCGTGAACACGCGCTCCATGTCCTCGCGCAGCCCGGCCCGGTCGGAGCGCTGGAACGCGCCCATCTCGAGGTTCTCGGTGACGCTCATGCGCGGGAAGAGGCGCCGGCCCTCCGGCGACTGCGCGATCCCGAGCTTCACGACGTCGTGCGCCGGGGTCGTCGTGATCTCGCGGCCCTGGAAGACGATGCGGCCGCGGCGCGGGTGGTTGAGTCCGTTGATCGAGCGGAGCGTCGTCGACTTGCCGGCCCCGTTCGCGCCGATCAGGGTGACGATCTCGCCCTGCCGCACCTCGAGCGAGATCCCCTTCAGCGCCTGGATCGAGCCGTAGAAGGTCTCGATCCCGTCGACCTGGAGCAGCACGTCGCCGGCGGCGGTCGCGGTCATGCGTGCACCGCCCCGCTGCCGAGGTACGCCTCGATCACGCGCTCGTCGCGCTGGATCTCCGCGGGCGTCCCCTCGGCGATCTTCTCGCCGTAGTCGAGCACGGTGACCCGGTCGGAGATCCCCATCACGACCTTCATGTCGTGCTCGATCAGGAGGACGGCCAGCTCGCGCTCGGCGCGCAGGCGGCCGACGAACGTCGTGAACTCCGCGGTCTCCTGCGGGTTCATGCCGGCGGTCGGCTCGTCGAGGAGCAGCAGCTTCGGCCGGGTCGCGAGCGCGCGCGCCACCTCGAGGCGGCGCTGGTCGCCGTAGGAGAGGCTGCGACCGATCACCTCGTCCTTGCGGACGAGGCCGCAGAACTCGAGCAGCTCGCGCGCCCGCTCGCGCGCCTCGCGCTCCTCGGCGCGCACGCGCGGGGTGCGCAGGATCGCCTCGAAGATGTTGCCCTGCAGGCGCGTGTGCATGCCGACGAGCACGTTCTCGAGCGCGGTCATGTTCTGGAAGAGGCGGATGTTCTGGAAGGTGCGGCCGATCCCGCGCTGCGTGTACGCGTGCGGCGGCTTGCCGGTCATGTCCTCGCCGGCGAAGAAGACGCGGCCCGAGGTCGGCTTGTAGACGCCGGTGAGCTGGTTGAAGAAGGTCGTCTTGCCGGCGCCGTTCGGGCCGATCAGGCTGACGATCGCGCCGTACGGCACGACGAAGTCGACGTCGTGGTTCGCGACGAGGCCGCCGAACTCCTTGCGCAGCGCCTGCGTCTCGAGGAGCGCGCCTCCCGGGACGCCGCTCATCCCGCCGCCTCCGGCAGGCCGCCCTGCTGCACGTCGTAGAACGGCTCGTCCTCGACGCCCTCGTGCAGCTCGGCGGCGCGGCGCCGGCTCGGGATCAGGCCCTCCGGCCGGAACAGCATCACGAGCACGATGATCACGCCGTAGATGCCGTACTCGTAGTTCGGCACCTCGATGTTCGTGTCGAAGTGGCCGTTGATCCAGGCGCCGACGTTCGCGAGCCCCTCCTGGTTCAGGTAGGCGAGGAAGCAGGCGCCGAAGATGACGCCCCAGATGTTCCCCATCCCGCCGAGGATCACCATGCAGAGGATGAAGACGGAGATGTTGAAGAAGAACTGGTCGGGGAACGCGCCGCTGTTGTAGGTGGCGAAGTAGGCGCCGGCGACGCCGCCGAAGAAGGCGCCGGTCGCGTACGACCACGTCTTCGTGCGCATCAGCGGCACGCCCATCGCGGCCGCGGCGGTCTCGTCCTCGCGGATCGCGACCCAGGCGCGCCCGAGGCGCGAGTCGCGCAGCCGCCACGAGCAGAAGACGGTGATCAGGACGAGCACGATCGCCGTCCAGAAGAAGATCGCGTCGAAGTTCGCGGCGAGCAGGTAGTTGGCCGGCAGGTGCAGGTGGCGGGCGACGAAGCCGTCGCCGAAGCCGGGGCCGTCGATCGGGGTGATCCCGCCCGTCCCGTTCGTGAGGTTGAAGCCGAACAGGTCGTTCCCGTTGCGGGCGATCTGGGGCATGATCTCGCCGAACCCGAGCGTCACGATCGCGAGGTAGTCGCCGCGCAGGCGCAGGGTGGGCAGGCCGATGATCACGCCGACGATCGCGGTCGCGATCCCGGCCATCGGCAGGATCAGCCAGATCGAGAAGTGGAGGCCCGCCCAGCCCTGGTCGAGCCCGACGGCGCCGAGGTTCACGTGCCGGTTCGAGAACTGGTACGACGCGAACCAGCCGGCCATGTAGGCGCCCATCGCGTAGAAGGCGACGTAGCCGAGGTCGAGCAGGCCCGCGTAGCCGACGACGAAGTTCAGGCCGAGCGCCATCATCGAGAAGATCGCGGCGACGACCATCGTGCTCACCGCCGGGAACGGCCCGAAGACGGGCAGCTGCGGCAGCGAGCCGAGGTAGTACGGGTACGCGATCGCGATCCCGAGCACCATCAGCGGCGCGATCCAGCGTCCGACCGGGAGGCCGCGGACGGTCAGCCGCGACCAGCTCGGGACGACGACGAGGACGACGACGGCCGCGACGGCGAGCGCCGACGCCTTCCAGACGCCGAAGAGCGCGACGAGCACGAGCCCGAGCGCGAGCGCGACGACCGCCTTGACGCCGCGGCGGGTCCACCGCGGCCACGAGCGCCAGCGCTGCTGCGGGAGCCCGGCGGCGCCGAGCGCCTGCCACCACGCCTGCGCGATCGCGTCCCGGATCTGCCGGCGCGACACGTCAGGCCCCTTCCGGGGTTCGCTCGCCGAGCAGCCCCTCGGGGCGGAAGACGAGGATCAGGATCAGGATCGAGAAGACGATCGACTGCGTCCAGTCGCTGCCCGGCGAGTGCCAGGTGAGCCCTTCGTTGAACGCCTGGATGAAGCCGATCGCGAGCGCGCCGAGGACGGCGCCGGGCAGGTTGCCGATCCCGCCGAGCACGGCGGCGGTGAACGCGATCAGGCCGAGCTGGAAGCCGGTGTCGTAGCGAACCTGGTTGAAGTAGAGGGCGTAGAGGAGGCCGCCCGCGCCGGCGAGCCCGCCGGCGATCAGGAACGTGAACGAGATCGTCCGGTTGACGTTGATGCCCATCATCGCGGCGGCGTCGCGGTCCTGCGCGGTCGCGCGCATCGCCTTCCCCTGGCGCGTCTTCTGGACGAGCCAGACGAGCGCGACGAGCACCGGGATCGTGATCAGGACGACGATCAGCTTCTCCCAGGTGTACGAGATGCCGGCGACCGCGAAGACGTTCCCCTTCGGCAGCACCTGCGGGACGGACACGTACGACGGCTTCCAGATGCCGATCGCGATGTCCTCGAGGATGAACGACATCCCGATCGCGGTGATCAGCGGCGCCAGGCGCGGCGCGCTCCGCAGCGGCCGGTAGGCGACGCGCTCGATCGCCGCGTTGATCACGCCGCAGCCGACCATCGCCACGACGAGCGTCACCATCACGCCGAACACGAGCGACACGGTGGAGGCGTTCGGGCCGAGGTGGAAGACGTCGACGAGCATCGTCCACGACAGCATCCCGCCCATCATGAAGACGTCGCCGTGGGCGAAGTTGATCAGCTCGAGGATCCCGTAGACGAGTGTGTAGCCGAGCGCGACGAGGGCGTAGACCGACCCGAGCGTCAGCCCGATGAAGAAGATGTTGACGAAGTAGGACGGCCCCTTGACGAAGTTGACGACGAGCCAGATCGCGAGGATCGCGAGCAGCGCGGCGGCGAGGCCGGGCATCACCCAGGAGGTCGGCGACCGCCGGTAGCGGACGGGGGCCTGCGGGTGTGCGGAGGTGGCCAAGAGGGCGAGAAAGGGACGTCGGGGGGAGACAGATCTCCCCCCGACGAGGTTCAGCGTTCGCTACTTGACGAGGCTGGCCGGCGGCGTGAGCGTGCTCACCGGGATCAGGTTCTTGCCCTTCTGCTTGTAGACGGTGATCGCCGCCCCGCTCGTGTCACCCTCGCTGTTGATGGTGAACGAGCCGAGGATGCCGTTCGACACCGCGAGGCCGAAGAGCGACTTCGCGACGTTCGCCCGCTGACCGCCGGACTTGGCGATGGCGTGGAGCATGACCTCCATCGCCTCCGCGCCGTAGGCGGCGTACGGGTTCGGCGTCTCGCCGATCGACTTGCCGAACTTCTTGACGAACGTGGCGCCCTTGCCCGTCAGCTTCGTCGGCGGCTGGCCGGCGACGCTGATGTACGAGCCGTTGCCGACCGCGCCGTTCGCGTTCGGGTCGGAGAAGCCGTCCGGCATCTGCAGCTGGATCTTCGGATTGACGGACTTGATGTCCTGCATCAGCTTCGCGCCGTTGTTGCACGCGATGCCGCCGAGGAAGACCACCTGCGCGCCCGACTTCTTGATCGCGTTCGCGAGCGCCTCGTAGCTGGACTGCTTGGCGTCCCAGCCCTGGTTGCCGACGACCTTGAGACCGAGCGACTTCGCCGCGCGCGCGTAGGTGAGCGCGACGCCGACGCCGTAGGTCTGCTTGTCGTTCAGGACGAACACCTTCGTCTTGCCGAGCGACTTCGTGAACATCGCGTCGGCGGCGCCCTGGTACTGGTCGTTCGCGACCACGCGGGCGTAGTTGCGCGTCCCGCGCGGGTAGTACTTGTTCGGCTCGCCCGGATCGGCGCCGGGGCCGGTCGTCGTCAGGCCCGGGCTCGTGTTCGCCGGGCTGACCATCGCGACCGGACCGGGGTTCGCCCGGTTGAGGATCGGCACGATGATCTTCGCGCAGCCGGAGTTGAACGTTCCGACGACGCCGATCACCGAGCGGTTCGTGGCGTACAGGTGGCCGTTCGTCGCGCACTTCGCCGTGTCCCAGCCGCCGGTCTGCGCGGTCGAGTCGTCACACGACTGGTACCCGATCTTGTACGGGCCGGCCTTCCAGCCCGCATCCTGCAGCGCCCAGATGATCGCGCGGTTGATCTGGATCGTCTGATGCCGGATCGCGCCCTGGAGCGGCAGGTCCGACGCGACGATGAAGTCGGGCGAGCCCGACCCCTTGTAGACCATCTTCGTGCAGGACGAGGAAGGCAACTGCGTCACCTTCGCCGCGCTGCGCGCGCTCCCAGCGACACCGGCGACCACGACCGCGACGATCGCCACGGCCGCCGCCAGCACGCCGACGGAAAGCTTCCTGCTCAACGCTCCCTCCTAGATCGCATCCACCCGGTCCGGTGACCCCGGAACCGATGCGGCAGTATCCCCCGCTCGCAGGCGCGTTTCAAGAGGGCCCCCGCATCTTTGTAGAGCGGCTTCGTATCCGATGGAACGAGGGATTTCCGGGGCCCGGACGGCGTACCATGGGGCGGCCCGCCGAAGTGGTGGAACTGGTAGACACGCCGGACTCAAAATCCGGTGCCCGCGAGGGCGTGTGGGTTCGATTCCCACCTTCGGCATCGGCTCCGGCGTCGGGTCCGGGTTCGACTTTTCCGCGGCGACCCGCTAAGACCTTTCTGGAGTCTCGTCAACACCGAGGGGAGCAGGAACGATGCAGAGACACACTCGCGTGGCCGCGGGGGCGGCCGTGACGCTCGTCGCCGCCGCGGCGGCGCTCGCGATCGGGCTCGGGTCGGCGGCGGCCGCGAAGGGCGCGTGCGCGACGATCCAGAGCGGCCTGATCCACGACTCGACGGGCAACGCGCTCACGACCGGCTACGACCGGTACGGCTACAACTACCAGGGCCACGAGTTCAACGGCACCTACGACGGCGTCGACCGCGTGCTCGACGGCAAGTACTTCGGGACGAGCGCGCCGTGGGTCTCGGACAGCCTGCAGATGAAGTGGTCGAACGACTGGCTGTCGAACACCGACTGCAACGGCGACGGCCTGCTCGACCGCGGCGCCGGCGGCGTCAGCCAGGGCTGGGAGACGAACCACGCGAGCGGCACCTACGTCGACGCGAACGGCGACACCCAGCGCTACGAGGACTTCGCGAAGATCGCCTGGGTCGGCCCGGGCGGCGACCTCTGGGGCCAGTACACGGTGCTCCAGGAGGTCTACAACGACACGGGCGGCGGCTCGTTCCGGACGAAGGCGGCGGCGCCCGGCCTCGGCCTGAACGACGGCTGGACCGTCGCTCCCTAGCTGCGGCGACGCGACCCGCTCCGGCCGGCGCCGGGGCGGGTCGCGCGCTGCGGCAACCCACTGAGGCGCTCGGCCGTCCGAATCGCTAGGACTTAAGGCGATGGCGAACGCGATCGGCATCCTCACCGGCGGCGGCGACTGCCCCGGACTGAACGCGGTGATCCGCGCGGTCGTGCGCCGCGCCGACGCGGCCGGCTGGGACTGCGTCGCCGTCCGCGAGGGCTGGCGCGGGCTCGTCGAGGGGATCTTCGAGGAGCTCGGTCCGCGCGAGGTGTCCGGGATCCTCCCCCGCGGCGGCACGATCATCGGCACGAGCCGGACGAACCCGTACAAGCTGGACGGCGGCGTCGAGCGCGTGCTGCAGAACGTCGCCGACCGCGGGCTCGACGCGCTCGTCGCGATCGGCGGCGAGGACACGCTCGGCGTCGCGGCCGCCCTGCACCGGGAGCACGGCCTGCCGGTCGTCGGCGTGCCGAAGACGATCGACAACGACCTCTCCGGCACCGACTACACGTTCGGGTTCGACACCGCGGTGACGATCGCGACCGAGGCGATCGACCGTCTGCACACGACCGCCGAGTCGCACAACCGGGTCATGGTCGTCGAGGTGATGGGCCGGCATGCCGGCTGGATCGCCGTCATGAGCGGGATCGCGGGCGGCGCGGACGTGATCCTGATCCCGGAGCACCCGATCACGGTCGAGCAGGCGTGCGAGGAGGTGCGCCGCCGCCATGCACGCGGCAAGAGCTTCTCGATCGTCGTCGTCAGCGAGGGGTACGAGCTGACCTACGAGAGCGGCGAGAGCCAGCTCGTCGGCGCGGAGGCGCGGGCGACCGACCAGTTCGGCCACGTCACCCTCGGCGGGGTCGGCGAGATCCTCGGCCGCGAGATCGAGCAGCGCACCGGCTACGAGACCCGCGTCACCGTCCTCGGCCACATCCAGCGCGGCGGCACCCCGACCGCCCGCGACCGCGTGCTCGCGACGCGCTTCGGCCTGAAGGCGGCCGACCTCGCGCTCGCCGGCGAGTTCGGGCAGATGGCGGCGCTCCGCGGTGACGACATCGTGGCGGTCTCGCTCGACGAGGCCACCGCGGAGCTGAAGCTCGTGACGCCCGAGTGGTACGACGTCGCGAAGGCGTTCTTCGGCTAGGACGACTAGACCGTCGGCACCGCCTCCGCCTCCGGCGCCGCCGGCGCGTCCCCGCCCTCCGCGAGCACCGAGCCGAACTGCGCGACCTTCTCCGGCGTGCGCAGGCGCAGCCAGCCGAGCCAGGCGACACCGAGCGCGAGCCAGCCGAGGGCGACCCAGAGCGAGTAGCTGATCGGCGCCGGCGGCCGCGGCGTGATCGACCAGTAGATCGTCAGCCCGCAGATCACGATCGCGCCGACCGGGAGCACGACGTCGAGCAGCGCGTTGTACGCGACGGTCGCCGTCCCGCGCGTCCGCCAGAAGTAGGTCATCCCGGCGAGCGAGACGAGGATGTAGGTGGCGAGGATGCCGAAGGTCGCGGTCGTCGCCATGAACGCGAAGAACGTGAACGGGTTGTCCCACGTCCCCTTGGCGAGCCAGCTGACGAGCACCAGGGTCAGGCCGAGCGTGGAGAGGATCGAGACCCACGGCGTGTTGAAGCGCGGGTGCGTCCAGGCGAAGAGCCTCGGGAGCCCGCCCTCGCGGCCCATCGCGAACGCCGTCCGGGAGACGAGCGCCGAGCCGGCGAGCGCGGCGACGAACGCGTCCACCACGACGGCGACGTCGACGAGGGTCGCGAACCAGCTGCCGACGTACTTCGTGGCCAGCGTGTCCAGCGCGGCCGGGTCGCTCGCCCAGTTGCCGGCGTGCGCGGTGCCGAAGCCGACGGCCATCGCCCAGGTGACGAGCACGTAGAAGACGAGCGCGACGAGGACCGCGGAGAGGATCGCCTTCGGGATCATCTCGCGCGGCCGCTCCGACTCCTCGCCGAGCGCGGCCGCCGCCTCGAAGCCGATGAAGCCGGTGAAGGCGAACACCATCGCCATGAAGAAGTCGTGCGCGCCGTGCGCCTGGCTCGGGTTGAACGGCTGGAGCGTCACCCCGGAGTCGCCGCCCTTGCCGAGGATGACGAGCGAGAGGATCACGATCAGCGCCACGCCGAGCGCGGCGACGAGGAGCTGCAGCCGGGTCGAGAGCCGGATGTCGGCGAGCGAGAGCACGGTCAGGAGCGCGAGCAGGATCCAGAAGCACTGGAACCAGCTCAGGTCGAGCGACGTGTGCACGGTCAGCACGGTCGACATGTAGACGGAGGCGATCACGAGCACGAACGAGACGCCGGCCGCGAAGCCCCACGAGTAGAGCCAGCCGCCGACGAAGCCGGCGTTCGTGTCGAGGCCGCGCGAGGTGTAGGTGTAGAGGCCGCCGGCGCTCGCCATCCGGCGCGTGAAGCGGATGATCACGGAGGCGAGGCAGAGCGAGCCGACGCCGGCCAGCACGTAGACGAGCGGGACGGCGATGCCGGCGAGGCCGGCGGCGCCGCTGGTCGCGAGCGAGCTCGCCATCACGAGCGCGAGCAGGGCGAGCGAGAGGGCGAACGTCTCGCGGAGGCCGAGGATCCCCCGGCGGAGAGCGCCCACACGCGACAGGGACTCGAACATGCCGTTCTCCTTCGTTAGTCGGGAACGAGGGCGAAGACACGCGCGGGGCCGCCGTTCGCGGCCCGCACCTTGAGCGGCGCGACCACGACCGGGCAGCGCTCCGGCAGCCGGTCGAGGTTCGTCAGGTTCTCGAGGATCATCCGGCCCGCGCCGAGCCAGATGCGGTGGAGCTCGAAGGTGGTCGTGTCCACCGGGTCGGCGGAGGGGCCGTCGAAGCCGATGCCGGTGATCCCGCGCTCGATCAGCGCCGCCGCGGCCTCGGCGTCGGGATACGACCAGCCGGTCCAGTAGGCGTCGCTGCCCCAGTTGCGGCCGTTGTCCGAGCAGAGCAGGAGCCAGTCGCCGGCCCGGAGGAGGTCGAGGCAGGGCTCGACGTCGGCGCGCGACAGCGGCCCCGGCGGCCGGCCGGAGACGTCGATCGTGACCGCGTCGCAGACGAGCCGGTGGAGCGGGATCTCGTCGAGCGTGTCGCCGCCGGCGATCTGGTGCGCGGGCGCGTCGACGTGCGTGCCGATGTGGTTGAGCAGGCGGTACTCCGACATCGCGTAGCCGTCCTGCTCGACCCGGGCGATGTCGTGGAAGTCCGGCTGCGGCAGGCCCGGGTAGAGCGGCATCTCGCTCTCGTAGTGGTGCGACAGGTCCACCACCGCCACGTGGACGAGTATGCACGGGCGGTCGGATCGTGCGCTAGCGCACGACGGCGACGACCACGGCCGTCTCGCGCGTCGCCAGGATCTCGGCGGCCGCGAGTCGCGGGTCGCGGAGCAGGAACTCGCGGACGTCGTCGCCCTCGACCGGGCGGCCGGGCGTGAGGTCGTCCTTGACGAGGATCCCGCCGGGCTCGAGGAGGGCGAGGATCTCCTCCCAGCGGAGCGGCCGGCCGCCGTCGGCGAACACGAGCCCGAACGGGCCGCGGCCGCGGAGCCGCTCGTAGCAGTCGCCCTCGAGCGCCTCGACGTTCGCGAGGCCGGCGAGCCGTTCGCGCGCGGTCGCGGCGCGCTCCGGGTCGAGCTCGACGGTGACGACCGAGCGCGCCGTCTCGGCGAGGATCGCCGCCGTCTCGCCGAACGCGGAGCCGAGCTCGGCGACGTCGCGGCTGGCGGCGAGGGCGCGCAGGAGCGCCTGCACCTCCGGGATCGCGGTCGCGCCCGCCGTCACGCGAGTTCCGCGAGCGGGAACGAGCGGTGCGCGCGCGGCGGCACGAGGAAGTTCTGGCGGTGCGTCGTCGTCAGGACCGAGTTGAAGCCCTGGGCGCGGCTCTGCGGCGGCACCGGCAGCGTCGTGCCGCCGGGCAGGCGGCCGTCCATCGCGAGCCGGTTGCGCTCGAAGTCGTCGCCGGACGGGTTGAAGACGACGAAGTGCACTCCGGCGGCCGGCTCGGCGGCGCGCTTGCCGCCGGCGCTCCAGGCGAACGGGTTGTCGAGCGTGTTGAAGTCGACGCGCTGCGGGATCGCCGTCCCCTTCGGGTAGTGCGTGCCGTCGGGGCCGACGACGTCCTGCTGGAGCCGTGAGGTCGGCTGGATCGAGCCGCTGTGGCCGAAGCGTCCGGTCGTGCGGAACTGCGCCTCGAGCCGGGCCGTGTCGGAGACGTCCTGCGGGTCCTGGCGGACGGTCTGCGTCCCCTGCCGGACGTCCGTGAGTCCGGGACGGAAGACGGTGAGGACGCGCTCGTCGAAGTCGAAGTTGAGGTACCACGCCTCGAGGTCCTCGACGATGTGCGAGACGTGCATGTGCGTCCCGTGCCGGAAGTAGCCGGAGCGGAGGTCGACGAAGCCGAGCGTCTCGAAGTTCGCGATCTTGCCGGGGCCGAGGCCGGCCTTCTGGGTCGAGGTGAAGCCGAGGAAGAGCTCGGAGGTGTCGGGGATGAGGTCGGCGCCGGGGACGCCGGCGGCGAGCGCCATCTTCTTCGGCAGGCTGCGCTTGCCGGCGAACCCGCCTCCGGCGAAGCCGCGGCGGATGCTCGTCAGGCGCACGAACGGGAGCGCCGCGATCGCGGTGCGGGCGTCGTCGATGTGGGCGCGCGCGTCGCTGCGGAGGAGCACGGCGAGCTCGTTCCGCTCGAGGATCGTGTCGCGCGGGTCGCTCGGGAAGCGGCGCGACGGGAGGAGCGCGGGCTTGCCGGCGCGGTGGTCGAACGGGGCGTGCTCGGCCCACGTGTGCGGGACGCGGGCCTCGAAGTACGGGAGCCCCCAGGCGACGGTGACGCCGAGGCCGGCGGCGGTCGCCGGGTAGCGGGCGTCGAGGTCGCGGAGCACCGCCTCGAGGTCGCGCTGCGCGCGCGTCAGGTCGGAGACGTCGCCGAGGGTGGCGGTGAGGAGCTCGCTGTGGAGCGGCGGGACGACGACGTCGACGCCCTCGCTCTCGACGGTGCCGAGCTCGAGCAGGTGCTGCTCGGGCGGCCCGGCGGCGACCTCGGCAGCGGTGCGGGCGGGGGCGCCGGCGAGCTGGTCGACGAGCTCGTAGATGCCGCCGCCGGCGAGCGCCCCGGCGAGCGCGCCTCCGAGCAGGCGCCTGCGCGTCAGCCGCATCGGCACCTAGCCCTGGGGGCGCACCAGCACGAGGCCGTTCAGCAGGCGCTTCAGGTTCTTCAGGACCCGCGTCGAGCTGTCGTACGGGTCGATCACGTGCTCGCTGACCGTGTAGAGGGAGCCTCGGTAGTGCCAGGCGAGCAGGATGTGCCACTGGTCGGCGCCCCAGTTAACCTGGTAGCCGGTCGCGTGGATGCCGTTCTCGGTGACGTGCGTGAACGGCTCCTGGAAGCAGGTGATCGTCCCCTTGCCGACCGGCTTCGGGCAGCGCGGGATCCTCGTGCTGCCGGGGAAGCCGCGGAAGTTGACGTGGACGTCGCCGCTGCCGAGGTCGCCGTGCTCGAGGAAGCTGACGAGGTAGCTGCGGTCCTTCGCGATCGAGTAGATGTCCTCGAACTGGCCGCCGATCTTCGCGTCGAGCGGGTTCGGCATCCAGGTCGGGCAGTAGACGGGCGCGTGGACCCGGTTCGCGAGCTTCGTCCAGCCGGCGGCCCACGCCTTCGGGCAGCTCCCGGCGGGCGCGCGGTGCGCCGCGGGCGCGGCTGCGGCGACGCCGAGCGTCAGCGTCAGGAGCGCCACGACCAGGGTCGCCCTCATGGCGCAACAGGGTAGCGGGGTTTTCGCGCCCCGCCGGGCGCGGCGCTCAGACCTCGGGGGGCGCCTCGCCCGCGAGCGGGGAGACGTCGGAGCCGGAGACGATGACGCCGTCCACCCCGGCCCGCTCGAGCTCGTGCACCTCGTGCTCGTTCGCGACCTGGAGGTCGGCGATCGCGAGCTTGCCGGCCGGGACGGCCGCGAGCAGGTCGAGGACGCACTCGAGCGGCTGCTGGTCGCCGGCCTCCGCCGGCGAGAGCAGGAAGATCTCCGGGTCGACCCGGTCGAGCGCGGCCTCGAGCTCCTCCTCGTTCCGCACCTCGACGGCGCAGTCGAGTCCGAGCTCGAGCGCCTGCCGGTGGAGGGCTTCGAGTCGGCCGTCCTCCTCCTCGAGCGAGTCGAAGACGAGCATCACCGCGTCGGCGACGCCGGCGGCGCGCTCCAGCGGGACGGTCGCGCGCCAGAGGATCGGCAGCGAGGTCGCCTCGCGCACCCCGGCCGGGTCGCTGCGGACGACGAGCGCCTCGGCGCGCTGCTCCTCGGCGGCTCGCGCGGCGTCGGCGTTCTCGACCGCGGCGATGACCGAGATCCCGTCCCCCTCCGCGATTGCGTGACTGAAGCGGCCGTACGCCATGCCCCGGGAACAGCCTAACTGTCTACTGGCCGATCGGGTGCCACACGGTCTTCAGCTCGAGGAAGCTCGCGATCTCCCACGGGCTCTGACCGTCGGCGCGGCCGTGGACGACGCGCTTCACGTTCTCGGCCGCGAGCCGCTCCAGCTCGGGCGTGTCGCCGTCGGCGCCGCAGACGTCGATCGCGTTGACGTCCATGTGCGAGGCGAGGATCGGGCCGAGCTCGGCGCGGAACCCGGTGAGCAGGTTGACGACGCCGCCGGGGACGTCCGAGGTGGCGAGCGCCTCGGCGAGCTCGATCGCGGCGAGCGGCCGGCTCTCGGAGGCGACCGCGACGACGGCGTTGCCGCCGACGAGCGGCGGCACGAGCCGGGTGACGAGCCCGAGCAGCGGCGGCTCGTCCGGCGCGAGCACGGCGACGACGCCGGTCGGGTCCGGGATCGTGAAGTTGAAGTAGGGGCCGGCGACCGGGTTCGTCCCGCCGATCACCTGGGAGAGCTTGTCGGCCCAGCCGGCGTACCAGACGATCCGGTCGATCGCGCGCTCGACCTCGTCGCGGCCGCTGCAGAGCTCGGCGAACTCGGGCACGCGCGACTCGACCATCTCGGCGACCCGGTAGAGCACCTGGCCGCGGTTGTACGCGGTCGCCTTCGCCCAGCCGGGCTGCGCGGCGCGGGCGGCGCGGACGGCGTCGCGGACGTCCTTGCGGGAGGCGCGGGCGACGTTCTGGCCCTCCGCCTCGTAGGTGCGGCCCGACTCGCTGCGCGGGAAGGCGCCGCCGACGAAGAGCTTGTACGTCTTCCTGACCGGGAGGCGCTCAGTCATCCTCGAACCTCAGGTAGGGCTCGAGCCCGTGCAGGCCGCCCTCGCGGCCGAAGCCGGACTCCTTGTAGCCGCCGAACGGCGAGGTCGGGTCGAAGCGGTTGAACGTGTTCGCCCAGACGACGCCGGCGCGGAGGCGCTGCGCCATCCAGAGGATGCGCGAGCCCTTCTCCGTCCAGACGCCGGCGCTGAGGCCGTACGGCGTGTTGTTCGCCTTCTCGACCGCCTCGTCGGGGGTGCGGAAGGTGAGGACGGAGAGGACGGGGCCGAAGATCTCCTCCTGCGCGATCCGGTAGCTCTGGGCGACGTTCGTGAAGACGGTCGGCGCGAACCAGTAGCCCTTCTCCGGCAGGGTGCACGGCGGCTGGTAGATCTCGGCGCCCTCGTCGCGGCCGGACTGGACGAGCTCGGCGATCCGGTCGAGCTGCATGCGCGAGTTGATCGCGCCGACGTCGGTGTTCTTGTCGAGCGGGTCGCCGACGCGGAGCGTCTCGAGGCGGCGCTTCAGCTTGTCGACGAGCGGCTCGTAGATCGACTCCTGCACGAAGAGGCGCGAGCCGGCACAGCAGACGTGGCCCTGGTTGAAGTAGATGCCGTTGACGATCCCCTCGACCGCCTGGTCGAGCGCGCAGTCGTCGAAGACGACGTTCGCCGCCTTGCCGCCGAGCTCGAGCGTCAGCTTCGTGCCGGTGCCGGCGAGCCGGCGCTGGATCGCCTTCCCGACCTCGGTCGAGCCGGTGAACGCGATCTTGTCGACGCCCTCGTGCTCGACGAGCGCGGCGCCGGTGCAGCCGTCGCCGGTGACGATGTTGACGACGCCCGGAGGCAGCTCCGCCTGGCGGAGAACGTCGCAGAAGAGGAGCGCGGTCAGCGGCGTCGTCTCGGCGGGCTTGAGGACCACCGTGTTGCCGCACGCGAGCGCGGGCGCGACCTTCCACGCGAGCATCAGCAGCGGGAAGTTCCAGGGGATGATCTGGCCGGCGACGCCGAGCGGGCGCGGCCGCCGATTCGGGAACGCGTACTCGAGCTTGTCGGCCCAGCCGGCGTAGTAGAAGAAGTGCGCCGCGGCGAGCGGCAGGTCGACGTCGCGGGACTCCTTGATCGGCTTGCCGCCGTTCAGCGACTCGAGCACGGCGAACTCGCGCGCACGCTCCTGGAGGATCCGCGCGATCCGGAAGAGGTACTTCGCGCGCTCCGAGCCCGGCAGCGACGACCAGCCGTTCTCGAACGCGGCGCGCGCGGCCTCCACGGCCGTGCCGACCTCCTCCGGCCCCGCCTGCGAGATCTCCGCGAGCGGCTCCTCGGAGGACGGCGACAGCGTCGTGTACGCATCGGCGGTCTCGAGCCACTCGCCTCCGACGTAGACGCCGTACCGCTCCTGCAGCCGGACGATGTCCGCCGACTCGGGCGCCGGTGCATACGTCCAGTCGGTCGGGACGGGCGCGCGGTCCTGGCGCTTCTCGACGTCGCTCATCAGTCGATCGTGAAGTAGTCGAGGGACTGGTACGCGCCGGTCTTCTGCTTCCGGATCTGCATGAGGACGTCGTTCAGCAGCGACGACGCCCCG
>DASSND010000025.1:0-28805 GCA_035688315.1 Gaiellaceae bacterium | reverse complement strand
CTCGTGAAGCCGGTCGTGCGCCGGCGGTAGAGCCGCCGCGCGCCGGCGCCGCTAGACTGGACGGCACCCAGGGGCCCATAGCTCAGCTGGGAGAGCGTCGCGCTGGCAGCGCGAAGGTCGCCGGTTCGAGCCCGGCTGGGTCCATCCGCACAGCGGGCGCCTGTCGTTTTCCACAGGTTTTTCCACGGCGCAGTGGCGGTTTCCCACAGCTTCCGCAACAATCGGGACGTGTTCGAGATCGGCGCCAGCCTGCAGGAGGCGCGCGCCCGTCGCGGGCTCTCGCCCGAGGACGTGCAGAAGGCGATCCGCATCCGCGGGCGCTATCTGACGGCGCTCGAGGAGGAACGCTGGGAGCTGCTGCCCGGCGACGCCTACACGAAGGGCTTCCTCCGCTCCTACGCCGAGTTCCTCGGCCTCGACGGCAACCTCTACGTCGACGAGTACAACAGCCGCATCTCCGACCACGAGAACCCGGCGTTCGTGCCGGAGCCGCTGCCGTCGGGGACGGCGCGGCTCGGGCTGCTGCGGCCGCTCGTCGCGATCGCGGCGATCGTCGGGATCGTCGCGGCCGTCGCCGCCTGGCAGCTCGGCCGCGCGCCGGCGAGCGGGCCGCAGACGTCGCCGGCGAAGAAGACCCACACGACGGCGAAGGGCGGGACGACGACGCACGCGTCGACGACGAAGCACCGCACGACGACGAAGCAGCACACGACGAAGCCGGTCGTGACCGCGACGCACGCGGTGCTCGCGGCGACGAACGGGCGCGTGTGGCTGCAGGTCCGCGACGGCGACGAGGCGGGCGCCGTCATCTTCGAGGGCGTGCTCGAGCAGGGCAAGACGCTGCCGGTGACGCTCTCGCCGCGCGTCTGGGTGCGGATCGGCGCGCCGTGGAACCTCGAGATCCGGCTCGGCGGCCGCGTGCTGCAGGGCCTGCCGGACCAGCCCGGCAACGTGCTCGTCACCCGCTCGGGCCTCGCGCCCGCCGCGTAGCCGCTATCCGGCGGCGGCGAGGTCGACCGAGGGCACGTCGCCCCACAGCTCCTCGAGCCGGTAATACGCCCGCGCCTCGGGCGTGAAGACGTGGAGGACGAGGTCGAGGTAGTCGGCGACGATCCACGCTCCCTCCTGCGTCCCGTCGACGCCGCGCGGGGTCAGGCCTTGCTCCTGCTTCATCCGCGCGTGCACCTCGTCCCAGATCGCGACCGTCTGACGCGGGTTGCGCCCGGTGGCGATCACGAAGTAGTCGGTGAAGCTGCACTCGGGCCGCATGTCGAGGACGACGACGTCCTCTGCCAGCTTCTCCTGGGCGAGAGCGGCGATACGGCGGGCGTGATCGAGAGAGGTCAGGGCTGCTTCGCTGTCCTTCGGGACGACGTGCGGAGTGTAGCCGTCACCGGCGGACGTACAACCCGCGCGCGGCGATCAGGGCGGCGACCGCGGCGGGCACGAGGCCGTCGAGCGGCTCGCCGTCGGCCACGCGCCGCCTGATCTCGCGGGACGCTGCCGCGTTGGGCTCGACGTCGAGGCGGACGACCCGCTCGCGGTCGAACGCGCCGGCGGGCAGCTCGACGCCCGGCCGCGCGGCGACCGCGAGCCGCGCGCGCGCCAGCACCTCCTCCGGCTCCTTCCAGCTCGCGAAGTCGCGCAGCTGGTCGGCGCCGAGCACGAGCACCGGATCCTCGAAGCGCTCGGCCCGGAGCAGGTCGATCGTGCGCGGGTACGGGTCGAGGCGCGCGTCGTCGTGCGGGAAGGCGGCGCGGGCGAGGTCGAGCCGGTCCTGCGCGGGGGCGTGGACGTCGCGGTGGCCGGGCCGCTCCGAGACGAGGATCGTCAGCCGCGCGACCCCGAAGCGCTCACGGGCCGCGTCGGCGACGGCGACGTGGCCGAGGTGCGGCGGGTCGAACGCGCCCCCGTAGAGCACGGTCACTCCCACTCGAGCACCTCGTCGCCGACCTCGACCTCGTCGCCCTCGCGGGCGCCGGCGACCTTCAGGATCGCCTCCAGCTCGCCGGTGGGCGGCGGTGTGCCGGCGACGCGGAAGCCGCGCTCGGTGCGGAAGATCCGGAACGGGCGGCGTGCGGGCTGCGGCCGGTACACGAGGAAGTCGACCAGCTCGTCGTCGCCCGCGGCGGCCGGCTCCTCGGCGGCCGGGACGAGTTGGAAGAGCGCGAGCCGCAGCTCCTCGATCCCGGCGCCGGTGGCGGCCGAGACCCGGAAGACGCGCAGGATCCGCTCGTCGCCGATCGCGAACGCGGGCGGCTCCGGCCGCAGGTCGGTCTTGTTGAGGACGACCACCTGCGGCCGCTCGTCGAGCCCGGCGCCGTAGGCGGCCAGCTCGGCGTCGATCGTGCGCCAGCGCTCGTCGGCGTCGTCCTCGGCGGCGTCGATCACGTGGACGAGCAGGCGCGCGCGCTCGAGGTGGGCGAGGAACTCGTGGCCGAGCCCGATCCCCTCGCTCGCTCCCTCGATCAGCCCGGGGACGTCGGCGACGACGAGCTGCGTCCCGTCGGGCGCCTCGACGGTGCCGAGCACGGGCGAGAGGGTGGTGAACGGGTATTCGGCGACCTTCGGGCGCGCGTTCGAGATGCGCGTGAGGAGCGACGACTTGCCCGCGTTCGGGAAGCCGACGAGCGCCGCGTCGGCGAGCAGCTTCAGCCGTAGCTCCAGCTCCTTCTCCTCCCCGGGCAGACCGATCTCGGCGAAGCGCGGCGTCTGGCGCGACGGGCCGGCGAAGCGCTTGTTGCCGCGCCCGCCGAGGCCGCCCTGCGCGACGACGACGCGGGCGCCGGGGTGCGCGAGGTCGGCGACGAGGCCCTCCTCCTCGTCGAGCACCTGCGTGCCGACGGGAACGTGCAGGACGGCGTCCTCGCCGCGCGCGCCGTTCGAGAGCCGCCCGCCGCCGGGCCCGCCGCGGCCGGCGCGGAGCTTCTGGTTGGGGCGGAAGCCGGAGAGGTCGCGCCGCCGCGCGTCGGCGACGAGCACGACGTCGCCGCCGTCGCCGCCGTCGCCGCCGTCCGGCCCTCCCTTCGGCACGTACTTCTCGCGCCGGAAGTGGATTGCCCCGTCGCCGCCGCGTCCGGCGATCACCGTCAGTCGAGCCCTGTCGTGGAACACGGCCGCAACGGTACCCAGGGCGCGGGAGCTAGTTGCAATTTGCAACTTGCTCGGCGACCCGGCTCCACGGCCCAGGCTCGGGGAGCTAGGAGGGCTTGGCGAAATAGCGCCCGGTTCCGCGGTGTGCCGGAGTTCGCGGCGCAAGGACGCAGGGAGCGGTCGTAGCCGGTGGCTACGGGCGCGACTGAGGACGCCGCGGCGCGGGCTCCCGCGCGGCGCGGGAGCATCGTGGTATTTCGCCAAGCCCTCCTAGTTGCAATTTGCAACTAGCGAGGCACGGGTGGCGCTACGCCTCGGCGTCGGTGACGCTGATGTAGCGGCGCTCGCCGCTCGTGCGGAAGGAGACCACGCCGTCGCGGGTCGCGAAGATCGTGTCGTCCTTGCCGATGCCGGCGCCCGGGCCGGGGCGGAAGCGCGTGCCGCGCTGGCGGACGAGGATCATCCCCGCCGTCACGTCCTGGCCGGCGAAGAGCTTCACGCCGAGCATCTTCGGGTTCGAGTCGCGGCCGTTCCGCGACGAGCCCAGGCCCTTCTTGTGCGCCATCTAGCTCTCCTTCTCCTTGAGCGCGGACTCGAGCGCCGCGATCGCGCCCTTGCGGTTCGCGTTCGCGCGCTCGAACTCGAGCGCGGCCTCGACGTTCGGGCGCCGCCAGCTCGACACGTGCTCCTTGATCTCCGCGATCGACATCTCCTCGTAGCCCTTCGGCGGATGCGCGGTCCGCGTCTCGGCCTTCTCCGCCTTCGCGGGCGCCTCCGCCTTCTCGGCCTTCTTCGCGGCGGCCTTGCGGGCCGCGCCCCCGATCGACTCGATCTCGATCCGGGTCAGCCGGCTGCGGTAGCCGGTGTGGCGCCTGTAGCCGGTGCGCCGCTTGTACTTGCCGATCCGCACCTTCTCGCCCAGCTCGTGGCCGACGACCCGCGCCGTCACCGTCGTGCTCGGCGACAGGTCGGTCTTGCCGTCGCCGCCGACGAGCAGGACGCGCGGCTGAATCGTCTCCCCCGCCTCGCTCGCGAGCCGGTCCACCAGCAGCCGCTCGCCCTCGTGGACGCGGTACTGCTTGCCGCCCAGGGTGATGATCGCGTAGCTCATACGTAGAGGCGCGGGCACTCGGCCCGCGGCTCGGCAGTGTAGCGGAACTCCTGCTACCGGCTGCCGGAGTCGATCTCGTCGAGCCACTCCGACATCGGCACGTAGCCCCACTCGCCCTCGGGCTCGCCGTCGCCGTTCGCGGACGGCGCGGGCTCAGGCTCCACCTCGGGCTCCGGCTCGGGGAGCGGCTCGGCCTCGAGCGCGGGCTCGGGCTCCGCCTCGGCCTCGTCGGCGGGCGCGGGCTCGTCGGCGGCCTCCACGGCCGACTCCGAGCCGTTCTGCGCCGCGGCCCCGGCCGGCTTCTTCTTGCGGTTGCGGCCCCCGCGCGAGCCGCGACGGGTCTTCTTCTTCGGCTTCGGCGCCTCCTCGGCCGCCTCGCCCTCGGCCGCGGGCGCCTCGCCCTCGGCGGCGGGCGCCTCCGCGGCGACCGGCTCGGCCTCCGCCGGGCTGCCGAGATCCTCGCCCGGGACGTGGATCGTGACGGCGCGCTTCGGCGGCTTCGGGGCGTCCTCGGTCGCGCCGGCCGCCTCCAGCTCCTCCGTCGCAGCCGCCTCGCCCTCGGCCTGCGCGGCGGCAGGCTTCTTCTTGCGGTTGCGGCCGCCGCGCGAGCCGCGGCGCGTCTTCTTCTTCGCGGGAGCGGCCGCGGCGGCAGTCTCCTCGCCCTCGGCCGCGGGCTCCTCCTCGGCAGCCTCCGGCTCGGCCGCCTCGGCCGCGTCCGGCTCGGGCGCCTCGCCGGTCTTCCCGGTCTTGCGCGCCGGCGGCTTGCGCGTCGGCTTCTCCGCCTCCGCCTCGGCGGTGAGCGGCTCCGGGACCGCCTTCGCCTTGCGCGTGAGGACGCCGTAGGCGGTGCCGTCGAGCACCCGCTCGACCCGCACCTTCAGGCGCTTGCCGACGAGCGAGCCGGCGTCCGCGACCACCACGTCGAGCCCGTCGAGCTTGCCGACCGCGGCCGTCTGGTCGTGGCGGTCGACCTCGACGAGCTGCAGCATCACCTCGGCGCCCTCCTCGACCGGCGCCGCCGGCGCGAGGTCGGCGAGCTTGCCCTCCGCGAGCACGACGAAGTGGTCGAGATGCATCTGCGGCTTGCCCTCGAGGAAGAACTTCTTCTTCGTGAGCGCCTCCAGCTCGAGCAGCCGGCGCGCGCCCGGGCCGACGAGCGCGGCCGCGATCGTGTCGGCCAGCTCGACCCGGAACGCCTGCGCCCGCGAGCCGGCGGCGAGCGCGCGCAGCCGCCGCTCGACGTCGAGCGCGGCGGACGCGTCCGAGTAGACGATCCCGTCGCCGCCGCAGGTCGGGCACTTCCGCGTCATCACCTCGCGCGGGCCGTCGGTCACGTTCTGGCGCGTCATCTCGACGAGCCCGAGCGGCGAGATCTCGACCACGTACGTCTTCGTGCGGTCGCGCTCCAGCTCGGTGCGGAGCGCCTCCTCGACGGTCGCCCGGTTCTTCGGGTTCGCCATGTCGATGAAGTCGATGACGATGATGCCGCCGATGTCGCGCAGCCGGAGCTGGCGGACGACCTCCTTCACCGCCTCGAGGTTGTTCTTCGTGATCGTGTCCTCGAGCCGGCCGCCCGAGTTCTTGCCGCGCGAGCCGACGAAGCGGCCGGTGTTCACGTCGATGACGGTGAACGCCTCGGCGTAGTCGAAGATCAGGTAGCCGCCGGAGGGGAGGTCGACACGGCGGTTCAGGGTCGACTTGATCTCCTGCTCGACGCCGAACGCCTCCATCAGCGGCGTCGTCTCCTTGTAGCGGACGACCCGCTCGACCATGTGCGGCGACGTCTTCTTCAGGTAGCCGACGATCCGCTTGTAGGCGCGGTCGTCGTCGACGTACGCCTTCTCGAAGTCGCCGGTGAAGAGGTCGCGCGTCACGCGCAGCGGCAGCTCGGCCTCCTGGTAGATCAGCTCCGGCGCCTTCGCCTCCTTCGCCTTCGCCTGGATCGAGCGCCAGAGCCGCTGCAGGAAGACGAGGTCGCGCTCGATGTCCTCCTCGGAGGCGCCCTCGGCGGCGGTGCGGACGATCACGCCGCCCTCCTTCACCGCGAGCCGCTTGAGGATGTCCTTGAGCCGCGCACGCTCCTCGTCCTCGAGCCGGCGCGAGACGCCGAGGCCCTCGCCCTGCGGCACGAAGACGACGAAGCGGCCGGGCAGCGAGATCTGCGTCGTCAGGCGGGCGCCCTTCGTCTTCCTCGGGTCCTTGACCGCCTGGACGAGGATCGTCTCGCCCCGCTTGATCAGGTCCTGGATCTTGCGGCCGTGGCCGCGCTCCAGCTCGGGGCTGACGATCTCGTCGACGTAGAGGAAGCCGTTCTTCTCGAGGCCGACCTCCACGAACGCGGCCTCCATCCCCGGCAGGACGTTGTCGACGACGCCGAGGTAGATGTTGCCGGCGATCGAGCGGCGCTCCGGCCGCTCGAGGTAGACCTCGGCGACCTGGCCGTCCTCGAGCACGGCGACGCGGCGCTCGCCGACGTCGACCGAGACGACCAGCTCGCGCTTCGCCGCGGGCAGCGGCGCCCGGCGCGGCGCCTGGCGGCGGCGCGAGCCGCTCTCGTTGCGGCGGCGTTCCTGCCGCTGCGAGAGCTGGCGCGTCTCGCGCGGCTTCTTCTGCTCGGACTTCTGCGGCTTCTCGGCGGTCTCGGCCGCCGCCGTGCTCGCCCCCGCGGCCGCGCCGCCCGGCTTCTTGCGGCCGCGGCCGCCGCGGCTGCCGCGGCGGCGCTTCGGCCGGTCGGCCGTCGCGGTGGAGTCTGCTGTCCCGGCCGCGCGGTCGGCGGCCGGCTCGGTCAGGTCAGGGGCGGGGACGCGCTCGAGCTCGGCAGGGGCCGAGCCGCGATCGGCGTCGGGGTCGTCCTTCTTCCGGAAACGGAACCAGGGCAAGTGGAAACTCCTTCGGTGGAGCGCGCGACGGCGACGCCCGTCAGGTCGGGGCGGCGCGCGCGCTGCGGGTTTGCGATGGAAAACATGGGCATATGCCTCGGCAGAGAGGGTAGCACCGACCAGCGCCGTCCCCTGCGGGCGCGCCGCCCGCGGTCCGTCCGATCCCGGTCCTACGATCCGCGCATCCCCGACTAGGAGGTGACCGGTGGCGGGCAAGCGCGAGGCGGAGGAGCTGCTCATGATCGAGGAGGCCGACGCGTGGTTCGAGTACCTCGAAGCGACGCGCGGGCAGTCCGAGACCCGCTACCGGGAGATCGAGCCGTGGGCGTGGGCGCGGCTCACCCAGCGCCTGCGGGCGATCCGGGCGCGGCGCGCCAGGCTCAGGCCCGCGGCGGCGTAGCGAAGCGGCGCACCGCCGCCTCGCCGAGCGCCTTCGTGCCGGCGTAGGCGAACGCGCCCTTCAGCGCCCAGCCGGCGAACGGAACGAGGTCGAGCGCCTCCCGGGCCGCGGCGCGCAGCCCGATCCCGGCGCCGAGGGTCGCCGCCAGCTCCGGCAGCCGCTCCCTCCCCACCGGCTCCCCGTGCGCCTGGGCGATCCGCAGCACCAGCCGCGCCTGGTTCAGCGTCAGGAGCGGCAGGTCGGCGCCGGGAACGAACACCGCCGCCCCGAGGATCCCGTTCTTGCGCGCGAACGACGCGATCAGCGCGTCGCAGACGGCGTCGCGCAGCACGGGCACGCGCGCGGCGAGCGGCGCGCCCTCCTCGCCGAGCCGGGCCGCGACCGCGCGCGCGATCTCCGGGAGCGGGAAGCCCTCGCCGGCGCCGACGCGCACGACCGAGGTGGCGAGCACGTACGGGATCGAGGCGTCGTCCGAAACCGGCCCGGCCGCCACCGCGACGATCGGCGTACGCGCGCGCCGCGCCCGCCTCAGCGCCCGCTCGTCCTCCTCGTCCGGGTCGCGACCCAGCACGTAGACGAGGACGGCCGCGCCCTCGGGCGAGTCGCCCGCGCGCACCGCCCCGGGCGCGGCGCCGCGGGCCAGCTCCCGCCGCAGCACCTCCGCCAGCTCGCGGGCGCCGCCGACGCTGAGGCTCGTCTCCGCGGACGCCGACGTCTCCAGCTCTTTCAGGAGCCCGCGCAGCGCCCCGACGCCGATCGGGAGCGACGCCATCAGCGGTCGCGGCGGCGGGCGAAGCGCCCGGCGCGGCCGCGGCCGTGGATCGCGAGCAGCACGCCCATCGCGGCGAGGTTCGCGATCATCGACGAGCCGCCGACGCTGACGAACGGGAGCGGGATGCCCGTGATCGGCGCGATCCCCATCGTCATGCCGACGTTGACGAAGATCTGGAAGAGGAACGCGACGACGATCCCGCCCGCGACCGCCGCCGAGTAGAGGTCGCGCGCGACGGTGATCACGCGCAGGCCCCGCCAGAGCACGAGCAGGTAGAGCGCGAGCAGGAGCGAGGCGCCGACGAAGCCGCGCTGCTCGCTGAACGAGGCGAAGACGAAGTCGGTGTGGTGCTCGGGCAGGAAGTCGAGGCGCGTCTGGGTGGCGCCGTTCGGGCCGCGGCCGCGGATCTGGCCGGAGCCGACCGCCGCGATCGACTGCTCGACGTTGTAGCGCGCGTCGACCGGGCAGGTCGACGGGTGCGTGAAACAGGTCAGGCGCTCCTTCTGGTAGCCCTTGAGGAAGTCGACGCCGACGGCCGGCCCCGCCCAGAGCACGACGACGACGACGAGCGCGCCGAGCGAGCCGAGCACCGCGAGGTGCCGCCACGGCGTCCCCGAGACGAACAGCATCGCCGTGAGCGCCGCGATGTAGACGAGCGCGGTGCCGAGGTCGGGCTGCGCGAACACGAGCAGCACCGGGATCACGCCGAGCCCGAGCGCGCGCAGCGTCGTCCCGACCACCCCGAGCGCACGCTGCCGCTCGGCCAGGAAGCCGGCGAGCGCGATCACGAACAGGAGCTTCCCGAACTCCGACGGCTGGAAGGTGAAGAAGCCGACGTTGATCCAGCGGGTCGAGCCGCGGGCGGCGCGCCCGACGACGAAGACGATCGCGATCACGCCGACGAGCGAGGCGAAGACGATCCGCCAGTAGCGGCGGTAGAGATCCGGGTCGACGAGCGTGGCGAGCACGAGAACCGCGGCGCCGGCGCTCACGTAGACGATCTGCTTGTCGAGGTAGTAGCTCGGATCGCCGGCGACGTCGAACTTCGTCACGCCCGCGACCGCCCAGAGGCCGAGCGCGACGAGGCCGCCGACGCCGGCGAGCAGGAGCCAGTCGAGCGAGCGCACGACCGCGAGCAGGCTCGCGCCCTCGCGCTCTGCGCGGAGCCCGGCCCGTTGCGATCCTGCGTACTCGAGCATCAGCGGCACACGGTCAGTCGGAGTGGATGGGGCCGACCTGTTCGGCCTTGACGTTGAAGAACTTCGCGAACACCCGCTCCGCGGCCGGCGCCGCCGCGGTGCCGCCGTGGCCGCCGTTCTCGATCACGGCGCACACCACGAGCTTCGGCGCGGGCGTCACGGGACCATAGCCGCACCACCACGCCTGATCCTGCTTGCCGACGTAGCCGGGCAGGCTGACGACCTTCTCCGCGGTGCCGGTCTTGCCGGCGATCGGCACCGGGAACGACCCGAACACGCCGTACGAGGTGCCGAAGGAGAGGTGCGTGCCCTCGAGCAGCCCCTGCTGGACGATCCGCAGCGCCGACGGGTCGAGCCCCGGGATCGGCTGCGGCGCCGGAGCGACCGGGGTCGGCACCGTCTTCCGGTTCGGGTTCTCGACGTCCATCAGGACGTGCGGGGTGACGAGCTTGCCGCCGTTCGCGAGCGCGGCGTAGAAGCGCGTCATCTGCAGCGGCGTCACGAGCAGGTCGCCCTGGCCGATCGCGAGCTGGATCGAGTCGCCCGGCTTCCAGAGCTTGTCGACGGCGCTCGCGAAGTGCCGCTTCCGCCAGCCGATCGTCGGCACGAGCCCGACCGCCTCGGGCTGCAGGTCGACGCCGGTCGCGCTGCCGAACCCGAACGCGCGCGCCCACTTCTGCAGCGGCTGGCCGCGGTCGGCCGGCAGCTCGTAGAAGTCGTTGCCGATCCCGTAGAAGTAGGTGTCGCACGAATAGGCGAGCGCGGTCGGCAGGTCCATCGCCTGGTTCACGTTCGGGTCCCAGTTGTGGAAGACCGTGTGGTTCTTGTCGTCGGGCGAGGTGTAGGTGCCGGTGCACGGCTCGTACGCGTACGGGGAGAGGATGTGCTCCTGCATCGCCGCGATCGCCGTCAGCGGCTTGAAGGTCGAGCCGGGCGGATACGTGCCGTCGAGGGCGCGGTCGAGCGACGGGTAGTTCTTCTCGAGCGCCGTCCGTGACGTGAGGCCCTGCGCGTCCAGCTCCCGCTCGGTGACGCGGCCGGTGAAGACGGACGGCTCGTAGCTCGGCGCCGACGCGAGCGCGAGGATCGAGCCGTCCTCGGGGTTCATGGCGACGATCGCGCCGCCGCGCGCGGCCCACTTGCCGTCGTCCTGGGCGAGCCGGATCCCGTACCGGAGCGCCCGCTCGGCCGCCTTCTGCAGGCCGAGGTCGAGCGTGAGCCGCAGCACGTGCCCGGGCTGGACCGGCGTGACGAGCGTGCGCGCGCTGCGCGGCCGCCCGAGCGAGTCGACGCGGACGCGCGCCTGCCCGGGGACGCCGCGCAGGTAGCCGTCGTAGCGGGCCTCGATCCCGGTCTGCCCGATCTCGTCGCCGGCGGCGTAGCCGCCCGTCTTCGCGAGCGTGCGCAGCTGGTCCTGCGAGATCTCGCCGACGTAGCCGAGCAGCTGCGCGGCGAGGTCGTGGTAGGGGTAGTGGCGCACCCACGTCCGCTCCATCTGGACGCCCGGGAACGCGGAGCCGCGCTCCTCGAGGTAGCCGATCATCGCCTTCGGCGTGTCCTCGCGGATCACCACCGGCGTCAGCAGGTCGCCGGAGGCGCGGCGGCGCTTGATGCGCGCCGCGATCTCGTAGAGCGGCACCCGCGTCACCCGCGCCAGCTCGCGCAGCTCCTCGTAGCGGCGCTTGTAGACCTTCGGCAGGTCGGCCACCCACAGCTCCACCGCGGTCGCGGCGGCGTTCGTGACGAGCACCTTCCCGTTCCGGTCGAGGATCGGGCCGCGCGGCGCCTGCACGCGGACGGTGCGGAACTGGTTCGCCTGCGCGCGCTGGACGTACTGCGGCCCGGAGAGCACCTGCAGCGCCCACAGCCGCAGCAGGAGCGCGGCGAAGACGACGAAGACGATCGCGCCGAGCATCCCGATCCGCCGCGCGAGCTTCGGCGTCAGCCGGTACGGGACCTCCGCCGGCTGCTCGTCGCTCCCGTCCGCGTCGCCTCGTCGGCGCCGGCGGACGGGCGGCGCGGCGGTGCTAGCCAAGGAGCTGCACCTCCGTCGAGAGCGTCGCGCGCTCGGCGGGCCGCAGCAGCCGCCGCGCGAGCGCGTAGACCGGCGCGGTCAGGATCAGGTTGAGCACGATCCCGGGCGCGAGCCCGCGCAGGACGGCGCCGGCCGGTGCGCTCTCGCCGAGCACGAAGTGGACGACGAGCAGGCCGAACGCGTAGAGGACGGTGATCACCGCGATCGAGAGGAACGGCGCGTGCGCGCGGTCGCGGCCGGTCGTCTCGCCGTAGCGGCCGATCCAGTAGCCGGCGAGCGTCAGCACGAGCGAGGTGAGGCCCAGCTCGCCGAGCGCGGCGCTGTCGACGAGCAGCCCGGCGACGAAGCCGCACGCCGCGCCCGCGACCGAGCCGCGCAGGAGCGAGACGGCGACGAGCGTCACGAGCACGAGGTCGGGGACGGCGCCGAGCACGTGCGCCTGCGAGAAGATCGCCACCTGGAGCACCGCCGCCAGGAAGAGCAGGACGGCCGCCTTGACGCCGTCGAGGACCGTGAACGTCATTTCCTGCGAGTCGCGACGAGCGCGGCGACCGAGTCGAGCGAGTCGAGGTCCGCGTACGGGTCGACCTGCACCTGGAGGAACGACGCGGTGTCGCTCGCCCCGACGAACGCGACGCGGCCGATCGGGATCCCGTACGGGTAGAGGCTCGGCAGCCGTGGGTCGCGCGTCCCGTCGGTGACGAGCCGGTCGCCCTTGTGGACGACGACCTGCTTCGCGACCTGGTCGAGGATCAGCGTGTCGCCCTGGCCGCGCCGGACGATCCCGCGCACCCCGGTCTTGAGGTCGCGCGCCGAGACGTAGCTGCTCGAGTCGGTGAGGAGCGTGACGACGGCGCTGTCGGGATAGACGTTCGTGACGCGGCCGATCAGCCCGTCGCCGTTCACGACCGGGGTGTTGACGCGGATCCCCGAGTTGGAGCCGGCCGAGATCGCGATCGTCCGCGTGAACGGCCCCGACGGGAACGAGATCACGCGCGCGTTCACCGGCCGGTAGTCCTTCGGGTAGATCTTCGACTGCTCGTAGTGGAGCAGGCTCTCGAGCTGCTCGGCGTTCGCGGCCGCGGCCTTGTACTCGAGCGCCTGCGCGCGCAGCTCCTTCAGCTCGAGGCGGAGCTTCGCGTTCTCGCGCTTCGCCGAGGTGAGGCCGCTCACGTAGTCGTAGGCGTCGGCGAACGGCTGCGCGACGCGGGTGGCGGCGAGCTGGAACGGCCGCAGCGCCGACGAGAGCGCGCCCTGCGCGTCGTGGACGGCTCCCGCGGTCGGCGACCGGAACGAGATCGTCAAGAGCGTGAGCGCCGCGAGCACGAGCACCGCGAGGACGATCCTCCGGACCGCCGCGCTGCGCGCCTTCGACGGATACGGGTTCGACTTCGAGCGCTGCACCGAGGAGGCGAGCACAGCCGCCCGCGCCGACCGGTTCGGAGGAGCCACCGCGACAGGGTATCGCGCCCCCGCGACGCGCGAAGGGCTGCGGTTCAGCGGCGGCCGTTGCGGCTGCGCGCGCGGGCCCGGTTCGAGCGGTGGATCGCCTCGAACTCCTCGAGGCTCCGGCCCGACCCGACGGCGACGCAGGTCAGCGGGCTCTCGGCGAGGTGAACCGGCATCTGCGTCTCGTGGCGGAGCCGCTCGTCGAGGCCGGTGAGGAGCGAGCCGCCGCCGGCGAGCACGATGCCGCGGTCCATGATGTCGGCGGCCAGCTCGGGCGGCGTCTTGTCGAGCGTCGACTTGATCGCCTCGATGATCTGGGTGACCGGCTCGTCGAGCGCGCGCCGGATCTCCTCGGAGGTGAGGATGACCGTCTTCGGCAGCCCGGTGAGCATGTCGCGGCCGCGCACCTCCGCCTGCAGCTCCTCCTTCATGTCCCAGGCGGAGCCGATCTCGAGCTTGATCTCCTCGGCGGTCTGCTGGCCGATCAGCAGCTTGTAGTCGCGCTTGATGTGGTTGATGATCGCCTCGTCCATCTCGTCGCCGCCGACGCGCAGCGACTGCGAGACGACGATCCCGCCGAGCGAGATCACGGCGACCTCGGTGGTGCCGCCGCCGATGTCGACGATCATGTTCCCGGTCGGCTCGGCGACCGGCAGCCCCGCGCCGATCGCGGCCGCCATCGGCTCCTCGATCAGGTACGCCTGGCGCGCGCCGGCCGAGAGCGTCGCCTCCTCGACCGCGCGCTTCTCGACGCCGGTCACCCCGGAGGGGACGCAGACGACGACGCGCGGGTGCGCGAAGCGGTGCTGGTGCACCTTCTGGATGAAGTGGCGGAGCATCTGCTCGGTCACGTCGAAGTCGGCGATCACGCCGTCCTTGAGCGGGCGGATCGCCTGGATCGTCCCGGGCGTCCGCCCGAGCATCCGCTTCGCCTCGACGCCGACCGCGTGCACCTCGCCCGAGCGCTGGTCGATCGCGACCACCGACGGCTCGGAGAGGACGATCCCGCGGCCGCGCACGTAGACGAGCGTGTTCGCGGTGCCGAGGTCCACGGCCATGTCGCGACCGCCGAAGCCGGTCAATCCGGAGAAGAGGCCCATAGACCGCCGGGAGTGTACCTGTGCAAAGTCGGAAACTCGACACACGCGCGTGACGAATTCGCCCCTAGGCTCGGCGGCAGGCGACGAGAGAGGAGCGAATCGTGAACGTGGTGACGCTGATCGGGAACCTGGCGAGCGACGTGGAGCTGCGCGAGCTCGCGAACGGCAAGAAGGTGGCGGGCTTCGTGCTCGCGGTCGACCGCGCCTCGAGCGAGGGCGGCGCCGACTTCGTCCGCGTGAGCGCGTGGGAGCGGCAGGCCGAGCTGTGCGCCGAGCACCTGGCGAAGGGGCGGCGCGTCGCGGTCGACGGGCGGCTCCGCTCGCGCTCCTGGGAGGAGGAGGGCAAGCGGCGGAGCGCCGTCGAGGTGGTGGCGCGGCGCGTCGAGTTCCTGGGCGGCCCGACCCGCGAGCAGGGCGCCGAGGTGATCCCGTTCCAGCCGGTCGCGGCCGCCTGAGGGCGGGCCTCAGGCGGCGGCGGTCGCCTTCAGGTCGCGCCGGTCGGCGATCTCCTCCGGGCCGAGCGCGGCGATCAGCGAGCCCCAGTGGCGCGGCGGCGTCCGCGGCTCGCCGGCGAAGACGAAGCCCGCCTCGGTCAGCTCGACCCCGGCCGCGGCGAGCGCGGCGGCGCCGTCCGCCTCGGCGACGAGCCCGCGCGCCCACGCGATCCCGTCCTCGCCGAAGCCGCGGTTCGGGCGCGCCGTCCAGTCGGCGTAGCAGTGCTCGAGCACCTCGCGCGCCATGTAGTGCAGGTAGAAGACGCGGCGGATCGTCCGGCCCTCGTTCGCGCGCGACCCGTGCGGCGCCGAGAGCGCGTGGAAGAGCACGTCGCCCGGCGCCATCTCGAGCGCCACGGCGTCGGGATGCGCGAACAGGTCCTCCTCGGCGAAGCGCTCGACGTGCGTGCGGCCGACGAGGTGGTGACCCGGGATCCCGAAGAGGCAGCCGGTCTCGAGGTCGGCGACGTCGAGGTAGACGTCGACGTCGAAGTTCGGCACCGCGAAGGTCTCGGCGAACGCGGTCGCCGGGTCGTAGTAGGGCGGGTCCTGGTGCCACTCGATCGGCACGCCCGAGCCCGGCAGCTTGACGACGATCGAGTCGTTGATCGGCAGGAAGGGATGGCCGACGCACTGCCCGACCGCGGCGAGCAGCTCCGGCTTCACGGTCGCGCGCCGGAACGCCGGGTGGAGGTCCCAGAGCCCGTCGGTGCGGAAGTACCGCCGCTCGCCGTCGACCTCGCGGAAGCTGTGCCCCTCGCCCTTGCCGGCGACGGCGTCCGCCTGGACCTGCGCCGCCGCGGCGCGCAGCTCCTCGATCTCGGCCGCGTCGAAGAGCCCGCGGACGACGAGGAAGCCGTCCCGGTGGAACGCGTCGAGCTGGGTCTGTGTCAGCATGTCGTTGTCCTCATTCCGACGTAGGGTTCGTCGCACCGTAACCGCGTAAATCCAGGGATACCAGGGTCGATTCCGCGTTGATCGAGACGATTCCGACCGGTTCGGCAGTCGAGTTCGGCGTCCACTCGCCCGGGCTCTACCGCCGGCACGTCGACCGCGAGCTGCCCTTCTACGAGCTGATCGCCGTCCAGGGCGGCGTGCTGCCGATCGGCGAGGAGGAGCGACGGTTCCGGGTCGGCGGCGGCGAGTGGCTCCTGCTCGACCCGCACCGGCGCCACTTCGG
This sequence comes from Gaiellaceae bacterium, assembly GCA_035688315.1. Classification (GTDB taxonomy): domain Bacteria; phylum Actinomycetota; class Thermoleophilia; order Gaiellales; family Gaiellaceae; genus Palsa-739. Next base: position 13,093 of record DASSND010000025.1, on the reverse strand, counting down.
CACCGCCGACCTCGACGACGACCTCTGGTTCTACTGGGTCTGCTTCTCCGCCCCCGCCGCCGCGCTCGCGAAGACGGGAGCGGTCGCGCGGCCGGCCCGCGTCCGCTCGCTCTTCGAGCAGGCGCTCGCCGACCAGGAGGCGGGGCTGCTCACGCCGACCGGCGCCCGTGCCTTCCTCGCCCTGATCGTCGAGGAGCTGGCGGCGGTCCGCCCCGCGGCGCAGGAGCACGGATGCCGCGCCGACGTGCTCGCCGCCCGCGCAGCCGAGCACGTCGCGGCCAACCTCGCCGACCCGAGCCTCACGACCGCGGCCGTCGCGCGGGCCCTGTACTGCAACCCGGACCATCTCGGGCGAGCCTTCCGGGCCGCCTACGACGAGACGCTCGTGCAGCACATCCACCGCCTGCGCGTCGCGCGCGCCCGCACGCTCTTCCGCTCGGCCGACTGGCCGGTCGAGCGGGTCGCGCGGGAGACGGGCTTCCGCGACGTGCGCTACTTCGCCCGCGTCTTCCGCCGCCACGCGGGCGTCTCGCCCGGAGCGTTCCGGACGCTCTACCCGCCCGCCGAGCAGGACTAGAGTGTCGCCGCGAACGCGCGGATCGCGCGCAGGCACGCGTCGGGGCGCTCCCCGATCAGCAGGTGCCCGGCGCCGGCGATCGTGCGGAGCGGCGCGCCGAGCAGCCGCGCGTACTCGATCCCGTCCGCGAGCGGCACCCAGTTGTCGTGCGTCCCCCAGAGGCAGAGACAGGGGCAGGCGACGCGGTCGAGCCCGGCGAGCGGGTCGGTCGCGAGGAGCGCCCGCCCGGCCGCGGCGGTGTCGGCGTGCTCGGCGGGGCCGGCGAGGAAGTCCTCCGCCCGCTCCGGCGCGAGCGCCGCCGGGTCGGCCGCGCCCCACCAGCCGAAGACGAGCGTCCGCCCGAGCCGGGAGCGCGCGATCCGCCGCCGGTGCGGCGCGAGCAGCTTCCCCGGCCGGACGGCGCCGAGCACGGCCAGCACGACCTGCGCCGCCCGGCCGCGCGAGGAGCTGCCGGCCGCCGCGGCGAGCACGAGCCCGCGCAGCGCGTCCGGCCGCCGGGCCGCCGCCCGGAGCCCGACGAGTCCGCCGAGCGAGTGCCCGACCCAGAGCGCGGGCAGCGCGTCCTCCGCCTCGAGCAGCGCGAGCACGGCGGCCGCGAACGCGTCGACGTCCTCCGCAGCGGGCAGCGGCGCCGAGCCGCCGTGGCCGGGCAGGTCGGGCACGATCACGCGGTGCTCGCCGGCGAGCGCCTCGGCGAGCGGGCGCCAGTTCGCCAGCATCCCGCCGAGCCCGTGCACGAGCACGAGCGGCTCCCCGTCGCCGCCGACCGCGTAGCGGAGCGGCGTCCCGAGCCAGCTCCACTCCCGGATCTCGAATCCGCGAAATCCCGGTTTGCAGTCCATCCGCACGCGGGCATATTCTCCGCACGATGGATGCTTCGTTGGGACGGGCCGACTGATGCCCGCCGAAACGACACGCGAGGGAACCCGCTAGCCCGTCCGAGCGCACGACGCCGGCGGGCTTTTTCGTTCCCGGGGAAGGAGCACGTCAGGATGGCGAATCACCTCACGCCCGAAGAACTGTCGAAGGAGCTCGGGATCGACCGGCAGGAGGTGATCCGGGTCTGCGTCGAAGAGGGCGTGCCGATCTATCAAGGCAAGATCGACAAGTACCTCTTCCAGGTCCAGCTCGCGGCGCTGGGGGCGACCGCCCACCAGCACTGAAGACCGCTCAGGCGCTCTTCCGCGCCGGAGTCTTTCTTCGGGAGCCGCCCTTCGTGGCGGCTTTCCCGTTCTCGGGGCCGCTCTTCGCGGCGCGGCGGCCCTGCGCGTCGGCGACCGACTGGCGGAGCGCCTCCATCAGGTCGATCACCGGCGTCTCGACGGCCGGTTCCGGCGCGACGATCTCGCGGCCGGCGAGCTTCGCCTCGAGCATCTCCTTCAGCTCGCCGCGGTACTGGTTCTCGAACTCGCCGGGCGCCCACTCGCCGGCGAGGCTCGCGATCACCTGGCCCGCGAGCGCCAGCTCCTGCTCGCGCACCTCGGTCGCCTCGACCGCCTCCTCGATCTCCTCCTTCGAGCGGACGTCCTCGCCGAAGAAGAGGGTCTCGAGCGCGAGTGCGTCGCCCTGGGCGCGGATCAGGCAGAGGTTCTCCTTGCCCCAGAGCACGAACTTGCCGACCGCCGCCATCCCCGACTCCTGCATCGCCCGCAGGAGCAGGACGTACGGGCGCCGCTGCGCCTCGGCGCCGGCCGGCGCGAGGTAGTAGGTGCGGTCGAAGTAGACCGGGTCGACGTCCTCGAGCTTGACGAAGCGGAGGATCTCGACCGACTGCGAGCGCGTGAGCGCGACCGCCTCGAGGTCGGACTCCTCGACGAGCACGAACTGGCCCTTCGCGAACTCCCAGCCCTTGACCAGCTCGTCGGCCTCGACGTCGCGCTCGTGCACGGGGCACCAGCGCTTCTGCTTGATCGGCGTGCCGCACTCGCGGTGGAGCGTGCGGAAGGACACGTCGTTCCGCTGGGTCGCGAGCGCGAGCCCCACCGGGATGTTGACGAGCCCGAAGCTGATGGATCCGTTCCAGATCGTGCGCATGCCTGTGGACAATTCTAGAGGGACCCGGTGTATTCCCTGCTCGCCGGCCCATCCCTTCCCTTCCCCGAATACGATTCGACGCGAATGGCGGCGACCACCCGCGAGACCGCGACCGAGGCGGCGTATCCGGGCCGGCGGACGGCGCCTGCGCTGTGGCGGTTCGCGGTCGAGCACGCGCCGGCGACGCCCGCGTACTTCGCCGAGGGCGAGGAGTACTGGCGACCGGTCTCGTGGCAGGAGGCGGCGGGCCGCGTCGAGGCGCTCGCGTTCGGGCTGCTCGCCCGCGGGATCGGCCGCGGCGACGCGGTGGCGGTGCTCGCGCGGACGCGGCTCGAGTGGATCCTGCTCGACTGGGCGATCATGTCCGTCGGCGGGGTCGTCGTCGGCCTCTACCCGACCAGCTCGGCGCGCGAGTGCGCCTACGTCCTCGCCCACTCCGAGTCGGTGCTCGCGTTCGTCGAGGACGCGGAGCAGGAGGCGAAGCTCGCCTCGGTGCGCGCCGAGCTGCCGCAGCTCGCGGACGCGATCCGCTTCGACGCGCTCGCGGTGCTCGAGGAGGAGGGCCGCGCCTACCGCGACGCGAGCCCGGACGCCCTCGCGGAGGCGGCCGCGGCCGTCGAGGAGGACGACCTCGCGACGCTGATCTACACCTCCGGCACGACCGGCCCGCCGAAGGGCTGCATGCTCACCCACCGCAACCTCGTCACCGCGGCGATCCGGGTGAAGCGGCACCTGCAGGAGCCCGGCGACGTCGTCCTGCTCTTCCTGCCGCTCGCGCACAGCTTCGGCCGCCTCGCGCACCAGGCGGGCTCCTTCCACGGGACGACGCTCGCCTTCGTCGCCGACGCGGCCCGGCTGCCGGAGGCGCTGCCGCGGCTGCAGCCGACGATGCTGCCGGCGGTGCCGCGCGTCTACGAGAAGGTCCACGCGAACGCCCTCGGCGAGATCGAGCGGGCCGGCGGCGCGAAACGACGGATCGGCCTGTGGGCGATCGGCGTCGGCGGCAGGGCGAGCAGGCTGCGCCGGGCCGGCGAGCCGGTGCCGCCGCTGCTCGCGCTCCAGGAACGGCTCGCCGACCGGCTCGTGTTCGCGAAGGTGAAGGAGCGGCTCGGCGGCCGGCTGCGCCTCGGCGTCTCCGGCGCGGCCCCGCTCTCCGAGGAGGTGCTCGAGTTCTTCCACGCCCTCGGCGTCCCGGTGATCGAGGGCTACGGCCTGACCGAGACGTCCAGCTCGGCGACCGTGAACGACCCGGACGACTTCCGGATCGGCACCGTCGGCCGCGCCGTCGAGGGCACGGAGGTGACGCTCGCCGAGGACGGCGAGATCCTCGTCCGCAGCGACACCGTGTTCGCCGGCTACTACAAGGACCCGGAGGCGACCGCGGCCGCCTTCACCGAGGACGGCTGGTTCCGCACCGGCGACGTCGGCGCGATCGACGACGACGGCTTCGTCCGCATCACCGACCGCAAGAAAGACCTGATCATCACGGCGGGCGGCAAGAACATCGCGCCGCAGAACCTCGAGAACGCGCTCAAGACGTCGCGGTTCGTCTCGCAGGCGATCGTCGTCGGCGACCGCCGCCCGTACGTGACCGCGCTCGTCACGCTCGACCCCGCGGAGGTCGAGGCGAGCGGCCGCGACCCGCAGGAGCTGGTGCAGGAGCTCGTCGACGAGGTGAACCGCGACCGCGTCCGGGTGGAGCAGATCAAGCGCTTCGCGATCCTCCCGCGCGACTTCAGCCAGGAGGAGGGCGAGGTCACGCCGACGCTGAAACTTCGCCGCAAGGTGATCCACGACCACTTCGCGGCCGAGATCGAGCGCCTGTACGCCTGAGCCCCGCCGCGTCGCCGGCGCCCCGCGCGCGCCGCTCGCCTGTCGGCCACGGCCGTGTCCCGGGGTCTGACCCCGCATGGTCACGAAACCGTCACGCCGACACACTTCCGCGACATTCGCACCGCCTGGTCGAGCCGAAATGTCCGCGCGCGCCATGTCCCGGGGTCTGACCCCGGACGTGGCGGCGACGGCCATGTCCAGGCGGCCGTCCTGCGACGCGCCGCCGCTCGCGCGGAATCGCGTGGCGAGGGTCAGCCGGTGATGCGCCGCGCGCCCACGTACGTCGCGGCGTACCAGCCGTCGCTCAGGCTGGAGATCTTGACGACGTCGCCGGTCTGCGGGGCGTGGATGAAGTTGCCGCCGCCGATGTAGATGCCGACGTGGCCGAGGCCGTCGAAGAAGACGAGGTCGCCGGGCTCGAGGTCGCTCTTCGCGACCGGCACGCCGTACGTCCACTGGGCGCCGGTGTAGTGCGGCAGCGACACGCCGACCTGCGCGTACACGTACATGACGAGCCCGGAGCAGTCGAAGCCGGACGGCGACGCGCCGCCCCAGCGGTAGGGCACGCCGAGGTAGCGCATCGCGATCCCCACGACCGCGCCGTAGCGCGACGGCGGCGCGACCGTCGTCCCGCCGACCGACGCCGAGATCCCGAACGCGTCGATGCTCGCCGAGCGCTGCTCCGCCTGGGCGCGCAGCTGGGCGATCCGGGCCGCCGCGAGCCGCCGCGCCTGCTGCTGGACGAGCCGGTCGATCTCCGCCTTCACCGAGTTGTAGAGCCGCTGCTCGCGCCGCACCTGCGCCTCGACCCGCCGCTTCGCCGCGGCGCGCCGGTGGACGAGCTGCTTCTGGAGCTTGTGCGCATGCCGGAGGAAGGCGCGGCGGTGGACGATCTGGTGCCGGAACGAGACCACCTGGCCGATCACCGCGACGTCCTGGCGCGAGACGGAGTTGACGGTCTCGATGCGGCTGACGAGGTCGGTGAGGCTCTTCGCGCCGAGGAGGACGCCGAGCGTCGACTGCTCGTCGCGCGTCGTGTAGATCGCGACGAGCCGCTGCGAGAGCGCCGCCTGCGCCCGCACGAGGTTGCCGCGCGCGACGCCGAGCGCCTGCTTGTTGATCCGGAGGTTCCGCTCGAGCTTCTGCAGCTTCAGCGTCGCGACCTGGTAGCGGTTGTTCGCGCGCTGCGCGCTCGCGTCGAGGCGCCGGAGCTGGGTGAGGACCCGCTGCGCCTCGGCGCGCTTCGCGTCAATCGAGGGCTCGGCGTTGACGGTGGCGGCGGTCGCGGCCGCCGCCGCGAGTGCGGCAAGGAGGACGGCTGTCTGTCGTCTCAGAACGCCGATAACGGTCTCCCGACACCCGCGCCGGACGGGATCCGGCACGTCACAAGTTCACGAGGCTAACAGCCCTCCCGGACGGCCGCAACCCGAGAACCTGCCTAAAGATGCCGCATTTTGGGCGGAAAGCCGCGCGAATGGGCTTCGCGCAGGGTCGCACAAAGTCACCCGTCGCTGTGGTACGGTCCCGCCCCGTGAGCGGCCGGCGGACACGCTCCCTCGCCCGGCTCGCAGCCTTGCCCGTCGTGCTCGCCCTCGCGGTGTCGAGCGCCGCGGCAGCCGGTCCCGGCGCGGGCTACCGGCACAGGGCCGCGCAGCTGCAGGTGGAGGCGCAGAAGCTCGACACCAGGGCGCACCAGGCCCTCCTGCGGCTCTATTCCCTGGAATCGCGGCTCGGAGCGGCCCGCGGGAGGGTCGCAGCCCTGAGCGACCGCTCGGCGCGGCTGCGCGTGCGCGCGCTGACGCTCTCGACCCAGCTCGACGCGGCGCGCAAGACCCTGGCCGTGTCGCGCGGGCGGCTCGCCGACCGCCTGCGCAGCCTCTACGAGGGCGGGCAGCCGAACGTGCTCGCCGTCGTGCTGGGCGCGGAATCTCTGGACGAGGCGATCTCGAAGCTCGACACGCTGACCCGGCTCGCCGACGAGAGCCGCCGGATCGTCGCGGCGACAGACGACGCGCGGCTGCGGCTCGTGCGCGTCCGCGCCCGCCTCGCCGTGCAGCGGCGGCAGCTGCGCGCCGCGCTCGCGGCGGCGCGCACGGCGGCACGCGAGCTCGAGTCGGCGCGGTCGGAGCGGCTCGCGTACGTCTCGTCGCTGCGTTCCAGGAAGCAGCTGAAGGAGGCGCAGATCCGCGGCCTGCTCGCCACCGCCCGCGCGGTCGAGCGGAAGTCGGAGGAGCTCGTCGCCGCCGCTCCCACGACGACCTCCGCTGACGACCCGGCACCCGCCGCCGCGAAGGAGGACCGCCCCGCCGCGGCGTCCGCGCCTGCACCGGACGGCCGGAAGCTCCGCGTGTCCGCCACCGGCTACTCGCTCCCGGGTCACACCGCGTCCGGGATGCCGGTCGGCTGGGGCGTCGTCGCCGTCGACCCGCGCGTGATCCCGCTCGGGACGCGCATGACGGTTCCCGGCTACGGCGAGGCGGTCGCCGCCGACGTCGGCAGCGCGGTCCGCGGCGCGATGATCGACCTCTGGTTCCCGACCCTCGCCCAGGCGCGCGCATGGGGCCGACGGACGGTCACGATCACACTGCACTAGGCGCTGCACTACACTCCGCGTCGCGAAAGGGGGGCCGGCTGAGCGAGCCGTTGCAGAACGCCGAGGAACGACCCGGCGACGGGGTGCGCGTGCTCCTCGTCGACGACCACGACCTGTTCCGGACGGGGCTGCGCAACCTGCTCCAGGAGCAGGAGGTGACGATCGTCGGCGAGGCGGCGACCGGCGCCGAGGCGGTGCGGCTCGTCCGCGACCTCACCCCGGACGTCGTCGTGATGGACCTGAACATGCCGAGCATGGGCGGCGTCGAGGCGACCCGCCACATCGCCGGCGTCTCGCCGCTGACCCGTGTCGTGATGCTGACGATCTCCGACCAGGACAGCGACGTGATGGACGCGATCCTCGCCGGTGCGTGCGGCTACCTGCTCAAGGACTCGTCGATCCAGGAGCTGGTCGCCGGCATCCGCGCGGCGGCGCGCGGCGAGTCGCTGATCTCGCCGCACATCGCGGCGAAGGTGCTGCAGCGGGTGCGCGCGACGAGCGCCCAGCCGGACATCGCCGAGACGATCCGCGCGGAGCTGTCCGACCGCGAGATCGAGGTGCTGAAACTGATCGCGAACGGCAAGGACAACGCGGTGATCGCCGCCGAGCTGCACATCAGCCCGAAGACGGTCAAGAACCACATCTCGAACATCCTGATGAAGCTCCAGATCGACAACCGCATCCAGGCCGCGGTGTACGCGGTGCGGTCGGGAATCGTCTAGGCGACCGCGCGGGCCGCGCGAGCGCGGTCCTGGAGCGAGCCGAGCAGGGTGCGGAGCTTCATCAGCTCCGCGTCGGCGTCGGTCAGGCGGCCGGAGAGCGACGACAGCTCCTCGCCGATCGCCTTGGTGACGGCGCCGCCGGCCCGCGCCAGCTCGCCGAGGCGCTTCTCGATCCGCCAGCATTCCGCCTCGAGCGTGAGTGCGCGCGCGTAGCCCTCGGTGAGGATGTCCTCGATCCGGGCGAGCGTGGGCGCGCCCTTCCCCGCCTCGGGAAGCGCGAGCAGCTCGACGATCTGCTCCTGGAGCGGCATCCGTCCGATTATCGAGGCGCCGCGCCGCCGCCGGAATGGGCCGCGCGGCCCATCTTCCGAACCGGTTCGGCCCACCCGCCTTGACGGGGGCAAGCCTCATTTGAAAAATGGAAAACGCGTGCAGTCCCGCGCCCGCCTCCTCGTCGCCCTCCTCGTCGCGGCCCTGCTCGCGCCCGCCGCGGCGTCCGCGAGGGCGCTCACGCTCCAGCAGCGGCTGGCGAAGGCGCTCCACGTCAGCCACGTCAGCCTCGCCGACGCGGGCGCCACCGTCGTCGACCTCGAGACGGGCGAGACCGTGTTCTCGCACAACGCCGGGCTCTCGCTCGTCCCCGCCTCGAACGAGAAGCTCGCCGTCACCTATGCGGCGCTGACGGCGCTCGGGCCGGCCTTCCGGATCGAGACCGACGTGCTCGGCAGCGGGATCCAGCAGGGGACGACCTGGCGCGGCGACCTCTACCTGAAGGGCTACGGCGACCCGACGCTCTCGAACGCCGACCTCGCCTCGCTCGCGCGCCAGGTCGCGGCCGACGGGATCCGCCGGGTGAGCGGCAGGCTGCTCGGCGACGAGAGCTGGTTCGACACGCGCCGCACCGCGCTCGGCTGGAAGGCCTCCTACTACCTGACCGAGTCGCCGCCGCTCTCCGCGCTGATCGTCAACCGCGGCTGGACGGGACACCGCACCTCGACACAGCCGGCGCTCGCGGCGACCCAGCTCTTCCGCAAGGCGCTCGCGCACGCAGGCGTCACCGTCACGGGAAAGACCGGGCTCGGCGCCGCCCCCGACGAGGCCGAGCCGCTCGCCGACGTCGAGTCGGCGACGGTGGCCGCGCTGCTGCGCCGGATGGACAGGGTGAGCGACAACTTCTACGCGGAGATGCTGCTGAAGCAGCTCGGCGCGGTGCAGGGCGCACGCGGCTCGACCGCGGGCGGCGTCGGCGTCGTCACCGGGCTGCTCGCCGAGGCGGGCGTGCCGCTCGCCGGCGTGCGCATGGCCGACGGCTCCGGCCTCTCGCTCTTCGACCGCTGGACGCCGACCGCGCTCGTGACGCTGCTGCGCGCGATGTGGGACGACCCGGGCGTCCGGCCCGAGCTGCTCGCCTCGCTGCCGGTCGCCGGCCGGACCGGCACGCTCCACAACCGGATGCGCACCGGCCCGGCGCGCGGCCTCGTCCGCGCGAAGACGGGGACGACGAGCCGCGCCTCCGCCCTCTCCGGCTTCGTCGGCGACCGCTACGCGTTCTCGGTGCTCGAGAACGGCTTCCCGGTGTCGTGGACGTACGCGCGCCGCTCGCAGGACCGCTTCGCGACCGTGCTCGCCTCGGTCGTCCGCTAGAGGCTTGATGTGGAATGGACGCCCGTTCGGGCCCGTTCCAGGCCAAGCGAGGGCGGTTCGGCGGACGAGGGCAGGCCCGTAGGCCTGCGTGAGGACGACGAGACGGCTTCGCGCCGCGCCTGGGGCGGCATCCGGGCGACCCGGCCATTCCACATCAAACCTCTAGCCGATCAGCTCGAGGAACTCCGCCTCGGTCAGGATCGGGACGCCGGCCTTCTCGGCCTTCGTCAGCTTCGAGCGGCCCGGCTCCTCGCCGGCGATCAGGGCGGTCGTCTTCGAGGACGGCGACGCGCCGACCTTCGCGCCGCGCGCCTCGAGGGCGGCGGTCGCCTCCTCGCGGCTCATGCTCTCGAGCGTCCCGGTGATCACGTAGCTGCGGCCGCTGAGCGGCCCCTCGACCGGTTGCTCCTCCTCGCCCGCCTCGAAGCGGAGGCCGAGCCCGCGCAGCTCCTCGACGAGGGCGCGGTTCTCCGCGTCGGCGAACCACTCGGCGACCGCCTCGGCGCGGTCCGGCCCGAAGCCCTCGACCTCGGCGATCTCCTCCGGGGTCGCGGCCGTGAGCCGGTCGATCGTGCCGAAGTGGCGGGCGAGGTTCTGCGCGAGCACCCAGCCGATCCCGGGGATGTTGAGGCCGAGCAGGACGCGCGAGAAGGGGACGCGCCGCCGCGACTCCTCGATCTGCTCGATCGCCTTGGACGCCGAGATCTCGGCGAAGCCGTCCAGCTCGAGCAGCTGCTCCTTCGTCAGCCGGTAGAGGTCGGGGAGCGAGCGGACGAGGCCCTTCTGCCAGAGCGTGCGCACGGTCTGCTCCCCGACGCCGTCGATGTCGGCGGGGCCGTACACCCAGTCGATCAGCGTCTCGAGGCCGCGCGACGGGCAGGCGCGGTTCGGGCAGCGGTGCATCGCCTCGCCCTCCGGCTTCACGACCTCGGCGCCGCAGACCGGGCACTGCGCCGGCATCCGGAACTCCTTCGTGCCGGGCCGGTGCGCGCCGGCGGGGCCGACGATCTGCGGGATCACGTCGCCGGCGCGCTGGACGATCACGTCGTCGCCGGCGCGGATCTGCTTGCGGTTGATGTCCTCCTCGTTGTGGAGGGTCGCGCGCTGGATCGTGACGCCGCCGACCTCGACCGGCTCGAGCACCGCCCACGGGTTGAGCGCGCCTGTGCGGCCGACGCGGATCCGGATCTCGCGCAGGCGCGTCACCGCGGTGAGCGGCGCCCACTTGAACGCGCGCGCCCAGCGCGGCCGCTGGTGCAGGGCGCCGAGCCGCCGCTGCTGGTCGAGGATGTCGACCTTGATCACGATCCCGTCGATCTCGTAGTCCAGCTCGGCGCGCTTGTGCTCCCAGGCGCGGCAGCGCTCGGCGACCTCCTCCACCGACTCGACGCGCTCCGCGAACGGGTTCGTGGGGAAGCCGTGCTCGCGCAGCCAGGCGAGCGTCTCCCAGTGCGTCGCGAGCTGGAGGCCGTCGCTCGCGCCGATCCCGTACGCCCAGAACGAGAGCGGCCGGGCGGCGGTGATCGTCGAGTCCTTCTGGCGCAGCGAGCCGGCGGCCGCGTTGCGCGGGTTCGGGGTCGGCTTCTTGCCCTCGGCAAGCAGCCGCTCGTTGAGGCGGTTGAAGCCGGAGAGCGGCATGTAGACCTCGCCGCGCACCTCGGCGAGCGCGGGCGCGTCGCCGAGCATCCGCAGCGGCACGGTCTTGATCGTGCGCAGGTTCGGGGTGACGTCCTCGCCCTCGACGCCGTCGCCGCGGGTCGCGCCGCGCGCGAGGGCTCCGTCCTCGTAGGTGAGATTGATCGCGAGCCCGTCGATCTTCGGCTCGAGCACGAACGCGACCGGCTCGTCGCCGCCGAGCCGCTTGCGCACGTCGTCGGCCCACTTGACGATCGCCTCCTCGGTCGTGACCTTCTCGAGGGAGCCCATCGCCTGCAGGTGGCGCACCTTCTCGAACTTCGCGGAGGGCGGCGCGCCGACCCGCTGCGTCGGCGAGTCGGGCGTGACCAGCTCGGGGTGCGCCTGCTCGAGCGCGACCAGCTCGTCGTAGAGCGCGTCGTAGGCGGCGTCGCTCATGACCGGGTCGTCGTCGACGTGGTAGGCGATCAGCGCACGGTGGATCTGCTCGCGCAGCTCGGCGGCACGCTCAGAGGGCTTCATACAGCTCCTCGGCGGTGTCGACGATCGCGTCGGGCGCTTCCGCCTCGAGGCGGGAGCGGTCGTGGATGCGGCCCCAGGTAACGGCGACCGCGTGCATCCCGGCGGCCTTGGCGGCACGGATGTCGAAGGGCGAGTCGCCGACGTAGGCGCTCTCGGCCGGGTCGGCCCCCATCCGCTCGGCGGCAAGCAGCAGCGGCTCGGGATCGGGCTTGTGGCGTTCGGTCTCGTCGCCGCCGACGACGGTCTCGAAGAGGTGCCCGACCGGGACGCGCGCGAAGGCAAGCTCGACGGTGGAGCGGCGCTTGGCGGTGACGATCCCGAGCCGCCGGCCCTCCTCCTTCAAGCGCACGAGCACGTCCTCCATGCCGAGGCAGGCGTCCAGCTCGTCGTGGAGCGGCTCGTTGTGGGCGCGGTAGACGCGCACCAGCTCGTCGACGCGATCGGGCGCGAAGACCGCCATCTGCGCCTCGAGGCCGGGACCGCCGACCGCCTGGAGCAGCTCGGCGTCCGTGTACTCGCGGCCGAGCACCTCGCGGGTCGCGTGCCGCATCGAGGCGAGGATGATCGCGCCCGAGTCGACGACGGTGCCGTCGAGGTCGAAGAGGATCGTCGGGAAGCTCACGGCGATTCATCGTAGGCAACCGAGACGAGGTAGAGCCCCCACGGCGGCGCGGTCGCGCCCGCCTCGCTGCGGTGGCGGCCGTCGAGCAGCGCGGGAAGCGTCTCGGGCGCCTCGAGCATCGAGCCGACGAGGCTGCGGACCATGTGGCGGAGGTAGCTGTCGGCGGCGATCTCGAAGTCGAGATGGTCGCCGCGGCGGATCCATTCGGCGCGCTCGACGACGCGGACGAAGACGTCGTGCTGGGTCTGGGTGGGCGTGAAGGCACGGAAGTCGTGCTCGCCGGGGAGCGCGGCGGCTGCGGCGGCGAGCGCGTCCTCGTCGAGCGGGCGCGGCACCCAGAGGCTGCGGCGCGTCTCGAACGGCGAGGGCGTCCTGCGGGTGAAGAGGCGGTAGCGGTAGCTCCGCGAACGGGCCGAGAAGCGGGCGTGAAAGCCCTCCGGCGCCTCGGCGGCAGAGACGACGGTCACCTCGTCGGGCAGGCGCGGGTTGAGCGCGGAGGCGACCCGCTCGACGGGCGGGCCGCCGTCGACGTCGAGCGAGACGACCTGCGCGAGCGCGTGGACGCCGGTGTCGGTCCGACCGGCGACGGCAAGACCTTCGACCGATGCGAAGGTCTCGGAGAGCGCGGCGCGGAGCGCGCCCTCGACGGTGGGAAGCCCCGGCTGCGCCGCCCAGCCGTGGAAGGGCGTGCCGTCGTACTCGAGCGTCAGGATCAAGCGCACGTCAGGCGCTCCTGACGCTGTTTGTCAGGTACTCCATATGCTCTAGTCACTTGCATATCGACTGATATACTCTAGACATGGCGAACGAGCACAGGTTCCTCCTCCAGCGCGTCCAGCCGGCGATGGTCGGGCTGATCGACGGCTCGCTCTCGACGCTCGCCCCGATCTTCGCAGTCGTGCTCGCCTCGC
>DASSND010000020.1:0-112332 GCA_035688315.1 Gaiellaceae bacterium | reverse complement strand
GTCGTGAGGCGCTGCTCGTGGCGGCCCTCGGCGAACTCCTCCAGCATCTTCGCGTTGAAGGCCGGGATGTCGTCCGGCTTGCGGCTCGTCACGAGGCCGTCGTCGACGACGCACTCCTCGTCCACCCACTCGCCGCCGGCGTTGCGGATGTCCGTCTCGAGCGTCGGCCACGACGTCAGCCGCCGGCCGCGGACGACGCCCGCCTCGACAAGCACCCACGGGCCGTGGCAGATCACCGCCATCGGTTTCTTCGCGTCGTGGAACGCGCGCACGAGCGCGACCGCGTTCTCGTCGCCGCGAAGCTGGTCGGGATTGCCGACCCCGCCCGGCACCATCAGCGCGTCGTAGTCGTCGACGGAGACCTCCTCCACCGTCCGGTCGACCTTCACCGAGGTCGCCGGCTCGAAATGGTCGAACCCCTGGATCTCGCCGTCGTGGATCGAGACGACCTCGACGGTCGCGCCCGCGTCCTCGAGCGCCTTGCGCGGCTCCTCCAGCTCGACGCGCTCGAACATGTCGGCCGCGAGGATCGCGACCTTCTTTCCTTTCAGCTCTGCCACACGGGCCTCCTCGGTCGTTTCCGAGGAGGCGCCTACCCGATCTCGTACTTCGCACGCAGGTAGGCGAGATACGGCCCCGCCTGGATCGTCGACCCCGTCGCGCGGCGCAGCGTCTCCTGCGGCGAGAACTTGCGGCCGAGCGCGTGCACGCGCTCGCCGAGCCACTCGCGGAGCGGCGCGAACTCGCCGCGCTCGATCCGCTCCTCCAGGTCGGGCACGTCGCGCCGCGCCGCCTCCCAGATCTGCACCGACATCACCGTGCCGAGCAGGTAGGTGGAGAAATAGCCGATCTGCCCGCCCGACCAGTGGACGTCCTGCAGGACGCCGTGCGCGTCGTCGGGAACCTCGACACCCAGGTACTCGTGCATCTTCGCGTGCCACACCTCCGGCAGGTCGCGCAGCTCGACGCGGCCGTTGACGATGTCCTGCTCCAGCTCGAAGCGGAGCATCACGTGCATCCCGTACGTGACCTCGTCCGCCTTGATCCGGATGAACCACGGCCGCACCTTGTTGATCGCCGCGTGGAAGCGCTCGAGCGGCACGTCGCGCAGCCGCTCCGGATAGGTCTCCTGCACGCGCGGATAGAAGAAGCGCCAGAACGGCAGGCCGCGGCCGACGAGGTTCTCCCACAGCCGGCTCTGCGACTCGTGGATCCCCAGCGAGCACGACTGGCCGACCGGCAGCCGCTGCAGGTGCTCGGGCAGCTGATGGTTGTAGAGGCCGTGGCCGTACTCGTGCATCGTCGAGAAGAGCGACTTGAGCGAGTCCGGCTCGTACTTCGTCGTGATACGGACGTCGTCGCGGCCCGCGCCCGACGCGAACGGATGCTCGGTCGGGTCGATCCGCCACGCGCCCGGCCGGTGGCCGAACAGGTCGACCACCTCGTGCGCGAGCGCGCGCTGCCGGTCGGGCGGGTAGTCGCCCTCGAGGAACGAGTCGTCGACGTCGCGGTCTCGCAGCGCGGCGATCAGCTCGACGAGCGGCGGCTTCAGCTCCGCGAAGAGCGCGCGCACCTCCGCGGTCGACGTCTCGCGCTCGTAGTCGTCCAGCAGCACGTCGTACGGCTCGTCCTGCGGGCCGAAGCACTCGACGTAGCGGAGCTTCAGCTCGACCTGCCGCTCCAGGTGGGGCAGGAAGGAGGCGAAGTCGGACTCGGCCTTCGCCTTCACCCAGACCGGCCGCGCCTCCGCCGCCGCGCGCGCCATCTCGGCGCGCAGCGACGACGGCACGCGCACCGCCTTCTCGTGCTCGCGCCGGACGAGCGCGACGAGCGCCCCGTCGTCCGAGTCCGGGTCGAGGCCGCGGCCGTCCAGCTCGTCGAGCAGGCTCCCGAGCGCCGGGTCGGCGATCCGCTCGTGCGCGAGGCGCCCGACGAGCGCCATCTGGTCGGCGCGGTGCGAGACGCCGGCCGGCGGCATCTTCGTCTGCGCGTCCCAGGAGAGCAGGCGCACGAGACCGGACAGGTCGACGAGGTCGGCCATCCGCTCCTTCAGCTGCGCGAGCGCGTCGGCCACATCGCGATCCTATCCTCGCGCCGAGGTCTACCCTTCCGGGAACGCGCCCGTAGCTCAGTGGACAGAGCGGCGGACTTCTAATCCGCGGGTCGGAGGTTCGAATCCTCCCGGGCGCGTCGTTTCTCCGGACCTGCGCGGTGATAATCGGCGCGCATGGGCGGCGAGGAGCCGAGCGGCTCGCGTTGGCGCGGTGCGCTCGCGCCGATCCGGACGCACCATCTCGAGAGCGAGCTGCGGCACCTCGGCGCCTGGATGGTGCTCGGAGGCGCGATCGCCCTCGCCGCCGCGGCCGCCGTCGCCTGGCACGCCGGCTTCCACGCCGTCGTCGCCCACCTCCGCCACGTGGGCTCGGCCTGGCTCCTGCTCGCGCTCACCGGCGCCGCCGCCGCGCACCTCGGCTACGTGCTCGCCTACCGCGAGATCGCGCACGTCGACGAGGGGCTCCGGATCAGCGCCCGCCGCGCCGGGGCGCTCGTCGTCGCCGGCTTCGGCATGTTCACGCCGCGCGGCGGCTTCGCCGTCGACATCGAGGCGCTCGAGGACCTCGGCGTCCCCGGCGAGGAGGCCCGCATCCGCGTGCTCGGCCTCGGCTCGCTCGAATACGTCGTGCTCGCGACCGCGAGCTGCGTCTGCGCCTGGCTGCTGCTGCTCCGGGACGCGGACGCGCAGCAGGCCGTCACCCTCTCCTGGGCGGTCGGCGTCCCCGGCGGGACGGGGCTCGCGCTGCTCGCGCTCCGCTTCCGCGACGTCCTCTGCCGCGGGATCCTGCAGCGGCCGCTCTCCCCCGCCTTCGACGCGATCGAGATGGTGGGGAAGGTGCTGGCGAGCCCGCGCCGCCACGGCGTCGCCGCGCTCGTCGGCATGTCGCTCTACTTCGCCGCCGAGGTGTTCGTGCTCTGGGCGTGCGTCGCCGCGTTCACCGGGCGCCTGCCGTCGATCGAGGCGGTCGTCGTCGGCTACGCGACCGGCTACGCGCTGACGCGGAGGACGCTGCCGCTCGCGGGCGCGGGCGCGGTCGAGGCGCTGCTGCCGTTCGCGCTCGCCTGGGTCGGGTTCGCGCTCGCGCCGGCGATCCTCGCGACCGTCGCCTACCGGATCTTCAACCTGTGGCTGCCGCTCGGCCCGGCGGCTGCGGGACTGATCGCGCTGCGCCGGCGCCGCGTCAGCGACGCACGCCGAAGTCCGTCGTCACGATCGTGACGTCGAGCCCGTGGTAGGCGCCCGGCGCCTCGCTCGCGTGCACCGCCGAGATCCCGATCTCCCGCCAGCGCGGCGTGAGCAGGTTCTCCCGATGCTCCGGGCTGTGCTCCCACATCGTCAGCGCCCGCGCCGCGGTCACCGTCGGCGACGACCAGAGCAGGTTCTCGCCGACCGACCAGAGGCCCCAGGAGTGGGAGCCGTAGAAGCGCTGGATCCGCTTCCAGAACACCGAACCGTCGCCGGAGCTGTGCGCGAAGTAGCCCTCGTGCGCCATCTCCCTGGAGTGCTGGCGCGCGGCCGCGGTCAGCTGCGTCGAGATGCGCACCGGCGCGAGGCCGTGCTTGCGGCGGAAGACGTTGATGTCGTGGAGGACGCCCTGCTCGAGCCTGGTCAGCGCGACGGCGCTGCGGTGCGCCTGCGGCCGGCGCGCGTGGCCCGCGAACGCGGAGCCGGCGGCGAGGGCGGCGACGAGGACGGTGAACGCTCCGACGAGGAGGCGCATCGCTCTGGACGACCCGAACACGCGGCCACGGTTGCCGAGATCCACCGGATGCGCAATGGGCCGTTCGGAGGAAATTCGGGGACCGAAGGTCCTACGCGACCCGGCGCCGGCCGACTACCCTCCGCCGGATGTCGAACGCCACGCTCCACACCAACCACGGCGCGATCGAGATCGAGCTGTACGACGCCGACGCGCCCAAGACCGTCGAGAACTTCCGCACCCTCGCCGCCGACGGCTTCTACGACGGCGTGATCTTCCACCGCGTGATCCCGGACTTCATGATCCAGGGCGGCGACCCGACCGGCACCGGCTCCGGCGGGCCCGGCTACACCTTCGAGGACGAGCCCAACGACCACCCGGTCGCCCGCGGCGCGCTCGCGATGGCCAACGCCGGCCCGAACACGAACGGCAGCCAGTTCTTCGTCGTCACCGCCGAGGCGTGCCCCTGGCTCGACGGCAAGCACACCGTCTTCGGCCGGGTGACGAACGGGATGGACGTCGTCGACGCGATCTCCGAGACCGACACCGACGCGCGCGACCGGCCGCGCGCGGACGTCGTCATCGAGCGCGTCGAGCTGTCCGCGCCCTGAGCCAGCCGAGCAGCGGCAGCCCGTACCAGAGCGCGGCGAGCACGGCGCCGAGCGCCGCGGTCGCTGCGAGCGCGGCGGAGCGCGAGAGCAGGAAGTCGGTCACGAGCAGGACGACCGCGGCGAGCGCCACCGCGAGCACGAGGATGCCTGCGACCGCGAGCCGGTTCGAGATCGCGACGATCCGCCCCTTGTCCTCGACCCGCCAGCGGAGGCGGTGGTAGGCGCTCGGGGCCATCAGCAGCACCGAGGCGACGCCGGTGGCGAGGAACGCGACGACGAAGACGTCGCGCTGGAACGGCGACACGTTCTTCCAGCCGTTCGCGAACGGCACGGCGAGCAGGAACGCGAACAGCACCTGCACGCCGGGCAGCGTCACGCGCAGCTCGTTCAGCAGCTCGATCAGCTCGCGGTCGTGGCGCTCCTTCGGCGACTCGCCCGGCTGCGCGCCGCGATCGTCGTGCTCGTCCACGGGGGCGGTCACCCGGAGCGCCGTTCCTCGATACGCCAGTAGACGAGCCCGGCGGCGGCGATCGCGCCCGCGATGCCGAACGCGAGCGCGAACGACTTCCAGCTCGACGCCGCGAACGTCCTGCCGCCGAAGTAGCCGACCAGCGCGCCGTAGCCCGCCCAGAGCACTCCCGCGCAGACGTCGGCGACGACGAAGACGAGGTAGCGCATCGCGACGGCGCCGGCCGCGAAGGTCGTCGCCGTGCGCCCGCCGGGGACGAAGCGCGCGGCCGGCACGATCCAGGCGCCGTACCCGTCGAGCACGCCCTTCGCCCACTCGTAGCGACGCTCCGCCTTCCTGCCGTGGAAGAGCCTTCGGTACGCGGGCTCCCCGACGACGCGCCCGAGCCAGTAGACGGCGTTGTCCCCGAGCACGGCGCCCGCCCAGCCGCACGCGACGATCCCCCAGATCGCGAGCTTGCCGTTCGCCGCCGCGATCCCGGCGAGGATGATCGCGGTCTCCGCCGGCACGAACGGCAGCGCGACGTCGAGCGCGGCCAGGCCGAAGACGAGCAGATACGTCCACCACTGACCGGAGACGAGGTCGGTCAGCCAGGCGAAGATCGAGGCCGCCACACGGGAGCGCTTCCCGCGCGCGCCGATCTCGACGCCAGGAGCGGATCGCGAAGAGCGCCTCGTCGAGGTCGCGAAGTCGCTCCCGTCCGCGCCGGCGAGGCTCGGGTGTCGCACACGCTTACAACGCGCTTGCACGACGCTTATCTCCGGCTCATGGAACGCTGCTCCACTGTGGTCGTGATCCGGCGGCTGCTCTTCCTCCCGCTGCTCCTGCTCGCGCTCGCGGTCGCCGCCCCGGCGCCCGCGGCCGTGCACGGCAAGAAGGCGCACGCGGGCGTCCACGCGAAGAAGGCGAAGCCGAAGCCCAAGCTGAAGGCGAAGCGGAAGCCGAACCCGAACACGGGGATCGTCGAGATCTACACGACGCTCGGCTACCAGAGCGGCCAGGCGGCGGGCACCGGGATGATCCTCGACGCCGACGGCGACGTGCTCACGAACAACCATGTGATCAAGGGCGCCACCGTCTTCAAGATCGTCGTCGGGACGACGAAGAGGACGTTCACCGCAACCGTCGCCGGCTACTCGGTTTCCGAGGACGTCGCCCTCCTGAAGATCGACAACCCGGTCGGCCTCGCGCCCGTCCTGCGCGGCAACTCCTCGAAGGTGCGGGTCGGGATGGAGGTGGTCGCGCGCGGCAACGCGGGCGGCCGCGGCTGCTGCACCGTCGCGCGCGGCACCGTCACGGGCCTGCACCGCGAGATCACCGCGAGCGACGAGCAGGGCGGCAGCGAGCTGCTGAGCAACCTGATCGAGACGGACGCGGGCATCGAGGCGGGCGACTCCGGCGGGCCGCTCTTCAACGCGATCGGGCGCGTGATCGGGATGGTCACGGCAGGCTCGAGCAGCCGCTTCGGACGCGTCGCCACCCGCGGCTACGCGATCCCGATCAACAAGGCGATGGGGATCGTCCGGGAGATCCAGGCCGGCGCGACCACGACGCTCGTGCACGTCGGTCCGACCGCGTTCCTCGGGGTCGGGATCCAGGACGCTCCCCGCGGCGGCGTCTACGTCGGCTCGCTCGTCCCCGGCGGCGCCGCCGAGCAGGCGGGCCTCGCCGCCGGCGTCACGATCACCTCGCTGGCGGGCACGGCGGTCGGCTCCTCCGACGAGCTGCAGGACGTCGTGCTCCAGCTGACCCCCGGCGAGCCGGTCGCGATCGAGTGGCTGGACGCCGCCGGCGCCGCCCAGAGCGGGACGATCACACCCGCCTCCGGGCCGCCGCAGTAGCGCGGCTCAGCGGCGGCGCGGCGCGCGGTCGTCCGCGAAGCGCGCGTCGACCTCCTCGCGCTCGGCGTAGGTCGCCTCCTGCGCGTACGCCTCGAGCGCCCGCCGGTCGGCGTCGGTCGAGGGCCCGCCGAAGAGGCTGCGCGGGTGCAGCCGTTCCGTCAGGACGACGTTGAGCTGCGCGCCGAGCAGCGTGATCTGCGCCTGGAGGTAGAACCACCAGAGGATCGTGATCACCGTCGCGAAGTTCCCGTAGGTGCTCTCGGCCCCGTTCAGCTTGCGGGAGACCACGAACGACGAGATCTGCTGCAGGACGAAGAACGCGATCCCGGCGAGCAGCGCGCCGGCCCGCACCTCGCGGAAGCTCACGTCGCGGTCGGTGAGGATCCGGAACGCGAGCAGGAAGAGGCCGACGTCGAGGACGAGCGCGATCGCGTACCCGAGCAGCCTCCCGCCCCAGCCGAGCGAGACGGCGCTCTGCTCCCCCGTGACGAAGCTGGAGACGACCGTCGCGGCGACGAGGCCTGTCCCGATCGTCGCGAGCGCGAGCAGGCTGCGCGCGACCTGCTCGGGCAGGCCCGGGCGGTCGCGCTTCGGGATCTCCCAGGTCGCGTTGAACGCCGTCTGGGCCGCCCGCATCACGGCGAGCCCGCTCCAGAGGGCGGTGACACCGCCGAGGAGAACCGCCCACCACGCGCCGGAGAGCGACGCGAGGGTGCTCGTGTCGAGCAGCGGCAGGCGGCTCGCGACGTTGCGGAGGACGCGCTCCTTCGTGCCGCCCGCGGGGACGAAGCCGAGCACGGTGACGCCGAGGAGCAGCAGCGGGAAGATCGAGAAGAACGCCCAGAAGGCGACCATGCTCGCGAGGTTCGAGGACTCGTCCTCGGAGAACTTCTTCGCGGTCGCGACCGCGACCGCGAGCGGGCGGCGACGCTGCTGCGCCCGGTCGATGCTGTCCTTGATCCCCATTCTCGGCGAAGGCTCTTGCCGCGGGCGCGGCAACACAAACTGCTCGCTAGGCTACGCATCAGCCGCGCGGGCGTAGCTCAGTTGGTAGAGCGCGGGCTTTCCAAGCCTGATGTCGCGGGTTCGAGCCCCGCCGCCCGCTTCGCCGCCGTCCGGCGCCCGCACTACTCTGTTTTCCATCGTGAAAACAGAGCAGCGGCAGGAGGCTGTGCGTCTCCGACGGCAAGGGCTCTCGATGCGGGAGATCGAGCGCCGCGTCGGCGTCTCCCGAGCGACCGTCAGCCGCTGGGTCGCAGAGATCGAGCTCGACGACCGCGCCCGGATCGAGCTGCTCGCGCGCGGCGCGAGCGCGCGGACGCGTGCGCGGAGCAGCTACTACCGCGCGCGCCGGCGCCGCTTCCAGGAGGAGGGCCGAGAGCTCGCGCGGCGGGGGGAGGCGCTCCACGCCGCAGGCTGCATGCTCTTCTGGGCCGAGGGCTCGCGCCACCGGAACACGGTGCAGCTTGCGAACTCCGACCCGGAGCTGATCGCGTTCTTCGCCGGGTTCCTGCGCCGCTACTTCGCGCCGCCGGACTCGGAGTTCCGGATCGCGTGCAACCTCTTCGCCGACCACGAGGAGCGCCGGCGCGAGATCGAGGACTTCTGGCTCGCGACCGCGAGGCTGCCGCGATCGTGCCTGACGAAGAGCACGGTCAACATGTACTCGCGCGCCAGCAAGCGGACGAGGATCAACAAGCTTCCGTACGGCACCTGCCGCCTGACGCTCCACAGCACGAGAGTCGCGCAGCACCTGCACGGCGCGATCCAGGAGTACGGCGGCTTCGAGCGGCCCGAGTGGCTGGACTGAGCACGGGCCGGCGCGTCTACCGTGTCGGACGATGCACCCCTCCCTGGAAGCCGTCGTGCTCGTGCCCGCCCTCGCCGTCTTCTTCGCGGTCGTCAGCCGCGGCCGAGCACGCGTCGCCGCCGCCGCCGGCCTCGCGCTGCTCTTCGCCGCCTTCTTCACCGAACTGGAGCCGCTCGCGAACCACACGTTCCTCTGGGCGCACCTGCTCCAGAACGTCGTGCTCGCCGAATGGGTGCCCGCGCTGCTGCTGCTCGCGCTCCCGCGGCGGCTCGCGCGCCGGGCCGGCGGCTTCCCGCTCTTCCGGCCCTTCGTCGCGCTGCCGCTCTGGCTCGGCGCCTACTACGCCTGGCACCTGCCGTGGCTCTACGACCTGGCGCTCCGCCATCCCCACTCGCTCCTCCATCTCGAGCACCTGACCTACCTCGCCGCCGGGACGTGCCTCTGGTGGCCGGTCGTCCACGGGGAGCGCTCCGCGGGCGCGAAGGCCGCCTACCTCTTCGCCGCGTTCGTGCTCGCGTCGCCGCTCGGCCTCCTGCTCGCGCTGATCCCGCGCGCCATCTACGGCTTCTACGTCCACGCGCCGCGGACGTGGGGGCCCGGCCCGCTCGCCGACCAGCAGATCGCCGGCGTGACGATGGCGGCCGAGGAGGCGCTCGTCTTCTTCGGCGCGTTCGCCGCCTACCTCCTGCGCTTCCTCCAGGAGGAGCAGGCGGCGGGCGCGGCCGTGAGAGGATGACCGCGTGGAACGGCGCGAGATCGTCGTCGTCGGCGCCGGCTCCGCGGGGCTCGCCACGGCCGCCCTGCTGCGCCGGCGCGGCGTCGACTCGCTCGTGCTCGAGGCGGGGCCCGAGCCCGGCGCCGCCTGGCGCGGACGCTACGACCGGCTGCGCCTGCACACCCCGCGCCGCCTCTCCGGCCTGCCCGGCCGGCGGATCCCGCGCCGCTACGGCCGCTGGGTGCGCCGCGACGACCTGCTCGCCTACTTCCGCGACTACGCAGACGCTGAGCGGCTCGACGTGCGCACCGGCGTACGCGTCGAACGGGTCGACCGGGACGGCGGCGACTGGCTGCTCGAGACGGACGCCGGCCCGCTGCAGGCGGGCACCGTCGTCGTCGCGACGGGCTACAACGGCACGCCGACGATCCCCGACTGGCCGGGACGCGACGCGTTCCCCGGCGAGCTGATCCACTCGTCCGACTACCGCAACCCGGATCCCTACCGCGGCCGGGCGGTGCTCGTCGTCGGCGCCGGCAACTCCGGCGCCGAGATCGCCACCGACGTCGCCGAGGGCGGCGCCGCGCGCTCCTGGCTGTCGGTGCGGACACCGCCGCAGATCGTGCGGCGCACCACGGCGGGGATCCCCGCCCAGGCGATCGGGATGGCGATCCGGAAGCTGCCGCCCGGCTGGGTCGACCCGGTCACGAAGGCGATGCGCCGGGCCGCGATCCCGGACCTCGCCGCGCACGGGCTGCCGCGACCGGAGCTGGGCCTGCGCAGCGCGTTCCTCGCGACCGGGACGACGCCGATCCTCGACGTCGGCATCGTCGAGGCGATCCGGCGCGGCCGGGTCTCGGTCGTCGCGGCGGTCGAGGGATTCGACGGCGCCGAGGTCGTGCTCGCCGACGGCGGCCGGCTCGCCCCCGACGCGGTGATCGCCGCGACCGGCTTCCGCGCCGGGCTGGAACCGCTCGTCGGCCACCTCGGCGTGCTCGGCCCCCGCGGCCTGCCGACGAAGACCGACGGCGCGCCCGCGCTGCCGGGGCTCTGGTTCGTCGGGTTCGTCCCGACCCTCGGCGGCCAGCTGCGCGAGGGCAGCGTCGCGGCGCGCGCGGTCGCCGCGGCAGTCGCCGCCTCGCTCGCCGGATCGGGGTGGGGAGACTCGAACTCCCGGCCCCTGCCTCCCAAAGGCAGTGCTCTACCAGGCTGAGCTACACCCCGGCCGCCTCAGTGTAGGGCGCCCGAACCGCGTCAGATAGCGTCCGCGCGGTGACGACAGGGGTCGCGGCGGCCGCCGAGCCGCACGTGCGGAGGCCGGCGGTCGGCTACGCGATGGTGCTCGTCGCCGGCGTGCTCTTCGGCGTCAACGGCGCCGTGGCGAAGGTGGCGCTCTCGTCGGGGCTCACCTCGCTGCGGCTCACCGAGGCCCGCTGCGCCGGCGCGTTCGCCGGGCTGGCGCTCCTCGCGGCGCTCCGCGCGCCCGGGAGCCTGAGACTGCGGCCGGGCGAGTGGCGGCGCCTCGCGGTCTTCGGGATCTGCGGCGTCGCCTGGGTGCAGCTCTTCTACTTCCTCGCGATCCACCGGCTCGCGATCGGGATCGCGCTCCTGATCCAGTACCTCGGCCCGCTCTTCGTCGCCATCTGGGTGCGCACGTTCGGCGGCGAGCACGTCCGCCGGCGGATCTGGGCCTCGCTCGGGCTCTCGCTCACCGGGCTCGTGCTGATGGTGCAGGTCTGGCACGGCGGCGGCGTCGACGGGCTCGGCGTCGCGTTCGCGCTCGTCTCGGCGGTCGTCTACGCCGCCTACCTCCTGCTCGCCGAGCACGGCGTGGCGGGGCGCGACTCGATCTCGCTGCTCGCCTGGGGCTTCCTCTTCGCGACGCTCTTCTGGACGGTGATTCAGCCCTGGTGGAGCTTCCCGACCGGGGCGGTCGGGCACACCGTGCCCCTGCAGGGCCACCTGGCGTCCTGGCACCTGCCGGTGTGGGCGCTCGTCCTCTGGGTCGTCGTGCTCGGGACGATCGTGCCGTTCTCGCTGATCGTCGGCGCCCTCCGTCACGTGGGCGCGACCCGCGTCGGGATCGTCGCGAACATGGAGCCGGTCGTCGCGACCGTGGCCGCATGGCTGTGGCTGCAGGAGTCGCTCGCCCCGGTGCAGCTCGCCGGCGCCGCCGTCGTGCTCTGCGGGATCGTGCTCGCGCAGACGGCCCGCTGATCCGCGGCGCCGGCACCGGCGCGCCGTGCGGCCAGGGCCGGCCCTACTCGGAGTCCATCAGCGAGCGCAGCTCGGCGAGCTTCTCGCCGCGCAGCTCGTCGCGCTCGCCGCGCTCGATCCGCCCGAGCAGCTCGCCGACGAGCGGCGCCAGCTCGAGCGGGTTGAACGGCTTCGTCACGTAGTCGACGCCGCCGATGTCGAGGCCGCGCGCGCGGTCGCGAAACTCCGCGCGCGCCGTGAGGAAGATGATCGGGATCTCGTGCGTGCGCTCGTCCTCGAGCAGCCGCTCGGCGACGCGCCAGCCGTCGAGGCCGGGCATCATCACGTCGAGGAGGACGATGTCGGGCCGCTCGCTCCGGGCCAGCTCGAGCCCGCTCGGGCCGTCCGGCGCCTCGAGCACCTCCATCCCCTCCGCCTCGAGGTTCACCCGGCAGAGCAACCGGATCGGCGCCTCGTCGTCGATCACGAGCACGCGTGTCGTGCCGTTCACCGCCATATCGGGCTATACCCTGCCGGACCCCGGCTCATTCGTGCGCCTCCACCCGCTCCGCCGCGACCGGCAGCTCGAACGAGAAACGCGAACCCTCGCCCTCGCGGGAGGTCACCCAGATGCGCCCGCCCATCGCCGTGACGAGGCCGCGCGCGATGAAGAGGCCGAGCCCGGTGCCGCCCGCGCCGGCCCGCAGCTCTGCGTCGGCGCCCCGGTAGAACTTCCGGAAGATCTGCTCCTGGTCGGACTGCGGGATGCCGATGCCCTCGTCCGCCACGCTCACCTCGACGGTGTCCCGCTTGCGGGCCGCGCCGACCGTGACCGTGCCGCCGTCCGGCGAGTAGCGGAGCGCGTTGTCGAGCAGGATCGAGAACACCTGGCGGAGCTTCTCCGGGTCGGCGCGCGCAGCCAGCGGCTCCTCCGGCAGCTCGACGACGAAGCGGTGCCCGTTCGCGCCCGCCGCGCTCGCCTGCTCGACGACCTGGCCGACGACGTCCCGGACGTCGGTCTCGGCGATGTTCACCTGCAGGTCGCCGGTGTCGAGCCGGGCGACGTTGAGGAGCGTGTCGACGATCGCCGTCAGCCGCTGCGACTCCGACGCGACGTAGCCGAGGAACACCTTCCGCTCCTCCTCGCCGAACATCACGTCGGAGCGGAGCAGCGTCTCCGCGAAGCCGTAGATCGACGTGAGCGGCGTGCGCAGCTCGTGCGACACCGTCGAGACGAAGTCGGACTTCACCTGCTCGACGAGCCGGTCGCCGGAGATGTCGCGGAAGGCGAAGATGCGGCCGGCGACCGCGCCGGCCGGGTCGCGCATCACCGCCTCGGTCACCGACAGGAACACCTCCTCGCGGCCGCGCATGATCGGCACGAGCCGGTCGCCGGGCGGCGCGCCGTCCGGCGCCTCGAGGTTCCGCTGCAGCACCTCCGCCGGCGTCCGGCCGAGCGCCGCCGAGGCCGGGATGCCGGTGATCCGCTCCGCGGCGGCGTTCCAGAGCACGACCTCGCCGTCGCGGTCGACGGCGACGATCCCGTCGGCGATGTTCGCGAGGATCGCGACGCTGCGCTCCTTCTCGAGCGCGACCCGCTGGTACAGCTCCGCGTTGGCGAGCGCGGCCGCCGTGCTCGCGGCGAGCGCGAGCAGCGCCTCCACCTCCTCCTCGCGCCACGGGCGCGCGTGCGTGGCGTAGACGGAGAGGACGCCCACCGGCTCGCCCTCGGTGCCGCCGACCGGGACGCCGAGGTAGGCGGCGTGCCCCGCGGCGAGCATCGGGTCGAGCCCGCGGAGGTGCGGGTCCTCGCCCGCCTCGGGCAGCGCGACCGGCGCCGCCGACTGGACGACGTCGCCGGAGAGCCAGCCGACCGCCGGACTGCGCGAGCCGATCGCGTCCGCCGCGCCGGAGCCCGCCGCGGCCGTCACCACCAGCTCGTCGCCGTCGAGGAGCCGGAACGCGGCGGCCTCGGCGTTCAGCAGCTCGGGCGCCTGCTGGACGACCTCCTCGAGCACGGCATCCGGATCCAGCTCGCTCGTCAAAAGGCGCCCGGTGCGGCTCAGCTGCTGCGCGAGCGCGCGGGCGCTCCGCTCGGCCTCGAACAGCTCGCTGCGCTCGAGCGCCCCGCGCGTCGCGTCGGCGAGGTGGCGGGCCAGCTCGAGATCCTCGTCGGTGAACGTCCGCTCCTCCGCGAAGAAGACGAGCACGAGGCCGCCGCCCGACCCGCGCGGCGCGACGACCGGGACGGAGAGGAGCGCGCGGTAGCCGTGCTCGCCCGCCGCGTCGCGCCACGCCGCCGGGACGCGGTCGTCGGTCGCGAGCGACGGCGAGGCGACCACCCGCCCCTGGGCCGTCGTCCGCACGACCGCGCCCTCCTCGTCGCCGCCCTCGGCGAGCAGCTCGACGAGCGGCGCCGCCACCTCGTAGGAGCCGACCGGCTCGAGCCGCCCGCCCGCCGCCGGCACGAGCACCGCCGCCGACGCGCCGCCGAGCGCCTCCGTCGCCGCCTGCGCGACCGCCTCGAGCGTCGTCGAGCGGGAGAGCGACTGCCCGAGCACCGAGGCGATCCGGTAGAAGCCGCGCTGGATCCGCGCCTGCCGCGACGACTGCGTGTACGTCTCCGCGTTGCGCAGCGCGAGCGAGGCGAGGCCGGCGAACGCCTCGAGGACGTCGGCGTCGCGCTCGGCGAAGCGGCGCCCGCCGCGGCGGCCGACCCCGAGCACGCCCTGGACCTGGTCGCTCCAGCGCATCGGCGCCGCGATCACGTCGGTGAAGCCCGCATAGGCGGGATGCGGCACCGGCTCCGGGATCTCGCCGTACTCGCTCTCGATCAGCGCGTGCCCCTCGCGGATCGACGCGCCCGCGAGACCGCGGCCCGCCGCGAACTCGAACCCGAGCAGCGACTCGTCGAACCCGTGCACGGCCGCGCAGCGGAGCGTGCCGCGGTCGGCGTCGTAGAGGTAGCAGTCGGCCGCGTCCGCCTCGAGCAGCTGCGCGAGCTGGTCGGCGAGCCGCTGCAGCACCGCGCCCAGCTCCAGCGCGCCGCTCAGCACCTGCGCGGCGCGCAGGAGAGCCCCCTGCTGCGCGAGCTGCTCGCGGTTCTCGCCGAGGAGCGCCCCCAGCCGGACGGCGAGCCCGACCTCGGCGGCGACCGCCTCGAGCACGGCGAGGTCGCCGTGACTCCAGCTGCGCGGGTCGGCCCGGTGCACCGAGAGCACGCCCGCCGCGCGCTCGAAGACGAGGATCGGCGCCGCCACCACGCTCGCCGAACCGAGCCGGTCGAGCGCCGCCCGATCCTCCGGCGTCGACTCGTCGAGCCCGCCCAGCCCCGCGACGCCCGCGGTCGCGACACGCCCCTCGGCCGCGGCACGCGTCACCACAGCCAGCCGCGCCGCCTCCTCACCGGACGCGTCGAGCTGCGCCGCGTGCCACTCCGCCACCGGCGCGGCCAGCGAATCCGGCTCGCCGAGCTGAATCAGGCAGCGGCTCGCCCCGAGTGCGCGCGCCGTCTCCTCCACCGCCGCCGCGAGCGCCGCGTCGAGGTCCAGCTCGCTGCGCAGCCGCCGCGCGATCAGCCCGAGCAGCCGCTCGCGCTCGAGCGCCTCGTTCAGCGCGAGCGCCGTCCGCGTCCGCTCGAGCGCGACCGCCCCCTCCGACGCGAGCGTCTGCATCAGCTGCAGGTCCTCGGAGGAGAAGGCGCGCGGCTCGTCGGTGGTCGCGACCGAGATCACCGCGATCACGCGCTTCTGCACGAGCAGCGGCACGTACGCCGCGCTCTTCGCGCCGGTCTGCTCGACGAGCCGGGAGCTGACCCTGGTCGAGCCGGCGACGTCGTAGACGGTGAACGCGGCGCCCTCGAACACGGCGCTCGCGATCCCGGACGGCTCCCGCTCCAGGTCGAGCCGCACCTCGCGCCACCACGGCAGGTCGCGGCCCGCGGAGCGGGCGAGATAGCCGGACGCCTCGCGCGCGTCGTCCGAGACGAACGCGAGCGCGACGAACCCCACCTGGAACAGGTCGCCCAGCTCGTCGAGCAGCGCCCGTACGACCCCTTCGACGTCGTCGGTGCGCGCCAGCTCGGCCGCCACGCGGCGCAGGCTCTCCAGCTCGCGCTCCCGCTCCGCCCCCTGCCGGCTCGTCCCGCCCGCCGAGCGCCGCCGCGCGAGCGCACCGCCGGCGAGCCCGAGCACGAGCGCGCACGCGAACGCCGCGGCCGTCTCCCACGCGAGCGCGGCGCCTGCGATGACGAGAGACGAGGGCTCGATTGTCGCGAACACTGGGCGGTCAGATCATAGGGAGCGACGGGCCCGCGAGCACGCTCCGCGGTGGTTCGCACGGCCGCCGCAGCTGATTCTTCCCGATTACAAAGATGGGCCGTCCGGCCCATTGTCGGGCTGGACGACGCCGTCTAGGGTCTTGATCACTGGGCGATGCGAGCCACGACGCCTCGAGCGTCGTGGTGAGCAACTTGGGAGAGCCCGCCGCACCGACCCCCCCGACGCGGCGGGCTTTTCCATTTCCGCGTTTTCCCGCTTCGCTTGTCCGGCGCCCGGGTCGGGCGCGGCGGTTCTTTACCGGCGTCTCACAGGTCGGGGCTATCGTGGCCGGGACGTGGTGAAGCGCCTCCTCCTCGCCTCCCCGCGCGGCTACTGCGCGGGTGTGGAGCGGGCCGTCGACACCGTCGAGCGCGCGCTCGCGCTCCACGGCGCGCCGGTCTTCGTCCGCAAGCAGATCGTCCACAACTCCCACGTCGTCCGCGACCTCGAACGGCGCGGCGCGGTCTTCGTCGACTCGGTCGCCGAGGTCCCGCGCGGCGCGACCCTCGTCTTCTCGGCGCACGGGATCGCGCCCTCCGTGCGCACCGAGGCGGCGGCCCGCGGCCTGCGGACGATCGACGCCACCTGCCCGCTCGTCAACAAGGTGCACGCGCAGGCCCGGCGGCTCGCAGACGCGGGCTACGCGATCGTGCTGATCGGCCACGCCGGCCACGAGGAGGTCGAGGGCACCCTCGGCGAGGCGCCCGACGCGATCGTGCTCGTCGAGTCGGTCGAGCAGGCGGAGCGGATCGCGCTCCCGTCCGGCCGTCCGCTCGCCTACGTCACGCAGACGACGCTGTCGGTCGACGAGACGCTCGAGATCGTCGCCGTCCTCCGCCGCCGCTTCCCGCGCATCGAGGGGCCCGCACGCGACGACATCTGCTACGCGACGACGAACCGGCAGGCGGCCGTGAAGGAGCTGCTCGCCCGGATCGACCTGCTGCTCGTGATCGGGAGCCGCAACTCGTCCAACTCGAACCGCCTCGTCGAGGTCGCGCGCGCGGCCGGGGTCGAGGCGCACCTCGTCGAGGACGTGTCCGGGATCGACGAGGCGTGGCTCGACGACGCGGAGACCGTCGGCCTCACCTCGGGCGCGTCCGCGCCCGAACGGCTCGTCGCCGGGGTCTGCGACTGGTTCCGCGCGCGCGGCGTCGGGGAGATCCGCGAGCTGGAGGCCCGGCGCGAGGACGTCTTCTTCAAGCTGCCGGTCGAGCTACGGCGGGCCGAAGCGTCCGCGCAGGCGTCGGCGGCGTAGGCTGAGCGCCCGTGAGGGCGCGCCCGCACCGGCTCGAGCGACTCCCGGAGCAGTACTTCGCGGGACTGCTCGCCCGCGTCGCCGCGGCCGCCGCGGCGGACGGCGAGCCGCTCGTCGACCTGGGGCGCGGCAACCCCGACGTGCCGCCGCCGCAGCACGTCGTCGAGGCGCTGGCGGCGGACGCGCGGCGGCCGGACGCGCACGGTTATGCGCCGTTCCGCGGGGTGCCGGAGCTGAAGGAGGCGATCGCGGCGCGCTACCGCGACGTCTACGGCGTCGCGCTGGATCCCGAGCGCGAGGTCGCCGTGCTGCCGGGCTCGAAGACCGGGCTGAGCGAGTTCGCGCAGGTGGCGGTCGAGCGGGGCGGGACGATCGTCCTCCCGGATCCCGGCTATCCCGACTACCGCTCGGCGGTCGCGCTCGCGGCGGCGACGCACGTGCCGCTGCCGCTCGGCCCGGACGGGCGGCCGGAGTGGGACGCGGCGCCGGCGGAGGCCGCCGCGCTGTACCTCAACTACCCGTCCAACCCGGTCGCGGCCGCGGCGCCGGACGGGGTCTTCGCCGAGGCGGTCGAGTGGGCGCGGCGTGCGGACGCGTGGGTGCTGCACGACTTCGCGTACGGCGACCTCGTCTTCGGCGGGCGGCGGCCGGAGAGCTTCCTCGCACAGGACGGGGCGCGCGAGGTCGGGGTGGAGCTGTTCTCGATGTCGAAGTCCTACGGGATGGCCGGCTGGCGGCTCGGCTTCGCGGTCGGGAACGCGGAGCTGGTCGCCCGCTTCGAGGAGCTGCAGAGCCACCTCTTTGCCGGTGTGTTCCGGCCGGTGCAGGACGCGGGGATCGCGGCGCTGACCGGCCCGCAGGAGTCCGTCGCGGAGCGGCGGGCGCTCTACGAGGAGCGCCGCGACCGCGCGGTCGCGGCGCTCGCAGGCTGGGACGCGCGCAGCGAGGGCACGTTCTTCGTCTGGCTGCGGCTGCCGGAGGGCGTCACCTGCGAGCGGCTGCTCGCGGAGCACCGGGTCGCGCTCGCGCCGGGCGAGGGCTTCGGCGAGCGCGGCCGCGGCCGGGCGCGGCTCTCCCTCGCCGTCTCCGACGAGACGCTCGACCTGGGCCTCGCCCGCCTCCGCTCCGCCCTCGCCTAGAGGCTTGACGTGGAACGGCCGGGTCGCCCGGATGCCGCCCCAGGCGCGGCGCGAGGCCGTCTAGTCGTCCTCGCTCGACCTGGAACGGCCCCGAAGGGGCGTCCATTCCACATCGAGCCTCCGGACATGGCCCGCGCGGCCACGTCCGGTGTCAGACACCGGCCGTGGCCGAAAGAGCCGATGCTCCTCGAGAGATCCCGGCGCGACGGGGCGATAAGCCCTGCAAACGGAGCGGTACTCGTCCGTACCGATCATGGCCCGAACGGCCACGGCCGGTGTCAGACACCGGCCGTGGCCGTTACGGACGAGGCTAGGCCGGGCTCTTTGCGAGCGCGAGCGCGTCGCCGACGCGGATCTCGGTGGCGAGCACCTCGGCGGCGACCCGGTCGCCGTGCGCGGCGACGACCTCGCGCTCCGACTCCGGCACCGTCAGAACGATGCGGTCGCTCAGCTCGAAGCCCTCGTCCTTGCGCAGCTGGTTCACGGCGCGGATCAGGTCGAGCGCACGCCCCTCCAGCAGCAGCTCGTCGTCGAGCGCCAGCTCGAGCGCGACCGTGAGCCCCACCTCGGACGCGACGGCGAACCCCTCCGCGCCGCTGCGCTCGACGAGCACCTCGTCGGGGCCCAGCTCGTGCCCGGCCGCCCGGAAGCGGCCGTCGCCGAGCTCGTCGAACTCGCCGGCCTGGAGCGCCTGCTGCACCGCGCGCAGCTCCTTGCCGAGCCGCGGGCCGAGCACCGGCAGGTTCGGCTTCACACGCAGCTCCGACTCGACCCGGTCGAAGACGACGTCCTTGACGCGCACCTCGTCGGCGATCACGTCGACGTGCCGGGCGGCGCCGTTCGCGCCCTCGACCACGAGCCGCCGCAGCGGCTGGCGCAGCTTCAGCCCCGAGCCCGAGCGCGCCTGGTGCGCGAGCGCGACGACGCGGCGCACCTCGGCGATCTCCGCGAGCAGCGCCTCGTCCGGCTCGCCCACCTCGGGAAAGCCGGCGAGGTGCACCGACTCCGGCCCGTCCGGGACGAGGTTGCGCCAGAGCTGCTCGGTCACGAACGGCATGATCGGCGCGATCGTCCGCAGCGCCTGCACGAGCGCGTACCAGAGCGTCCCGAACGCGGCCGCGTCGTCGCCCTCCCAGAAGCGGCGGCGCGAGCGGCGGATGTACCAGTTCGAGAGGTCGTCCGCCCACGACTCCCACTCCCGCATCACCGTCACCGTGTCGAACGCCTCGTAGGCGTCCCCGGCCACGCGGACGAAGGCGTGGGTGCGCTCGACGAGCCAGCGGTCGAGCGCCTGCAGCTCGCCCGCCGGCTCGAGCGCGCCCCACGACGGCCGGAACCCCGAGACGTTCGCGTACTCGACGAAGAACTTGACCGAGTTCCAGAAGGTGAGGAAGCGGCGCTTGACGTCGTCGGCGAGCGCGTAGCCGAAGCGGAGCGGCTCGCTCGGCGTCTGCGCGCAGTAGAGCCAGCGCATCACGTCGGCGCCCATCCGGTCGAGCGCCTCGTCCAGCCCGATCGCGTTGCCGGTCGACTTGTGCATCGGCCTGCCGTGCTCGTCGAACACCTTCTCGTAGGTGAGCACCTGCCGGTACGGGGAGCGGCCGGTCAGCGTCACCGCCATGAAGCACTGCGAGTAGAACCAGAGCCGGATCTGCTCGCGCATCTCCGAGACCCAGTCGGCCGGGAACCAGCGCTCCCAGTACGCGTGGTCGGGCAGGTCGGCCCCCGAGAGCCCGGCCGACGCGCCGGTCGCGTAGCCGTGCTCGCGCCACTCGTCGTTCTGCCAGCCGAGCGTCGAGAAGTGGACGATGCCCGCGTCGAGCCACGCGTCGCCCACCTCGGGGATCCGCTCCACCTCGCGCCCGCAGTTCTCGCAGCGGATCCGCACCGCGTCGATCCACGGCCGGTGCAGCTCCTCGAGCTGCTCGAGCCCGGAGACCGCGCGCGCCTCCAGCTCGGTGCGCGACCCGATCACGTTCAGGTCGCCGCACTCGCACTCGTAGAAGGGGAGCGGCAGGCCGAAGTAGCGCTTCCGCGAGATGTTCCAGTCGCCCATGTTGCGGAGCCAGTCGTCCATCCGCTTCTTGTACTGCGGCGGCGTCCACGCGACCGTGTCGTTCGCCTCGAGCATCGGCTGCCGGATCTCCTCCGCGGAGATGAACCAGTCGTCGACGACGCGGAAGACGAGCGGCGTCTTGCAGCGCCAGCAGATCGGGTAGCGGTGCGAGATCGTGCCCGCCTCGACGAGCAGGCCCCGCTCGCGCAGCGCCTCGATCACCGGCTCCGCCACCTCGACGGTCGTGAGCCCGGCGAACGCGCCGTAGAGCGGCAGCATCCGCCCCGCCTCGTCGATCGGCGTCAGCACCGGCAGGTCGTGGATCCGCGACAGCTCGTAGTCCTCGGCGCCCGCGCCGGGGGCGATGTGGACGATCCCGGTTCCCTCGTCGAGCGAGACCTCGTCCCAGGGGATCACGCGGTGGACGACGGTGTGCTCGGCGGCGAGGTCGTCGAACGGCCCCGAGTACTCGAGCCCGACCAGCTCCTCGCCGCGCGCGCGCCGCACGAACGTCTCGTCCGGGAAGCGGGCGACGGCGAGCCAGCGGCCGTCCGCGGTCAGCCCGTACTCGGCGTCCGGCTTCACCGCGGCGGCGACGTTCGCGGGCAGCGTCCACGGCGTCGTCGTCCACACGACGAGCGCCTCGCCGTCGCGCCCCGTGAGCGGGAAGCGGACGTAGAGCGACGGGTGCTCCATCTCGACGTAGTTCTCCTCGCCCGCCTGCTCGTGCTGGGAGAGCGAGGTGCCGCAGCGCGGGCACCACTGGGTGGCGCGGTGCCCCTTGTAGAGCCAGCCGCGCTCGTGCACGACCTTCAGGAACCGCCAGATGTACTCGATGTTCGTGTCGCTGAAGGTGTAGTAGTCGTTCTCCCAGTCCATCCACATGCCGAGCCGGCGGGACTGCTGGGTCATCACCTCGCTGAAGTGGGCGACCCGGTCGCGGCAGCGCCGCGCGAACTCGGCGAGCCCGTAGTCCTCGATCTCCCGCTTCGAGCCGAGCCCCAGCTCCTTCTCCACCTCGACCTCGACCCAGAGGCCCTGCGAGTCGAACCCGTTCTGGTAGCGCAGCTCGTGCCCGCGCGCGGCCTGGTAGCGCTGGAAGACGTCCTTCAGGGTGCGGCCGTGGCCGTGGTGGACGCCCGCCGGGTTGTTCGCGGTGATCGGCCCGTCCATGAAGGAGAAGGTCGGGCCGCCGCGGTTCTGCTCCCGCAGCCTGTCGAAGATCCGCGCCTCGTCCCACCAGGCGAGGATCTCCTCCTCGAGCGCCGGATGGTCGGGTTTGTCCGGCAGCGGCGTGAAAATCGGCTCTCCCATCGGGAAGGCAAGTCTAGAGAGCGGCGTTCTCACCAGTAGGAGAACGGGTATCCGCTCTCCCGTCCCACACGAACGGAAAGGACACGATGGCAACCGACGTCACCGACGCGACCTTCGAGACCGAGGTCCTGCAGGCGGGCGAGCCCGTGATCGTCGACTTCTGGGCCGAGTGGTGCGGGCCGTGTCACGCGGTCGCCCCTGTGCTCGAGAAGGTCGCCGAGGAGCGCCAGATCAAGCTCGTCAAGGTGAACATCGACGAGAACCAGGATCTCGCCCTGCGCTACGGGGTGCAGTCGATCCCGAACATGGTGCTCTTCGAGAACGGCGCCCCGAAGGCGGCAGCCGTCGGCGCGATGCCGAAGGGCATGCTCGAGCGCCAGCTCGGCCTCGGGGACTGAGATCTCGGTAGGGGCCGGACGACCCTCCGGCCCCTACCGCTCTCCCGACGAAATCCCTACGCGGCGGTCTCGCGGCTCTCGAGGAACCGCAGGAAGTCCGCGTGCTTGGCGAGGTACGCCTCGATCTCGGCGACGCCGGCGCCCGCCCAGTCGTCGATCCAGCTCTCGGCGATGTCGTCCTCGATGCGATGGAAGCCGCGTTCGCTCATGCCGCCATGATCGACCGCATCGCGTCCGGCCGCCATGGGCCGTTCGGCTCAACTTGCGCGGCCCCGGGACCCACCGCGGAGGCGGAGAGCGGTCGCGAGGCTCCCCCGGTCGAGGGATTTTCCCTGCGCAAAGGAGGGATTTCGCGTACTCCGGTGCGGCAGCTCAGCCATACTCTGCCCCGTCAGCATCGCCTGGCGAAGTACCCCGTCTGCGACCGGAAAGGGTCACTCCATCATGGATCATGCGGCTTCTCACGTCCTTCCGAGGGCGCGCGCGACAGGCCGGCGGCGCCGCCGGTTCGTGGTCGTCGCGGTCGTCGCGCTCGTCGCGCTCGCGGCGGCTCTCGGCTACTCGTTCACCGCGACGACCGGCGTCACCTCGGTCGGCACGATCACGGGCACCAACCCCGGCTCGAGCCTGATCTACAGCGCCACCTACTCGGCCGGCGGGCTGCCCGCCGCCGTCACCAACGGCTGGAAGTACGGCACCGGCACGAACAGCACGACCTCGACGAGCCCCTCGTGGGCCCCGATCGTCGGGCAGTCCGGCACCGTCGACACCGCGGGCGACATCGCGTTCATCGACGCGACCGACGCGAACGCGACCTCGCTGCTCGTCTCGCTCTACCTGACGAACGCGAGCGACCTCGGCGGCGACTACAGCGCGTACGCGTGGCCGATCCGCATCTACAAGTGCACGCTCTCCTCCGGGACCTGCGCGTGGAGCGGGCCGATCACGACCGCCGACGGCACCGACACCTCGGCGTCCTACCTGACGAACTCGACCGCGTTCGAGAGCGTCAAGCTCGACACGGGCGCCGACACGTACTACGAGATCGCGATGGACGCGGGAGGCATGTTCAACACGATCTCGAACTCCACCTCGAGCGGCCACAGCCTGACGCCGAGCTTCTACGTCACGGCGACGCCGACCTCGTAACGACACCCACGCGATGACTGCTGCGGCACAGACGGGTTCGACGGTCAGGAGGAGGCGGCTTCGGCGCCTCCTCCTCACCGCGCTCGCCGTCGTCGCCGTCGGCACCGTCGGCACCTTCGCCCTCGCGTCGTCGGGGCTCGTCGCGTTCAACATCATCACCCCGCCCGCCGGGGTCACCTCGAGCGGCGTCGTCTCGCAGCTCGTCTCGCTGACGCCGAGCCAGATCACGGTCCAGCAGGGAAAGAAGGGTCAGAAGGTCTCCGGGATCAACCTCGCCCGGGTCGAGGTGGCCGAGGGCTACGCCGCCGGCCAGAAGGTCGACGTCACCTGGCTCGACCCGCAGGACGCGGGCTCGGCGCTCCACAACCCGAACTCGTGGCTGACGTTCGGCCTCTACTACCCGATCCACATGGACGCGTGCACGGGCGGCGACCCGGCCGACGCGATCACGCTCACGGACGGCTCCGACATCTGCGCCGCGCTCGACACGGAGGCGACCGGGCCGCTCGTCGACTCGAGCGGGCAGACGATCATCAGCAAGACGAACCTCTCCGGCTATTTCGTCGTCAACAAAGACGACCCGTCGACGGCGGTCGACTGCGGCTCGTCGGGCTCGAGCTGGTGCGCGCCCACCGGCCTCGGGCTCGACCACCAGAACGTCCTCTACCTGACGACCGCGATCACCGTCCCCGGCGGCATCCCGCCCGGCCAGCAGGGGCAGGCGTCGTCGCTCCAGTTCTTCATGAAGGTGCGCGGCCTCGCGGGGTAGCCCGTGCTGCACGCGCTGAGAAACCTCCCGCGCCCTCGGCGCGGGGAACGGGGGCCGGTTCAGGGGGAGCCGGCCTCCGGTCGTTGGCGGCCCGGCAGCCTGCTCGCCTCGCTCGCGTGGGCGATCCTGCCGACGATCGCGCTCGTCCTCGTCGGCGGCTACGTCGGGCTCGGCCTCGTCCGGCACGTCAACCCGCCCGCGATCCCCGTCGTCGGCACCTCGATGCAGCCGCTGCTGCACGCGGGCGACCTCGTCCTGCTCGACCACGCCGACCCGGCGGCGCTCCGCAAGGGCGACATCATCGCCTTCAAGACGACGAAGCAGGCGCAGCAGCAGTACCACGTCCCGGGCCGTTACGTGCACCGGATCGTGAAGATCCAGCACGGGCGGAACGGCTACCGCTTCCTGACGAAGGGCGACAACGTCTCCGGCCACGAGCCGTTCTGGACGACCGAGACGAACGTGATCGGCCGCTACTCGGGCAAGGTCGGCGGCGCCGGCTACCCGATCCTCTTCCTCGAGAGCCTGCAGGGACGGATCCTGCTCGGCGCCGCGGGGGTGGCGCTCCTGCTCTATTTCCTGCTCGGCGCGCTCGAGCGGCGCAGCGAGGACGCGGACGCCCAGGCCGTCACGATGGCGCAGTTCGTCGAGGAGGCGCGCACCCTCACCCAGGCGATCTCGTCGGCGGCCGGGACGTTCCCGGCGGCGCCGATCGCGCCGGCGAAGCGGCTGCGCCTGAGCGAGTACGAGCTGGCGCCCGTCTACCGCGCCGCGGAGGAGCCCGAGCGCGCGGAGCCGATGCCGGAGCTGGTCGCCGCGATCGCCGAGTACGGCGAGCACATCCGCAGCCACACGGCGGTCATGCAGGGGCTCGCGGCGATCGGCGCCAACCTCGACGACACGACGGCCGAGCTGAAGGTCGTCCTCGCCGAGCTGACCGAGCTGATCCGCGCCCAGCGCGGGTAGCAACCTGCGGCGCGGGCACACCTCGGGCACCGAGCCCTCCGGTTCGGCGACAATGAGGAGGAGCCATGCACGACAATCCCCGCGCGACCGAGGACGAGCAGGAGCTGGCGCACCGCGACGACGACCGCCTCGAGGAGGAGGAGTCGATGCGCGGCGGCGAGTTCCACGACCCGGACGAGGAGCGCGACAAGGCCCGGCGCGACCGGGACGAGTAGGCGAGTCGATGCCGCGAGCGTCGGCCACGGCGCACGAGCTGTCCCGGGTCGAGCTGCTGGCCGGGCTCCCCGGCGAGGTGCTGGCGCGGCTCGCGAAGCGGATGGAGCGGCAGGAGGTGGCGCCCGGGACGGTGCTCGTGCGCGAGGGCGAGCCGGGCGAGCGCTTCTACGTCGTCTTCAGCGGGATGCTCTCGGTGACGCAGGCGTCCGGGCCGGGCCGCGAGGTGCTGCGGCCGGGCGACTACTTCGGCGAGGTGGCGCTCGCGATGCACGTGCCGCGCACCGCGACGGTCGCGGCGATCACGCCGGCGGTCGTCGCGAGCTGCGACCGCGCCGCCTTCGACGAGCTGGTACGGCCCCTCTTCGCCGAGGACTAGCTAGTCGGAGGGGCTGCCGAGCACCGCGTCGGAGAGCGCGGGCCACGCCTCCTTCGCCCAGTCGCCGAACCGCCGCTCGGTGAGGACGCCGCAGGCGAGGCCCGCGTCCGGGTCGACCCAGAGGAAGGTGCCGGTGGCGCCGAAGTGGCCGAAGGTGCGCGGCGAGTTGCGCGTCCCCGTCCAGTGCGGCCGCTTGCCGTCGCGCAGCTCGAAGGCGAGCCCCCAGTCGTTCGGGGTCATCCGGCCGAAGCTCGGCAGCACGCCGTCGAGGCCCGGGAACTGGGTCTCGGTCGCCTCCGCGAGCGTCTCGGCGGCGACGAGCGTCGGCGCGAGCAGCTCGCGGCCGAGAGCGAGCAGGTCGGCGAGCGGGCCGCGGTAGGCGTGCGCGGGCGAGCCGTCGAGGCGGCCGGCGAGGCCGAGCGGCGCGACGACCGCGGCGGCGAAGTAGTCGGCGAACGGCATCTCGGCGCGCTCCTCGAGCAGCGCCGCGGCCTGCTCGATCCCGGCGTTCGAGTAGACGCGGCGGCGTCCCGGCCGGGCGATCGGCTCGGCGCCGTCGGGCGGCAGGCCGGACGCGTGGGAGAGCAGGTGCCGCAGCGTCGAGCCGGGCGGGCCGGCCGGCTCGTCGAGGTCGACGGTCCCCTCCTCGACCGCGACGAGGATCGCGAGGCCGGCGAGGAGCTTCGTCACCGACGCCCACGGGAACTCGTGCTCGACCGCGCCGCGGGTGGCGACGACGCCGTCCGCGCGGGTCACGCCAGCGGCCGCGGCGCCCGCGTCCCAGCCGTCGATCGCCGCGAGCGCCTCCACGCCGCGATACTAGGCGGCGGTGGAGAGGCTCCGGATCGGGTCGGGCTCGGACTGGGAGCGGCGCGGCGGCTACAGCCGCGCCGTCGCCGCGGGCCGGCAGGTCTTCGTCGCGGGGACGGCGCCGATCATGCCCGGCGACGCCGATCCGCCCGCCGACGCGTACGGCCAGGCGAGGCGCTGCCTCGAGATCGTCGCGGCGGCGCTCCGGGAGGCGGGCGGCGGGCTCGAGCACGTCGTCCGCACGCGGCTCCTGCTCGCCGACGCCGCGCACGCCTCCGAGGTGCTGCGCGCCCACGGCGAGGCGTTCGGGCAGGCGCGGCCCGCCTGCACCGGGATGGTGGTCGGGCTGCTCGACCCGCGCTGGCTCGTCGAGATCGAGGTCGACGCGGTGCTGCCGGAGTGAGGCTCGCGGCGCTCACCGGGCTGTACGTCGGCGTCGTCTGCTCGGCGCAGGTCGGCGCGAACAAGATCGTCGTGCTGCCGTGGTGGCACCTCTCCGTGCCGGGCGGCACCTACCTGATCGGGGTCGCGCTCGCCCTGATCGAGATCGCCCACCACACGGCGCCGACGCGGCGGCAGGGCTGGCTGAACGCGCAGGTGATGATCCTGATGGGCTTCGCCGCGTCCGCGATCCTCGCCGCGTACGTCGCGATCGTCGTCCACTCGGGTGCGGCGTTCCCGGGGCAGACCTTCGACGCGACGCTCGGCAGCACGTGGCGGATCGTGCTCGGCAGCCTCGCCGCGTTCGTCGTCTCGGAGTCGACCGACAACGCGCTCGGCGCCTGGATGCGCGGCCGCTTCCCGGAGACGGTTCGCGTCGTCGGCACGAACGCGGTCAGCGCTCCGCTCGACAGCGCCGTCTTCCTGCTGATCGCCTTCGGCAACCTCCACTTCGTCGGCGGCCAGATCGTCGCGAAGCTCGGCGCGACGGTGCTGGTCGGGCTGCCGCTCGTCCTGCTCGCGCGGCGCTTCCTTCCCGAGCCGCACGGGAAGATGGTGACCGCGTGAGCGACTCGCTCTTCCCGCCCTCGATCACCGGCAAGGGGTCGCGCTTCCCGCCGGGCGGCAGCGTGCTCGACCACGCGTTCGGCACGAGCGACGCGTACACGCTCGGGGTCGAGGAGGAGTACATGCTGCTCGACGGCGAGACCTTCGACCTCGTCCAGCACATCGACACGGTGCTCGCGGCGGTGGCGGGCCACGAGCTGGAGCCGCGGATCGACTCGGAGCTGATGCAGTCGGTGCTCGAGGTGGCGACGCCCGTGTGCCACACGCCTGCGGAGGTGGAGGCGCAGCTGCGGCGGATCCGCGGCTACGTGTGCGGCGTCGCGCGGGAGAAGGGGCTGCGGGTCGGCTCGGCCGGGACGCACCCGTTCTCCCTCTTCGAGCGGCAGCGGATCACGGCGAAGGACCGCTACCGCTCGCTCGTCGACCAGATGCAGTACATCGCGCGGCGCGAGCTGATCTTCGGGATGCACGTGCACGTCGCGGTGGACGACGCCGACAAGGCGATCCAGGTCGCGAACGGGCTGATCGTCCACCTGCCGGAGCTGGTGGCGCTCTCGGCCAGCTCGCCGTTCTGGCGCGGCGAGCCGACGGGGCTGCGCTCCTCGCGGCACATGGTGTTCGCGGCGTTCCCGCGCTCGGGGCCGCCGCCGCGCTTCCGCGACTACGCCGACTACGCGCAGGTCGTCAACCAGCTGGAGAAGACGGGCTGCATCCAGGACTACACGCACATCTGGTGGGACATCCGCCCGCACCCGCGGCTCGGCACGCTCGAGATCCGGATCTGCGACGCGGTGACGCGGCTCGAGGACGTGACGGCGATCGCCGCGTACTGCCAGGCGCTCGTGAAGCACTACGCGGAGCGGTACGAGTCGGGCGACGAGATCCCGACGTACCACCGGATCCTCACGACCGAGAACAAGTGGCTCGCTGCCCGCTACGGGCTCGCCGCGCCGATCATGGACCTGCACACCGGCCGGCGGAACCGGCTGCCGGTCGCCGCGCTCGTGCGGCGGACGCTGAAGGCGATCCTCCCGCACGCGCGCGACCTCGGCACCGCGGGCGAGCTGGCGGGCGTCGAGGAGATCCTGCGGCGCGGCAGCGGCGCCGACCGGCAGCTCCACGTCTTCAACGCGAACCGCGACATCGTCGAGGTCGTCCGCGAGATCGCCGACCTGACCGAGATCGCGCCGGAGCCGGAGGCGGAGCCCGAGCTGGCCGCCGGCTCGTGACGCTCTCGTAACGGTGCCTGGGCACGCCCAGGGACAGGGTCGCCGCGCGTAGACTCGCAGCGTGCTCGGGGTCGGAGAGAGAGCGCCGCTCGAGGCGGGGGTGTGGACGACGCCGCGGGAGCGGGCGAGCGTCGGCGAGCTGCTCGGCGGCGGGCCGATCCTGCTGCTCTTCTACCTCTTCGACTGGTCGGCCACCTGAACGAACGAGCTGGAGCTCCTGCGTGACAGGAGCGAGGAGTTCCGCGCCGCGGGCGTGCAGCCGTACGCGATCTCGCGCGACTCCGCCTACACGCACGTCGCCTGGACGCAGGCGCTCGACCTGACCTTCCCGCTCCTCTCCGACTGGAACGGGGACGCCACGCGCGGCTTCGGCGTCGCGACGGAGCACAACGGGATGCGCGACGTGTCGCGCCGCACCGCCTTCCTGCTCGACCGCGACGGCGTCGTCCGCGGAGCCTGGGCGTACGAGAACGCGGAGCTGCCCGACCTCGACGAGCTGCTGGACGCCGCCGCGGCCCTTGTCCAGCCCGGCTCCAGCCGGTAGTACTCCACGAGGCGCTCGAAGCCGGAACACGACACCGATGAATCCGGTGCCGTCGCGGCGTCCAAGCGGACGACGACGTCACTGCGAAGGGAGAGACGAATGGCGAAGACGGTGCTGCTGGTGGCGACGCGCAAGGGTGCGTTCGTGCTGGAGAGCGAGAACCGCAAGGACTGGAACCTGCGCGGCCCCTACTGCGAAGGCTGGCCGGTGTACCACGCGATCCACGACCCGAACTCGGGCGCGATCTACGCCGCCGCCGCGAGCGAGTGGCACGGCTCCGCGGTCTGGCGGAGCGACGACCTCGGGGAGACGTGGGAGATGTCGAGCGAGGGCCTCTCCTACGGTGACGACGCCGGCAAGAAGGTCTCGAAGGTGTCGACGCTCGCCGTCGCGGGCGACCGGCTGCTCGTCGGCGTCGAGGCGCCCGGGATCTTCGAGAGCCGCGACGGCGC
This sequence comes from Gaiellaceae bacterium, assembly GCA_035688315.1. Lineage (GTDB taxonomy): Bacteria > Actinomycetota > Thermoleophilia > Gaiellales > Gaiellaceae > Palsa-739. The sequence goes on along the minus strand of DASSND010000020.1, from coordinate 82,935 downwards.
CCGCACCTGGTCGCTGCTCACGACCCTCTCCGGCCAGCCGATGAGCGACAAGTGGGACGACCCGTCGAACCAGCCGCCCGGCCACCTCGGCATCTCCGGCTTCGTCACCGACCCGGGCGACGCCGAGCGCTTCTTCGCGGTCGTGCAGGGCGTCGGCGCGTTCGAGACCGAGGACGGCGGCTCGTCGTGGACGCCCCGCAACCAGGGGCTCCGCCGCGACTGGCCGAGCGAGTACGACGAGGTCGGCTACTGCGTCCACAAGCTCGTCCGCTCCGACGACTCGCGGCTGTACCAGCAGAACCACGTCGGCATGCACCGCTCCGACGACGCGGGCCAGACGTGGAACGAGATCACCGAGGGGCTGCCGAGCGACTTCGGCTTCGCCGCCGCGGCACACCCGCACGACCGCGACAGCTTCTACGTGATCCCGCTCGACGCCGGGCACGGCCGCGTGATGCCGGACGGGAAGGCGACGGTCTGGCGGACGCGCGACGGCGGCTCCAGCTGGCAGCCGCTCCGCAGCGGCCTGCCGCAGGAGGACGCGTTCGTCGGCGTGCTGCGCCAGGGGATGACGATCGACCGCCACGACTCGCCCGGCCTCTACTTCGGCACGAGCACCGGCCAGGTGTTCGCGAGCGCCGACGAGGGCGACACGTGGACGCAGATCGCCGACTACCTGCCCGCGATCTCGTCCGTCGACGTGGCGATCGTCGACTAGGGGCCGTGGCCGACGTCCACCTCCCCACGACGCTGACGCCGCTCTTCGCGGGCCTGCCGCGCCGCCTCGACGTCGAGGCGGCGACCGTGCTCGACGCGATCGACGAGCTGGAACGGCGCTGGCCGGGCCTCCGCGACCGCCTAGTCGAGGAGGGCCCGGCCCTGCGCCGGCACATCCACGTCTACGTCGACAAGGAGCGTGCCGGCCTCGACCAGCCGCTCGGCGAGCGCTCGCGGATGGACGTGATCGCCGCGATCTCCGGCGGCTAGTCGTCGTGCTGGAGGCGAGCGCCGAGACCGCGCGCCGGTTCCTCGTCGCGCGCCAGCTGCTCGCGCCGCCGCGCTCCGCCCCGGGCGTGCTCGAGGTCGTGCGCCGCTTCGGCTCGCTCCAGTACGACCCGATCGGCGTCGCCGGGCGCAGCCACGACCTCGTCCTGCACGCGCGGGTCGCCGGCTACGAGCCCGCGTGGACGGACGAGCTGTACGCGCAGCGCAGGCTCTACGAGGCGTACAACAAGGGGCTCTCGTTCGTGCCGGTCGAGGACGTCCCCTGGTTCCGGGCGACGCTCGGGCGGCGCGCCCGCCGCCTGCTCGAGGAGCACGCCGAGGTGGCGGCGCGCGTGCTCGAGCGGGTCCGCGCCGAGGGCCAGCTCTCGAGCGCGGACTTCGCGGTCGACAGGAGCGCGGTCGACACGTGGTTCGGGACGCCGACGAACGCGGTGCGCGCGGTGCTCGAGGCGCTCGCCGTCACCGGCACGCTCGGTCTCGCGCGCCGCGAGGGCACCCGCCGCTCGTACGACCTCGCCGAGCGGCTCCTCCCCGCCGAGCTGCTCGCGCGGGAGGTGCCGCCGGTCGAGCAGCTCCGCCACCGGATGCTCTCGCGCCACCGCGCCCACGGGCTGCTGAGCGCGTCGAGCGGCAACGACGTCTACACGGGCCTCGGCGCGGCGAAGCCGGACGAGCGCTTCCCCGGCTCGCCCGGCCGGCGCGCGCTCCACGCGTCGCTCGTCGAGGAGGGCGCGATCGTGCCGGTGCGGGTCGAGGGCGTGAAGGCGGTCCGCTTCGTCCTCGCCGAGGAGCTGCCGCTGCTCGAGGCGCCGCCCGAGCCGCCGCCCGCGGTGGCCTTCCTCTCCCCCTTCGACCCGCTCGTGTGGGAGCGGAAGCTCGTCGGCGAGCTGTTCGGCTTCGACCACGTCTGGGAGCTGTTCGTGCCGCCGGCGAAACGCCGCTTCGGCTGGTACGTGCTGCCGATCCTCTTCGGCGACCGGCTCGTCGGCCGCTTCGAGCCGCGGATCGACCGCGACGCGGGCGCGGTGCGGGTGCTCGACCTCTGGTGGGAGGAGGGCTTCTCGCCGCGCCGCGCGGAGGGGTTCGTCGCCGCGATGGACGACGCGCTCCGCGCCTATCTCCGCTTCGCAGGCGCGACGCGCCTCGAATGGGCGCCGCGCCTGCGAGCGGAGAGACGGCTCTGGCCCTGCTGAGCTACCCGTGCGGGAAGAGCCGCGCCAGCGCCGCCCGGAAGTCGTCCGGATTGCGGTCGATCCGCGCCGTCGGGTGCTGCGCCGCGAGACTGAGGGGCGCCGAGTCGGCGGAGAGCGTCTCGTAGGCGAGGACGCGCAGGCTCGTGCCGCCGCCGATTCCGTGCGTGTCGATCCGCAGCGGCGCATAGCCGTCCGCGGCGACGTAGTACTGCGTCGTCCCGTCCGCGGAGTCGATCTCGACCGCATCCTGCCCGGCGATCGTCGTCGTGCCGGCGACCCGCGCCCTGCCGGAGCGGAGCAGCGACAGGACCTGGTCGCGGAAGACGCTCGAGTCGGGGTCCGGGCTCGCGTCCGTCTCCTTCGGGGCGGGAACGACCCGGGGCTCGTACGGCGTCGCGCCGCGTTCCCCGTGCACCGTCCACTCGACGACGTCCGCGCCGCTGCGCAGCCCCTGCGCCTGCGCCGCCGTGATCGTGAGCGTCGTGGGCGTGCCCGGCACGATCTGCGCCTTTCCGCTCTCGTCCCGCTTGTAGAGCGCGGGCGTGCGGAGGTGGAGGACGAACGTGCCCGCGGTCGCTCCCGGCGTGATCTCGTAGCGGGCGGTCTCCTTCGCGTCCGGCTTCGGGGCGAGGCTGTAGATGGTGTTCCGGGCGGCGTCGTAGAGCTGCGAGTCCCCGTTCGCCGACCCGCTCTCGACCGAGCCGGCGGCGTCGGTCTGGATCTGGCGGCGGTCGTAGGGGGCCGACTCCTGCTGCCAGCTCTCGTTCCGCCACGACACGGTGCTGCCGTCCGGGTTGTGCTGGGTGACGACGAGGCTCACGTGCAGGACGCTGCCGGGCGCGACGGCGAGCGCGGCGGCGGCCTGGCGCACGACCGACTGCGCCGACGCGGGCGCGACGACCGACGGTGCGTTGCCGGAGACGGCGCCGAGGACTCCGAGCGCGACCGCGGCGGCCGCGGCGCCGCTGACGGCGAGACGCAGGGCGACGCGGCGGCGCCGCGGAGGCGCGGCGGCCGCGTCGCGGCGGACGGCGTGCAGAAGCTCGTCGCGGAAGCCGACGAGGCTGTCGGGAAGCGTGTTCACAGCTCCTCCTTCGGGATCGCAGTGGCGAGCCGGCGCAGCGCGCGAGAGACGCGCAGGCGCGCCGCGGCCGGCTTGATCGCAAGCCGCTGCGCGACCTGCTCGTAGGACAGCTCCTGGACGACGCGCAGCTCGAGCGCCGCGCGCTCGTGCTCGGGCAGCCCGTCGAGCGCCTGCCGGAGCGCGAGGCGCGGCGAGAGCCGCTGCTCGGCCGCCGCGTACCCGTCCTCGGCGGCCAGGTCGCGGGGAAGGCCGAGCCGCTCGCGGGCGCGGGTCTCGATCCGGTCGCGGCGCACGCTCGCGGCGAGCACGTGCCCCGCGATCCCGTAGAGCCACGGGAGCGCGGTGCCGTGGCGCTCGTCGCGGAAGCGCGCCCGCGACAGCCACGCCTGCGCGAACGTCTCGGCGGTCAGGTCGCTGGCCGCCCACGCGATCCGCCGCCGGAACCAGCCGTGGAGCGTCGCGGCGTGGCGGTCGTACAGCTCGGCGAACGCCTCGGGCTCCGCGCCCGCGTTGCGGAGGAGCCAGGCGTCGTCGCGGCTCGCGTAGTCGCTCACACCCTGACCATGGCACGCCGGGTGCGAAATGTGTCCACGCCTAACGGCGGCTGAGGACGCTGCGGCGCAGGAGCGGCAGCAGCGGCAGCGGGCGCTCGCGGTGGCGATCTTCGAGCAGCTGGCGCCGGCGCGCGGCGAGCAGGTCGAAGACGGTCACGGTGCCGACGACCTCGCCGTCGCCGCGCGCCACGACGGGCAGCGTGTCGACGCGATGCTCCGCCATCCGCGTCGCCACCGTGCGCAGCACCTCGTCCGGATAGGCGACGACGCCGTCGACCGCGTCGGGGACGACCCCGGCCTGCATCACCTCGCGCACGAACATCGCCTCCAGCGGGTCGACGACGTACTCCCGCGTGACGTGGAACCCTCGCCGCGCGACCTTCTCGGTCAGGATCGAGCGGCGCAGCGCGAGCACGCTGAGCATGTGCGCGCTCGCGCAGGCGATCAGGAGCGGCAGCAGCAGGCTCTGCTCGTGCGTCAGCTCGACCGCGAACACGATCGAGGTGAAGGGCGAGCGGGTGACCCCGGCGAGCGTCGCCGCCATCCCGAGCACCGCCCACGAGCCGGCGGCGGAGCCGAAGCCGTGGCCGAGCATCCCGCCGACCGCCGCGCCCATGATCAGGAGCGGCGCAAGGATGCCGCCGCTCGTGCCGGAGCCGAGCGCGGCCGCCCAGATGACGAGCTTGACGACGAGCAGGAGCACGAGCGCGCCGAGGGCGAGCCGGCCGGCCAGCTCGTCGGCGATCGTCCCGTACCCGACGCCGAGCGCGCGCGGGTCGACGAGGCCGCCGAGGCCGACCACGAGCCCGCCGAGCGCGGGCCACCACGACCAGTGCAGCGGCACGTGCTTGAACGCGTCCTCGGCGCCGTACACGGCCACGGTGAGCAGCCAGGCGAGCAGACCGCCGGCGACGCCGACGAGCACCGCCTCCGCCGCCACGGACGGCACGAGCGCGACGTGCTCGGAGACCGGGAAGAGCGGCGCCGCGGTGACGAGCCCGTGCCGCGCGAACTCCTCGCGCAGCGTGCCGGCGACCGCGACCGAGGCGGCGATCGGCACGAGCGAGCGCGGCCGCCACTCGAAGACGAGCAGCTCGACCCCGAACAGCACCGCGGCGACCGGCGTCCCGAAGACGGCGGCCATCCCGCCGCAGGCGCCCGCGACGAGCAGGGCGCGCCGCTCCGCCGCGGTCAGGTGCAGCAGCTGCGCGAAGACCGAGCCGACGGCGCCGCCGGTGAGGATGATCGGCCCCTCGGCGCCGAACGGCCCGCCCGAGCCGATCGAGATCGCGCTCGAGATCGGCTTGAGCACGGTGAGGCGCGGCTCGACCTTGCTGCCGCCGATCAGGATCGTCTCCATCGCCTCGGGGATGCCGTGGCCGCGGATCCGCTCCGAGCCGAAGCGCGCCATCAGGCCGACGAGCAGGCCGCCGAGCACCGGGATCGCGACCGTCCAGGCGCCGAAGCGGTGTAGCGACGGCTGCACGAGCGTCCGGCCGGGCCGCCCGTAGTAGGCGAGATGGGTGAAGAGGCCGATCAGGTCGAGCAGCGCGAGCGCGACCCCGGCCGAGAGCGCGCCGACGACGAGCGCGAGCAGCACGATCCGCAGCGAGCGCGCGGTGACGGCGAAGTCGGCGAGCCGCCGCTCCCCGCTCGCGCCGGAGCGCTCGTCGGCGCCGCCGATGCTGTCCTCGGGCAGGCGCAGGTCGAGGGTCTCGTCGTGCTCGCTCATCGCACTCCGATCTTGCCTGCGGAGCGCGAGTCGCGGTCTACATACCCATCGCGTGGTAGCCGCTGTCCACGTAGAGCGTCGTGCCGGTCACGTTCGCGGCTCCGTCGCCGAGGAGGTAGGCGGCTGCCGCGCCCACGTCGTCCGCGGAGATGTGGCGGCGCAGCGGGGCGCGCTCCTCGACGATGTCCTCCATCGTCGTGAAGCCGGAGATCGAGCGGGCGGCGAGGGTGCGCACAGGCCCGGCGGAGATCGCGTTGACGCGGATGTTCTTCGCGCCGAGATCCCAGGCGAGGTACTTCACGCACGAGTCGAGCGTCGCCTTCGCGACCCCCATCACGTTGTAGTGCGGCACCGCGCGCTCGCCGCCGAGATAGGTCATCGTCACGATCGAGCCGCCGCCGGCGCGCTCGAGCAGCGGCTCGGCGGCGCGCGCGCACGCGACGAGGGAGTAGGCGCTGATGTCGACCGCCATCCAGTAGCGGTCGCGCGGCGTGTCGGTGAAGCGCCCTTCGAGGTCCTCGGCGGCGGCGAAGGCGACCGAGTGGACGAGGATGTCCAGCTCGCCCCCGAACGCGTCGGAGACCTCGGCGAAGACGCGGGCGAGGTCGTCGTCGGAGCGGACGTCGCACTCGGTCACGAGCGCGGCGTCGACCGAGCCGGCCAGCTCGCGCACCGACTTCTCGATCCGCTCGCCCTGGTAGGTGAACGCGAGCGACGCGCCGCCGGCGGCGAGCTGCTGCGCGATCGCCCACGCGATCGAGCGCTTGTTCGCGACGCCGAGGACGAGGGCGCGCTTGCCGGCGAACTGCATGCGGCGATCCTAACCGGGCGCGGCTACGCTGGACGCTGCCTTGCGCCGCGCGATTCCGCTTCTCGCCTGCGCTGCGGCGCTCGCCTCCTCGCTGCCGGCGGGCGCGGCGCCCGTCCAGCAGCGCCCGCGCGTGCGCGCCGGGACGATCCGGCTCCAGCCGGCGGGCGGCGCCCGGGTGCGCGTGATCGCCCAGCTCGGGCTGCCGCCGCTCGCCGCCCGCTTCGGGCGCAACCTCTACGGCGCGGCCGGCCGCCGCAAGCTCGCCGTCCACAGCAGCGCCTCGCGCGCCTGGCTCGCCCGCGTGGACGCGGCGCAGGCGCGCGCGGTGCGCGAGCTGCGCGCCGCGATCCCGCAGGCGCGCGTCGAGGAGCGCTTCCGGATCGTGCTCGACGCCGTCACCGTCGACCTGCCGGCGCGCAGCCTGCCCGCCCTGCTCTCCCAGCGCGCGTTCACGCGCGTCTACCCGAGCCTCACCTACACGCTCGCCGACGACACCTCGGCCGGCGTGATCGGCGCCGACACGGTCCAGCGCGTCCTCGGCGCCGACGGGCGCGGGCTGAAGATCGCGGTCGTCGACGACGGCATCGACCAGACGAACCGTTTCTTCGACGCGGCCGGCTACGGCTATCCGGCTGGCTTCCCGCGCGGGAACACGAAGTACACGACGCCGAAGGTGATCGTCGCGAAGGTCTTCCCCGGCCCGCACGCGGGCGCGGCGGGGAAGCTGCCGCTCGACCCCGACTCGTCGTTCCACGGCACCCATGTCGCCGGGATCGCGGCGGGCGACGCGGGCACCACGGCGCCGGCCGGCGCCGACCATCCGCAGGTGACGGGGCTCACGGGCGTCGCGCCGCGGGCCTGGCTCGGCAACTACCGCGTCTTCACGGTGCCGACCCCGATCGGCCACGTCGCCAACACGCCCGAGATCGTCGAGGCGTTCGAGGCTGCGGTCGCCGACGGGATGGACGTGATCAACTTCTCGGGCGGCGGCCCGCAGACCGACCCGGCGACCGACGCGCTGATCCAGGCCGTCCACAACGTCGCGGCGGCCGGCGTCGTGCCGGTGATCGCGGCCGGCAACGACCGCGACGACTACGGCGACGGCTCGATCGGCTCGCCCGGCACCGCGCCCGACGCGATCTCGGTCGCCGCCGTCTCCAACTCGCACGTCTTCGCGCCCGCGCTCGACGTCGTCGCCGCCGGCGCGCCGGCGAGCGTGAAAGGGATCCCCTTCCGCGGCGCCGCGGGCGGCGCCGCCCCCTCGCTCTGGAGCTCCCGCGACCAGACGCTCGTCGACGTCGGCTCGCTCACGGGCACCGACGGCAAGCCGGTCGAGCGCCACCTCTGCGGCCCGCCCGGGAATCTCGCCGCCGCGCGCGGCACGCTGCCGCCGGGCTCGCTCGACGGCGCGATCGCGCTCGCGGCCCGCGGTCTCTGCCCGTTCACGACGAAGGCGGCGCAGGCGCGCGCAGCCGGCGCGGTCGGCCTGATCCTCGCCGACAACCGCGAGGGCGAGGCGACCCAGATCCCGCTGACGCTCTCGCCGCCCGCGGGGACGATCGCGAACCTCGACGGCGAGCATCTGCGCGCGTTCATGGCCGCGCACGGCGGCAGGACGACGATCCGCGTCGGCGTCGCGCCGCTCGACCTGGCGACCGGGCGCAGCGGCGTGATCACGGACTTCTCCTCCTCCGGCCCGACGGCGTTCGGCCACCAGCTGAAGCCGGACGTCGCCGCGCCGGGCGGCCAGGTGCTCTCCTCGACGCTGCCGAACACCGACGACTCCGGCTTCGCGGTCTTCGACGGCACCTCGATGGCGACCCCGCACGTCGCCGGCGCGGCCGCGCTCCTGCTCGAGCTGCACCCGGGCTGGACGCCGGCGGAGGTGAAGTCGGCGCTCGTCTCGACCGCGGCGCCCGCGTGGGGCGACACGGCGCGGACGAGGGAGGCCGCGGTGCCGCTCGAAGGCGGCGGGCTCGTCTCGCTCCCGGCCGCGGTCGACCCGAAGCTCTTCACGGCGCCGTCCTCGCTCTCCTTCGGCGACCTCCCCGCCCTCGCGGGCGCGGCGGAGCACACGCTGCTCGTCCAGCTCTCCGACGCGGGCGGCGGCGCCGGCGACTGGCAGGTCACGGTGGAGCCGCAGGCCGCGACGCCCGGCAGCTCGGTCGACGCGCCGGCGGTCGTCTCGCTCGCCCCCGGCGGCTCGGCGTCGCTCGCGGTCACCGTGCACGCGAGCGCGGACGCGACCGCCGGCGAGGACTACGGCTTCGTCGCGCTGCGCCAGGGCGCGACGACCCGGCGGATCCCGTACCTCTTCCTCGTCTCGAAGCCGGCGCTCGCGACGGCGGCGGTACTGCCGCTGAAGGCGCGCGTGAGCGGCGACACGCGGGCCGGCACGAGCCGCGTCGCCGCCTACCGCTTCCCGACCGCGCCGTTCGACGGCAACACCCCCGACGAGGCGGTCGAGGACGAGACCGGCGGCGAGATCCTGTACGAGCTGCGGCTCCCGAAGGCGGCGGCGAACGCGGGCGTCTCGGTGGTCAGCCAGGGGTCAGGCGTGCGCGTCGACCCGTTCTTCCTCGGCGCGAAGGACGAGAACGCGGTCCAGGGCTTCGCGGGAACGCCGATCGACGTGAACCCGCTCACCTACGACTATCTCGACCCGATCTCGGCGGCGGGCGCGTCGATGCCGACGGCGGGGACGTACTACGTCGCGGTCGACTCCGGCCACGACCGGTTCGACGGGACGAGCTTCGCGGGGCGCTACGTCCTGCGCTCGTGGGTGAACGACGTGACGCCGCCGACGGTGCGGCTCCTGACGGCGCGCGTGGCGGCCGGGCGGCCGGCGCTCGCCGTGCGCACGACCGACCGGCAGGCCGGCGTCGACCCGCGGATGCTGACGCTCGGCTACCGCGGCGTGCTCGTCGGCGCCAGCTCGTACGATCCGGCGACCGGCGTCGCGGTCTTCGCCCTCCCTTCCGACGCGCCGGCGCTCACGCGCGGGACGGTGCAGGTGCGGATCGCGTCCTCCGACTTCCAGGAGGCGAAGAACGTCGACACGAGCGGGACGTCGATCATGCCGAACACCCGCACGCTCTCGGTGCGCGTCCACGTCGTGCGCGGGCCCGCGGTCGACTGGCTCTCGCCGGCCGGCGGCGCGTGCGTGGCGAAGGCGCAGCCGCTCGTCGTCGCCGCGAGCGCGAGCGCAGGCGTGCGCAGCGTCCGCTTCCTGCGCGACGGGAAGGCGTTCGCGACGGGGAAGCGGCTCTCCGACAGGACCTTCCGCGCCGTCTGGCGCGCCGCGTCCGCGCGGCACGGGCGGCACGTGCTCACGGCGGTCCTGCGCGATCGCGCCGGGCACGTTGCCCGCGCACGGCTCGCCGTGCGACGCTGCGCGGGATGAGCAGCGGACAGCGCGTCGCCGTCGTGACCGGCGCCTCCTCGGGATTCGGCGCCGAGATCGCGCGCGGGCTCGCTGCGCGCGGGACGCGCTGCGTCCTGCTCGCCCGCCGCGCGGAGCGGCTGGACGCGCTCGCGGAGGAGATCGGCGGCGAGGCGGAGCCGTGCGACGTGGCCGACCGGGCGGCGGTGGAGGAGGTCGCGGCGCGTGTGCTGGAGCGGCATCCGCGCGTGCACGTGCTCGTCAACAACGCGGGCGTCCCGGGCCGCGCCGGCTTCCTCGACGGCGACCCGGAGCTGATCGAGCAGGCGCTGCGGGTGAACTACCTCGGCGGTGTCTGGTGCCTGCGCGCGTTCCTCCCCGGCCTGCGCGCCGCGGCGCCCGCCGACGTCGTCAACGTCGTCTCGGTCGCGGGCAGCGTCGCCTTCCCGCCGTCCGGCCCGTACTCGGCGTCGAAGCACGCGCAGCTCGCGTTCTCGCGCTCGGTGGCGGCGCAGCTGCGGCGCGAGGGCATCCGCGTCCACACGGTCAAGCCGGGCTTCGCGGAGACGGAGGGGTTCCCGCAGGCGTGGCTGCCGCGGATCGTGCAGCCGCTCGTGCTCGACGCGCCGGCCGTCGCGGCCCACGTTCTCCGCTCGCTGGAGTGCGGCCGGGGCGAGTCGACGGTGCCGTGGTGGTACGCGCCGGCGGGCGGGCTGCAGGCGCTCGTCCCGAACGTCTTCGCCCGCGTGCTTGCCCGATTCGCCCGGGACTCTAGAATCGGCGGCAGGGCATGAGCGTGGACGGGCAACAGCCGAGCGTCGAGGACGTGATCGCGGTCGCGGAGTTCCGCGCGGGCCTGCGCCAGTTCCTGCGCCGCAGCGAGCGGGTGGCGCGCCAGTCGGGCCTGACGCCGCAGCGTCATCTGCTGCTGCTGATGATCAAGGGGTCGCCCGGCGGTGACGAGCAGTCGACCGTGACCGAGCTGTCGGAGCGCCTGCAGCTCGCCCAGAGCACGGTGACCGAACTCGTCCGCCGCGCCGAGGAGGCGGGCCTCGTCCAGCGGCGCCAGTCGCAGCGCGACGCCCGCGTCGCCCACCTGAGCCTGACGCCGGAGGGCGAGCGGCGCCTGACCCTCTCGTTCACCGGCCTCGCAGCCGAGCGCCAGCAGCTCCGCGAGATGTTCGCGGCGCTCGACGGCGCCGCCTGACCCGCCCGCACCGCCGGCGCCGCGTCCCGCTCGGGCCCGGCCGCGTGCCCGACCCACCGCCGGCCCTTCGGCCTGCCGGAGGCCGGCCGACGGGCGGTTACGAATGTGTGCCGCCGACACACTCTCGTCACACTCGCACCGCATGACCGAGCCGAAATGTCCGCACCGGCCGTGTCCAGGGGTCTGACCCCGGGACACGGCCGAAGCGGCCGTGTCCCGGCGCTTCAGCGGCGCTCGAGCAGGTACCAGCCCACGGTCGCGACGAGGTCGAGCGGGGCGAGCGCGCGCGCTCGCCCCGCGGCGTCGCCCTCGCAGCCGGCCAGCTCGAGGTAGGCGTCGAGGTCGCGGCGCTCCACCTCGCGGCGGTCGCGGCGCAGGACGAGGCGGTTCGCCTCGAAGAGGTCGCGCAGGTCGCCGTCCGGGAGCAGCCGCTCGTGGCCGGGATCTCGCGCGCGTTCGAACCGGTCGAGCGCGATCGCCTCGAGCGGGTCGGCGGGCGCGAGCTGGTCGACGACGAGGACGCGCCCGCCCGGCCGCGTCACGCGCGCCAGCTCGGCGACGACCAGCTCCGGCCGGTGGACGTGGTGGAGGACGCGGAGCGTCCCGGCCAGGTCGAAGGAGGCGTCCGCGAACGGGAGCTTCGTCCCGTCCCCCTCGACCAGCTCGACGTTCCCGAACGACGCGGCCCGCTCCCGCGCGAGCGCGAGCAGCTCGGGCACCGGGTCGAGGCCGACGACCTCCCGCACGAGCGGCGCGAGCGCGAACGCGAGCGCTCCCGCGCCGCAGCCGACGTCGAGCGCGCGCTCGTCACCGCGCGGCCGCACGAACCTCCGCACCTGCCCGGCGAGCGCCGCGGCGCGCTCGTCCTGCCGCGCCGCGACGCGATCCGCGGTCCGGGCGAAGCGGTTCGGGTCAGCCGAGCACGACACGGCGGGCGCGCTCCGGCCCGCTCTCGATCCCGCAGGCCAGCTCGTAGGTGATCGTGTCCGCCACCGCGGCGTGGCGCTCGAGCAGGACGCCGTGCCCGACGATCGTCACGGGAGTCCCCACCGGCAGCTCGCGGTCGAGCTGCACCGCGAACGCGTCCATCGAGACGGTGCCGACGACCGGCCGCAGCTCGCCGGCGACGCGCACCTGCGTCCCGGTGAGGTCGCGCCGGAAGCCGTCCGCATAGCCGACCGGGACGATCCCGATCCAGGTCGGCTCGGAGGCGACGAACCGGCGCCCGTACCCCGTGCTCCAGCCCGGCTGCAGCAGCCGCACCTGCGCGAGCTGGCTCGTCCACGAGAGCGCCGGCTGCAGCCCGTCCTCGGTGGGGTCGGTGCCGAACGGCGAGAGGCCGTAGAGCGCGATCCCGCAGCGCGCCGCGTCGAAGCGCGCCGTCGGATACCGCAGCGCGGCGGCGCTGTTCGCGATGTGCCGCGTCAGGTGCGAGTAGGTGCGGGTCGCGTCGCGGAAGCGCTCGATCTGCCACTCCGCGAACGCCGCGTCCGTGTCGGCGGTGGCGAGATGGCTCATCAGCCCGACGACCTCGACGGGCGGCACCGGCAGCTCGGACAGGCCCCAGCGCCCCATCCCCGTGTCGAGTTTGAGGTGGACGCGGATCCCGCCCGGAATCTCGTCGCCGGAGACGGTCAGCTCGAGCCGCGCGTCGCGCGCAAGCGCCACCTCGCGGCTGTTCGCGGTCGGCCCCATCACGAGGATCCGCGTCGCCGGGAAGTCGTCCCGCAGCTCCAGCCCTTCCGCGACCGTCGCGACGCAGAGGCCCGTCGCGCCCGCGGTGAGCGCGGCGCCCGCGACGTCGCCGGCGCCGTGGCCGTAGGCGTTCGCCTTCACGACCGCCCACAGCTCCGAGCCGTCGAGGGCCTGGAGGAGCATTCGCGCGTTGTGCCGCACCGCGCCGAGGTCGATCGTGATCTCGCTGCGGTGCATCAGGCGGTCCAGGCGAGGCCGAAGGTCACGGCGAGGACGGCCGCGGCGGCACCGCCGAGCGGAGCGAGGAGGCCGGCCGAGGACCGCACGAGCGCGTAGAGCGCGAGCACGGCGGCCGGCGCGATCAGGAGCCCGATCGACGCGAGCCCGAGCAGCGTCCAGAGCCAGAGCGTCCCCGCGGCCCAGCCGAGCAGGAGCCCGCGCGGCAGTTCCGAGGTCGCGGGCGACGCGAACGCGGCGGCTGCGGCGAGCGCGAGGCTCGCGGCGACGAGCGCCTCGCGTCCGCCCGCGTCGCCCTGGGCGGCCACGATCGCGACGTAGAGGACGTCGACGAGCACGGCGAGCAGGCCGGCGAGCGTGGCGGCGGCGGGCCGCGGCGGAAGCGGGAGCGCGCGCATGCGCGTCAGCCTAGAACGTGCGGGAGCGCGTCGAGCAGGTCGCCCGCGACGAGGCCGTGGCGCGGCGCCCGGTGCGAGGCGAGCTGCTGCGCGGCGGCCGCGGCCGCCGCGGCCCGCTGCGGCTCCATCCCCTTCGCGAGGAACGCGGCGACGACGCCCGTGAGGACGTCGCCGGTGCCCGCGGTCGCAAGCGACGGCAGGCCGAGCGCGACGACGAGCACGCTTCCCCCGGGCGCCGCGACGAGCGTGTCGGCGCCCTTGAGCAGGACGACGCAGCGGAAGCGCTCCGCGGCGTCGCGCGCCGCCGCGAGCCGGTGCGCGGCCACCTCGAGCGACTCGCGTCCGAGCAGCCGCGCCAGCTCGCCCTCGTGCGGGGTGAGCACCCGCGCCGCGGGCCAGTCCGCCGGTTCCAGCTCGAAGAGCGCGTCGGCGTCGACGACGGCGGGCAGCTCCAGCTCGGAGAGCGCGCGGCGGACGAGCCGGATCGCCTCCGAGCCGCGGCCGAGGCCCGGCCCGAGCGCGAGCGCGCCCGCCTTCGCCGCCGCGTCGAAGGCCTGCTCCAGCGGGCGCTTGACCGCCTCCACGACGAGCGTCTCCAGCACGGGCAGCGTCTCGGCGGGCGCCGCGATCGTCACGTAGCCCGCGTCGGCGCGGAGCGCGGCGCGCGCCGTGAGCGACGGCGCCCCGGTCATACCCGGCGAGCCGCCGACGACGAGCACGTGGCCGGCGGTGTACTTGTTGTCGCGCGCGCCGCGGCGCGGCACCTCGGCGAGGATCTCCGGCCCGACGAGCGCGTGCTCGGTCTCAGCCTGCTCGAGCCCGATGTCGGCGACGTGCACCTCGCCGGCGTGGAAGCGGCCGGGCGCGACCGCGAGGCCGACCTTGCGGCCGTGGAAGGTGACCGTCGCCGCCGCCTCGACCGCGGCGCCTGCGACCTCGCCGGTGGAGGCGTCGACCCCGGAGGGCAGGTCGAGCGCCAGCACCGGCGCGCCTGCCGCGTTGATCGCCTCGATCAGCGCCGCCGCCCCGGCCCGCGGCTCGCCGGAGAAGCCGGTGCCGAAGAGCGCGTCGACGATCGCGTCCGGCTCGCCGAGGTCGTGCCCGCCCGCCTTCGCGTCGACCACGCGCACCTCGCGTCCCGCCCGCTCGAGCAGCCGGGCGGCGACGCGGCCGTCGCCGCCGTTCGAGCCGCCGCCGCACACGACGGCCCAGCGGCGCGCGTCGGGGAAGAGCCGGAGCGCGGCGTCCGCGGTCGCGGCGCCGGCGCGCTCCATCAGCTCCGGGATCGTGTCGGGGTAGCCGGGATACCGCTCCTCGGCGGCGCGCATCTCGGCGGCGGTGTAGAGCGGCTCAGTCGCGCCCATCGACGACCGCCACCGCCTGCGCCAGCTCGCGCGAGTGCGTCATCGAGAGGTCGACCGCCGCCGCGCCGAGCTGTTCCGCCCGCGCGGCGAGCCGCCCCGAGAGCCGCACCGCCGGCTTGGGCCGCCCGACGATCTCGATCTCCTTCCAGGCGAACGCGCGCGCGACGCCGAAGCCGAGCGCCTTGCCGACCGCCTCCTTGCCGGCGAAGCGGCCCGCGTAGCTCTCGGCCGGGTTCGGGCGGGAGTCGCAATACGCCCGCTCCGCCTCGGTGAAGCAGCGCTCCCGGAAACCCGCGTAGCGCTCGAGCGAGCGGCGGATCCGCGCGATCTCGATCAGGTCGGTGCCGACCCTGACGGTCACGCCAGGTGCTCCTCGAGCCATTCGGGCAGGTGCGCGATCGAGGAGACGATCCCGTCCGGCTGCACGCGCGAGGCCTCGACGTCGTCGGGGCGGAACTTGCCGGTGCGGACGAGCACGGTGCGCATGCCGACGCCGTGCGCCCCCGCGAGGTCGGACTCGAGGTCGTCGCCCACCATCCAGGTCATCCCGGGCTCCGCGTCGAGCGCACTGCAGGCGGCGTCGAAGTAGGCGGAGCTGGGCTTGCCGAGCACGATCGCCTCGACCCCGCAGGCGTACTCGAGGCCGGCGACGAAGCAGCCCGAGTCGAGCAGCGGCCCGCGCTGGGTCTGCCACCAGCGGTTCTTGTGCAGGCAGTAGAGGTCGGCGCCCAGCTCGATCTCCGCGAACGCGCGCGCGAGGTTCATGTAGGAGAAGACGAGGTTCGTCTCGGGGGTCTCGTCGGCGCCGCCGAGCAGGACGGCGTCCGCGTTCTCGCCCACCAGCTCGATCCCCTCGAGGTCGGGGACGACGCCGTGCATGACGAGCGCGAGCACGCGCCGGCCGCGCAGCCGCTCGACGGCGGCGTCGGCGGTCGTCTGCACCTCGCTCACGTCCACCTCGACTCCGAGCCCGTTCAGCACCTCGGCGAGCGCCGCCTTGGAGCGGATCGTCGTGTTGGTGACGAAGCGGAGCCGGTGCCCCGCGTCGCGGAGTCGTGCGACCGCGTCGGCCGCGCCCGGGATCGGCTCGCCCGACACGTGCAGCACCCCGTCCACGTCGAGCAGAATCGCGGCCATGCACGGCGAGTCTATTCGGGTGACGCGGTCGGTCGCGCTGCCGCTGTCCGAGGTGGAGCTGCAGGTTTCCCGCTCGAGCGGCCCCGGCGGCCAGCACGCGCAGACCTCCGAGACGCGCGTCGTCGCGGTCTTCGACGTCGAGGCGTCGACGGCGCTCACCGCCGTGCAGAAGCAGCGGGTCGTCGCGAAGGCCGGCCCGGTGCTGCGCGCGGTCGCCCAGGACGAGCGAAGCCGGATGCGCAACCGCGAGCTGGCGCTGGAGCGGCTCGCCGGGCAGCTCCGCGAGGCCCTGCGCGTCGAGCGGAAGCGCGTGCCGACGAAGCCGAGCGCCGCGGCCCGCGAGCGGCGGCTCGAGGAGAAGAAGCGCCGCGGCGAGACGAAGCGCCTGCGGCAGCGCCCCGACTAGAGCAGGAGCAGTGCGAGCCGGCGCAGGTCGCCGAGCGGATCCTCGCCGATCGCCTGGACGCAGACGTGGTCGGCGCCGGCGGCGAGGTGCTCCTCGACGCGCGCGCGTACGGCGGCCTCGTCGCCCCACGCGACGAGCGCGTCGACGAGCCCGTCCACGTCCTCGACGTCGAGGCCGAGCCGGAGCCAGTTGTTCCGGTAGTTCGGCAGCTCGAGGTAGCGGCCGACGTGCTCGCGCCCGACCGCGCGCGCCCGCGCCGGGTCGGTCTCGAGCGCGAAGGCCTGCTCCGGGGCGAGCAGCTTGCCCGCGCCGAGGATCTCGCGCGCGCGGCGCGTGTGCTCCGGGGTCGTCAGGTACGGGTGCGCGCCGTCGGCGGCGTCGCGCGACAGCTCGAGCATCAGCGGCCCGAGCGCGGCGAGCACGACCGGCGCGGGCTCCGCGGGGGCGGCGGCCCGGTACTCGCCCGCGGCGTCCATCTCCGAGAGGTAGGTGCGCATCGCGGCGAGCGGTCGCCGGTACTCGCGGCCGATCCGCTCGACGAGCGGCGCGTGGCTGACGCCGAGGCCGAGCACGAAGCGGCCGGGATGCGCCTCGGCGAGCGCGAGGGCGCCGTTCCGGGCGGAGACGGGCTCGCGCAGCCAGATGCTCGCGATCCCCGACGCGACGGCCACGCGCTCGGTCGCGGCGAGGAGGAGCGCAGCGTGCGCGAACGCCTCGCGGTTGAACGGCCCCTCGCCGTACCAGAGCGCCCCGTAGCCGAGCCGCTCCAGCTCGCGCGCGGCCGCCGCCTCCTCGCGCGCCGGGAGCACGCCGAGCCGCCCCACCCACACGCCGACGCGTCCGAGAGCCACGGCTCGAGGTTACCCGCCTCGACGCGGGGTAGGCCGCCCTGCGTGACCGTGGTGCTCTGGGACTCGCTCGGGACGCTGCTCGACCTGACGCCGGTGCGCGACCGCTTCCCCTCGCCCGACGGGTTCGAGGTCTGGCTCGAGCGGACGCTGCACACCGGGGTCGCGCTCAGCCTCGCCGGCGAGTTCCAGCCCTTCGAGGCGGTCGCCGAGGCGGCGCTGCCGCCCGGCGTGCAGGGCGCTCTCGACGCGCTCCGGCACGAGCTGCGCCCGCACGCGGACGCGGAGGAGGCGCTCGACGTGCTCGACGCCGCCGGGATCGAGTCGTGGGTCGTCACGAACGGCGGCCGCGACGCCACGCTCGCGGCGCTCGCCCGCGGCGGCCTCGAGGAACGCTTCCGCGGCGTCGTCTCGATCGACGACGTGCAGGCGTGGAAGCCGGCGCGGGAGCCCTACGCGGAGGCGCTTCACCGCGCCGGAGCGGAACCCGCGGCCGCGTGGCTCGTCGCCGCGCACGCCTGGGACGTCCACGCGGCCGCGCTGCACGGCCTCCACGCGGTCTGGGTCGACCGGCTGGAGGGACGCTGGCCGCTGCCGGTCGCCGAGGCGGACAACCGCGCGGGCGACCTCCCCGGAGCGGCACGCATCGTCGCCGGGCCTGCACGCGTCGTCGCCGGACCTGTGGGGCCGCCGCGCCCGTAGGACGGCCGTGCGCGGCTCGGCTGCCCTCGTCCTCGTGTGGCCGGCTGCGGCGGCACGCGCGGCCATGCCTTCCGCGACGAGGGCATCGGCCTCACCGTCCGCTACCCGGGCAGTTGGGGCACGACCGGTTCGAGCACGACCCCGCTCGTCGGGCCCGACTAGCCGGCGAGCACGCGCGGCTCGCTCGAGAGCGGGCCGCTGCGGAGGATCCGTCCGCTCTCGACGTCGACCACGTGGAACCGCGCCCCGCCCTCCTCGACGACGAGCGCGAGCCCGCCGACGACGCCGTCCACCCACGGGCGCGTGCCCGGGAAGAGCCGCCAGCGGAGCTTCCCGTCCGGGCCGTAGGCGGCGAGCCCCTCGCCGCGGGCCGAGTCGCCCGACGACCAGCCGCCGCCGGTCGCGAGCAACGCGCCGTCCGCGACCCAGGCGCTCGTCGCCTGCCGGTCGAGCGTGCGCACCGTCCAGCCGTGCGTGTCGACGACCGCGAGGCCGGCGGGCGCCTGGGAGAAGGTCACGGAGCCGTCCTCGGCGCGCGTCGCCGAGTAGTCGCTGCCGCTGAGCGCGATCAGCCCGTCGCCGAGCCAGGTCGCCGCGCGCTGCGGGCCGTTCATCCCCTTCGCCGACGCGGGCGGGACGAGCCAGGCGGCGATGCGGGCGAGCACCGAGGCCGCCCCGAGCGTGTGGTAGCTCACCGCGAGCGACCGGAGGTCGATCTCGGCGACGAGCCCGTCCGGGTCGAGCACGTAGGCGGTGCCGGCGGGGTCGACGGCGAGCGCCGGCTGGCGCGTGGTGCCGATCGGGTCGCTCGAGGGGTCCTCCGGCCAGTGCGCGCCGGCGCGGATCCGCTCCAGCCGGACGGAGCGAACCTCGCCGGACGGGCCGACGACGGCGAGCTTCGCCGCGCCGACCGAGCCACCGGGCTGGACGAGCGCCGCGAGCCCGCCCCGGAAGCGCGCCACCGCGGCCGCCATCCCGCCGAGCGGGTGCCGCGCGACGACGCGCTTCGCGACCGCGTCGACCACCGCGACGGTGACCCCGTCCTGCTCGCCGGTGAGCGCGACGACGCGTCCGGGGCTCGCCCACAGCAGCGACTGCAGCCAGCCGGAGAGCGGGACGCCGGCGCGCGCGACCCGCAAGGTCGCGGCGTTCGCGAAGCGGAGCATGTAGGAGTCGGCGTCCGGGTCGCGGCGGACGCCGAGCGCGACGAGTCCGCCGCCCGGCGCGACCGCCCACGCGTCGACCGGGCCGAGCCGCGCCGACCGCACCCGCGCCGCGAGCGTCGCCGGGTCGACGGTCGCGAGCCGCGAGCCGCCCGAGTCGCCGAGGAGCGCCGTGAGCGTCGCGGTCGCCGCCTGCGGGCCGCGCAACGGCAGCGTCCGCTCGGCGCTCCGCCCGAGCGGCAGGAGCGCGAGCGCGACGACCCCGAGCAGGGCGATCCGTCTCATCGCTCCTCCTACACCGCCCGCGCGGCTGCGGTTCCCTACTCGACGGTGACGGTCTTCGCGAGGTTCCGCGGCTGGTCGACGTTGAGGCCGCGCAGCCGCGCGATCCGGTAGGCGAGCAGCTGCAGCGGGATCACCGCGAGCGCGGCCTGCAGGAACGCGGGCGTCTTCGGCACGTAGATCACGTCGTCCGCGTGGTGCTGGATGTCCTCGTTGTCGGCGGTCGCGATCGCGATCACGTGCGCGCCGCGCGCCCGCGTCTCCTGGATGTTGGAGACGATCTTGTCGTAGACGTGGATGTTCGTCGCGACGACGACCACCGGCGTCCCTTCGTCGAGCAACGCGATCGGCCCGTGCTTCATCTCGCCGGCGGAGTACGCGTCGGTGGGGATGTACGAGATCTCCTTCAGCTTCAGCGCGCCCTCGAGCGCGACCGGCAGGCCGATGTGGCGGCCGAGGTAGAGGAAGAACGGCGCCTGGTGGAAGCGCTGCGCGATCTGCTCGATCGGATGCTCGCCGTCGAGGAACTCCTGCATCTTCCGGGGCAGCTCGTGCAGCCGGTCGAGGATGAAGTCGATCTCGTCCTGCGGCAGCGTCCGCCGGATCTCGGCGAGCTTGAGCGCGAGCAGGCTGAGCAGCGCGACCTGGGCGGTGAACGTCTTCGAGGCGGCGACGCCGACCTCCATCCCGCAGCGCGTGTACAGCGTCGCGTCGACCTCGCGCGTGATCTGCGTGCCCATCAGGTTCGTGATCGCGAGCGTGCGCGCGCCCTGCTCGCGGGCGAGCTTGACCGCGTTGACGGTGTCGCGCGACTCGCCGGACTGGGAGATCCCGATCACGAGCGTGTCCTTCGAGAGCACCGGGTTGCGGTAGATCCACTCGCTCGCGATGTCCGGCTCGACCGGGATGCGCGCCCACTCCTCGACGATGTAGCGGCCGACGACGCCCGCGTGGTAGGAGGTGCCGGCGGCGACGATCACGATCCGGCGCAGGTTGCGGATCTCCAGCTCGTCGAGCCCGAGCGCCTCGAGCACCAGCTCGTGCCCGCGCACGCGGTCGCCGATCGTCTCGGCGACGGCGTCCGGCTGCTCGTAGATCTCCTTGAGCATGAACGTCTCGTAGCCGCCCTTCTCGGCGCCCTCCTCGTCCCAGTCGACCTCCTGCAGCTCGGGCGGGGCCGCCTCGGCGCCGTCGACGAACCAGCGGATGCCGGCCGGGGTCAGCTCCACGACGTCGCCGTCGGCCGGGTGGAGGACGCGGCGCGTCTCGGCGAGGAAGGCGGCGATCGACGACGCGACGAAGTTCTCTCCCTCGCCGACGCCGACGACGAGCGGCGTCTGGTGGCGGACGCCGACGAGCAGGTCGGGGTGGTCGTGGTGGATCGCGACGATCGAGAAATGGCCCTCGAGCTGCGGGTAGACGCGGATCAGCGCCTGGGCGAGGTCGCCGTCGTACTCGCGCTCGAGCAGGTGGACGACGACCTCGGCGTCGGTCTCCGAGGTGAACTCGTGCCCGTCCGCGATCAGCTGCTGCCTCAGCTCGCGGTAGTTCTCGACGATGCCGTTGAGGACGATCGCGAGCTTGCCCGCGTCGCAGCCGGTGAGCGGGTGCGCGTTCTGCTCGGTGACGCCGCCGTGGGTTGCCCAGCGTGTGTGGCCGAGCCCGTGGCGTGCCGTCGAGCCGTTCGGCGCGGCGGCGGCGACGAGGTTGTCGAGGTTGCCGACGGCGCGGACGTAGTCGAGCCGCTCGTCCTCGCGGAGCGCGATCCCGGCGGAGTCGTAGCCGCGATACTCGAGGCGGCGCAGACCCTCCAGGAGCAACGGCTTCGCCTCTCTCGACCCGACGTATCCGATGATCCCGCACACGTTGCGCTCCTTTCCCCGTGGCGGGGGAATATCCCCCTGCAAAACACGGCGAGCCCGGCTTCACGACCGCCCCGCGGCGTCGCGGAACGGGTCAGCCGAGCTCCTGCCTCACCAGCGCGGCGATCCTAGCACAGAGCCTCTGCGCGGCCTCCTCCGTCTCCGCCTCGGCGAGCACGCGCACGACCGGCTCGGTGCCGGACGGCCGCACGAGCACGCGGCCGCCGCCGTCCAGGCCGGCGTTCACCTCCTCGAGCCGCACGAGCAGCGTCTCCGGGAGCGGCCCCCGCCCGGCGCGCGGCAGGTTCTCCTTCACCTGCGGGAAGCGGGGCATCGCCGCGACCGTCTCGGAGAGTGTCCGGCCCCGGAGCGCGTCGCAGAGCAAGAGCGCGGCGACGAGGCCGTCGCCGGTGACGTGGCCGTCCAGCCAGATCAGGTGCCCCGACTGCTCGCCGCCGAGGAGCGCGCCCTCGCGGCGGAGCGCCTCGAGCACGTAGCGGTCGCCGACGTCGGTGGTGTGGACGCGGACGCCGCGCTCCTCGAGCAGCCGGTGCAGGCCGAGGTTCGACATGACCGTGACCGCGACCTGGTCGACGCCGAGGTGGAGCGCGAGCGCGGCGACGATCTGGTCGCCGTCGACCGGCTCGCCGCGCTCGTCGACCGCGAGCATCCGGTCGCCGTCGCCGTCGAAGGCGATCCCGAGGTCGAGCCGCCGCTCACACACGAGCGCGGAGAGCGCGGCGAGGTCGGTCGCGCCGCAGCCGACGTTGATGTTCGTGCCGTCGGGAGCGTCCCCGATGGCGGCGACCTCGGCGCCGAGCTGCTCGAAGGCGCGCGGAGCGAGGCCCGCGTAGGCGCCGTTCGCGCAGTCGACCCCGATCCGCAGGCCGGAGAGGTCGGAGCCGAAGCGCTCGAGCACGTGCCCGAGATAGCTGTCCGCCGCGACCTCGACCCGGTCGACGCGCCCACCGCCGGGAGCGGGGGCGTCGAGGAGCGCCTCGATCTCCTCCTCGGCCGCGTCGCCGAGCTTGTGCCCCTGCCGGTCGAAGAACTTGACCCCGTTGTATTCGGGCGGGTTGTGCGAGGCGGAGATGACGACGCCGAGGTCGAGCCGCAGCAGCGCGACCGCGGGGGTCGGGAGCACCCCCGCGAGCACGGCGGCACCGCCGGCGGAGGCGACGCCGCGCGCGAACGCCTCCTCCAGCTCGACGCCGGAAGCGCGGGTGTCGCGGCCGACGAAGACGCGACCGCGGCCCGACCAGAGCGCCGACGCCTTGCCGAGCCGCTCGACCAGCTCGACGGTGAGGTCCTCCCCGACCACGCCGCGAACCCCGTCGGTGCCGAAGTACCTCCGCGCCACGGGGCGGGACGATAGCGGGTCGATCTCGCGACCAGCCGCGAGCGGCTGCGGTCGAGCGGCTAGCGCTTCGAGAACTGCGGCGCCTTGCGCGCCTTGTGCAGGCCGGCCTTCTTGCGCTCGACCTGGCGCGCGTCGCGGGTGAGGAATCCCTCGCGCTTGAGCGGGACGCGCAGCTCCGGGTTCGCCTCGACGAGGGCACGCGCGATCCCGTGGCGAACCGCGCCGGCCTGGCCGGTCAGCCCGCCGCCGTGCACGCGGACGCGCAGGTCGTACTGTCCCTCGACGCCCGCGACCTTCAGCGGCGAGGTCGCGATCGTGCGCCACACCGCACGCGGGAAGTACTCCTCGATCGTGCGGCCGTTCACCCAGGTCGCGCCGTCGCCCGGACGGAGGATCACGCGCGCGACCGAGGTCTTGCGCTTGCCGGTGCCGCGGTACTGCGCGATCTGACTCACGTGGACTCCAGGTTCAGGGGACGCGGATTCTGGGCGCCGTGCGGGTGCTCCGGCCCCGCGTACACCTTCAGCTTCGTGAGCTGCTGGCGGGCGAGCCGGTTCTTCGGGAGCATCCCCTTCACGGCGGTGCGGATCACCTCGGTCGGGCGCCGCTCGAGCTGGTCGCGCAGCGTGCGGCTGCGCAGGCCGCCCGGGTAGCCCGAGTGCCGGTAGTAGCGCTTCTGGTCGAGCTTGTTGCCGGTGACCGCGATCTTCTCCGCGTTGACCACGACCACGAAGTCGCCGGTGTCGACGTGCGGGGTGTACTGCGGCTTGCGCTTGCCCCGCAGGGTGTCGGCGATCTGGGTCGCGAGACGGCCGAGCGTCTGCCCGGTCGCGTCGACGACATACCACTCGCGCGCGACTTCTCCTGGCTTTGCGTTGTAGGTCTTCATACAGAGAAGGGGCGGACCAAGGGCGTCCGCCGGCGCCGGATTGTAGCGAAAAGCGGTCAGAGACCGAGCCGGCGGCGCAGGCCGCGCTCGAAGTCGCTCGCGCCGCCGCGCGCGGGATGACGGACGTACGGCGCGTCGAGCGCCGCCGCCGCCACGCGCCCGACGGCCACGACACCGCGACCGGCGACGACTTCCTCCAGGAACGGCCGCGCCGCCGCGACCTCCGCACGCGTCGGCGCCCGGTTCGAGCCGGCGGTTCCCGGATGGGTCGGCACGACGTTCCAGAGCAGCACGTCCTCGGCGATGCCGAGCCGCCGCAGTGTCCGGTGGACGATCGTCGCGCTCGCCTCCGCGGGGCCCGCGCCGGTCAGCTGGCGCTCCGAGGTGAAGGCGATCCCGCTGACGCGCGCGCCGCGATACCCGGCCGCCTCGCCGACGAGCACGAGGCTCGCCGACGCCCGCTCGGCGAGATACGCACGCAGCCGCTCGCGACGCACGTGCGAGTCGGCGTACTGGTTGTACGTCGCGCCGATCTCGGTGCGCGCGAGACGCCCTACGAGATCCAGCGCTGCCAGCGGACGACCTCCTCGACGGGGCGACGCGGCCGCGTCGCCCGGCTCGTGACGCGACTCCACCCCGGATCGGGCGCCGGCCGCCCCACGGTCACCCCGGCGACGATCCGCAGGTCGGCCGGGATCGCGAGCAGCTCGCGGACCCGCGGCTCGACGGCGACCGGAACGCCGTAGACGCCGCAGGCGAGCCCCTCGTCGATCGCGGCGAGCAGGACGAGCATGAGCGCCGCGCCCGCGTCCACGAACCAGAACGGCACCGGCCACTCGATCTCCTCCCCGCCCTGCAGCTTGTCCGGTTGCCGGTACCTGTCGTGGTAGTCCTCCTCCCGGGTGAGGATCAGGACGTGTGCGGGAGCGCTGCCGAACCACGGCTCCAACCCCGGCTCCAGCTCGCGCGCCTCGTCCTCCGCGAGCGCGGACAGGAGCCCGGGATCCGTCACCACGAGCGCGCGCCAGCCCTGACTGTGGCCGGCGCTCGGGGCGTGCCGGATCGTCGCTGCGATCCGCTCGAGCGTCTCGGCAGGAACCGGGTCGCGTTCGTAGTGCCGAACCATCCGGCGACGCCGGAGCAGGCGGCGGAACTCCACGGCGCGAGCCTAGGCGACTCCGAAGAATCGCCACACAGTCGACACAGTGTCGCCACACCCGACGAGCGAGAATTCGCGCATGTTCCAGCGACTTTTCAGTTGGCGACGCCACACCACGCCAGGTGGCGACGCCACGCCACGCCACGTCCTGTACGCGTTCAACACCCGGGACGCGCGCGACCTGCTCTCGCAGCTTCTGCGGCGGGTCGCTCGCGGCGAGGAGATCGTGATCGCGCACGCGGGGCGGCCGGTCGCCAAGCTCGTGCCGTACGCCGGCGAGCTGATCTCGCCGGGAGTCGTCCGCGGGCGCGTCTACGTGCGCGATCGGCCCGGCCGCCGCCGGCGCGCCTGAGCGGCTATTCCCACTCGATCGTCGCGGGCGGCTTCGACGTGATGTCGAGGACGACGCGGTTGACGCCGGGGATCGCGTTGACGACGCGGCTCGAGATCGTCTCCAGCAGGTCGTAGGGGAGCCGGGCCCAGTCGGCGGTCATCGCGTCGTCGCTCGTCACCGCGCGGAGCACGATCGGGTAGCCGTAGGTCCGCTCGTCGCCCTGGACGCCCACGGAACGGATCGCCGGCAGGACGGCGAACGACTGCCAGAGGTCGCGGTAGAGGCCGGCCCGGCGCACCTCCTCCTGGAGGATCGCGTCGGCCTCGCGCAGAATCTCGAGCCGCTCGCGCGTCACGTCGCCGATGATCCGGATCGCGAGGCCGGGACCAGGGAACGGCTGGCGCCAGACCATCCGCTCGGGCATCCCGAGCTCTTCGCCGACGCGGCGCACCTCGTCCTTGAACAGGAGCCGCAACGGTTCGACGAGCTTCATTCGCATGTCGTCCGGCAGGCCGCCGACGTTGTGGTGCGACTTGATCGTCGCCGCGACGCCCTCGGTGCCGCCGGACTCGATCACGTCGGAGTAGAGAGTCCCCTGCACGAGCCAGCGCACGTCGCCGAGCCGACCGGCCTCCTCTTCGAAGACGCGGATGAACTCGCGGCCGATGACCTTGCGCTTCTGCTCCGGCTCCTCGACGCCCGCGAGCAGCTCGAGGAACCGGTCCTCGGCGCGCACGTGCACGAGCGGGACGTGAAAGTGCTCGCCGAAGGTCTCGACCACCTGCTCGGCCTCGTCCTTGCGGAGGAGCCCGTGGTCGACGAAGACGCAGGTGAGCTGGTCGCCGACCGCCTTGTGGACGAGGAGCGCGGCGACCGCCGAGTCGACGCCGCCCGAGAGCGCGCAGAGGACGCGTTCGCTCCCGACCTGGGCGCGGATCCGCTCGACCTGCTCCTCGATCACCGCCGCCGGCGTCCATGCCGGCGGCGCGTCCGCGACGTCGTAGAGGAAGTTCTTCAGCACGTCCATCCCGTGCGGCGTGTGCACGACCTCGGGGTGGAACTGGACGCCGTAGAGGCCCCGCTCGGGCGCCTCGAACGCCGCGACCGGGGTCGCCGCCGAGGTCGCCACGACGCGTGCGCCCGCCGGCGCCTCGACGACCGTGTCGCGGTGGGACATCCAGACCACCTGCTCCGCCGGGGTGTCCTTGAGCAGGCGCGAGTCGGCGACGCGCACGTCGGTGCGCCCGAACTCCGAGACGCCGGTCCGGTCGACGCGCCCGCCGAGGTCGAGCGCGAGCAGCTGCGCCCCGTAGCAGATGCCGAGGGTGGGGATCCCCAGCTCGAAGAGGCCCGGGTCGACGTGCGGCGCGCCGTCGGCGTACACCGACGCAGGCCCGCCGCTCAGGACGAGCGCGTACGGGTTCCGCGCACGCACCGCCTCCGGCGAGATCGTGTGGCCGACCAGTTCCGAGTAGACGCGGCACTCGCGCACGCGGCGGGCGATCAGCTGCGAGTACTGGCCTCCGAGGTCGACGACGAGGACGGGCCGCTCCTCCGCGGCGGGAAGCGGGACGACGTTCGACGGCTCAGCGGCGATAGTTCGGCGCCTCCTTCGTGATCGTCACGTCGTGGGGATGCGACTCGCGCAGCCCCGCGCCGGTGATCCGCACGAAGCGCGCGCGCTTCAGCTCCTCGATCGTCGGCGCGCCGCAGTAGCCCATCGCCTGCCGCACGCCGCCGACGAGCTGGTGGAGGATCGGCGCGACCGGCCCCTTGTAGGCGACGCGCCCCTCGATCCCCTCGGGGACGAGCTTCTCGACGTCCTCGACGTCGTTCTGGAAGTAGCGGTCCTTCGAGTAGCCGCGCGCCTTCATCGCGCCGAGCGAGCCCATCCCGCGGTACTCCTTGAAGCGCTCGCCCTGGACGAGGATCACCTCGCCGGGCGCCTCGTCGACGCCCGCGAGCAGCGAGCCGAGCATGACCGCGTCGGCGCCCGCGCCGATCGCCTTCGCGATGTCGCCGGACGACGTGACGCCGCCGTCGGCGATCACCGCCACGCCCTCGTCGGCCGCGACGCTCGCGCACTCGTGGATGGCGGTGATCTGCGGCACGCCGACCCCCGCGACGACGCGGGTGGTGCAGATCGAGCCCGGGCCGATCCCGACCTTGACCGCGTCCGCCCCCGCGTCGATCAGCGCGCGCGCCGCCTCGGCGGTCGCGATGTTTCCCGCGACGACGTCCACCGCGACCGCGGCCTTCACCCGCGCGACCATCTCGACGACCCCGCGGGAGTGACCGTGCGCGGTGTCGACGACGATCGCGTCCGCCCCGGCCGCGGCGAGCGTCTGCGCCCGCTCGAGCGCGTCCGGCCCGACCCCGACGGCCGCGGCGACGCGCAGCCGGCCCTTGTCGTCCTTCGTGGCCTGCGGGTACTGGATCTTCTTCTGGATGTCCTTGACCGTGATCAGGCCGCGTAGCCGGCCGTCGGCGTCGACCACCGGGAGCTTCTCGACCTTGTGCCGGTGCAGGATCTCCTCCGCCTCGGCGAGCGTCGTCCCGACCGGGGCGGTGACGAGGTTGCGCGCCGTCATCAGCGCGGAGACGGGCTGCTCGACGTCGCTCTCGAAGCGGAGGTCGCGGTTCGTCAGGATCCCGACGAGCACGCCGCCGTCGTCGGTGATCGGCACCCCGGAGACCTTGTAGCGCGCCATCAGCTCGACCGCCTCGCGCACGAGCGCGTGCGGCGGGAGCGTCACCGGCTCGACGATCATCCCCGACTCGGAGCGCTTCACCTTGTCGACCTCCGCCACCTGCTCCTCGATCGAGAGGTTGCGGTGGAGGACGCCGATGCCGCCCTCGCGGGCGAGCGCGATCGCGAGTCGCGCCTCGGTGACGGTGTCCATCGCCGCCGAGACCACCGGGATCGCAAGGCCGATCGACGGGGTCAGCCGCGCCGCCGTCGAGACGTCGTTCGGCAGGACGCTCGACTCGCCCGGGACGAGGAGGACGTCGTCGAACGTCAGTCCCTCACGGGCGAACTTGCGGTCCAGCTCGAGCAGCCGCTGGACGTCGGCCGCGCTCAGATCCGTCCCCACGAAAAGCCCCCCTTCATGCACGAAACCCAGACGCGCGATGCTCGCCTGGGCCGTGGAACGCGCTGTCCGAAACGGACTTTCAAAGTCGCCGGATCGTACCACCCTGCGCGGACGCGACCCGCCGGGAACGGCCTGAACAACGCCCTAACACGGGAGGGATACCGTGGCCGCCGTGCGCGTCCTCCTCGCCGTCGCAGGCCTGCTCTCGCTCGCCGGCTCGGGCTCCTCCGGGCCCGGCGCGCAGACGCTGTACCGCAGCACGACCGGCCCGATCTCGGCGTTCGCGCAGGACGGGCAGCTGCTCGCCTGGTATGCGCCGGGCACCCGTCGCTGCAACGCGGTGCACGTCCTCTCGCTGCGCGGCGGCGTCTCGCTCACGCTGCCGAAGCCCGGCTCGAGCAACGTCACCTGCCGCTGGTCGATGGGCCGGGAGCCGGTCGCCCTCGCGATCGCCGCGCGGCAGGGCAGCACGCTCTGGACGCTGCACCAGGATTCGAGCGTCGACCTCGACTACGTCGTCGGCGCGGACGTGCGCGTCCAGAAGGAGCGCCGCTTCTACCAGCTCGGGCACACGCGCGCGGGCGCCGGGCTCTGGTTCGGCGCGCTCGCCGGGGACGGCGCCACCCTCGTCTACTCGCGCGTCGTCGTCGCCTACCGCAACCAGGCGGCCTGCCTCTCCGGCGGCTCGTGCGCGCGCCGGATCGCGGGCGGCTCGGTGCGCAGGATCGTCGGCCGCCGCGACGTCGCGGTGCCGCGCACCGGCCCCGCCCTCCAGATCGCCGCCTCGGACGGGCGGATCGCCTACGTCCGCGCGACGTCGGTGACCACGGGCGGGCGCCCCGTCGCGAACGCCACCAGGCCGCTGGAGATCCGCGTCGCCGCGAACGGGAAGCTCGTGTCGCGGCCGCGGCCCGACGGCGTCCCGGTCGCGATCGCGCTCGCGCCGCACGTGCTCGCCGTGCTCGCACGCTCCCACGGCCGCCTCCACCTCTCCTGGTACGACGTCGCGAGCGGGCGGCGGCTCGGCCGCGCCCGCGTCCCGCGGAAGACGAGCGCGACGCTCGGCGCGAGCGACCGCGTCGTCGTCTTCCACGCCGGCCGCACGATCGAGGCGTTCGACCTCGGCTCGCGGCGGGCGCACGCGCTCACGGTCGCCGCCTCCGCCCCGATCGGGCTCTCGCTCGAGGGCACGCGGGTCGCCTGGGCCGAGAACCTCCGCGGAAAGGGCCGGATCCGCGCGCTCAGCCTGAAGCCGCGCTAGGAGGGCTCGGGGCCGAGCCTCGCTAGGCCGAGATCGGGTCAAGCTCCGCGATCTCGACGCCGGCGGCGAGGCGGCTCGCCTCGCGCGGGTCGAAGCGGCCGGCGCCCAGCTCGAGCACCGAGGCGGCGGCGCAGCCGACCGCCGTGCGCAGCGCGTCCTCGACGCTGCGGTTGTTGAAGCGCTCGCCGAGGAACCCGGCGAGCAGGACGTCGCCCGCGCCGACGGAGGCGACCGGCTCGATCCGCCCGATCGCGGCGCGGAAGCGGTGCACCTGCCGCTCCTCGCGGAACAGGCCGAAGCACGAGGTCTCCTGGGTGATCAGGACGTTGCGGGCCCCGAGGTCGGCGATCGTGTCGAGCGCCATCAGCACGTCCTCCTCGTCCCGGAACTCCTGCCCGACGAGGCTCTCCGCCTCGCGCTGGTTCGGAGAGACGAGGAACGGCTCCGCCTCGACCCCGAGCCGGAGCGGCTCGCCCTCGCAGTCGAGGACGCAGCGGACGCCGCGCCGGTTGAGGTCGCGGATCGCCTCCCCGTAGAAGTCGTTCTCGACGTCGCGCGGCAGCGAGCCGGAGAAGACGACGAAGCTCGCGACCTGCGAGAGGTAGTGGAGCTTGTCGAGCAGCGTGTCCAGCTCCTCGGGGCGGACGGCGGGCCCCCACTCGTAGATCTCGGTCAGCGAGCCGGCGGTCGGGTCGACGACGGCGATCGAGGTGCGCGACTCGTCCGAGATGCGGACGAAGTCGTTGAGGATGCCCTCGAGCGCGAGATCCTCGACGATCCGGTCGCCGGTACGGCCGCCGGCCAGGCCCGTCGCGACCACCGGCGTCTCGAGCCGCTTGAGCGCGCGCGCGACGTTGACGCCCTTGCCGCCCGCGCTCGTGAGGCGGTCGCTCGCACGGTGCCGGTGCCCGAGCTGGAAGTTCGGCACCGTGAGCGTGCGGTCGGTCGCGGCGTTGAGCGTGACGGTGACGATCACGGCAGGAGCCCTCCCAGATCATGCACGGTCCGCGTCACGAGCCAGCGGATCCGGCCGCCGAGGCCCGGCTTCGGCACCGAGCGGGCGGCGACGAGCGGGCTCGTCGCGAGCAGCTTCCCGTCCTGCCAGACCTCGACGCGGCCGAGCCGCTGGCCGCGGCGCACGGGCAGCGAGGCGACGGCGGCGGCGACGACCTTGCGCACGAGCGGGCGGTCCGCGTGGACGAGCCGCCGCAGCGGCTTCGGCGCCACGAGCGCGACGGCGGGGCGCCCGTAGCCGAGGGCGGCGCTCGCGTACGCCGTCCGCCGCACGAGGGTCGCTTCCTTGAACCGCGACACGCCCCAGCGCAGGAGCCGCCGCAGCGCGTCGTTGCGGGAGTCGCGGGTCGGGCTGCCGAGCACGACCGCGTAGATCGTGTAGCCCGGGCGTTTCGCGGCGGCGACCTCGCACCAGCCGGCGTCGTCGGTGTGGCCGGTCTTCACGCCGACGAGGCCGGGGAAGACGCCGAGCAGGTCGTTCCAGGTGTGGACGACGGTGCCGTCGGCGAGCGTCGCCGACCGCTTCGCGACGAGCTGCCGCACGATCGGGATCCGCATCGCGCGGCGGGCGAGCACGAGCACGTCGCGGGCGCTCGAGACGTGCCCGGGCGCGTCGAGGCCGTCTGGGCGCACGAAGTGCGTGTCGTGGAGTCCGAGCGCCTTCGCCTCGGCGTTCATCCAGCCGACGAAGCGCTCCTGGTCGCCGCCCGCGGCCGCGTCGGCGAGCGCGTCGGCGGCGTCGTTCGCGCTCTGGATCAGCGCCCCGGCGAGCAGGTCGCGGACGGAGATGCGCTGGCCGGGGCTGAGCGGGATCCGCGACTCGCCGACGCGCGCGGCGCGCGGATAGACGGTGACCGTGTCGGACGGCGAGAGGTGCCGGAGCGCGACGATCACCGTCATCAGCTTCGTGATGCTGGCGATCGCCACGGACTCGTCGGCGTGCGACTGCGCGAGCACCTCGCCGGTGGCGGCGTTCGCGACGAGCCAGGCACGCGCGTCCGGCCGGGGAGGCGCGGCGGCCGCGCCGGAGGCGAGCGCCGCGGCCAGGGCGAGCGCGGCGGCGGCGCTGCAGAGCAGCGGGCGCATCGCGGGGAGGTTACTTCACGCGGATCCGTTGGCCGACCCGGAGGGCGGTCGGCTCGACGCCCGGGTTGAGCGCCTCGAGCGCCTCGACGGTCATGTGCTCGCCCGCGGCGATCTCCGCGAGCGTGTCGCCGCGCTCGACGATCACGTAGCGGCGGGCCGGCGTGCGCCGCTTCGCGTGGTGGGTCTCGGCCGCGGCCGCGACGGCGGCGGTCGTGTGCGTCCGCGCCGGGGCGGCGGCCGGCCGCGGCAGCAGGCCGCGGACGAGCAGGACGGCGACCGTCACGGCGAGCAGCACCGCGGCCGGGGCGGCGTAGAAGCGCGCGACGTGCGCCGCGCTCGTGCCCCGCTGCGGCGCGGAGACGCTCACGCCGCCTCCGACACCGACCACGTCTCCCGCGCGAGCCGCTCCGCCTCGGCCGCGGCGGCCGTCCGGAAGTCGCCGCCGGCGTCGCGGTACGCGTAGATCACCGAGCGCGAGGCGGCGACGAGGCCGCCCGCCGGCCCGGGCGCGAACGCGGGCGCGAGGTCGGCCGGCTTCCCGCCCTGCGCCCCGACGCCGGGGAGGAGGAAGATCGTCCGCGGCAGCAGCTCGCGCGCCCGCGCGACCTCGCGCGGGTAGGTGGCGCCGACGACGGCGCCGACGTCGGAGAGCCCGCACTGCCCCACGTGCTCGCTCCCCCACGCGTCGACGAGACGCGCGACGTGCTCCCAGAGCAGGCCGCCGCCGGCGAGCTGGACGTCCTGGACGTCGCCGCCGCCCGGGTTCGACGTCTTGACGAGGCAGAAGAGGCCGCCGCCGTGCTCGCGGCAGGCGGCGAGGAAGGGCTCGAGCGAGTCGCGGCCGAGATACGGGTTGACGGTGAGCGCGTCGGCGAGCGGCTGCCGGTCGCCGCGGAACTCGAGGAACGCCGCCGCGTACGCACGGGCGGTCGAGCCGACGTCGCCGCGCTTCGCGTCCGCGATCACGAGCAGGCCCGCCTCGCGCGCGTGCTCGCACACCTCGGCGTAGGCCGCCCAGCCGGACGGCCCGAGCGCCTCGAAGAACGCCGCCTGCGGCTTCACCGCGACGGCGCTCTCTGCGACCGCGTCGACGATCCCGCGGCAGAAGTCGAGCAGCCCGACCCCGGCCGGCAGCCGCTCCGGCACCGGGTCGATCCCGACGACGAGCTGGCTGCGCTTCCGGGCGACCGCGTCGGCGAGCCGGTCGGAGAACTGGACGAGCGACCACATCGAGATCGAGGCTAGCGATGCCGCGCGACGACGCCCTCGACGCGACGCGAAAAGCGGCGGGCCCGGCATCTGCCGGGCCCGCTCGCGTTCCTCGGAGGAGACGTGCTCTCGTCTGCCGCTACTGCTTGACCGCGGACTTCAGGCCGCTGCCGGCCGAGAACTTCGGGACGCGCGCCGCAGGGATGTGGACCTTCTCGCCCGGGTTCCGCGGGTTGACGCCCATCCGGGCCGCGCGCTGCTGCGTCGAGAACTTGCCGAAACCGGTGAAGGCGACGTCGCCGCCCCCCTTGAGCGTGTCGACGACGGTGTCGAGAAACGCGTCGACGGCCTTCGCGGCCTCGCGGTTGTTCAGCTGGGCCCGCCGGGCCACCTCCGCTACGAACTCCTGCTTCGTCACTGCTCTCCTCCTGTCCTTGATCGCTTGCGGAGCCGGAACGACCCTACCAGGGTCGCGTTTCCCGCTCAACCATGCGGTTTTGCGGGGGTTTTCGCGCCATCGAGCAACTCTCCTGCCCGGAAAAGGGGCCGCAGTCGCACCGCCTGGCGCGCGAGGGCGTCCGCGCCGCCCTCCTCGCGGTCGACGACGCACACCGCAGTGTCGACGACGAGACCCGCCTCGCGGAGCGCTACCACCGACTCGAGCAGGGCGCCGCCGGAGGTGACGACGTCCTCGACGAGGCAGATCGTCTCCCCCGGCTCGAACGGCCCCTCGAGCCTGTTGCCGGTCCCGTACTCCTTCGCCGCCTTCCGCACGATCACGAACGGCAGGCCGCCCGCGAGGGACGCGGAGGCGGCGAGCGCGACCGCGCCCAGCTCGGGGCCGGCGAGGCGGACGGCGCCGGGGCAGTGCTCGCGCACGGTCGCGGCGATCCGCTCGCCCAGCGGGCCGAGCAGGTCGGGACGGGTCTCGAAGCGGTACTTGTCGAGGTAGTAGCGGGAGCGCTTCCCGGAGCGCAGGAGGAAGTCGCCCTCCAGGTAGGCGGCCGCGACGAGCGCCTCGCGAAGCCGGTCGTCGTTCACGAGCGGGCGGCGGCGAGCACGTCGCGGGCGACGGGGAGCAGCCGGTCGGCCTCGGGGGAGCCCTCGACCAGCGAGACCATCGAGCCGTCGTCGAAGTAGACGTCGAGCCGGTCGTGGCGGCGGATCGCGCTGCGCCGGTAGGCGACGGTGCCGGCGAGCGCGCCCGCGGCGACCCCGACGAACCCGAGGAGCCTACGCGCCACCGTCCGCCTCCTCGCTCGCGGCCGCCTTCGCGCTGCGGCGGCGCCTCGGCTTCGGCGGCTCCTCCTCGACGCTGCGCAGGCAGCTCTTCAGGTCGTAGAAGACGAGGCCGGCGGTCGGCTGCGGGGCGGTCGTCGCGACGATCCCGCGCGCCCCGTCGCGGACGACGAAGACGCCGCCGTCCGGGGTCGACGCCTCCAGCTGCGTCACCGCCGCGCCGCCGCTGCGGAAGGCGGCGCCGCCCTCGAGCAGCTCCTGCGCGCCGCGCACGAGCCGCGCCGGGGCCTCGCCGTCCGCGAGCGTCGAGGCGAGCACGGCCCCGTCCTCGGAGAAGAGGACGGCCGCCTCGATCTGCGAGGAGATCTCGGTCAGGTCGGCGAGCGCCTGGGCAGCGTCCATCGCGGTCCCGACCCTAGCAAGGTGCAGACTCTCGCTCGTGAGCGTGCGTCGTCGCGAGGTCGTCCACAAGTTCTTCGCCGACCGGGGCACCCATCTCGCGGCGATGGTGGCGTACTTCGCGCTCCTCTCGTTCGTGCCGCTCGTCTTCCTCGCGCTCGCGCTGCTCGGCCTCTCCGGGCGCGCCGACGCCTCCGACTTCTTCGTCCAGGAGCTGTCGCACGCGTTCCCCGGCAGCTCGCTCGAGAGCATCCTCGACCTCGTCCACAAGGTGCAGGACAACGCGACGACGCTCGGGATCGTCGGCGGCGTCGGCCTGCTCTGGTCGTCGCTGTCGCTCTTCAGCGCGCTCGAGTCGGCGCTGAACATCGTCTACGGGCGGCCGAACCGCTCCTTCCTCCACGGCAAAGGGGTGGCGGCGGCGCTGATGGCCGGTTCGCTCGTCACGCTCTTCGCGAGCCTCGTCGTCGGCGCGATCGGCGTCGAGGGGATCCGTCACTTCCTGCCGGAGCTGACGACGAGCCGCGGCTTCGCCTACCTGCTCTCGGTCGCCGTCTCGCTCCTCGGCGTGTTCGCGTTCGCGCTCTCGGTCTACCGGCTGCTGCCGAACACGCCGATGACGACCCCGGCCGCGCTCCCGGGCGCGCTGCTCGCCGCGACCGTGCTCGAGGCGTCGTTCCAGGTGCTGCCGCTCTTCGTCCGCTTCGCCGACGTGAACGTGACCCTGCGCGTGCTCGGCGGCCCGGCGATCCTGCTGCTCTGGCTGTACGTGATGGCGAACGTGATCGTCTTCGGCGGCGAGCTGAACTGGTGGTGGCAGGAACGCCGCCGCGCGCGCTAACGGCTCGAGCCCTCGCGCTGCACCCGCTTCAGCGTGCCGTCGCGGCGGAGGAAGACGAACCAGGTGCGGGCGCGGCTGCCGTGGCTCCACGAGACGGTGAAGGTGACGATCACGTCGTGGTTGGAGCGAAGCGACAGGTCGGTCGAGCAGGTGGCGGCGACGCGCCGTTTCGCGGCCGGGTCGCGCGCCGTGCAGGGGATGCTGCCGGGGCGGTGCGGGAACCGGTTCGCGAAGCGCGCCGCGTCGGTGCTGCCGAGGAAGGCGTCGAGCGAGCGCTGCCCCTCGCGGTTCGCCCCCCCGCAGCCGGCGAGGACGAGCGCGAGGGCGGCGACGCTAGCGCCCCGTCTCATCGAGCGCCTCCAGCAGCGCGCGGGCCGAGCGGGCGCGGTGCGACTCGCGCTCCTTCCAGTCGTCCCCCAGCTCGGCGACGGTGCGCTCCTCGCCGTCCGGAACGAAGACGGGGTCGTAGCCGAAGCCCTCGCTGCCGCGCGGCTCGCGGCCGATCCGCCCCGCGAGGACGCCGGTGCCGCGGTGCTCGCTCCCGTCCGGCGCGAGCGCGACCAGCTCCGAGACGTAGCGGGCGCGCCGGTCCTCCGCGTCGCCGAGGTCGGAGAGCAGCCGCGCGATCGCGGGCGCTCCTGTGGGATCGCCGAAGGCGATTCCGCGGTCTTCCGGCCGCGCGCAGGCGGCTTCGCCGGCTGCGCTTGCAGCCTCGGCGGCGTAACGCGCGGAGTGGACGCCGGGCCGGCCGCCGAGCGCCGCGACCTCGATCCCCGAGTCCTCGGCGAGCACCCAGGCGTCGGCGGGCGCGCGGCCGCGGCCGAAGGCGGCCTTGATGCGCGCGTTGTCGAGGTAGGTCTCGCCGTCCTCGGGCGGGTAGTCGTCGGCGGCGAGCGGCTCGATCCGCCAGCCGGGCAGGAGTCGCTCCAGCTCGCGCGCCTTGTGCGGGTTGCGGGAGCAGAGCACCGCTCTCAGTCCGTCCATTGCACCTCGAGCACCCCGTCGACCTCGGCGACGCCTGCGACGACGGCGACCGGCTCCGCGCGCGGCGGCAGCTCGACGTCGACGGCGATCGAGCGCCGCTCGCCCTCCTGGCTCACGTCGAGCGAGAGAACGCGCCCGCCCGCCCGCTCGATCGCCTCGATCACCGGCGCCGGGCTGCCGCCGGCCGGCAGCTCGACGAGGAGGCGGTCGCGGCCGGGCCGGAAGCGGCTGACGGCGCGGAAGGCGAGGTGGCGCAGCGGCCCGAGCGTGAGCAGCGCGCCGGCGGTCGCGAGCACGGCGCCCGACCAGTAGCCGGCGCCCGACGCCATCCCGATCGCGGCCACCAGCCAGAGCGACGCGGCGGTTGTCAGGCCGCGCACCGAGAGCCCCTGGCGGATGATCGCGCCGGCGCCGAGGAAGCCGATGCCGCTGACGATCTGGGCGGCGATCCGGGTCGGGTCGGTGCGCTGTGCGCCGGACGCCTCGATGAAGCTCTCGAAGCCGTAGGCGGAGACGAGCGTGAAGAGCGCCGCCCCGACCGCGACGACGAGGTGCGTGCGCAGCCCCGCCTGCCGTTCCCGCAGCTCCCGCTCGAGCCCGACCGCGCCGCCGAGCGCGGCGGCGACGGCGAGCCGGAGCAGGACGCCGTCCCAGCCGAGCGGCGCGACCGCGCTGCTAAGGAAGGTCACGCCCGACGGCCTCCGCCTGCAGGGTGCCGATCTCCGCGATCCCGGCCGCCGCCAGCTCCAGCAGCTCGTCGAGCGTCGCGCGCGCGAACGGGTCGCGCTCCGCGGTCGCCTGCACCTCGACGAGCCGGCCGTCGCCGGTCATGACGACGTTCATGTCGGTGTCCGCGCTCGAGTCCTCGACGTAGGCGAGGTCGAGCATCGGCACGCCGCCGACGACGCCGACCGAGACCGCCGCGACCGAGTCGCGGAAGGCGCGGGAGAGGCCGAAGCGGGCGAGCGCGCGGGCGCCGGCGACGTAGGCGCCGCAGATCGCGGCGCAGCGTGTGCCGCCGTCGGCCTGCAGGACGTCGCAGTCGAGCCACATCGTCCGCTCGCCGAGCGCCTCGAAGTCGGCGACGGCGCGGATCGCGCGCCCGATCAGGCGCTGGATCTCGATCGTGCGGCCCTGCTGCTTGCCGCGCGAGGCCTCGCGGTCGACCCGGTCGCCGGTCGACGCGGGCAGGAGCGAGTACTCCGCCGTGATCCAGCCGCGCCCGCTGTTCCGCAGCCAGCGCGGCACCTCCTCCTGGATCATCGCCGTGCAGAGCACCTTCGTCTTCCCCTGCGCGATCACGACCGACCCGTGCGGCTGCTCGAGCCAGTCCGGCTCGAAGACGATCTCGCGCAGCTGGTCCGGGCGGCGCCCGTCCTCCCGGGTCATGCCACTCCCGCCTGCTCGAGCGCCGCCACGGTCACCTGCTCCACCTCGCCGATGGGGAGCTGGAGGAAGCGGCGGCCCGCCTCGCGGAACGCGTCGGGGTCGCCGGTGGTGAGGAAGCGGTAGGCGCCGTCGCGGCCCGCCTCGTTCTCGATCCCCTTCCGCGCGAGCGTCTCGGCGACCTCGCGCGCGGTCTCCTCGGCCGAGAAGACGAGCGTGACGTCGCGGCCGAAGACGCGCTGGAAGGTCGGCCGCAGCAGCGGGTAGTGCGTGCAGCCGAGGATCACCGTGTCGACCCCGGCCTCCTTGAGCGGCGCCGCGTACTCGCGCACCGCCTGCTCGGTCTCGTCGGAGTACGGGTCGTCGCCCTCGATCAGCGGCACGAGCCGCGGGCAGGCGACCGCGTGGAAGGAGACGCCGGCGTCGAGCTGGCGGACGAGCTCCGCGTAGCGGCCCGCGTCCACGGTGCCCTGCGTCGCGAGCAGGCCGACGCGGCGGTTGCGGGTCGCCTGCACGGCTGCGTGCGCCTCCGGCTCCAGCACGCCGACGACGGGCGCGGCCAGCTCCTGCTGGATCTGCGGCAGCGCCGCCGAGGTGGCCGTGTTGCACGCGACGACGATCAGCTTCACGTCCTGCGCCTCGAGGTAGGAGCCGATCTCGCGCGCGAAGCGGCGCACCTCCTCGAGCGGCCGCGGCCCGTAGGGCAGGCGCGCGTGGTCGCCGAGGTAGACGAAGTCCTCGTGCGGCATCGTCACGAGGCACTCGTGCAGGACGGTGAGGCCCCCGACTCCCGAGTCGAAGACGCCGACGGGGCGCGAGTCCATGGGCCGTATCGTATTTCTCGCTACCCTCTCGGCGCTCGTGGGTCCGGGCAGGGTCTTTCTCGCCGCCTGTGCCGTCGCGCTCGCCTGCGCCGGCTCCGCGAACGCTGCCGTCCCGCAGGAGCTGACCGTCGCCGCCTCGGACGGGACGCCGCTCGCGTGCGGGCTCGTCCTCCCCGACGGCCCGCCGCCCGCCGGCGGCTGGCCCGGGCTCCTGCTCTTCCACGGCCTCGGCCAGACGCACGCGACGATGGAGACGCTCGCCGCCGCGGCGTTCGCGCCCACCGGCTACGCCTCGCTCGCCTGCGACGCCCGCGGCACCGGCGGCTCCGGCGGCAGCTTCGGCCTCGACGGCCCGCGCGAGACGCAGGACGCGCGCGACCTCGTCGCCTGGCTCGCGGCGCGGCCGGACGTCTCCGACACGCAGATCGGCGCGTTCGGCCTCTCGCTCGGCGCCGGCGCCGTGCTCGCGGCGACCGCGGCCGGCGTCCCGTTCAAGGCGATCGTGCCGGCGCTCGGGTGGACGTCGCTCGGCGTCGCGCTCGCGCCGCAGGGCGTGGCGAAGAGCGGGATCGTGCCGCTGATCGCCGCCGCCGTGCCGGCCGAGCGCTGGGACCCGCAGCTCGCGGCGGCGCGCGAGGCGCTCCTCGGCGGCACGCTGACCGCCGCGGTGACGCAGGCGGCCGCGGCCCGCTCGACGAAGGCGGCGCTGCGCGGGATCGCGACGCCGGCGCTCGTCCTGCAGGGCCGGCACGACTTCCTCTTCGACCTCGACCAGGGCCTCGCCGCGTACAAGGCGCTCGCCGGGCCGAAGAAGCTCTACGTCGGCGACCTCGGCCACGCGCCCGCGACGAGCCCGCCCGCGGAGGCGTCCTACTACCTCGGGGAGGCGGTGAGCTGGTTCGACGCCTATCTGCAGGGCGGCCCGGCGCCGGCGGCCGGGATCGAGCTGGCGCGCGACCCGTGGGACGGGACGACGAGGACGTGGGCGGCGCTCCCGAAGACGTACGCGGCGAGCGTCGCGCTGCCGGGCCGCGCGATCCTCGCCGCGGGCGGCCGCGTCTCGCGTTCCGCCCGGCTCACGGGCGGCCCGCACGAGACGTGGGGCGCAGGCAGCGTCGCCGTCCGCTACTCGGGCGCGCAGGGGTGGAGCCGGCTCGTCGCGACGGTGTCGGTGGCGGGAACGAAGACGCCGGTCACCGAGGGCGCGGTGCGGATCTCGAAGCCGGAGGGCGTCGCGACGATCAGGCTCCTGAACGAGGTCGTGCGCCTGCCGCGCGGGAAGAAGCTGACGGTGACGCTCTCGGGCTCGTCGGCCGATCTCTATCCGGGCGGGCCGGCCGCGGGCGCGACGATCGCGATCGGCCGGGTGACGCTGAAGCTGCCGCTGCTGCGGGCGGCGCGGTCCGGCTAGCCCGCCTCGGCCGGGCGCCGGGGCCGCCCGAAGAGCGCCCGCACGGCGCGCTCGACGCCGGTGCCGGGCCCGCTGCGGCCGCGCCAGGTCGTGCCGCCCGGCGTGAGCGACTCCTGGATCCCGTCCGCGACGAGGTTCGCCGCGATCGTGAAGACGGCGATCGCGACGCTCGGCAGGAAGACCTGCCAGGCGCGCGCCTCGTCCAGCCCGTCGTAGGCGATGTTCCCCCAGGTCGGCGTCGGCGGGTTCACGCCGAGACCGAGCGCCGAGGCGAAGGCCTCGCTGAGCACGAGCGTCGGCAGCTCGAGGAACGCGGCGACGAGCAGGACGCCGAGCGTGTTCGGGAGCAGGTGCAGCCGCACGAGCCGCAGCGGGCCGACCCCGACCGAGCGGGCCGCGACGACGAACGGCCGCTGGCGCAGCGCGACCAGCTCGAGCCGGACGAGCCGCGCCGGGATCATCCAGCCGCCGACCGAGAGGGCGACGACGACGGTGAACGCGCTCGTGTTCAGGCCGAAGAGGACGAGCACGATCACGATCACGGGCAGCCGCGGCACGGCGAGCAGCGCGTCGACGAGCCGCATCAGCACGGCGTCGAGCCGCGGCGGGAGCAACGCGGCGGCGGCGCCGTAGAGGAAGCCGAACGCGAGGACGATCGCGAGCGCGGCGCACGAGATCCCGAGCGACTCGCGGCCGCCGGCCGCGACGCGGGCGAGCAGGTCGCGGCCGAAGAAGTCCGTCCCGAGCGGGTGCGCGCCACTCGGAGGCTGCTTCGCGACGGCGAAGTCGATCGTGTCCGCGTCCGGCCCCCAGAGCCAGGGGACGAGCACGACGAAGCCCGCGACCGCGAGCAGGAGCGCGAGGCCGGCGAGCCCGGCGCGGCTGCGCAGGAGGTCGCCGCCGAGCCGTCGGATCATCGCCGCGCCTCCCGGACGCGCGGGTCGAGCGCGGCGGCGGCGACGTCGGCGGCGAGGATCGCGAGCACGACGAGGAGCGCCAGCACCGCCGTCAGCCCGAGGATCGCCGGGTAGTCGCGCCGGTCGGCGGACTCGATGAAGAGCGAGGCCGCGCCCGGGATCCGGAAGATCTGCTCGACGAAGAACGCCGAGGTGATCAGGAGGGCGAGCATCGGGATCGCGGCGGCGAGGAACGGCGTCAGGGCGCCCGGGAGCACGTGGACGAGCACGACCCGGCCGCGGCGCAGCCCTTTCGCGCGCGCCGCCCGCACCCAGTCCTCGCCGAGCGCCTCGACGACGCCGGCGCGCACGAGCCGGGCGACGTACCCGGCCGGCGCGAGCGCGAGCACGAGCACCGGCAGCCACATGCTCCGGAGGCTCCCCCAGCCGGTCGTCGCGAGCGGCGTCGCGGCGACGTAGTCCCGCCCCAGCTCGGCGAAGAGGAAGACGGGGACGGCGAGCAGGATCGTTGCGAGCACCGTCAGGAGGGCGCCCGTCGCGCGGCCGCGGCGGAGCGCCGC
The DNA here is from genome assembly GCA_035688315.1 of Gaiellaceae bacterium. Taxonomy (GTDB): domain Bacteria; phylum Actinomycetota; class Thermoleophilia; order Gaiellales; family Gaiellaceae; genus Palsa-739. The sequence continues at coordinate 41,905 of DASSND010000020.1, read as the reverse complement.
GCCGATCCCGAGCGGGAACCCGAGCACGACCGCGACCGCGGCGGCGAGCCCGCTCAGCTGGAGCGAGATCGGCACCGCCTCCTTCATGACCGGGGTGAGGCTGGCGTCGCGGTAGCTCAGCATCGGCCCGAAGTCGAGGCGGACGATGTGCCACAGGTAGACGGCGAACTGCACCGGCCACGGCTGGTCGAGGTGGTAGTAGGCCTCGAGCCGCCACTGCGCGGCGAGCGGCACCGAGGAGCTCTCGCTCGCGTTGAACGGCGTCCCGCCGATCGCGTGCATCAGGCCGAACGTGATCAGGAGCGTCGTCAGGAAGACGACGACCGACCAGCCGAGCCGTCTGAGCACGTAGACCAGCATCCGATCCCTATCCTCCGGCCATGGCCGCGACGGTCAGGATCGGCACCTGCTCGTGGGCCGACGAGGCCCTCTCGAAGTGGTTCTACCCCCCGAAGCTGCCCGCGAAGGAGCGGCTGCCATGGTACGCGCAGCATTTCGACACGGTCGAGGTCGACTCGACCTACTACCGGCTCCCCTCCGAGTCGATGGTCGAGGGCTGGGCGGAGCGGACGCCGGACGGGTTCACGATGCACGTGAAGGCGTTCGGGCTGATGACGCGCCACCCGGTGAAGGCGGAGGTGCTGCCGGAGGATCTGCGCGCCGAGCTGCCGGTGGACGAGCGCGGGCGGGTCGACCGGCCGCCGCGCGAGCTGCGCGGCGAGGTGTTCCGGCGCTTCCTCGCGGCGCTCGAGCCGCTGCGGCGGCAGGGCAAGCTCGGCGGCATCCTCTTCCAGCTGCCGCCCTACGTCGTCTTCAAGGAGGCGTCGCTCGACTACCTCGAGTGGGCGCGGGAGCAGCTCGGCGGCGACGAGATGCTCGTCGAGTTCCGGCACCGCTCCTGGCTCGACGAGGAGCACCGCGCCGAGAGCTTCGCCTTCCTCGAGCGGATCGGCGCCGCCTACGTGACGGTGGACGCGCCCAGGTCGGAGACGGCGAAGAACCTCGTGCCGACGGTGGTGGCGACGACGGCGCCGACGGCGTACGTGCGCTTCCACGGCCGCAACCTCGGCACCTGGAACAGGCGCGGCGGCTCGGCGGCGGAACGCTTCGACTACCTCTACTCCGACGAGGAGCTGGAGGAGTGGGTGCCGCCGCTGCGCGAGCTGGCCGGCCAGTCGGAGCAGGCGTTCGCGTTCTTCAACAACAACGCGTCCTCCGAGGATCCGGCGAATCCGCTGGGCCGCGTCTCGCAGGCGGCGACGAACGCGCGGATGCTGCGGCGGCTGCTCGACGTGAACCGGATCGCCGCGAGCGGCGGCGGCTGAGGCGGCGGGCGTAGAGTCCGCGCGATGCGCGTCCTCTCGGTCGTCCACGGCACCGACGCGGGCAGCGAGCTGTACGGGCCCGCGGTGCGCGACGCGGGACACTCCTTCGCCGAATGGAGCCCCGCCTCGGGCGAGCCGCTCCCGGGCGCCGGCTACGACGCGGTGCTCGTGTTCGGCGGGGCGATGCACGCCGACCAGGACGCGATCCACCCCTGGCTCGGCGACGAGGCGCGCTGGCTGCGCGGCCTGCTGGAGCGGGGCGTGCCGACGCTCGGGATCTGCCTCGGCGTGCAGATGCTCGCGCGCGCGGCCGGCGCGTGGGTGGGGCCGCTGCCGGAGCGCGAGGCCGGCTGGCACGAGGTGGAGCTGAGCGAGGCGGGCGTCTCCGATCCCGTCCTCGGCGCGCTGCCGCGACGCTTCGACGCGCTCGAGTGGCACTACTACACCTACGGCGTCCCGGACGGGGCGGTCGAGCTGGCGCGGAGCGAGGCGTGCACGCAGGCGTTCCGGCTCGGCGATGCGTGCTGGGGCGTCCAGTTCCATCCGGAGGTGTCGGCGCCGCAGCTCGAGCGCTGGCTCGTCGCCAAGGACGTGTCGCCGGCCGACGCGGAGCGGCTGCGCGCCGAGACGCGCGAGCGGATCGGCGGCTGGAACGCGCTCGGGCGGGAGCTGTGTCACGCGTTCCTCGCCGCCGCCGAGCGGCTGCTCGCGCGTGCCGCCTGAGGCGCTCGCGCTCGCCCTCGCGGCGGCGCTGCTGCACGCGGCGTGGAACGTGCTGCTGCGCGGGTCGGAGGACGTGGAGGCGCGCACGGCGGTCGTGCTCGCGCTCTCGGTGCTGTTCTTCGCGCCGGTCGCGGCGGCGACCTGGTCGGTCTCGTGGGCGGTCGCGCCGTACGTGGCCGCGTCGGCGGCGCTCGAGGGCGTCTATTTCGTCCTGCTCGTGGCGGCGTACCGGCGGCGCGAGCTGTCGGTCGTCTACCCGGTGGCGCGCGGGACGGCGCCGGTGTTCGTCCTGCTCGGTTCCGCGGTCGTGCTCGCGCGCGGCGTCTCGGCGGGGGAGGCGGCGGGCGTCTGCCTCGTCGGCGCGGGGGTGCTGCTCGTGCGCGGGCTGCGCCGCGGCGCGGAAGGCGTGGCGGTCGGGCTCGCGATCGCCTGCGCGATCGCGAGCTACACGCTCGTGGACAAGGACGGGCTGCGGCACGCGGCGGCGGTGCCGTATCTGGAGCTGGTGCTGGCGCCGGTCGCGTTGCTCGCGCTCCCGCTCGTCGCTGCGCGGCGCGGCAGCGCCGCGCTGCGGGCGGAGCTGCGCGCCGGGACTGCGCTCGCCGCGCTCGGCTCGTTCGGCGCGTACGCGCTCTTCCTCGGCGCGCTGCGCCTCGCGCCGGCGCCCGCGGTGGCGGCGGTGCGGGAAACGAGCGTCGTGATCGCCGCCGCCCTCGCGGCCGTCTTCCTGCGCGAACGCGTCGGCCCGGAGCGCCTGCTCGGCGCCGCCGCCGTCGCCGGTGGCGTCGCGCTCCTCGCCCTGTCGTGACGCTTCTGTATCGGTGCCTGGGCACGCCCAGGCACCGGGACGTGCCGGGCCCGCGCGCGACGACGTGACGCTTCGGTGGCGCTCTCACGACGTGCCTTCGGCATGCCGACGGCACGGAGTTCGGCACGGTTCGGCGGTGCGGCAACAACCGCCCTTCGGCATGCCGAAGGGCGGTTGCGACAGGGTGACGGAACCGTCACGTCGTCGGGCGCCGTCGCCGGCGGCGCCGCGCTCCTCGCCCTGCCGTGACGCTTCTGTATCGGTGCCTGGGCACGCCCAGGCACCGATACGAAACCGTCACGCGGGGGACGAAGTTCGTTCGGGGCCGTGGCCGCCTGAGCGTACGCTCGGCTCCGCCGCGCGGCTTCGGCGCTCCCGGCGCCGCCGGCTGTGCGCCCGCGTCCCCGCGTGTGGGCCGCGACGTCTTCGGCACGTCCGCGGGCGCCCGCTTCTGGGCGCTGCCGTTCGCGCAGATGACCGGCGACACCGCGTCACTCGCCGGCGTGCTCGGCACGACGACGAAGACCGTGTTCAAGCTGACGAGCGGCGTCCCGCACGTCTTCTACGCCGTCGCTCCCGACGGCTCGCGCGTCGCCCCCGCGTGGGGGCCGCAACCGCACATCGGCTCGAACTGGCAGCGTCCCGGCGCCGAATGGGGCGCCGGCTTCGACTTCGACCAACCCGGATGCTGGCGGATCCACGCCGGCGCGCCGCCCGCGCAGGGCGACGTCTGGGTCGACGTCGAGTCCTGATCAGCGCTCGAGCGGCAGCTCGTCGTGGCGGCTCCACTCGTGCCAGGAGCCGGCGTAGTTGCGCGCGTCGTAGCCGGCGCTCCGCAGCGCGAGCGTCGCCAGCGCGCTCCGCGAGCCCGAGTGGCAGTAGGCGACGACCTCCGCCCCCTCCGGCGCGCCGACCAGCTCGCGAATCCGCTCCGGCGACTCGGGAACGCCAGGTTCGGCGTAGAGCAGGTCGACCTGGACGTGCTTCGCGCCCGGGATGTGGCCCTGGCGCGGGTCGCACTGGCTGCCGCGCCTGCCCGTGTACTCCTCCTCGCGGCGAACGTCGAGGATCGTCAGCGCGCCGTCGCCGAGCCGCCCGGCCAGCTCGTGCCGGGTCGGCAGCGCGCGCAGGTTCGGCTCGAGGTCGGCCTCGCGCACCGGCTCCAGCTCGACCGCGCCCTCCGCCAGCTCGCCCCGCCACGCCGCGATGCCGCCGAGCAGGATCGCCACGCGCGGATGCCCGGCCAGCTCGGCCATCTGGGCGGCCGGCATCGCGCCGACGCCGTCGCCGCGGTCGACGAGCACGAGCCGCTCGCGGCCCGTGATCCCGTGCCGGCGCAGCCGCAGCCCGATCTCCTTCGCCAGCTCGCGCAGCGACGCCTCGTCGGCGCCCGGCGGCGGCGAGCCGAGAACGAGCGGGCGCGAGCCCGGGATGTGGCCGCGCATGTGCGCGTTCGGGCCGCGCACGTCGCCGACGACGAGATCCTCGGCGCCGAGCTGCGCGGCGAGCCAGGCCGCGTCGACCACCCTCGGGAACGGGTTGTCCGCCACGACCCGGAACCTACAGAGCGGCGACGATCTCTGCCTCGGCAGCGACCGCGGGCCGCTCCAGCAGCCGCCCGAGCCAGTCCGAGACCGCCGGGAACGCGTCGAGCGGGACGTCGAGCATGTCGCGCGCCCGCAGGAGCCACGGGACGTAGGCGATGTCGGCGAGCCCGTACGCGCGGCCGCCGAGCCACGGGCGCTCCGCGAGCAGCGCGTCGAGGCGGCCGAGCGCCGCGTCGAGCCGCTCGCGCGCCCCCTCCTCGCCGCGCCGGAACGCGTAGTAGGGGTCGGTCAGCTCGTCGGCGCGGTGCACGAGCAGCCGCACCTCCGCGCGCTCGGCAGGATCGGCCGGCAGCAGCGCCGGCTCCGGGTAGCGCTCCTCGAGGAACTCCATGATCACCGCCGACTCGGGCAGCGCCCAGCCGTCCTCCTCGAGCACGGGGACGCGCCCGGACGGGTTCTTCTCGTACAGCCACGCGGGCCGGTCGGCGAGGTCGATCTCGACCACGTCGACCGCGACGCCCTTCTCCGCGAGGGCGATCCGGGCGCGCGCGCAGTACGGGCAGCGCGGCGCGTCGTACAGCGTCAGCGTCATCGTGACCCCTCCCATCCGTGTCCCGCCTCCGTGAGGCCCATCACCTCGGCGATCTGCTCCAGCAGCTCCTGTGCGGGCGGCAGCTCCGCGGGCGAGGACGCCGTCCGCGCCGTCTCGCGCACGCGGCGCGGATCCGCCCCGGTGAGCCGCGCCACGACCGTCGGGTTCGAGCCGAGCGCGATCGCGTCGCCCGGCGGCAGCGGCCCGTAGAACTCCGGCACGGAGAGGTACTCGTCGACGGCGCCGCCCCGGTCGAAGAGGTTGTAGCGGACGACCGCGCCGCGCTCGATCCCGATCGCCACGGTCACCCCCGGCGGCGAGTAGGACAGCTCCTTCGCGAGCCGCCGCAGCGCGGCCGGGTCGCGGTCGCACAGCTCGTCGTGCACCGCCACCCAGCCGTTCGCGGGGCCGCTGACGCGCGTGCCGGCGGAGCGCCCGAGCCGCGGCAGCACCTTCTGGACGGCGCGCTCGACCGCGCTCGCGTCGTCGGTCTGGACGTGCACCGAGCCGAACGTCGGCCCCTCGGCGGGCGCGAGCCGCCGCTCCAGCTCCTCGAGCGGAGCGGCAAGCCGCAGCTCGACGGGACGCAGGCCCCAGCGCTCGTACGCCGCGCGCGCCGCCGCGTTCGAGGCGAGCACGTCCAGCTCGAGCACCTCCGCGCCGGCCTCGCGCAACCGCGCCGCCGCGGCCCGCACGAGCGCCGCCGCGACCCCGCGCCGGCGGCTCTCCGGCCGCACGTACACCAGCTCGAGGAAGCCGATCCGCTCGCCCTGCCGCTTCGCCACGGCGACCCCCGCCACCTCGTCGCCCTCCTCTGCGAGCAGCACCACCTCGTCGGCGATCAGCCCGCCGAGCCAGGAGAGGTCGCCGGAGTCGTCCTCGCGCCACGGCTCGTCGGGCACCTCCCGGTCGAAGGCGCGCCACAGCTCCTGGACGAGCGGCAGGTCGTCGGCGGTCGCGGCTCGGATCACGGCGTCAAGAACTGGGCCAGGAGGTAGTGCGCGGTCAGGTTCTGGAAGGGCGCGAAGCGCTCGCCCGCGGCGCGGACGTCGATCTCACCATAGAGCGCCCGGACCGCCTTGCGCAGCGCCAGGTCGCCGGCCGGCCACGCGTGCGGGCGGCCCAGGTGGCGCGCGAGGAACCAGTCCGCCGTCCACTCCCCGAGCCCGCGCACGGCGACGAGCCGCGCCTTCACCTCCTCGTCGGGCAGCGCCGCCAGCGCGTCGAGGTCGAGGTCGGCGCGCGCGAGCCCGACGACGTACTCCGCCTTGCGGCGCGAGAAGCCGAGCGCGACCAGCTCCGCCTCGGACGCCGCGGCGAGCCGCTCCCGCGCCGGGAACGCCCAGGCGGCCCCGACCTGCACGCCGAAGCGCTCGATCAGCCGGTTGCGGATCGCGGTCGCCGAGGAGAGCGACACCTGCTGGGCCGTGATCGAGGTGACGAGCGCCTCGAACGGGTCGGGAGCCTGGGCGGGCCGGAAGCCGCGGAAGCGCGCGGGCAGCTCCGCCAGCTCCGGCACGCCGGCCGCCCACGCGTAGAACGGCTCCAGCGCGAAGCCGAGCCCGAGCACGCGCCGGACGACGGGCTCCGTCGCCGCGTCGAGCGGGTCGACGTCGACGCCGCCCGGCGCCGCCTCGATCCGCACCTCGCGCCCCGCGACGACGCGGTGCAGGCCGCCCTCGTGCCAGAGCGAGGCGCGGTCGACGCCGAAGGCGCGGAAGCGCGCCGTCGTCAGCGCGAGGTCGAACGGCGCGTCCACCCGCAGCAAGGCCACGGGTGGACGCTACCGCGGCAGGGTCAGGCGCCGGCCGTGGGGGCCTGGAGCTGCTGGAGCTTCGCGAGCGCGGCCTGCAGCCGCTGCTCGAGCTTCTGCAGGAACGCGAGCCGCTCGGCCGCCTTGTCGCAGCGACGGCCGGTCGCGCCGGCCGGGCAGGCCTGCCGGAGCTTCGCGATCCGGGCCTGGAGGCCGCGTTCGAGCCGCTGCAGCAGCACGGGCAGCCTCTCGCCGAGCCGGCTGCAGCGGTGCTCGCGCTGCGGGCCGGCGTTCGCCGCCTCGACCTTCGCGCAGCGGGCGAGGATCCGCGCGCGCTGCGCGGCGAGCGCGAGCTTCGCCTTTGCGAGGCCCGGGCCCGGGCGCTGGTGGGTCGCCGCGAGCGTCGTCGACGCGGCGGCGAGCGCGACGACGGCGACGAGGAGGAGCAGGAGCGTCTTCATGCGCCAAGCGTAGGCGGGCTCCCGCCGCCCGCGGGTAAGGCGCAGGTAAGGCGTGGGCCGGGTGGGGCGGCCGTCGGAGCGCGGCCGCCCGTCCCCGGTCAGCGCCCGTGCACGCGGAAGGGGACGACCGCCGAGACGGTCGTGCTCCCGTCGAGCGCGCGGGCGATCGCGACGAGCCGGACGCGCTCGTTCTTGCGGAACTTCGCCGGCTCGAGGAAGGCGCGGTAGGGCCGCGAGTCGTCGATCGCGAGCCGCTTCCAGCCGCCGGAGCCGCGCTGGATCGCGAACGCGACCGTGAGCGGCTCGCTCGTGTCGAGCCCGGCGGTGACGGCCCAGAGGTCGGTGAGCGGGTCGCCCCTGACCGCGAGCTTCGGCTTCGGCGGCTTCGCGACGGGGATCTGCTGCTGCGCCTCGAGCAGGAGCGCGTCCTCGGGCGGGATCGTCACGTTCATCGCGCCCTTCGCGTCGGTGCGCATCGGGCCGGCGTCGCCGAGGAGCGCCGTCCAGTCCGCCGACGGCGTCGAGGTCGCGACCGGGATCCGCACCGGGGTCGGCCCGTTGTTCAACAGGACGAGGTACTCGCGCCGCGCCGCCGCGTCGATCCTGCTGACGGCGAGCGCGGGCCCGCGCGCGGCGCGCACGAGCGAGGCGCCGGTCGCGAGCGCCGGGTGCGCCTCCCGCAGCGCCGCCAGCTTGCGCAGGCGGATCTCGATCGGGTTGTCGAGGACGTCGAACGAGGAGCCGTTCCCGATCGGCGGCGAGCCGACCCGCGGCTGGCTCTTCCACTCCTGCACCTGCGTCGGGAACATGTCCTGGCGCGCCTGCTGGTCGCCGCCGCTGCCGATCATCCCGACCTCGTCGCCGTAGTAGACCGTCGGCGCGCCGCGCAGCAGGTAGAGGAGGTCGTACCCGAAGAGGACGTGCTGGAGGAGCGTGTCGCCGGAGCCGCCGCCCTGCTGGGAGATCTGGAGCGCCGCTCGCCCCATGTCGTGGTTGCCGAGGAAGGTCGGGAAGGCCGGCTCGCGGCCGTCGGGGAGCCGGTAGTAGTCGTCGTCCTCGAGCCGGTGCGCGACCCCGAGCGAGCCGGAGATGCCGCCCGCGTAGCTCGCGGCGACGTTCTGGAAGGGGAAGTCGAGCACACTCGGCAGGCCGCGGTCGCGCACGAACGCGGACACGTCGAACGCGTCGGTCTCGAACACCTCCCCGAAGATCGAGAAGTCCGGCACGCCGGCCGCGCGCGCCGCCGCGAGGATCTGCGGTACCCAGAGCCGGAAGAAGCCGGCGTTGACGTGGCGGGCGGTGTCGACGCGGAAGCCGTCGAGCTTGTAGCGCGTGACCCAGCCCGCGTAGATCTGCGCGAGCCCGCGCTCGACGTTCGGCTTCTCGGTGAAGAGGTCGTCGAGCCCGTAGAAGTCGCCCTGCTCGTAGCACGCCTCGTCGCAGGATGAGAAGTCGATGTCGCCGCGGTCGTGGTAGTTGAGCGGGTTGTTCAGCCAGGCCGGCGCCTTCGCGTTCTTCTGGCCGGGGAAGACGAACGGCGCGCGCGGCATGGTCCCGGCGCTGAGGCAGGGGAAGGTCGTCTTGCCGACGGAGCGCGCCGGGTCGAACTTCCTGCCGTGGCAGTCGCGGTACGGGCCGGTCGCGTAGCTCGAGCCGCCGCTGAGCTGGACGACGTCGCCGGTGTGGTTGACGACGACGTCCATGATCACCTTCAGCCCGAGCGAGTGGGCGCAGGAGACGAAGTCGCCGAAGTCGTCGTTCGTGCCGAGGTGCGGGTCGACCCGGGTGAAGTCGAGGCCCCAGTAGCCGTGGTAGCCGCCGCTCCCGCCGGAGTCGACCTGGTTGACGACCGGGGGCGTCACCCAGATCGCGTTGAAGCCGAGGCTCTTGATCCGGGCGAGCCCGTGCACCGGATCGGTGCAGGTGCCCGTCAGTCCCGCGAAGTCGCCGCCGTGCCACCAGGCGGTCGAGGACGGGTCGTAGCCGGTCTGCGTGTGGTCGCCGGAGTAGCCGCCGCTGTCGTTGGACGGGTCGCCGTTCGCGTAGCGGTCGGTCAGCACGAAGTAGATGCGGTCGGACGCGAGCGCGGGCGGCGCGGCCGGCGCGGCGAGCTTCGCCGCGAGCGCGCCCGAGGGCGCCCCGGTTCGCGAGCCGGTGGCGGCGGCGACGAGCAGTGCGGCGAGCGCGGCGGCGAACGCCGCGGCGCTAGCGAAGCGGCTCGCCCGTCTCGGCATCGAAGAAGTGCATCCTCGCGACGTCGACCGCGACCGGCACCTGCTCGGCGATCCGCGGCAGCACGTGGGCCGGGAACTCCGCGACGAGGTTCGGCCGGGAGCCGCCGACCCCGGCGCCCGCCTCCGCCTCGACGTCGGCGTCGACGTGGTCGCCCTCGCGGACGGCGTTCGCGTCCACGTGGAAGTAGACGATCGACTCGGCGCCGAGCGCCTCGACCAGCTCGACCCGTCCGGCGAGCGTCGGCAGGTCGGGCCGCTCCCCCGCCGGGTGCAGGAACTGGCTGCGCACGCCCGCGACGACGGTGCGCCCGTTCGCGCCGCGCAGGCCCGGGTAGGCCGCGAGCGCCTGCTCGGGCACCTCGAGCCTCGTCGCCCCGAGCTCGACCGAGACGCTCCCGTTGACCGACACCCGGGCCTCGAGCAGGTTCATCGGCGGCGTGCCGATGAAGCCGGCGACGAAGAGGTTCGCCGGCGAGTCGTAGAGCGTCTGCGGGTCGGCGACCTGCTGGAGGACGCCGCTGCGCATCACCGCGACCCGGTCGCCCATCGTCATCGCCTCGACCTGGTCGTGCGTGACGTAGATCGTGGTCGTGCCGAGGTCGTGCTGGAGCTTCGCGATGTCCGCCCGCATCTGCACGCGCAGCTTCGCGTCGAGGTTCGAGAGCGGCTCGTCCATCAGGAACACCTGCGGCTGGCGGACGATCGCGCGGCCCATCGCGACCCGCTGCCGCTGCCCGCCGGAGAGCTGCTTCGGCTTGCGGTCGAGCAGCGGCTCCAGGTCGAGCAGCTGCGCCGCCCAGGTGACGCGGCGGTGGATCTCCTCCCGCGGCTCCTTGCGCAGCCGCAGCCCGAACGCGATGTTCTCGTACACCGACAGGTGCGGGTAGAGCGCGTAGTTCTGGAAGACCATCGCCACGTCGCGCTCCTTCGGCGTCAGCTCGTTGACGACGCGGGAGCCGATCCGCAGCTCGCCGTCGGAGATCTCCTCGAGCCCCGCGACCATGCGCAGCGCGGTCGTCTTGCCGCAGCCGGACGGGCCGACGAGCACGAGGAACTCGCCGTCGCGGATCTCGAGCGCGAGGTCGTGGACGGCGTGGAAGCCGTTGTCGTACACCTTGTCGACGTCGTTGAAGACGACATCCGCCATCAGAGGATCCTCCAGACGTGGAACGCAGGGCCGTCGGCGGGCAGCACGCCGTCGCGCGCGTCCTCGCCGTACAGGGTCTCGAGCCCGGCGAAGGGCACGACGACCGGGGTGTGCGGCGCGCGGGCCGCGAGGCAGAGCAGCCGCTCCGACCGCGACTCGCGCAGGTACGCGACCGCGTCGTCGGAGACGTGGACGTAGCGGATGCCGCCGCGCGCGAGCGCGTCCGACGAGCGGCGCAGCGCGACGAGCGCGCGCACCTCCTCGAAGAGCGGGCCGTCCCAGGTGTCGATCCGGTCCCACGGCATCGGCCGGCGCGCGTCCTCGCCCCACTCGCCCTCGAGCCCGATCTCGTCGCCCATGAAGAGCATCGGCACGCCCGGCGAGGTCATCTGCAGCCCGATCCCGACGAGCTGCCGCTCGCGCGAGCCGGCGACGGTGCGGAAGCGCGCGACGTCGTGGCTGTCGAGGAGCGCCCACGAGTGCGCGACCGACTGCCACGGCAGGCCGCTGCGCATCGCGCGCATCGTCGCGACCATCTCGGCGCCCGCCCGCACGGGGAGGGTGACGGGGAGGTCGCCGAAGCCGAAGCGCACGCTCTCGGCGAAGTCCGGGCGGCGCAGCCACGTCCAGACGGGCCGCAGGAAGCCGACGTAGTTCATCGCTCCGTGCCAGCCGAACCCCTGCAGGTCGGGCCGGAAGTCGTGCGCGTGCTCGGCGACGAGGAGCGCGTCCGGGCGCTCCCCCTCGAGGGCGGCGCGGGTCGCGCGCGCGATCTCGTCGTTCGCGTCGTAGGAGCCGTGGCGCGCGACCATGTTCGCCACGTCGATCCGCCAGCCGTCGAGCCCGCGGCGCAGCCAGCGCGGCACGACGCCCTCGAGCAGCCGCCGCCGCAGCTCCCGATCGGCCCAGTTGAGCGTCGGCAGCGTCGGGATCCCGTACCAGGAGGCGTACCCGTTCGGCGCGTACGCGTCGTCGTCCCAGTAGAAGAAGCCGCGCTCCGGCGAGCCGGCGTAGCGCTGCGCGTCGAGGAACCAGTCGTGGCCGCTGCCGCAGTGGTTGAGCGTCAGGTCGCCGACGACGCGCATGCCGCGCGCGTGCGCCGCCGCGAGCAGCGAGTCGAACGCCGCGTCGCCGCCGAGCAGCGGGTCGACGGCGTCGAAGGTCGTCGCGTCGTAGCGGTGCGTCGAGCCGGCCGGGAAGATCGGCGTCAGGTAGAGGACGTTGGCGCCGAGCCGCTGCACGTGCTCGAGCCGCTGCTCGATCCCGGGCAGGTCGCCGCCGAACCACTCGCGGCTCGTGTTCTCGGAGCGCCCCTCCGGGAGCGCGTCCCACGGCCGCGGCACCGCCCAGTCGGGCAGGTCGTCGAGCCCGGCGGCCCCGGCGCGGGAGAAGCGGTCGGGATAGATCTCGTAGACGACCGAGCCGAGGTGCCAGTCCGGCCCGCCCGGGTCGAGCGGCAGGACGAAGTCGTCGGCGTCGGAGACGTCGCTCGCGGCGACGCCCATGCCGTTCAGCCAGACGTGGCCCGCCTCGCCGCGATCGAGCAGCCAGCGGTAGCGCGCCGACTCCGCCTCGACCGGGAAGGAGGCTCGCCACCAGGTCTCGCGCTCGTCGCCGCCGTCCCGCTCCGCCTCGACCGCGCGCGGCTCGCCGTCGCGGACGGTGCGCAGCACGACCCGCTCGACCCCTGCGGCGGCCGGGACCCGCACGCGCACCGTCGCCGTCCCGCCCGGCTCGTCGGGCCGCTCGACGACGTACAGCTCCGAGCCGTCGTGGTGGGGCAGCGCGAGCGCCGACGCGGTCGCGACCGTCTGCGCCGTCTCGCTCATCCCTTGACGGCGCCCTGGGTGAGCCCGCCCACGATCCACTTCTGCAGCGAGAGGAAGAGCGCGGCGGCGGGGACGGCGGCGATCAGGCAGCCGGCGGCGAACGGCCCCCAGCGCTGCCCGTAGTTCTGGTCGATGAAGCCGTTCATGCCGACGGGCAGGGTGAAGTGGTCCTGCGTCTGCATGATCGCGCTCGCGAGCACGAACTCGTTCAGCGTCGAGACGAAGGAGATCAGCCCGACGACGATCAGGATCGGCGCGGTCAGCGGCAGCACGACCCCCCAGAAGATCTGCGCCGGCGTCGCCCCGTCGACCCGCGCCGACTCGTCCAGCTCGGCCGGGATCGTGTCGAAGAACCCCTTCAGCAGCCACGCGTTCACGCCGAGCGCCCCGCCCAGGTAGACGAGCACGAGCCCGGTGTAGGTGTTCAGGCCCATGAAGTGGAAGATCCCGCCGACGTTCAGCACGATCAGGTAGAGCGCGACGACGAGCAAGAGCCCCGGGAACATCTGCACGAGCAGCAGGAAGAGCATCCCGACGCGGCGGCCCTTGAAGCGGAAGCGGCTGAACGCGTAGGCGGCGAGCGCGCCGAGCAGCACCGTGCAGACCGCGGTCACCGCCGCGATCGCGAGCGTGTTCCCGAACCAGCGCAGGAAGTGCGACTCGACGTTGCTCGTCGACATCGGGTCGGGGACGCTGTTCGTGAGGATCTGGGTGAAGTTCTTCGTCGTCGGGTGCGTCGGCAGGAAGCTCGTGCCCGACACCGAGTCGTCGGCGTTGAAGGCGGCCGAGACGAGGAACCAGACCGGGAAGAGCGAGACGAGCGCGGCGACGATCCCGACCGCGTGCCGCCACCACGTGTCGCGGAACCGCACCTGCGGGCGCGGCGCGGCCTCGCGCCCGCGCACGCGGCTGACGGCGGCCGACAAGGAGCTCAATTGACGTTCTCCAGTGCGCGCGTGCGGGAGAAGGACACGGCCGAGATCGCGGCGACGATGAAGAAGATGATGATCGAGACGGCGCTCGCGAGCCCGTAGTCCTGCCCCTTCCCGGTCGCGATCGCGAGCTTGTACGTGTAGCTGATCAGGATGTCGGTCGAGCCCGCGATCGGCTGCCCCGACTGGGTCGGGCCGCCGCCGGTGAGCAGGAAGATGTTGTTGAAGTTGTTGAAGTTGAAGGCGAACGACGCGATCAGGAGCGGCGAGGTCGCGACGAGCACGAGCGGCAGCGTGACCCGCCGGAAGATCTGCCGCGGGCTGCCGCCGTCGACGCGCGCCGCCTCGGTCAGCTCCTCCGGGATCGCCTGCAGCGCGCCCATCGAGACGAGGAAGAAGTAGGGCACGGTCAGCCAGAAGCTGACGAAGATGCACGACACCTTCGCCCAGTTCGCGTCGAAGAGCCACGGCACTCCGAGGTGGAAGATCCGGTTGACGACGCCGAAGTCGTCGTTCAGGAGGCCCTGCCAGACGAGCAGCGAGAGGAAGCCCGGCACCGCCCACGGGATCAGGATCAGCGAGCGGTAGACGCGCTGGAAGCGCATCCCCTTCTTGTCGAGCGCGATCGCGAGCAGCAGCCCGGTGAAGAACGAGAGGAAGACGACCGAGGTGGCGAAGACGAGCGTCCACGCGAAGATCCGCCAGAACGGCCCGCGCACGAGCGGGTCGTGCAGGATCGCCGAGAAGTTGCGGAAGCCGACGCCGGTCTTCCAGCCGGGCTCCAGCTCCTCCCTGCCGTGGACGAACGAGCCGCGGTGGTCGTCCCGGAAGACGGCCCCGTCGGTGAGCCGGACGAACACGCCGCGCCGCTCGTCGTAGCGCATCGTCGGCGTCATCTCGACGGCGCTCGAGATCGTGAGCGGCCGGATCGCCTTGTCGCCGGTCGTCGGCACGGCGAAGCTGCTGAGCGTCTTGTCGAGCGCGAACAGCTCCGCGCCCTTCAGGAGCGTGTACCCCTTCGCCGAGACGATCCCGAGCGCGTTCGCCTTCACCGTCCCGGGCGGCAGCGGCGTCAGGCCCTTCGCGTCGCCGACGAAGCTCTCGTGGGTCGTCTGGTCCTGCAGGATCAGGACGAGGCGCCCGCCGGAGCGCGCGACGCCCATCGTGTACTGCTCGCCGTTCGCGGGCGGCTGCAGCGAGGTGGTCTGGATCTGCTCGATCGCCGCCGCCTTCGAGCCGATGTGGCCGACCGAGTAGTTCGTGAACGCGACGTCGACGGTGTAGACGATCGGGACGATCTGGAAGCCGACGAGGAAGAGCGTCCCCGGGATCAGGAACTTCGCGGGCAGCGTCCGCCTCCCGAAGTAGAGGAGGTCGATCGCGACCGTGGCGGCGGCGAGGACGGCGACCGGCAGCCACTGGCGCCGGTCGGCGAGGACGTACGCGGCCCAGACCGCGAACGCGTTCGAGAGCGAAAGCAGCGCCACCTTCACGGCGACGCCCCTCGTCCCGGAGAAGGACGAGATCAGGCGCGGCCAGACGGCGCCCTTCGGGACGGGCGCGGCGGCGGTGCTGCTCGCTGCGACGGTGCTCACTGGTCCTCGCGGTCGGTCTGACGTGCGGGGCGCCGGCTCGCGGCGCCCCGCACGTCGCGCTGGTTGCGTCCTGCGCTAGCCGATCTTGTCGGCGATCGCGCGGCTCGCGGCCCGGAACGACGCCTTCGCCTTCTCGGCGCCCGCGCCCTTCGTCGAGCGGACCCACGCCTGGCCGAGGTCGGTCCAGACGTTGTTCATCTGCGGGATGTTCGGCATCGGCACGCCGCCCTTGCTCGCCTTGCCGAACTGGGCGAGGACCGGGTCGGAGAAGCCCTTGCCGGCGCTCAGGTTGGCCGGCCAGCGGCCCGCGACGTTCGCGAGCGCGGTCTGGGCGGAGGCCTGCGACATGAAGTTCGCGACGAAGTCCTGGGCGACCGAGAGGACGCCGTGGTCGGCCGCGTACTTCGTGACCATGAAGCCCTGGACGCCGAGGAAGGGCACGGAGGCCTTCACGATCTTCGGCATCTGGATGATCCGGAACTTCAGGCCGCTCTTCTTGAGCGTGTCGCTGTTCCAGGGGCCGGTGATCCAGAACGCCGCCTTCTTCGTCAGGAACGCGTTCTGGGCGGTCGAGCCGTCCACCTTCGAGTTGATCAGGCCCTCCTTGTTCCACTTGTCGATCAGGCCCGCGTTCTTCAGGAAGGTCGGGCTCGCGACGCCGATGTCGGAGGGATCGAGGTTGCCCGCCTTGTTCAGGCCGAAGACGTAGCCGCCGAGGCCGGAGAAGAACGGGTACATGTGGTACGCGTCGCCGTTCGTGCCCTGCTGGACGGCGATCGCGAGGTTGCCCTTGCTCTTCTTCTTGAAGGCGAGCGCCTCCTTCTCGAGCTGCGCGAAGGTCTTCGGGATCTTCACGAGCGCGGTGTTGACGACGAGGCCGATGTTCTCGACCTGCGACGGGAGCCCGTAGAGCCGCTTGATCGCCGTCCCGTACGAGAAGGCGTTCAGCGTGTAGGCCGGGAACTGCGCCCGCTGCGCCTTGCTGAGCACGATCGGCTCGACGAGGCCGTTCGCGGCGAGCTGGCCCGTCCAGTCGTGCGCCGCCATGATCACGTCGGGCGCGTCCGCGGCGGCGACGGTGCCGAGGTCGTCGCGGATCTTGCCGAAGTCGTGGACGACGACGTTCGCGGTCACGCCGCGGGACGACGCCCACTGGTTCGCGAGCTGGGTGACGGCCGCCTTGCGGTCGGTGTCCGTCCAGATGGTGACCGTCGTGGCCTTGGCGGCCGCGCGGACGGTGCCGGCCGCGAACGCCGCGAGAACGGCGAACGCGAAGACGGCGAGAAGCGCAACCGAGCGCTTCGTCTTCATTGCCTGACCCTCCTGTGCTCCGAGATGGACGCCGGGCTGAGCGTGTGGACGGACGTGGCCGTGGACGGGGCCGCGTCCTCCCCCGCCGCACTCGAGCGGCAGGCAATCGCTGAAACACGTACAACCGGCATGTAACAGCGCGGGAACCTACGCGGCGGAATACGGAAAGTCAAGGTCCCGCGAAGAAGTCCGCGGGAAGTCCGCAATCCCTTGTGGGAAAAGACGTATTCCGATGCGGACGCAGGTTGCCCGCGTCGCTGAAACCTGTTACATACGAAAGCAACATGGCGACCCTCCGCGATGTCGCTCGGCGCGCCGGCGTCAGCGTCGCCACCGCCTCGCGGGTGGCGAACGGGGCGCTTCCCGTCCGTCCGGAGACGCGTGGGCGGGTGGAGCGCGCGATGCGCGAGCTGCTCTACGTGCCGCCTGGGCGCCGGCCCGACACCGGCCTGATCGGGGTGCTCGTCCCCGAGCTGGCGAACCCGATCTTCCCGGCGCTCGCGCAGGCGATCGAGACGCGCGCCGCGCCCGACGGCCTCGCCTCGATCCTCTGCAACACCGGCGAGGCGGCGTTCCGCGAGGTCGACTACGTGCACATGCTGCTCGACCGCCGCGTGCAGGGGATGATCTTCATCGCGTGCGAGATGACGAACCTCCGCGGCGACCATTCGCACTACGCGAAGCTCGTCGAGGAGGGGGCGCGGCTCGTGTTCGTGAACGGCGCCCTGCACACGCTCGACGTGCCGTCGGTCGGGGTGGACGAGCGCGCGGCCGGCGAGATCGCGACGCAGCACCTGCTCGAGCTGGGGCACGAGCGGGTCGGCTTCGTCGCCGGGCTCGAGCACTACCTGCCGACGCAGCTGAAGGCGGCGGGCCGCGAGAGCGCGCTCCGCGGCGCCGGCCTCGACCCGGACGGCCTCGTCGCCTACGCGCCCTTCGGCGTCGAGGGCGGCCGCCGCGCGCTCGCCGAGCTGCTCGCGCGGCCGGAGCCGCCGACGGCGGTGCTCTGCTCGAGCGACCTGATGGCGATCGGCGCCCTCCACGAGGCGGCGCGCCGGGGGGTGCGGGTTCCGGAGGAGCTGTCGATCGTGGGCTTCGACGGGATCGACGCGACGGGCTGGACGGCGCCGGCGCTCACGACCGTCGAGCAGCCGATCGCCCAGATCGCCGACACGGCTGTGGGGACGCTCCAGTCGCTGATCGCCGACCCGGATCGCCCGGTGCCGAATTCGTACTTCCGCCCGGTCCTGCGCGCCCGCGGCACCACCGCCGCGCCGGCGCGCTCCGCGCGCCGCGCGGCGCCGCGCTGAGCCGGCCCTGGGCTAGAGGTGGGAGGTGAGGCCGGCGCCGGAGGCGTCGGCGGGCGCGTCGCCGTTCTCGGCGTTCTCGTACCAGGAGTAGGCGTAGCGGCCGTCGTCGAGGCCGGCCGCGAACGCGGTCAGCCTGAGCGGGTTGAACGTGTCGCACATCACCGCCAGCTCGTGCGTCTCGTGCATGCCGATCGAGCGCTCCGCGAGCCCCGGCTGCGGCCCGTGCGGCAGCCCGGACGGATGCAGCGTGATCGAGCCCACCTCCACCCCCTTGCGCGAGCCGAAGTTGCCGGAGACGTAGTAGATCATCTCCTCCGACTGCAGATTCGAGTGGTGGTAGGGGATCGGCACCGCCTCCGGGTCGAAGTCGAGCTTGCGCGGACAGAACGAGCAGATCACGAAGTTCTGGCCCGCGAACGTCTGATGCGACGGCGGCGGCTGATGGATCCGCCCGGTGATCGGCTCGAAATCGTGGATCGAGAACGTCCACGGATACAGGTAGCCGTCCCAACCGACCACGTCGAAGGGGTGGTAGTCGACCACGTAGGTCTGGTAGCCGCCCCGCACCCGCACCTTCACCGGGAACTCGCCCCGCTCCCGCACCGTTCGCAGCTCGGTCGGCGGATGGATGTCACGGTGGTAGTACGGCGCCCCCTCCAGCAGCTGGCCGTACTGGTTCCGGTAGCGGCGCGGAATCTCGATCAACCCGGGCGTCTCGAACACGAGATAGCGCTGCGCCCCCTCCGGCCGGAAGCGGTACGTCGTCCCCCGCGGCACCACCACGTAGTCGCCCTCCCGGTAGGGCAGCTCGCCGAAGATCGTCTCCAGCGTCCCCGACCCCTCGTGGACGAAGATCACCTCGTCGCCCTCGCCGTTCCGGAAGAAATAGTCCATCGACCCCGACGGCCGGCAGAGCGAGATCTCCACGTCCGCGTTCCACATCAGAAGCCGCCGGCCCGTCACCTCGTCGCCCGCCGGCTCCACCTCGAAGGTCTTGAAATGCCTGTGCGCATGCTGCTCCGGCACCCACTCCTCGCGCACGATCGGCTCGAACCCGGCCAGCTCCTTCACCCGGCACGGCGAGTGCAGGTGATAGAGGATCGACTCGTTCCCCGTGAACCCCTCGAGCCCCATCACCTCCTCGGTGAGCAGCGACCCGTCCTCCCGGAACTGCACGTGCCGCTTCCGCGGAACCTCGCCGAGCCGCTGGTAGAAGGGCATGCCGAAACTGTAACGGCGATCAGCCGAGCCGAGCGCGCAGCCACTCCGCCAGGAACGGCTCGGCGAGCTCGTAGGAGCCGGGCGCGCGCTGGCGGAGCAGCTCGTCCTCGACGAGCGCCTCGACCGCACGCGCGACGCTCGAGCTGGCCGGCAGTCCGTGGCGCTGCCGGTAGTCGGTGCTGGTCAGGCTGGTGGTCGGCTCGGCGACGAGCGCCTGCAGCACGAGGCGCTGGACCTGGGAGGCCCGCTCCCAGACGAGGCTGAAGTGCGCGTTCTCGCCGCGCACCACCCGCGCGAGGGCACGCGCGAACGCGGCGTCGTCAGCGGCACGGTTGCGCGGCGTCTCCTCCCAGAGGGCGTACGCCAGCTCCTGGGTGGCGTACGGGTGCCCGCCGGTCGTGGCGAGCAGCCGCTCGAGCACCCCGTCCCGCACGCGCCGGTTCGTGCTCGCGAAGCGCTCGCGGACGAACGGCGCGAACGCGTCCGCGGAGATCACGTCCAGCTCCATCTGGCGCGCGCTCCGCCAGAACGGCTCGTTCGCGTCGTTGAACAGCCGCTCCATCATCGAGCGCTTGCTGCCGAGATACACGTGGGCCACGTCGGGCTGAGCCTGGAAGATCGAGCGCATCAGCGAGGGGAGGTGCGGGTCGATCGCGAGCACCTCCTGGAACTCGTCGAAGACGAGCGCGACGCGGCGGCGGCGCTCGGCCGCCAGCCGCGCGGGGAGGCCGAGCAGCGCCTCGAGCGTCGCGTCGACGTCGCCGCGCTCGTGGCCGGCGCGGAAGCTGAAGCCCAGCTCGCCGGTGACGGAGTCGACGGTCATCACGGGCGCGATCCGCAGGCCCGCGAAGATCCGGGCCGCCCGCTCGCGGGCGCGGAAGAGCGGCGTCGCGATCTCCTCGTAGATCGCCTTCGCGAGCGCCGCGGCGAGCTGCTCCTTCGTCGTCGTGAGCATCAGGTCGACCTGGGCGACGAGCGCCTCGTTCCGCGCCACGAGCGCCTGCGCGGCCCGCCACACGAGCGAGCTCTTGCCGTAGCGGCGCGGCGCGAAGACGACGACGTTCTGGCCGTTGCGGATGTCCGCCGTCAGCTCGGCCAGCTCCCGCTCGCGGTCGGCGAAGCCTGCGTCGAGCGCGAGGTCTCCGAAGTTGAAGGGATTCCGCTCGGTCACCCGCCGAGCTTAGCTCGCAATTCTGCGAGTCGCAATATTGCGACTCGCGCTCAGACGAGCGCCAGCTCGGCGACCCGCTCCCCGACCGCCGGCGCGAACTTGAAGCCGTGGCCGGAGCAGGCCGAGCAGACGACGACCCTGCCGCTCCGCTCGAGCACGAAGCTCTCGTCCGGAGTCGTCGTGTAGAGGCAGGTTTCGGCGCCGAGCGGCTCCGGGTCGGTCTGCGGCAGCCGCTCCGCGACCCAGGCGGCGATCCGCTCGACGAGCGCGGCGTCCGGCTCGCCCGGTTCGTCCGGATCGGTCTCGGCGCCGCCGTGGTGCGCGCCCGCCTTGAGCCCGTGCACCGGGTCGTGGAGCGCGTACATCGCGTGGCCGCCCGCGCCCTCGTTGATCTGCACCACCGACTGCGGCGGCGGCCCCTCGTGGCGGAAGTACGCGACGGTCTCGCGCGTCACGCGCACCGGCGCCTCGGGCACGAGGTCGCGCACCCACGCGCCGGCCGCGACGACGACCACGTCGGCGTCGAGGTGGTCGACAGACGCGACGCGGGAGCCGGTCTCGATCCGGGCGCCGCGGGCGCGGGCTGCGTCGGCGAGCGCGGCGAGGGCGAGGTCGGCGCGGACGATGCCGCCGCCCGGCTCGTGCACGGCGCTCCAGCCCTCGGGGACGCGGACGCCGAGCCGGAGCGCCTCGGCGGGGTCGAGCACCCGATGCTCCGCCCCGACCGCCGCGAGGGCGGCGGCCGAGGTCAGCTCCGGCGCCGACGCCAGCTCGACGAGCCCGTACAGGTGCAGGAGCGTCGTCCCGGTCTCCTCCTCCAGCTCGCGCCAGCCGCGCCGCGCGTCGAGCGCGAGCCGCGCCCAGCGCTCGTCCGGGTAGGCGAGACGGACGATCCGGGAGCGGCCGTGGCTGGAGCCGCGCACGTGCCCGAGGTCGAACTGCTCGTGCAGGGTCACCTCGGCGCCGCGCCCCGCGAGCACCCAGGCGGCGGCGCGGCCGTTGACGCCGGCCCCGACGACGGCGACCCGCGTCACGCCGCGACCACGTCCCCGGGGTAGAGGCGCGTGTTCGCGGCGGCGTGCGCGAGCAGCCGCTCCCACTCGACGCCCGCCGGCGCACCCTCGTCGGGGGTCGTCACGAGCGGCCCGAGCGCGAGCGCGAAGTCGCGCGACTTCTCGCCCGGCAGCTCGGGCGCCGTCCACTCGACGAGCGGGGCGAAGCCGCCGATCGCGCCGTCGAGCCCGACGATCGCCGCCTGCCGCCGCACGGGCACGACGTCGCCGGCCCCGCGCGGCATCCGGATCTCGTCGTCGCCCGAGACGACCGCGGCCGGGTTCGCGAAACGGAAGTCGTCGCCGTCGAAGATGCGAACCGAGGGCGGGTGCAGCACCGGCGCGCGGAAGACAACCTCGTCGAGCGGATACTCGGCGTGCTCGCGCGCCTGGCCGCCGCCGCTGAAGAACGCCTGCAGCGTCTGGGCCGCGAGCTGGACGACGCGGTCCTCCTCGACGCGCCCCGGCCAGCCGCGCTCGAGCTGGCGCGTGCGAGGGCTGAACATGCAGAGCTTCACGGCTCCGTATGGACTATCACGTCGGCGATCTCGGGTCGCTCGCTGCGGATCCGCTCCTCGATCCGGCTCGCGCCCGCGTGCGCCTCGGCGAGCGGCGTCGCGCCGTCCACGGCGAGAGTGAGATAGGCGACGAGGCCCTCGTCGGTGTGCAGGAAGCGCAGCTCGCGCGGTTCGCCGCCGGTCTCCTCGCGCACGATCCGCTCGACGCACTCCTGCTCTCCGGCGACGTCGCCCGCCGCGGGCAGGCGACCCGGGGACTCCTCGGCGAGCGGCTCGAGGTGCGTCTGCACCGACGCCACCTCCGGCACCTCGCGGCGGATCGCGCGCTCCACCTCCTCGGCGATCGCGTGCGCCTCGTGGAGCGACAGCTCCGGCGGCAGCTTCAGATGGAGCGACAGCTCCGTGCCGGAGTCGAGCGCGACCGCCGAGACGTTGTGCACCTCGCGCACGCGCGGCACGCCGAGCGCCGCGGCGTGCGCGCGCTCGCGGACCGCCCCGCCGGTCTCGCCCGGCTCGACGTGGACGACGACGTCCGCCTCCGGGAGCGCCGCCTGCACGGCGCGCTCGACCGCGTCGGCGGCGGCGTGCCCCTGCGCGACCGCGGCGTCGGAGGAGACGCCGATCACGACGTCGGCGAAGTGGCGTCCCGCCGCCTGCCGCATCCGCAGGCGTCGCAGCTCCACCTGGGGCCGCACTCCCGCGATCGCCGTGCGCGCCGCGGCGGCCGCGTCGGCGGGCACCCGGTCCATGAGCACGTCGACGTTGCCGCGCATCAGCCGCGCCGCAGCGACGAGCACGAGCAGCGCCACGAAGAGCGCGGCGACCGCGTCCGCCTTCGGGTGCCCGGCGCGCGCGAGCAGGAGGCCGACGAGCACCGCGAGCGAGCCGCCGAGGTCGCTCGCGAAGTGGAGCGCGTTCGAGGAGAGCGCGGCGCTCGCGTAGCGGCGCGCCGCCCGCGCCGACGCCGTCGTCCGGCCGACGTCGACGAGGATGACGACGCCGACGACCGCGATCGCCCACCAGTGCGCGTCCACCGTGTGCGCCGAGCCGGAGAGGCGCGAGACGGCGCGCCAGACGATCAGCAGGCTCGCGAGCACGAGGAAGGTCGCCTCCGCGAGCGCGGCGAGATGCTCAGCCTTGCCGTGGCCGTACTGGTGGCCGCGGTCGGCGGGGCGCACCGCGAGCCCGACCGCGAAGAAGGTGAGGAGCGCCGCGATCAGGTCGGTGCCCGAGTGGACGGCCTCCGAGACGAGGCCGAGGCTGCCGGTGGCGAGGCCCGTGCCGAGCTTGAGCGCGATCAGCGCGCAGGCCGCGAGCACCGACCAGAGAGCCGTTCTCCGCTGCGGGCTCACGCGGGAAGCGTACGCAGCCGTCAGGAGGTCGCCGGCACCCGCTCGAGCGGCCAGATCAGGACGTCCTGGCGCTCGGCGAGGTGGCAGAGCGGCGCGCCCTGCAGCGCGAACGGCGCGATCGAGGTCAGCTCGACCTCCGCCTCGGCGGGCCGCAGCCGCCACGGGGCGTGGTGGATCTCGGCGCGGTGGCGCCTCCCCTCGCCGTCGCTCGCGTAGAGGCAGTAGCGCTCGGCGAGGAACCACTCGAGCGAGCCGGGGCTCGGCTCGAACGGATCGCCGGCCGGGCGGTAGCGGCCGCTGAAGACCTTGCCGCGCTCGCCGAGGCGCGTGCACTCGACGTCCGTCCAGCCGGCGGCGCGGTCGAACGCGATCCGCGCGTGGAAGTACGGGAGCCGGTAGGCACGGCGGGCCGCCTCGACGGCGAGCCGGCTCGACGCGTCGAGGCTGAAGAACCAGATCCCCGGCTTCTCGTCGCGCGTCCGCACGTAGGTGCGGACGTTCAGCTCGCGGAACGAGGAGACGCCCGGGAGCGGCAGCAGTCCCCGTCCGCGCAGGCCGCTCAGCCGGAACGGCGTGATCCCGAGCCAGGCGCTGCCGTCGTGCAGCTCCACCTCCAGCTCGCGCGGGACGTGGCGGCGCACCGTCTCGAGCGGCACGCGCCAGTGCGCGAACAGGAGGTCGTCCCACGTCTGCCCGAGCGCCCAGCGCCCGGCCGGGAGCGGCCACGGGCGGTGCTCGACCCGGCGGAGAGCGCCGGCCTGGCGGCGGGCGGCGTCGATCGGGAACATGGCTGTGGATGCCCTGATAGCACGCCGCGCGAACGCGGCGGCGCTAGAGGTTGCCGCGGAGTGCCTGTTCGCGTTCGATCGCTTCGAAGAGCGCCTTGAAGTTGCCGTCGCCGAAGCTGGTCGCGCCGTGGCGCTCGATCACCTCGAAGAACACGGTCGGCCGGTCCTGCGCCGTCTTGGTGAAGATCTGCAGCAGGTAGCCGTCCTCGTCGCGGTCGACGAGGATCTTGTGCTTCTGCAGGACGGCGTAGTCCTCGTCGATCTCCCCGACCCGCTCGACGACCTCGTCGTAGTAGGTGTCGGGGGTGTCGAGGAAGACCATCCCGCGCTCCTTCAGGTTCTCGACGGTGCCGACGATGTCGTCGCTCGCGAGCGCGATGTGCTGCGCGCCCGGGCCGGCGTAGAACTCGATGTACTCCTCGATCTGGCTCTTGCGCTTGCCCTCGGCGGGCTCGTTGATCGGGAACTTGATCTTGCCGGAGCCGTCCGCCATCACCTTCGACATCAGCGCCGAGTACTCGGTGTGGATGTCCTCGTCGCCGAAGTGGAGGATGTTCGTCATCCCGAACACGCGCTCGTAGAACTCGACCCAGAAGTCCATCCGGCCCAGCTCGACGTTGCCGACGACGTGGTCGACGTTCCGCAGGCCCGCCCCCGCCTGCGCGTGCCCGTTCGCCGCCACCGACACATAGCCGGGCAGGAACGGCCCCTCGTAGCCGCCGCGCTCGACGAACGTGTGGATCGTGTCGCCGTAGGTCGCGATCGCCGCGCGGGTGATCGTCCCGTGCTCGTCCTCGACGGTGTACGGCTCGGCGACGCCCCGCGCGCCCCGCTGCACCGCCTGCCGGTACGCCTCGGTCGCGTCCGGAACCGTCAGCGCGATGTCGCGCACCCCGTCCCCGTGGCGCGCGTGGTGGCGCGTGATCTCGTGATCCTCCCGCAGCGCGCTCGTCACCACGAACCGGATGTCGCCCTGCTCCAGGACATACGACGCACGATCCCGCACACCCGTCTCCGGCCCCGCGTACGCCGTCCGCGTGAAGCCCATCGCGTGCTCGTAGAAAAACGCCGCCTGCTTCGCGTTCCCCACCCACAACTCGACGTGGTCCCACCCGAGCAGCGGCATGAAATCGTCGGCCATGCAGCGATTATGCCCGCACGCGGCGGCTCGTGAATCGCTTACCCGGCGTTGACCGGTGCCTTACCTTCCCGGCCTATCGTGGAGACGTGAAAACGCTCGTCCTCGCGGCGTTCCTCGGCGCGCTCGCCCTCGCGGGCACCGCGCTCGCGGCGAAGAAGCCGCTCGTGCCGGTCTACGTCCAGCACCTGATCGCGAAGCGGGCGCCGGCCGTCGCGTACGTCCCCGCGCGCGGTGCGATCGGCTTCCCGTACCGCAACTTCAAGATCCGGCACGGTGTCCTGCACATCTGGTTCCCGAGCCGCACCGAGCCGTCGAAGACGATCGTCTTCTCCGCTCGCGCCTTCCACGGTACGTGCCGCGCGGGCGCGAGCAAGAGCTTCCAGATGGCGGGCGTGAAGACCTGGTACGGCTACGACGGCACGACCCAGCGCGCGTGGCGGTGCCTGCACGGCAGGAAGCTCACCGCCTCGACGACGATGGGGCTCCGCCGTTTCGCCGACGCCGGCCTCGCCCGCATGGCCGCCTCCGGCCACCGCATCCGCTACTAGTGCGAAACCGACGCGCCCGGGAAGAAGTCTCCTGGACGTGCGCGCTGCCTGTCCGGAGCTTGCGGCGGAGGCGAGGGCGTCACTCAACCGCGCACAACTGGTGGCAGCATGGCGCCGTGCCGCAGTCGCAGTCGGTTCACAGCCAGCGCCATAGTCACGGCACCTAAGCCCACAATCGTCACCGACACAACGGGCGACCAAAGCCGACCATTGGAGATTGAAGCCGCAGTCGCCGCCAGCGCGGCGTTGATCGCAGTTCCAACTACACCAGCGGAGTCGCCGATGTCTGGGCTCGCTCCTGCCATGCATCCGCATCTCCGGCGAGTCACCCTGGTTAGCGAGTTACGTCGCCGCCGAAGCAGCCGGTAGCCGACGAAGCTGGTGAGAGTTCCAGCCGCGGCGACAAGGGCGAAGCGTGGTCGGAATCCGCTGACCAGCCAACCCGCAAGCAGGACTTCGAACGGAACGATGGCGCGAGCGAGTACGGCGCGCAAGGCCGTCGGAATGACTTCATCTCGCACGATCTCCCCAAGGAATCGGTAAGGCGCCGCAACCTTCGCCGCCGCAGCGACCGCGAACAGGAGCGCGAGATGAAAGAGGACGACGCCTTCGAAGCACCGCGCGGCAACGCTGCGCACTGTCACGGCAGCTCGTACGGGCCCTGGGCGGCAGGCGGACGATTTGCGAGCCCCTTGTGAAAGCTGATCTGCAGCCAGACGTGATCCTCGTCACGACCAACCCAAGGACTCAGAGTCACCTTGTGCATCTCTCCTTCTGGGTCTGAGAGGAGATACAGATCACCAGATCTGAATTGTTCGAGCAGCCCGCGCCATTCGCTGATCGTATGGACAGTGTGATAGCCCTCTGAATCCGGGAAGGCGTTGCTCGGGTCCTGTACTTCGACGATTTTCAGGTGCATTGACTTCTCCCTCACTCCTCATTCAGGCGCGAGCTAAATGCATATCTGACCGGTCCACACGTAATACTCCTCGCAGACCTCCCCCGAGAACCTCGACCAACATACGATGTGGACGTATTCCTTCCCCCCACAACAGCAACTGCCGACAACAACTGCCGACAACTGCGCAGAACTCATCATCCGGTCCACAGATGAGTACTGCGCCTGCTGCCGTGGGTGGCGACGTGAGCGACTTCAACACCGGAATCGATGCGAATACAGCGATACCAACCTCGCGCAAGAACCGCTTCCGCATCGTCCGCGCCGTTACGTCGTCTGCCCGGTCAACCATCGGCCGTTCGCCTCCTGGGCCGATCGACACGAGGCCGCAAGTATCTTCCGTTACTAGTCTGTTGTCAAGTGCGCCGATTCTTCTTGCCTGTTTGCCGCCCGCCCGATTCTTATTGTCTACCTCGATAACTCAAGCCACCGCGACGAAGTCGCGGCCCTCGACGAGCCCGAGCCCGGCGGCGAGCTCGCGCACGCGATCTCGCCCCTCCGCGCCCGCGACGCACGAGAGCGCGAGCGCGCCCGGGAAGTCCCGGGCGCGCTCTACCGGAACCACGGGCGCGCCGTGGATCGTCTTGCCGAGCTTGCGCGGGTCGACCTCGACGAAGGCGGCGAGCGGCGTCCCCTGCGCGAGCAGCTCGCGCGCGAGCGCCTTCCCGGTCGGCCCCGCGCCCCACACGACCGCCGGCCGCCCCCGCGCGAGCAGCGTCCGGCGGAGGAAGTGCACCTTGCAGCGCCGGAACGCCGCGAGGGCGTACTCCGGCCGCGTCCGCGTCAGCCGCTCGGGATGGTCGCGCCAGCGGTGGACGAGCGCGTCGAGGTTCCGGAAGCGGCCGCCGCGCTCCCAGATCCGCAGCACGAGGTCGTAGTCCTCCGGCCAGCCGCGGTCGCGGTAGGAGACGAGTTCCGCCCGCGCGGTCAGCCCCGGCCCGGGCAGCGGGCACTCGACCCAGAGGTCACGCTCGGCCGCCTCGGCGGTCGTGAGCGAGTTGAGCCAGGCCGCGTACGCGCGCAGCCCGTCGGTCGGCTCCGGGAAGTACTCCACCCGGCCGCCGACCGCGGCGAGCCCCTCCTCCTCGATCGCCGCGACCTGCAGCTCGAGCCGCTCGGGGAGCGCGACGTCGTCGGCGTCCATGCGCGCGAGGAGCGGCGCCCGCGCCTCCGCACGCGCGCGCTCCGACGCCGCGACCATCCCGGCCGGCTCCTGGCGGAAGACGCGGAAGCGCGGGTCGCGGCGCGCGTAGTCGGCGAGGATCTCCGGGGTCGCGTCCGTGGAGCCGTCGTCCACCGCGACGACCTCGATGTTCTCGAGCGTCTGCGCGGCGAGCGAGTCGAGGCACTCGGCGAGGTAGCGCTCCTCGTCGCGCACCGGCAGCAGGACGGAGACGCGCGGCCGGCTCACTCGAGCGGCACGCCGGTCGGCGCCCGCCGCCAGAGGCGCTCGTAGGCGATGCCCGCGAAGATGAGGACGCCGCCGGCCAGCTCGAGCGAGCGCAGGCTCTCGCCGAGCAGCACGAGCGCGAAGAAGACCGCGAAGAACGGCTGCAGGTTCCCGAAGAGCGACGCGCGCGACGGGCCGACGCGGTCGATCGCGGTGAACCAGAGGATGTTCGTCAGGAAGAGCGGCCCGATCACCGCGTAGCCGAAGCCGAGCCACACCTTCCAGCCGAACGAGAACGACTCGTCCGCGACCTGCTGCGCGCCGACCGCGGCGAGCGGCACCCAGCCGATCGCGAGCACGAGCGCGCTGATCCGGTACGGCGAGTAGCGGCGCATCAGCGGTGCGATCGCCACCGTGTAGGCCGCCCAGGTCAGCGCGGTGCCGATCGCGATCGCGTCGCCGGCGAGCGAGCTGCCGAAGCCGCTGCCCGATCCTGCGGCGACGAGCCCGACGCCGAGGAAGGTGACGAGCGCGCCGATCCAGAACGATCCGGCGAGCTGCTCGAGCCGGAACGCGAGCGAGATCAGGCCGATGAACACCGGGGTCGAGCCGAGCAGGAGCGCGACCGTGGACGCGTTCGCGAGCTTCAGTCCGTACACGAAGCAGAGCTGGTTGACGAAGATGAAGAACGCCGCGAGGAGCACGAGCGGCAGGTCGGCGCGCGCGATCCGGAACGAGCGCTCCCGCCGGTAGGTGAAGATCCAGAAGAGGGAGATCGCGGCGAAGTAGCGGAGCGTCCCGTAGGCGAGCGGCAGCCAGCCGTGCTCGAAC
This sequence comes from Gaiellaceae bacterium, assembly GCA_035688315.1. Classification (GTDB taxonomy): domain Bacteria; phylum Actinomycetota; class Thermoleophilia; order Gaiellales; family Gaiellaceae; genus Palsa-739. The sequence continues at coordinate 13,368 of DASSND010000020.1, read as the reverse complement.
ATGTACTTCGTGACGGTGATGTTGAGCGCCCACAGCAGCACCGTTCCGAGCAACATGGCGTCGACGACGGAAGCTCGCCGCATCGCCGGAACGTACATTCCATTAGGGTTTCCGCGATGCCCGAGCCGACCTTCGCGGACGTCGACGCCCTCGTCGGGCCGGCGACGCCGCACTTCGCCTACCAGCTGCGCGCGCGCGTCCGCGAGCTCGTGCTCGAACTGGCGGACGACCACCCGGTGCGCCGCTACGCCGAGGAGAAGATCGAGCTGCTCGACCGGCTCGGCCACGCGTCCTCGAAGGCGCAGGACGGCGCCCGCGAGCCGCGGTCGCGGCCCGGCTGGAGCGACCTGCCCAGCTCGGCGCCCGCGGACGACCCGCTTCCCCGGCAGCGATGAGTCTCGAGGGATCCTCGGTTCTCGTGACCGGGGGCACGCGGGGGATCGGCCGGGCGATCGCGCTCCGGCTGGTCGCCGACGGCGCGGCGCGCGCGGTGCTCGGCTACATGCGCAACGACCGCGCCGCCGAGGAGGCGGCGGAGGCGGTGCGGGCGGCGGGCGCCGAGCCGGTGCTCGTGCGGGGGAACATCACGTCGGCGCGCGTGCTGGAGGAGGTCGCGGCGCACGGCCCCTACCGCGCCGTCGTCCACAACGCGGCCACCGGCGTGATCCGTCCCGCCCTCGAGACCGAGGACAAGCACTGGGACTGGACGCTGAACGCGAACGCGCGCGCGCTGCTCTCGCTCGCGCGGGTCACGGCGCCCGCGATGGAGCCGGGCTCGTCGATCCTCGCCGTCTCCAGCCTCGGCTCGCAGCGGGTGCTGGAGAACTACGTCCTCGTCGGCACGTCGAAGGCGGCGCTCGAGTCGGTCGTCCGCTATCTCGCGGTCGAGCTGGCGCCGCGCGGGATCCGCGTGAACGCCGTGTCGGGAGGCGTCGTCGACACCGGCGCGCTCGAGCACTTCCCGAACCGCGACGAGATGCTGCGCTCGGTCGAGCGGACGCCGGCCGGGCGGCTCGTCGAGCCGGAGGATCTGGCGGCGGCGATCTCCTTCCTCTGCTCGGCCGACGCGGAGATGATCCGGGGGCAGACGATCGTCGTCGACGGGGGCTTCTCGCTCCCCGCCTGATGGAGCCGACCGACTACAACCGTCGCGCCTGGGACGCCGCGCACCGCCAGCAGGCGGAGCCGGTGACGCTGCCGCCGCTCGTGCGGCGCGCGCTCGGCGACCTGACCGAGAAGCGCGTCCTCCATCTCCAGTGCGCGACCGGGGAGGCCACCGCGGCGCTCGCGGAGCTGGGGGCGGTCGCGACGGGGGTCGACCCGCGCGGGGACGCGCTCGAGGCGGCGCGGGAGCGGTGGCCGACGATCCTCTGGGTGCTCGGCGAGGTGGGCGCGCTGCCGGCGGAGCTGCGGCGCGGCCGCTTCGACCTCGTCTACTCGGGCGAGGGGGTGCTCGACCGCGTCGCCGACCTGCCGGGCTGGGCGCGCGGCGTGGCGGCGGCGCTGCGGCCGCGCGGGGAGCTGCTCGTCTTCGACGACCATCCCGTCGCCGACTGCGTCGACGGGCTGCTGCGCTGGCGCGACGACTACTTCCGCGACCCGGGCGACCCGGAGCGGCTCTGGCGGATCGGCCAGGTCGTGAGCGCGCTCGCGCGCGCCGGGTTGTGCGTGCAGGCGCTCGAGGAGTATCCGGGCGGCACCGCGCGCCGTCGCCACGACCGCCGCATCCCGGCGACGTTCCTCCTCTACGCGCGCCGGCAGGCGTAAGGGCGGCCGCGGCCGGGTAGGCCGCGCCGCATGGGAGTCGCAACGAGCCTGGTCGTGGTCGCGATCGGCGCGATCCTCGCGTTCGCGGTCGACGTCACGACGAACGGCGTCGACCTGCACGTCGTCGGCTGGATCCTGATCGCGGTCGGCCTCGCCGGCCTCGTCATCTCGATCGCCCTCTGGGAGAGCGTCCTCGGGCCGATGCGTCCGGGCCCGCCGCCGCGCCGGCGCCGCACCCCGCCCGACGACGCCCCGACGCGCCGCTTCTAGCGGGCACGGCCGGTCAGGCGAGCAGCTCGAACGCCTCGTCCAGCTCGGCGTCGGAGATCGTCAGCGGCGGCGTCGCCTGGATCAGCGAGCCGTCGAGCCCCGCCGGGACGACGAGGACGCCGCGTGCGAGCGCCTCGCCGGCGTCGCCCTCGCGCGCCCGGAGGAGACCGCGGCCGCGCCAGCCCTCGCGCTCGAAGCGCTCGCCCGCGGCGAGCACGCGGTCGAGCAGCCGCGGCGCCTCGTCGAGCAGGAGGAGCGCCGCCGCCGCCGCGAGCGGGTTGCCGACGTGGGTGTGGGTGTAGACGTCCTCCGGGCCGAGCCGCCACAGCTCTTCGAGCCCGTCGCGGACGAAGAGCGCCGCCGAGAGCGGGATGCCGCCGCCGAGCGCCTTGCCGACGCACAGCACGTCCGCGACCTCGGCCCCCGGCCACAGCTCCCCGACCCGCCCGAGCCCCGCGTAGATCGCGTCGACGACGAGGAGCGCGCCCGCCTCGTCGCAGCGTCGCCGCAGCACCTCGAGGAACCCGTCCGGCGGCACACGCGACCCGGCGCGTCCCTGCACGGGCTCCACGATCACGCAGGCCGCGTCCGCGGGGAGCGGCCCGGGATCCTCGCCGTAGCCGCGCCGGTGCACGGGCCCCGGCAGCCACGCCGCGAACGGCTCCCGGAACCGCTCGAACCCGGTCGCGGCGAGCGCGAGCAGCCCGGTGCCGTGGTAGGCGCCGTCGAACGCGACGATCCCCGGCCTCCCGGTCGCGAGCTGGGCGGTGCGGAGCGCGATCTCGACCGCGTCCTCCCCGGTCACGCCGAGCTTCGCCGGCCAGGGCAGCGCCTCGCGCAGCCTCGCGGTGACCGCGGCGTCGGCGAGGTCGCCGAGCGCGTGCACGACCTCCTGCTCGCGCCAGGCCGCGAGGATGCGCGGGTTGCGATGCCCGAGCGCGGCGACCCCGAACCCGCCGGTCAGGTCGAGCAGCTCGCGCCCGTCGGCGAGCGTGACGCGGCAGCCCTCGGCGCGCGCCCAGATCACGACCGGCCGAGCCGGAGCACGCGGCCCGCCGTCGCGCGTGCGATCGTACCCGCCATCGCGGGATTCTCCTGCAGCCGCCGCAGCGAGTAGGCGTACCACTGCTCGCCGAACGGGACGTAGACCCGCAGCCGGTGCCCTTCCGCGACCAGCGCGCTCGCGCGCTCCTCGCGCACGCCGAGCAGCATCTGCAGCTCGTAGCCGTCCGGGGCGAGCCCGCGCTCGGAGATCCGCAGCAGCGACTGGCCGATCAGCCACTCGTCGTGGGTCGCGACCCCGACGTAGCAGCCGGCGTCGAGGAGCGCCTCGAGGCAGCGGAGGTAGTTCGCGCGCACCACCTCCCCGTCGGCGAACGCGAGCGACGCCGGCTCGACGTAGATCCCCTTGCAGAGCCGCACGTTCGGGCGCAGGTCGGCGAGCGCGCGCACGTCGTCGAGCGTCCGCTTCAGATACGCCTGCAGGACGACCCCCACGTTGTCGTGCCCGGCCGCGCGCAGCTCGCGGTAGAGGCGCAGCGTGTCGTCGGTCGTCGAGGAGTCCTCCATGTCGATCCGGACGAAGTTCCGCTGCGCGGCGGCGACGCGCAGGACGTCCTCGAGGTTCTCCCGGCAGAGCTCGTAGGACAGCTCGAGCCCGAGGCCGGTGAGCTTGACGCTGACGTTCGCGTCGAGCGCGTGCGCCTCGATCGCGGCGAACACGTCCCGGTACGCCTGCGCGATCGCCAGCGCGTCCTCCTCCCGCGCGATCTCCTCGCCGAGCACGTCGATCGTGGCGAGCTTGCCCGCCGCGTTGAGGCGGCGCACCGTCTCGACCGCGTCGTGGAGCGTCGAGCCGGCGATGTAGGGGGAGGAGAACCGCTGCACGACCGGCTTCGGAACGGCCGGCAGCAGGCGAACGATCGCGCGGTCGAGCAGCGTCACGGACGCGGCGATTCTACGCCGACGCGGCTCAGCGCTCGCGCATGAACCCCTGGCGCGCGGCGCTGACGAGCGCCACCGCCTCGGGGAAGAGGACGCGCATCGCGTCGCGCAGCGCGATCGCCTGCTCGTCGACGCCGCCGCGCGGCTCGATCTGCTGGAGCGCGGCGGCGGTCAGCTCGACCGCGGTGTTCAGGGTCAGCGTCGCGAACTGCTCGCGCTGCGCCTCCTGCACGCTCTCCGCCTGCGCCTCGGCGAACTCGCGCAGGCCGCGCATGATCTCCTCGGGGTCGCCCCCGAACGGGAATCCGAAGCCTCCGCCTTCCATCGGGCCAGCTTAGCGACGGCCGCCCCGGAGGCGTGGCCGTTCAGGCGAGCGGGCCCTTGTAGTTGCGCTCGACGTCGGCGGTCAGCTCCTCGACCGCGGGGAGCGCGGACTGCATCGCCGCGGTGAAGGGCGAGCGCGCGTCCTCGCCGAGCGCCTGCTCGAGCCGCCGCGAGGCGGCGCCGATCGCGTCGAGGTAGGCGCTCGAGGCGACCCGCGGCTCCGGCGCGAGCGTTCCGGCGAGCGCGGCGGCGGCGTCCTCGGCCTCCTCGATCCCCTGCGGCGCCTCGCGCTCGCGCAGCTCGGCGAGCCGCGCGCGCAGCTCCGGGACGTCGCCGCCGCCCGCGCTCTCCTCGGCGACCTCGCAGAGCGCCGCGAGCGACGCCGCCTCGCGCACGAGCCGGCGGTCGTCGAGCGGGCGCGCGTCGCCGTCGAGCGCGAGCCACGCGTGGCCGTCCCCGGACGAGTACGCGCAGAGGAAGACGCGCCGGCCGAGCGGCTCGACGGCGACGACGCCGGCGACCTCCTCGCCGGGCGCCGCGAAGCCGGCCGCCGCGGACGCGATGCGGGCGAGCTGCTCGTCCAGCGCCACCCGGCAAGCATAGAGTCCTCTCCCGGTGGCCCTCTCACCGCGGACCCGGCACGCCCAGGAGCTGTTCGCCCCGCTCGGCCCGGACTACGACCGGTGGGCGCGGATCCTCTCCTTCGGCCAGGACCCGCGCTGGCGGGCGTTCCTCGTGTCGCGGGTGCCGGCGGAGGCGCTGCGCGTGCTCGACGTCGCGACCGGCACGGCGGCCGTGGCGATCGAGCTGGCGCGCGCCGTGCCGGAGCGGCGGGTCGTCGGCGTCGACCAGAGCCCGGAGATGCTCGCGGCGGGGCGGGCGCGCGTCGGGCGAGCCGGGCTCGCCAGGCGCGTCGAGCTGCGCGAGGGCCGGGCCGAGGAGGTCGCGGCCGACGGCGAGTTCGACGCGCTCACCTTCACCTACCTCCTCCGCTACGTCGACGACCCGGCGGCGACGCTGCGGGGGCTCGCGCGCACGGTGCGTCCGGGCGGGACGGTCGCGATGCTCGAGTTCGCCGTCCCGCGCGGGATCTGGCGGGCGCTCTGGGAGCTGTACGTCCGCGTCGGGCTCCCGGGCGCCGGCCGGCTCGTCTCGCCCGCCTGGGGCGAGGTCGGCCGCTTCCTCGGCCCGAGCATCCGCGGCTTCTGGCAGCGGCTCCCCGAGGCGCGCCTGCTCGAGCTGTGGCGTGAGGCCGGGATCGAGGAGGTGCGGGCGCGGCGGCTCAGCCTCGGCGGCGGGATCGTCGTCTGGGGGCGGCGCGGTGGGTGACGCGCGGCCCGCCTTCTACGCGCTCCGCCCCGGCGGCTGGCGCGACTACGTGACGCTCCTCCACCCGCCCTACACGCTCTGGCACCTCGCCTACGTCGCGCTCGGGGCGGCGCTCGCGCCGCGGATGGACTGGGCGCTGCTCGGCTGGACGACGCTCGCGTTCGCGCTCGCGCTGGGGGTCGGCGCGCACGCGCTCGACGAGCTGCACGGGCGCCCGCTCGCGACGCGGATCCCGGACGGCGTCCTCGTCGCGCTCGCGGTCGCGTCGGTGGCGGGCGCCTGCGCGATCGGGATCGCGGTGGCGGCCTCGCGGACGTGGTGGCTGCTCGTCTTCGTCGTCGCCGGAGCGTTCCTCGTCGCGGCGTACAACCTCGAGCTGGCAGGCGGCGCGTTCCACGGGGATCTCTGGTTCGCGGGGGCGTGGGGCGCCTTCCCGGCGCTCACCGCGTACTTCGCGTCGGCGCGGACGCTTCGCGGCGAGGCGCTCGCCCTGGCGGCGTTCGCGTTCGCGGCGAGCTGGGCGCAGCGGCGGCTCTCGACGCAGGTGCGGCTGGTGCGGCGGCGGGTGGACGCGGTCGAGGGGACGGCGACACTCCGGGACGGCGAGCGGCTGGCGGTCGACGCCGACGTGCTCGCCGCGGCGCCGGAGGCGGCGCTGAAGGCGCTCGCCGCGGCGGTCGTGCTGCTGGCCGCGGCGCTGCTCCTTGCCCGCGCGCGCTGAGGCCGTACCATGGAGGCGGTGTCGCTGACGACCGTCGTCGATCTCGTCTTCGCTGCCGGCGTGGTCGTCGCCGCCCTCGCACTCGCAGGCGCGGCTCTCCGTCTCGCGGCGCGGTGGGTGCTGACGATTCTGGCGGCGCTCGAGGCCGCGGCGGCCGTCGCCGCATGGATCGTCTTCGCGCTGAAGCACGGCCGTCCGCTCGCCGTCGCGGCAGCCGGGCTCACCGCGTGCGCCCTCGCCGCGCTGGCGGCGCTGCTCCTGCGGCGAGCGCTCAGGCGGCTCGCCGCGCTCGACGAGCGCTTCGAGACGGAGCGCGCGAAGCTCGTCGCCGTCGTCGCGGACGAGTCGGGCAGGAACGCCGCGGAGCTGGAGCGGACACTCGCCCGCGCGCGCGCCGACTCCGCCTCGCTGCTCCAGGAGCAGGAGCGGAAGCTCGTCGAGGAGCGCCGCGCGCTCTTCGCGGAGCGGGAGCGCGAGGCGACTGCCGCGCTCGGCGAGCGCCTGACACTGGTGCAGGCACAGGTCGAGCAGCGGCTCGCCGGGTGGGCGCAGGATCTCGACCGGGCCGCCGAGGCAACGAAGGCGCGGATCGCGGAGCTGGGCCATCGGCAGCAGCAGCTCCTCTCCGAGGTGGAGCTGCGCCTGACGGCCGACGCGGAGCGGCTGTCGGCGGAGAGCGAGGAGCAGCGCGGCGCGATCGGCCGGCTGCGCACGGAGCTCGACCGGCAGCTCGAGGAGGCGCTCGCCGCCGCCCGCGCCGAGGTGGAGGCGCATGCGGTCGAGCGGCGCCGCGCGGTCCACGAGCTGGAGGAGCGGCTGCGGCGGCGCGAGCGTGAGCTGCAGGAGACGGTCCAGCGCGAGGAGGCGGAGGCGGTCGCACGGATCCGCCAGGGGTTCGAGGAGGTCGCGCGCCGCCAGGTCGAGCAGATGGAGCGGCTCGTCGAGCGCGCGGTCGGCTCCTACGCGGACGAGGCCGCACAGAAGTTCTCCACCGTGGTCAAGGGGGAGCGCGAGGAGGCGGCGAAGCGGCTCGGGCGCGAGCTGGACCGCTCCGTCGGCGTCTTCGCCCGCGAGGCGGAGGCCGTGCTGGCCGAGCGGCTCGCGCACGTCGGCGACTCGGGCGCGCAGCGCGTCGAGCGCCGGCTCGCCGAGATCGCGGCGGAGCTGGAGCAGCAGCGGGACGCCTGGATGCACGGGCTCGAGCAGCGCGTCGGCGAGCTGGAGGCGGACGTGCGGCGGCGGCTCGAGGAGCTGGACGCCGACGCCGAGGCGGAGCGCGGCGTCCTCGAGGCGCGCCTGCAGGAGCTGCTGCGCCGCTTCGAGGCGAGCGCCGCCGTTCGCGACGCCTGAGCCGGGCGGACTAACAAACCCGCGGCAGGGTTCGTCCCACCCAGCACGAACACACGCGGACAATGAGCGAGCTGACCGAGATCCTCGAACCGGACGTCGACGAGCGCTCGAAGGTGGAGAGCTGGCGTCTTCACGTGCTGATCGAAGCCGGCTATCCGCTGCCGATCGCGGAGCGGCTGGCCGCGAGCGAAGCCGACCTGCACGTCGCCGTCGACATCCTCGACCGCGGCTGCGCGCACGAGACCGCGGCCGAGATCCTGCTCTAGAGACTCGCGCCGCCCTCGCCGAGTACCCTGCCCGCGTGGCGAAGGTCGAGGCGCTCCCCTACGAGGACCGCACCGTCTACTCGGTCGCAGCGTTCAACCGCGGCGTCGCCCGCTGGCTCGGCAAGCTCCCCTCGGTCTGGGTCGAGGGCGAGATCACGGAGCTGCGCCGCCACGAACGCTGGGCGACCGTCTTCTTCACGCTCAAGGATCCGGCCGACGGCTCGTGCGTCTCGGTGACGATGCCGCGCGGCCGGTTCGACGCGCTCCGGCTCGACCTCGCCGACGGCGAGCGCGTGCACGTCTTCGGCCGCCCCGAGCTGTTCGAGCAGCGCGGCGACTTCGCGCTCCGCGCGCTCTCGATCGAGCGGTTCGGCCTCGGCGCCCACCTGGCCGCGCTCGAGCGGCTGAAGGCGAAGCTCGCCGAGGAGGGGCTCTTCGCGGCCGCGCGCAAGCGGCCGCTGCCGCTCCTCCCGCGCCGGATCGGGCTCGTCACCGGCAACGACGCCGCGGCCAAGCGGGACGTCCTCACGACGATCCAGAACCGCTTTCCGCCCGCGAACGTGCTCGTCGCCGAGACGTACGTGCAGGGCCCGCGCGCCGCCGGCGAGATCGTCGCCGCGCTGCGCGCGCTCTGCGAGCAGCCGGGCGTCGACGTGATCGTGCTCACGCGCGGCGGCGGCAGCTTCGAGGACCTGCTCCCGTTCAGCGACGAGCGGCTCGTCCGCGCGGTCGCGGCGTGCCCGGTCCCGGTCGTCTCCGCGGTCGGGCACGAGCAGGACACGCCGCTCTGCGACCTCGCGGCGGACGTCCGCGCCTCGACGCCGACCGCGGCCGGCAAGCTCGTCGTCCCGGAGCTGTCTCAGTTGTCCGGCAAGCTCGACCGCCTGCGCGACGGGCTCGGACGCTCCGTCGGGCGCACGCTCGAGCGGGACGCGCAGCGGCTCGAACGGGCGGCGGAGCGGCTGCGGGCCGCGCCCCGGCTCACCCTCGAGCGGGCGGGACTGCGCGTCGAGCGCACGCACGAGCGCCTCCGGCTCGCGCCGGCGCTCGCGGTCGAGCGCAAGCGGGCGGCGCTCGAGACGACGGCCGCCAAACTCGCTGCGTTGTCCCCATCAGCAACACTGCAACGAGGGTACGCGATTGTCCGGACGGACAACGGCGTCGTCTCGTCCGTCGCCGCGGTCGCGGTCGGCGGACGCGTCGACGTGACGCTCGCCGACGGCGACTTCGGCGCCCGTGTCGAGGAGGTGCCGGCGCCGTGAGCGGCGAGGAGCAGACGTTCGAGCAGGCCGAGGCGGAGCTGGAGCAGATCGTCGCCCGGCTCGAGCAGGGCCAGGCGCCGCTCGACGAGGCGCTCCGGCTGTGGGAGCGCGGCGAGCAGCTCTACGCGCTCTGCCGCGCACGCCTCGACGCCGCGCAGGGGAAGGTCGAGGAACTCGCCCGCCGCGCCGAGCAGTCGCGCCCGGCCCCGCCCACCGAGTCGGACCCCGAGCCCTAGACGCGTTCGCGCTCGCGGGCCGGCTCGGGCTCGTCCCGCTCGTCCGCCTCGGCCGCAGGCACCTCGGCGGACGCGGCCGACGGCATCACCTTGAGCATCGCGAACGAGAGCCCCTCCCGCGCGAGGAAGAGCAGGCCGACGCCGACGCCGACCGACGCCTCGATCGCCTGCAGCCCGAACCCGTACGCGATCCCGGTGCCGTAGGCGACGCCGTAGCCGACGAGCGCCGACGCGATCGCGACCTGGACGAGGCCGACGTTGCCGGGCCAGAACGGGAAGATCGTGACGACGTTCATCAGGAGCAGGACGACGCCGGCCGCCGGCAGCGGCGAGTGGATCCCGAACGCGCGCATCGCCGTCCAGACGGCGAGGATCTGGCAGACCCAGCCGCAGATCTGGAAGAAGATCGCGCCGGCGGCGCCGAGCGGCGTCCGCATCACGCCGAGCCCGGCGCGCCCCATCTGCAGCAGCCGCCGCACCGGCCCGAGCCCCTCCAGCGGCAGCGCCTGGTGCCGGCGCGCGCTCACGAACGCGAACGCGAAGAGCCCGACGCCGCCGGCGATCACGGCGAGCAGCGTCGCCTGTACCGAGGTCGGGATGTTCGCCGTGAGGACGACGTAGAGGACGAGCAGCAGCACCGGCACGATGTCGAAGACGCGGTGCGCGAACACGGTGCCGACGAGGGTCGCCCACGCGCCCTTCCGCCCCGGCAGCCGCCGCGTGAGCACGGCGACCCGCGCCAGCTCGCCGATCCGGCCCGGCAGCACCGCGTTCGCGAAGAGCCCGACCGAGAAGGCGGAGAAGACGAGCCGCGCCTGCGGGTGGGGCGGCGGCATCGCGTTGTGGATCACCGTCGTCCAGGCGAGCGCGCGCACGACGACGGACACGAGGTTGAGCGCGATCGCGAGCACGACCCACTGCCACTTCACGGCGGTGAACGCGTCGCCGATCCCGGACGCGATCGTCGGCCCGCGCCACCAGGCGATCGCGGCGAGCGCGGCGAGGATCGGCGCCCCGAGGGCGGCGCGCCCGAGCGGCGACGAGGGGAGCCGGGCGAGGCGGCGGAGCGACCTCACCGTGCCCCGGCCTCGCGGTACAGGTCGACGAGCCGGAGGGCGATCGCGTCCCACGAGTAGCGCTCCTGGGCGAGCCGCCGCGCGGCCGCCCCCAGCTGCTGCCGCCGCTCCTCGTCGCCGAGCAGCGCCTCGACGGCGTCGGCGAGCGCGTCCCCGTCGCCCGGAGGGAACGCGAATCCCGTCTCGGCGGTCATCACGTCGCGGTACCCGGCGATGTCGCTCGCGACGACCGGGGTCGCGCAGGCGAACGCGCGGGTGAGCACCATCCCGAAGCTCTCGCCGCCGAGCGAAGGCGCGACGAGCGCCTTCGCCGACAGCAGTTCCTCGGTGAAGCGCTCCTGGTCGAGGAAGCCGAGCACCTCGATCCCGTCCTCGGGGACGCGCAGCCGGGTCATGAGGAAGCGCACCCGCAGCGGGTCGGCGCCGATCACGCGCAGCTCGGCGCCGGTGCGGCGCCGGATCTCGGGCCACGCCGCGAGCAGCACGTGCAGCCCCTTGCGCGACTCGTGGCGCCCCGCGAAGACGATCCGGTGGGCGCGGCCGCCCGGCTCGGCGTACGGCGGGATGAGGACGCCGTTCGGGACGATCTCGTAGTCGCCGGGGAGGTAGCGCGCGGCCGACTGCGCCGCCATCTCGGAGACGGCGATCCGCCGGTCGATCCGGTCGGCGAGGAACCCCCAGATCCGCTTCGCGATCTTCATCCAGCCCAGCTCGCCGCTCGCGTGGAAGGTCGCCACGGTGGGCCCCTCCCAGGAGGCGAGCGCGGCGATGCACGGGATCGGGGTCATCGGCTCGTGCAGGTGGAGGACGTCGAAGCGTTCGCGGCGGAGCGCGTCGCGGATCCGGAAGAAGGCGCGCGGGCTGAGGATGATGTTCGGCAGCGAGCCGTTCGCCGGCACGATCACGGAGCGGCCGATCGGGATCACGTCGGGCGGCGGCTCGCCGTGGCGGCCGTGGCGCGGGTGGAGGACGCGCGTGAACTGGCCGGGCGGGTCGTTGCCCATGATCGTCTTGACGTCGTGGCCGAGCCGCCGGAGCGCCTCCGACTGCAGCTCGGCGTGCTCGACGACGGCACCCCAGAAGGACCACGAGTAGGGGACGACGATCCCGATCTTCATCGGCGCATTATCGTGGCGCGCCGGTGCGTCTTCGCTCTCCTCACGACCGCGAGATCATGCGGCTCGCGATCCCGGCGCTCGGCGCGCTCGCGGCCGAGCCGCTCTACGTGCTCGCGGACACGGCGATCGTGGGGCATCTCGGCCGGCCGCAGATCGCGGCGCTCGGGCTCGCCGGCACGGTGCTGGCGGGCGCGTTCACGATCTTCAACTTCCTCACCTACGGGACGACGTCGGTGGTGGCGCGCGCCTCCGGGGCGGGCCAGCAGGAGCGGGCGGCGCGGCTCGCGGCGCAGGCGCTCTGGGTGTCGCTCGCGATCGGCGTCGCGCTGCTCGTCGTGTGCGAGGCGGTGGCGGGGCCGCTCCTGCGCGGGCTCGGCGGCCACGGCCGCTCCGGCCAGCTCGCGCTCGTCTATTTCCGGATCGCGGCGCTCGGGCTGCCGGCGGCGCTCGTGGCGCTCGCGGGGCAGGGCTATCTGCGCGGCGTGTCGAACCTGCGCCGCCCGCTCGAGATCGTGCTCGCGGCGAACGTCGTCAACCTCGTGCTGGAGGTCGTGTTCGTCTACGTGTTCGGCTGGGGGATCGCCGGCTCGGCGGCGGGGACGGCGGTGGCGCAGGCGGGAATGGGCGTCGCGTTCGTGGTCGAGCTGCTGCGTCCGCACGCGCCGTCGCGGCGGCCGAGCCTGGCGGAGATGCGGCCGATGGTGCGGGTGGGCCGGCAGATCTTCGTGCGGACGGCGGCGCTGTACGCGTCGTTCCTCGTCGCGGCGTCGGTGCTGGCGCGGATGGGAGACGCGGAGCTGGGCGCGCACCAGATCGCCTACCAGCTCTTCCTCTTCCTCGCGCTCGTGCTCGACGCGGTCGCGATCGCGGGGCAGGTGCTGGTCGGCCGGATGCTGGGCGCGGGCGACGCCGACGGCGCGCACGCGGCGGCGTTCCGGATGATCGCCTGGTCGGTCGCGGTGGGGCTCCTGTTCGCGGCCGTGCTGGCGCCGCTGTGGCATGCGCTGCCGCGCGCGTTCACCGGCGACCCGCGCGTGCTCCACGAGGCGGCGCTCCTGTGGCCGTTCCTCGCCGCGATGCAGCCGCTCGGCGGCGCGGTGTTCGCGCTCGACGGGATCCTGATCGGCGCCGGCGACACGCAGTACCTGATGTGGTCGATGCTGGCGGCGAGCGCGATCTTCGTGGCGCTCGCGTCGCTCGCGCTCGCGTTCGGCTGGGGCGTCGTCGGCGTGTGGGCGGCGCTCGACGTGCTGATCGCGGCGCGGCTCGCGCTGCTCGGCCCGCGCTTCGCGCGCCGGCGCTGGGCCGTCGTCGGGTACGGCTAGACTCGCCGGATGGACGGAGGTCTCGCCGAGCTGCACACGCATCTCGGCGGCTCGGTCCCCTCCGACGTCCTCTGGTCGCTCGCGCACCGGCAGGGGATCGCGCTGCCGGTGAAGGACTACTGGGACTTCGACCGCCTAGTGACGGTGTCGGATCCGCGCGGCGTGCCCGACCTGGACGCGCTCGACGCGATCTACCACTGGACGGAGCTGATCCAGTCGAGCCCGGCCGCGGTGGAGGTGTCGGTGCACGGCGCGATCGGCGGCGCCTACCGCTCGCAGGGGATCACGACGCTCGAGCTGCGCTTCAACCCGATGAAGCGGAACCGCGGCGGCGAGCGCGACCTCGACCACATCATCCTGGCCGCGATCCGCGGCCTCGA
>DASSND010000031.1:0-22801 GCA_035688315.1 Gaiellaceae bacterium | reverse complement strand
ATGCCCCCAGCGGGATTCGAACCCGCGCTACGGCCTTGAAAGGGCCGCGACCTGGACCGCTAGTCGATGGGGGCGCAAGCCGGACCAGGCTACAGGTACATGACCCAGGCGCGGGTCGCGCCGCAGGCGCAGTCCTTGTGCTTCGCGGCGCAGCTGCGGCAGTCCCAGAACTCCCACCAGATCCACTTCAGGTGGTTCACCTCGAGCACGAAGAGCGCGAGGATCCAGAGCAGGATCTGGGTCTGCGACACGCCTCGTACGGTCGCAGACGAGCGGGCGGCCCGCAATGGGCCGCCCGGCTCATTTCCGGCGGGAGGGGGACCCACCCGCCGCCTGGAGGGAACTCGCGTCGCCGCTACCAGCGTCGCGCGCCGGGGCGGCCGATGCCGCCGGCGAGCAGGCTGATCAGCCAGATGAGGGCGAGCACGGCCGCGACGATGAACAGCCAGTGGACGACGAAGCCGACGCCGAAGGCGATCAGCGCCAGCACGGCAAGCAGCACGAGAAGCAGCATGGATTCGGTTCCTCCTCTCCCGCAGGGGAGTCGGTTGGGGGGGTGTCTCGGTCAGAAACGGTCGAGCCGCCGCGGCGGTTACGCCGAATCGTCCGGGCGGTGCCGGCCGTGGTGGCCGAGGATCGCGCAGAGGAGGCCCGTCAGCGCGACGCCGGGCGCCGTGCTCGCCGCGGCGAGCCAGAGCGCGCCGGCGAGCCCGGGCAGCAGGAGCGCGACCACCTGCAGGTCGTGCCAGGGCCGGCCGCGGCGCGCCCAGAGCAGGTAGCCGGCCAGCGCGAACACGCCGCCGAGCGCCGCCGGCGGCCACGACGCCGCGACGGCGCCCCAGGCCGCGACGGCGAGCGCGGCAGGGGTCAGCACGTCCGGGAGGCCGGGGCGCGCGCGCATCCCGCCCGACCCTACAGCGGCCACCCTCTGCATCATGATGCACATTCTACTGATGCTATGATGCGACAATGCGGACGACGGTCACGCTCGAGCCCGACGTCGAGACGCTGATCAAGCGGCTGATGCGGGACCGCGGCCTCTCGTTCAAGGAGGCGGTCAACACGGCCATCCGCGCCGGAGCCGCCGCCGGCAGGGGGCCGGCCGCGCCGTTCGAGACGCCGACCTTCCGTCTGGGGCGGCCCGCCGTCCCGCTCGAGCAGGCGCTACGCCTCGCCGGCGAGCTGGAGGACGCCGAGCTGGGCCGACGGCTCGCCGCGCGGAAGTGACGTGAAGCTCGTCGACGCGAACGTGCTCGTCTACGCCGTCGACGCGGACGCCGCCAACCACTGCACGGCGCGCGATTGGCTCGACGCGGCGCTCGGCGGCCTGGAGCCGGTCGGCTTCGCCTGGATCGTCCTGCTCGCGTTCCTCCGCCTGACCACGAGCGCCGCGATCTTCCCGCGGCCGCTCGACGTCGACGAGGCGACCGGAGTCGTCGAGCGCTGGCTCTCGCAGCCGCCGGCCGTCGTCGTCTCGCCGACGCCCCGACACCTGCCGCTCCTGCACGGGCTGCTCGCCTCGACCGGGGCCGCCGTCAACCTCGTCAACGACGCGCACCTCGCCGCACTCGCGCTCGAGTACGGCGCCGAGATCGTCTCGTTCGACCGCGACTTCGGTCGGTTCGAGGGAATGCGCTGGCGGCAGCCGGGGTCGTAGCGTCTAGGACGGGAGCGGGGCGAGCACCAGGATCGCGTCGCCCTGCTGCGCCTGCGAGAGGCTGAACGCGTAGACGCGCGACTCGGTGGTCGCGTCCACGACCCGCACCTCGCGGGCCGGGATCGTGTTCGGCAGCGGCGTCTTCGGCCCGAGCGTGTCGGCGAGCGGCTCGTCGAGCTGCGCCGACAGGTCGGACTCCTGCAGGTAGACGACGTACTCCGGCTGCGCGCCGGGCCGCGGCGGCATGAACGCGATCACGTTCTCGATCCCGTCCACGTACTTGAACGTGTAGAGCGCCAGCTCCAGGATCTCGCGCCGCACGAGCCGCCCGCGCGCGACCGACGCCGTGCCGGTCGCGATCGAGCAGGACGCTCCGAGCCCGCAGAGCGAAAACATGACCGTGTTCGACGAGGAGACGTCGCTGATCCGGTCGCCGCTCCCGCCCGAGCCGCGCACGGCGAGGTAGTGCACCGGGATCTGCTGGCTGCCCGGCGACACCGACGGCGCCTTCGCGATCACGTCGACGAGCTGCTTGCCGCTCGGCAGCCGGTACTCCGGCGCCACGTGCGCCGCGATCTGGCGCGCCGCCGAGATCCCGCCCGCGCTCGGCTTCCACGTGGACCACGCGGCGCTGCCCGTCACCGACGAGCCCTCCTCGAGCACGACGCCCGCCACCGCCGCGGCGAGCACGACCGCGAGCAGCGTGTAGAGGAAGAGGAACCGCCGCCGGTGCAGCGGCTTGAAGGCGGGCTTCTCCGGCGCCGGCTCGGGCGCGGGCTGCTCGAGCGGTGCGGTCTCGGTCAGATCCGCGGCCAAATCTCCTCCGAACTCCAGTCGATCTCCGGCTTCGTGAACTGCTGCGAATCGAGCACGCGCAGCAGTTCGTCGCCGTACAGCTCCCTGCGCTCGTAGAGGACCTCCGCGAGCCGGTCGACGCGATCCTTGTTCTCGAGCACGAATACGTAGGCGGTGACGAACGCCTGGCCGAGGATCTGGGCGGCCGCCTTCCGCTTGTACGGGTCGTGCAGGATCGACGCGATCGGGTCCGCGTGCGCGTCGACGCTGCCGCGCGTCCGGTTCATCAGGGTCAGGCCGAGCCGTTCCGCGCGGTCGAGGACGCGCTTGCGGGTCTCCTCGGCGGTCTCGTCGTCGAACTTCCCCTCGGGGAAGTCGATCCGGATCGGCCCCATGCCGGCGATGCCGACCATCACCGCGGCCTCGGCGGTCGCCGTCTCGAGGTCGCCCGAGACGCCGCCCGCGTTCTCGCCGTAGAAGACGTGCTCCGCCGCCATCGCGCCGAGCCCGTGGATCAGCTGGCCGACGTACTCGTGCTGCCATGTCTTGAAGCGCTCCTCCTTCTCGCGCGCCATGTGGTGGCCGAGCATCCCGGGGCGCATCTTGATCGAGAGGCGGCTCGACTCGACCTCGGGGCGGTAGACGTGCGCGGTCGACGCGTGGCCGGCCTCGTGGCGCGCGGTCGCGCGCGCGTCCTCGGGCGTCGGCTGGAAGTCGGTCGCGACGCCGGCCTCGAGCACGGTCATCGCCTCGAACATGTCGTTCCAGGAGAACTTCAGCTCGCCGCGGTGATGCGCGTAGGTGAGCGCGAGCGAGCACGCCTGCTCGATCATCGCCGGCGAGTAGCCGCTCGTGATGCGCGCGATCTCGTCGCGCCGCTCGGGGGTGTCGAGGGCGTCGTCGTGGGAGACCTTGCCGAGGTAGAGGTCGAAGATGTCCTTGCGGTCGTCCTTCGTCGGCGTCCTGAACCAGACGTGGCGGCCCATCCGACCGGGGCGGGTGAGCGCCGGGTCGAGGTTCTCGATCGGGACGTTCGTCGCGCCGATGAAGTAGATCTGCTCCTTGCGCGGCTTCGGCTTCGGGACGCGGAGACGGACGCGCCCGATCCTGGTCGGGATCACGTAGGACGCGTCGAGCAGCGAGTTGACTGTCGTCGTCATCACGCGGCGCATGAACGGCGGGTTGTCGAGGCCGTCCATCACGACGAGCAGCTGGTTGAGCGCGAGGCCGCCCTGGCCGCCCCAGAGGCCGCCGCCGAACACGCCCTGGTTGAACCCGTTCGCGAGCCGGTGCACGAACGGCGGATACGGCGAGGACGGCTGCGGCGCGCGCAGCTCGAACAGGCGGTCGCGCCACGCCTTCGACTCGACGATCAGGTCGCCCGAGCGGTTGAGGGCTCCCATCGGGCCGAAGAACATGCTGTCGCGGAGGACGCGGTCGATGTCGGTGATCGTCTCGCGGCCGCCGGCGCCGAGCGAGGCGCGGCGCATGCCGACGGCGTCGATCTCGTCGATGAAGACGATGCAGGTGCCGCCCCACTTCCGCGCGAGGCGCTTCGCCTTGCGGGCGAGGAAGCGCACGATCACCGCGTCCATCCCGATGAAGGTCTGCGCGAAGCCGGAGCCCGGGATCGAGACGAACGGGGCGTTGAAGCTCGTCGCGATCGCCTTCGCGAGCATCGTCTTGCCGGTGCCGGGCGGGCCGTGGAAGAGCAGGCCGCGCTCGCGCTTGCCGCCGGCCTTCTCGAAGATCTCGCCCGACTGCCAGAGGGTGACGATCTTGCGCACCTCTTCCTTCGCCTCGCTCTGGCCGCGGACGTCCTCGAGGTGGACGCCCCAGTCGGCGTCGCCCGGCTGGAAGCCGCGGATCTGCCCGATCCCCATCGCCATCAGCGGGCCGATCAGGATGATCATGTTGAAGAAGAGGTAGAAGACGAGCAGGGCGCCGAGCTGGAAGATCGCGCCGCTCGTCACGAACTGGGCGACGTTGTGGCCGAAGCGGCCGAACATCGCCGGCCAGTTCTGCCACCCGTTCACCGCCGACTCGACCGCCCAGACCGCGGTGAAGATCCCGAGGACGACGAAGGTGAGCCAGTAGACGCTGCGCCAGAACCAGGCGCGGCGGCGCGCGGTCATGTCCTCCTCGCGCTGCTTCGCGTCGTCCTGCCCGAAGAGGCTCGGCCAGGGGATCACGCGCCGCACGAACACGTCGACGAGGCCGCGGAACGCGACGACCATCGCGAAGGTGCCGACGATCGACCAGCGGAGGTTCCAGCCGACCTGCTCGTGCAGCCAGAGGAAGACGGCCGGGCTCGTCAGGACGGCGACGAAGGTGGCGACCCGCGTCAGGCGCCGCAGCTGGGCGTTGAGAGTCGTCGCCTCCTGATTGAGGCGCAGCCCTCCGGTGACGTCAGCGGCGGCCATGGATGGAGCGGCAGTCTAGCCGTGCCAGGCGTTCCCTTTTGTGCGGATGGCCACACCCTTAGCTTCTTCTCACGAAGCGGCGATCCGGGGGCGGCGGCGCGGCGGTGCGCCGGTCGGCCATGGCCGTTTCGTCTCCCTCGACCGAGGCACGGGCTCTGGCCCCGGACGTGGCCCGCACGGCCAGGTCTCTCGCGGACACGACGGTTCCCGCCACGTCCGGTGCCTGACACCGGACGTGGCGGGAAGGGACATGGCTCCTGCGCGTCGCGCGCCTTGGTTGCGCGGAAGGCTGTTTGGGCCGATGACGGAAACGGCCGTGACCTCGAGGCCCTCGCCGCGGCCGCGGGGTCTCCCGCGGCCATGGCCGCTCGGTCTCCCCCGACCGAGGCATGGGCGCTGACCCCGGACGCGGCCGGAAGGGGCGCGTACGCTTCGGCCATGCACGCGCACGGGCACGGCGACGGGCACGCGCACGGGCACGCGGGACGCGACGCCGACCGGCGCGCCCTGGCGATCGCGCTCGCGCTGATCCTCGCCTTCATGGCGGCCGAGGTGGCGGCGGGGCTCCTCTCCGGCTCGCTCGCGCTCCTCGCCGACGCGGGCCACATGCTGAGCGACGCCGCCGCGCTCGCCGGCTCGCTCTACGCCGCCCGCGTCGCCACCCGGCCCGCCCGCGGCGTCTGGACGTTCGGGTTCGGCCGCGCCGAGATCCTCGCCGCGCAGGCGAACGGCGCCACGCTGCTCGTCGTCGCGCTGCTGATCGTCTACACGGCGGTCCGCCGGCTGATCTCCCCGCCGGAGGTGGAGGGACTCGTCGTGCTCGTCGTGGCGTGCGCCGGGATCGCCGTCAACCTCGCCGCCACCGGCGTCCTCTCCCGCGCGAGCCGGGAGAGCCTGAACGTGCGCGGCGCCTTCCTCCACGTCGCCACCGACCTCGCCGCCTTCGTCGGCACCGCGGTCGCCGGCGCGCTCGTGCTCGCCACCGGCTGGAACCGCTTCGACCCGATCGCCGGCCTGCTCGTCGCCGGGCTGATGCTCTACGCGAGCTGGACGCTGCTGCGCGAATCCGGCCGCGTCTTCCTCGAGGCCTCGCCCGCCGGGATCCAGCCCGCCGAGGTCGCCGCCGCGCTCGCCGAGGACGACGACGTCGTCGAGGTGCACGACCTGCACGTCTGGACGGTCACGAGCGGCTTCCCCGCGCTCGCCGCCCACGTCCTCGTCGCCCCGGGCGCCGACTGCCACGGCGCGCGCCGCCGGCTCGAGCAGGTGCTGCGCGACCGCTTCGACCTCCGGCACACGACGCTCCAGGTCGACCACGTCGCGCAACGCTCGCAGCGCGTTAGCATCGGCCGCGGTGGATCTGAGCGGTAAGCGGGCGATCGTCACCGGCGCCTCCTCCGGGATCGGGCGGGCGACCGCGCGCGCGCTCGCGCAGGCGGGAGCGACGGTCGCCGGCGGCGCGCGCCGCGTCGAGCGGCTCGAGACCGAGATCGCGCTCCACCTCGACGTCACCGACCCGGAGAGCTGCGAGCGCTTCGTCGCCGAGGCGGTCGAGCGGCTCGGCGGCCTCGACATCCTCTTCAACAACGCCGGCCTCGCGCTCGGCCGCGCCCCCTTCGACGCGTCGAGCGAGGAGGACGAGGCCACCGTCTTCGGCGTCAACGTCACCGGCCTCGTGCGGATGACCCGGCTCTGCCTGCCGCACCTCTCCGACCGCGCCCACATCGTCAACATGGGCTCGGTCGCCGGCCGGCAGGCGTACGAGGGCGGCGCCACCTACGTCGCCGCGAAGTTCGCCGAGCGCGGCTTCACCTACGCGCTCCGCGAAGACCTGCTCGGCCGCCCCATCCGCATCACCACCGTCGACGCGGGCCTCGTCGAGACGGAGTTCTCGGTCGTCCGCTTCCGGGGCGACGAGGAGAAGGCCGCCGCCGTCTATCGCGGCGTCGACGCGATGACCGCCGAGGACGTCGCCGACTGCGTCCTCTTCGCGCTCACCCGGCCCTGGCACGTGAACGTCGACGAGATCGTCGTCAAGGCGCGCAACCAGTCCTCCGGCGGCCGGATCCTGCGCGACCAGTGACGGGCGGGCCGTCGTGGCGGGTCGCGATCGTCACGCGCGTCCCGCCCGTGCTCGAAGGCTTCCACGCGCTGCTCCGGGAGAAGGGCCACGAGCCGGTCGCGCTCCTCACCGTGCGCCACCGCCTCGCCGACAGCGTCGGGCCGCTCGCCGCCGCCGCCCCGCCCGACCTGGACATCCTCGTCGCGTCGAGCCGCGCCCGGATCGCGCCCCTGCTCGAGTCGGTGCGCCCCGACCTCGTCGTCTGCATGGGCTTCCCGTGGAAGGTGCCGCGCGACGCGCTCGCGGTGCCGCGGCTCGGCTGGCTGAACGGGCACCCGTCGCTGCTGCCGCGCCACCGCGGCCCGATCCCCGTCGCGTGGGCGATCCGCGACGGCGACGCGACCACGGGCGTCACCTTCCACCGGATGGACGCGGAGCTGGACACCGGCCCGGTGCTCGCGCAGACCGAGTTCCCGCTCGGCGAGTACGAGCCGCCGGACGTCTTCTTCCCGCGCATGGGCGAGGTCGTCGGCGCCACGCTCGCCGAGGCGCTCGACCGGCTCGCGGCCGGCGAGGAGGGGACGCCGCAGGCCGCCGGCGGCGAGTACCAGGGCTTCTTCGGGAGCGAGGACGTCCGGCTCGACCTCTCGCGCCCGGCGCTCGAGAACCACCGGCTCGTGTGGGCGTGGCGCTACGCGATCGCCGCTCCCGGCGCCGAGACGGGCGCGCTGCTCGAGCTGGACGGCGAGCCGGTGCGCGTGCTCGCCTCCTCGCTCGAGGAGCGGGAGGGGGCGCGCCGCGTCGAGTGCGCCGACGGGCCGCTCTGGCTCCTCGAGACCGAGCCCGCGGCCTAGCGCGGCGGCGAGACGAGGTTCGGCCGCAGGTACCACTCCGCGAAGCCGGCGCGGAGGATGTTCCGGTACGACTGGTTCGGCCGGCCGGCGAGGTTCTTGCCGGTCTCGACGGTCAGCGTCTCGAGGCCCAGCTTGGCGGCGCGGGCGATGCGCGCGGCGAGGAGCGCGGTCTGGGCGCCGCGGCCGCGCTGCTCCGGGAGCGTCGCCGCCGCGCCGAGCCAGCCGATCCCGTCCCGCGCGAAGAGCGCGCCGGCGCCGGCCGGCTCGCCGCCGGCGAGCGCGAGGAAGAGATGCCACCCGGGCCGGCCCGCGACCGCGCCGAACCCGGCGCCCACCTCCAGCGGCAGCCCCGACCCGGTCGCGACGACCCGGCCGAACGCGGCGCCGTCCCCGGTCTCGACCACCCGTACCTCGCTCGCGACCTCCGGCGGCGGCTCGATCCCGCGCCGGAACCGCATCCACGGGTAGCCGGGCGTGAAGCCGCGCTCGCGCAGCCGCCCCTCGAGTCCCGCGCCGGCGTCGCGGGCGAGCGCGATCGCGTAGTGGCGCACGCCCGCGTCCCGGTAGAAGCCGTCGATCTCGTCGAGGTCGCCGTCCCCGACCGGCTCCGAGACGCCGAGCCCGACCACGCGGTTGAACAGGAGGTGCTGCGGCTCGTCCGCCAGCGCCAGGCAGGTCGCGCCGGCGACCCGGCGGGACGGCGCGCCGAGCCCTTCCCAGACGTCGGCGAACGCCGCCGCCTCGGCCAGCTCGCAGCGGGCGCCCTCGCCGCTCACGCCCGCCCGCGCGCGGCGGCGAGGATCTGCTCCGCCTCGTGCCGGTTGCCCCAGCCGCGCGTGTCCGTCTGCTTCGACGGCTCCAGGTCCTTGTAGCGCTGGAAGAAGTGCTCGATCTCGTCGCGCAGCTCCGAGGCGACGTCGTGCACGTCGGCGACGCGCTCGAAGGCCGGGTCGCCGAGCGGCACGCAGAGGAGCTTCTCGTCCGGCCCCTTCTCGTCGGACATGTGGAAGACGCCGATCGGGCGGACGCGGATCCGGCAGCCCGGGAAGGTCGGGTCGGAGACGAGCACGAGCGCGTCGAGCGGGTCGCCGTCCTCGGCGAGCGTCCCCTCGACGAAGCCGTAGTCGGCCGGGTAGGTCATCGCGGTGAAGAGCCGCCGGTCGAGCACGATCCCGCCGAGCGCGTCGTCCCACTCGTACTTGTTCCGCGAGCCGGCGGGGATCTCGACGAAGACGACCGCGTCCGCGGGCACGGCTCAGGCCCGGGCGTGCGCCGGCACGAGCGCCTGCTCGAGGTCGGCGACGAGGTCCTCCGCCGACTCGATCCCGACCGAGAGCCGGACGAGGCTCGCCGGCGCCGCGAACGGCGCGTCCGCGGTGGCCGCGTGCGTCATCCGGGCCGGCACCTCGATCAGCGACTCGACGCCGCCGAGCGACTCCGCGAGCTGGAACAGCTTCGTCCGGGCGACGAGCGCGGCTGCCTCCTCGGGCGACTCGGCGAGGACGGAGACCATGCCGCCGAAGTCGCGCATCTGCCGCGCCGCGACCGCGTGCCCCGGGTGGCCGGGCAGGCCCGGGTAGAAGACGCGCTCGACCCGCGGATGCCGCTCCAGCACGCTCGCGACCACGCTCGCGTTCTCGCAGTGCTTGCGCATCCGCAGCGCGAGCGTCTTGATCCCGCGCAGCACGAGCCACGCGTCGAACGGGCCCGGCACCGCGCCGAGCGACTTCTGCAGGAAGCGCAGCCGCTCCGCCACCGTCGGGTCGTTCGTCGCCGCGAAGCCGCCGACCACGTCGGAGTGGCCGCCGAGGTACTTCGTCGTCGAGTGGACGACGACGTCGGCGCCCAGCTCGAGCGGACGCTGCAGGTACGGCGTCGCGAACGTGTTGTCGACGACGAGCAGCGCGCCCGCCGCGTGCGCCGCCTCCGCCGCGGCGCGGATGTCGACGACGTTCAGGAGCGGGTTCGACGGCGACTCGATCCACACCATCCGCGTCGAGTCGTCGAGGTGCTCCGCGAGGTTCGGGAACTCGTCGGCCGGCAGGTAGTGGAAGCGGTAGCCCTTCGGCTCGTACACCTGCGAGGTCATCCGGTAGACGCCGCCGTAGACGTCCGCGATCAGGACGACCCGGTCGCCCGGGTTCAGCAGGTGCATCAGCGTCGTCGTCGCCCCGAGCCCGGACGAGTAGGCGATCCCGTGCTCGGCCGACTCGAGCGACGCGAGCGCGGTCTCGAGCGCGTGCCGCGTCGGGTTCGCGACGCGCGAGTAGTCGTAGCCCTTGTGCTCCCCGACCGCCTCCTGCACGTAGGTCGAGGTCTGGTAGATCGGCGTGATGATCGCCCCGGTCGCCGGGTCGGGCTCCTGGCCGACGTGGATCGCGCGCGTCTCGAAGTCCATCGGTCGAGTTTACGCCCGCTCGGCGCCCAGGAAGCGGGCGAGCGAGTCGAGCGGGGCCTCGAGGTCGCACGGCTCCTCGCCGGGCTCCCACCAGAGCCCGTTCACGCGCAGCAGCCCCGCCTTGCGGTCGTGCACGGGCTCGATCCGGCCGACGATCCGGTCGCCGCGCAGGATCGGCAGCACGTAGTAGCCGTACTCCCGCTTCGCCTTCGGCACGTACATCTCCAGCCGGTAGTGGAAGCCCCAGAGCGCCTCGAGCCGCGCCCGGTCGTGGATCAGCCGGTCGAACGGGCTGAGGAAGGTGACGCGGTCCTCGGGCACGGGCCCGTCCTCGGCCTCCGGATGGACGACGAGCTTGCCGCGTTCGAGCTTCACGCCGAGCGCGCGGAAGCGCCGCTCGGCGAGCCGGCGCTCGGCCTGCCGCCAGGTCGGCGTCTCCGTCTCCGGATACCAGCGCTCGGCGAGATCCCAGACGCGCTGCCGTCCGCGCCGGCCGACGACCGCCACCTCGCCGCGCGCGGCGAGGATCTCCAGCATCA
This sequence comes from Gaiellaceae bacterium, assembly GCA_035688315.1. Lineage (GTDB taxonomy): Bacteria > Actinomycetota > Thermoleophilia > Gaiellales > Gaiellaceae > Palsa-739. Next base: position 12,073 of record DASSND010000031.1, on the reverse strand, counting down.
GTCCCATCTTGCGCGCGCCCCACCAGTCGTGCTCCTGCCGCGCATGGCCCTTGTGGTCCTCGATCTCGCGGGAGAGGAGCGGCCCGCGCGCCTCCAGCTCGCGCAGCACGTAGCGGCGGAAGGAGCGGTTCTCGCGCAGCCACTCGTTCGCGTTGCGGTTGAGCGCGCGCCGCATCCGCGCGCGCAGCAGCGGCAGGTCCTCGACCGGGTAGACGAACGCGCGCCACTCGACGAGCTTGCGCTCCTCCCAGAGCAGCCGGTCGAGCTCCGCGACGTCGAAGGCGCCGAGCCGGCTCCAGAGGACGAGGTGCTGCGGCGGCGCGACGACCGAGATCGGGTCGAGCTGGAGGAAGCCGAGCCGGCGCACCGTCTCGAGCACGCTCTCCGCGCTGCCCTCGAGGAGCTGCGCGGGCACCGCGATCCGGCGCGCCGCCTCGAGGCTCGTCACGCGACCGCCTCGGCCCCGACCACGCGGGCGAGCCGCGCGAGCGCCGCGTCCAGCGTCCCGCGCAGGTCGCCGCGCACCCCCGGCTCCGGATGGAACGCCTTCACCCGCAGCACGCCCTCGGCCCGGTCGTGCTTGAGGTCGGCGCGGCCGACGATCCGGTCGCGGCGTAGCAGCGGCAGCACGTAGTAGCCGAACACGCGCTCGTGCTCGCGCTTGTAGACCTCGATCACGTGGCGGAAGCCGAAGACGCGCTCGAGGAAGCCGCGATCCCAGAGCAGGTTGTCGAACGGCGCGAGCAGGAGCGCGGGCGGCAGCGTCCCCTCGTCGGCGTCGCGGCCGGCGGGCAGGAGCACGGGCGCCTTGCAGTCCTCGACCTGGGCGCGGACGAGCCTGCCCTCGGCGACGAGCGCGTCGGCGTGCGGGCGGACCCGCTTCGCGCCGCCCGCGAGCCGCCACATCTCCGCGACCGCCGACTCGGTCAGCGCGCCGCGCGCCTCGACGCCGCGCAGCGTCGCCCAGCGCACGAACTCGTCCTCCCCCGGCGGCTCGCCCGCGAGCGCCTCGGGCGGCAGCACCCGCTCGGGCAGGTCGTAGAGCCGCTGGAAGCGCTCCCGTCCCGCGATCGCGAGCCGGCCGGCCGAGTAGAGCGCCTCGAGCACGACCTTCGCCGGCTTCCAGTTCCACATGCCGCCGCGTCCCTCGCCCTCGAAATGCCGGGCGCCGAGCGGGCCGCGCTCCCCGATCTCGGCGAGCACGTGCGCCGTCAGCTCCGGCTCGCGTTCGAGCACGCGCCCGAACCAGGGATGCTGCTCGGCGAAGCGGCGCATCCGCCAGCGGTGCATCCGGTAGTCCTCGGCCGGAAGCAGGCACGCCTCGTGCGCCCAGTACTCGAAGATCCGGCCGCTGCGGAGCAGGCGCGACACCGCGGGCTCCGGATAGGCGCCGATCCGGGCGCCGATCGAGATCCGGTGCGCGCGCTCGACGGTCGAGATCGAGTCGAGCTGGATGCAGGCGGCGCGGCGGACGGCCGCCTCCAGCTCGGCCGCGGTGGCGGCGCGGGCGCGCGCGGCGTACGCCTGGGCGGCCGTCACGCGGCGGCGGATCTCTGCGAGGCTCACGGTCGTGGCCGCCTTCATCGACTTCGTGCTTTACCAGTTGCCGCCGCCCCCGTGTCGGGTGCTCGAGGTCGGCTGCGGCTCCGAGGGCGGCCTCGTGCCGGCGCTCGCGGAGGCCGGCTACGACGTGCTCGGGATCGACCCGAAGGCACCGGCGGGCGAACGGTTCGTCCAGGCGCGCTTCCAGGAAAGTTGCAAATTGCAACTTGGCTGGGATGCGGTCGTCGCCGGGCGCGTGCTCCACCACGTGCGCCCGCTCGGGGGCTCGCTCGACCTGCTCGCCGCGGCGGCGCCGCTCCTGCTCGTCGACGAGTTCGCCCGCGACCTGGTCGACGAGCCCGCGACCGAGTGGTACGAGGGCCAGCACCGGCTGCTCGCGGCGGCTGGGGCCGAGCCGCCCGGCCCGGCGCGGCTCGACGAGTGGCGCGGGCGGCATCCCGACCTGCACCCGCACACGCTCCTGCTCGCGGAGCTGCGGGCGCGCTGGGAGGAGCGGGCGCTCGAGTGGGTGCCGTACCTGCACCGCTGGCTGGGCGGCCCGGCGAGCGAGACGCTCGAGCAGTCGCTCGTCGACGCGGGGGCGATCCCGGCGATCGGCTGGCGGTGGGCAGGGTTGTCGCGGCACGCGACCGGCGCGACCGGTTAGCCTCCTGCCGTGGCACGGCGCAGACGTCGCAATCCGTGGGTCTCGGTGGGGGAGATCGTGCTGTGGGTGCTCTTCGCGGCGCTCCTCTTCCCGGCCGGGTTCGCAGGCTGGGCGATCGGCCACTACACCTCGCTCGGCAAGAGCAGCGGCACGAAGACCGTGACCGCGACCGTCACCGTCACGAGCGCCGCGGCGACGCAGGCGACCACGACGAGCGCCGCGCCCGCGACCACCGCCGCGACGACGACGAGCGCCGCCGCGGCCGGGAACCCGACCGCGGGCAAGAGCGTCTTCGCGTCGGCAGGCTGCGGCAGCTGCCACACCTTCCAGCCGGCCGGGACGAGCGGCGCCGTCGGCCCCGACCTCGACAGCAAGCCGACCGAGGACGCGCAGAAGGCCAACATGCAGCTCGCCGCGTTCGTCCACGAGTCGATCGTCGACCCGAACGCCTACATCTCGTCCGGCTACCCGAAGGGGATCATGCCGGAGACGTACGGCGACCAGCTCTCGAAGACGCAACTCGACGACCTCGTCGCCTTCATCGTCGCCGGCGCGAAGTAGCGGCGCGGCGGCGCGTCAGACGCGCGTGCCGCCGAGCACGTCGACCACGTGCTCCTCGGCCGAGTCGCGGTAGTCCGCGCCGAGCTTCTCCGCGAGCAGCCGCTCCAGCTCGCCGCTCTCGGCCAGCTCCTGCGCGATGTCGGCGCCGCCGACCAGCTCGCCGCCCACGAACACCTGCGGGATCGTCGGCCAGCCCGAGAGCGCCGACAGCTCTTCGCGGATCTGCGGTGCCGGGAGGATGTCGACCGCGGTGACGGGCGCACCCGCGGCCCGCAGCGCCTCGAGCGCGCGGCCGCTGTTGCCGCACATCACGAACTGCGGCGTCCCCTTCATGAAGAGGGCGACGGGCTCCTGCTCGATCACGTCCTTGATGCGGTTGCTCAGCTCGCTCATGCGGTTCCTCTCGTCTTGATCCGAAGCTCGTGGATGGTGCCGTCGCGGAGCGGCTCGGCGAGCGCGTCGTTGACGCGCCGGTGCTGGTCGAGCAGCGAGACCCCGGCGAAGCTCGGGCTCGCGACGGTCACCTGGAAGTGGTCGCCGCCACCGGTGCGATCCTCGACGCGCAGCTCCGTCGCGTCCGGAAACGCGGCGTGGAGGAGGGACTCGAGGCGCTCGACGGCCACCCGTGCAGCGTACCCTCAGGCGCATGGAGGAGATCGGCCTCTTCCCGCTCGGGATCGTGCTGCTGCCGACCGAGGTGGTCCCGCTCCACGTCTTCGAGGAGCGCTACCGCGAGCTGATCGGCGAGTGCCTCGAGCTGGGGCGCGAGTTCGGGCTCCTGCACGCGGACGGCGACGGGATCCGCGAGGTCGGGACGCGGGCGCGCGTCGCCGAGGTGCTGGAGCGCTACGAGGACGGGCGGCTCGACGTGCTCGTCGAGGGAGGCGAGCGGTTCCGCGTCGAGCGGCTGACCCGCGGCCGCTCCTTCCTGACCGCGGACGTGGCGGCGCACGAGGACGAGTGGGACGAGCCGGACCCGGATGCGGCGGCGCGCGCGCTCGAGGCGTTCCGTGCGCTCGCCGCGGCGGCCGGAGCGGAGGCGGAGGATCCGGACGCGGGCGCGCCGCAGCTCGCCTTCGCGCTCGCCGCGCGCGTCGAGCTGCCGGCGGAGGCGAAGCAGGAGCTGCTCGAGCTGCGGAGCGAGCGCGCGCGGCTCGCGCGCGTCGTCGAGCTGCTCGACGCCGCGCGCGAGACGGTGCTCGCGACCCGCCGCCTCGGCGAGGCGGCGAAGCGCAACGGCTCGCGCCCGCACTGAAGCCGTCACGCTTCCGTCACGCCGGGACATGGCCGTTCCGGCCATGTCCCGGGGTCAGACCCCAGGACATGGCCGAAAGGGACGACGGCGGCGCAGCCATGCGGTGTCTCCCGCCGCGAGGTGTGACGGAAGCGTGACGTCGCGCGGCGCGCTCGACGCGCCGCGTCACACTTTCGTATCAGCGGCGGTGGGCGAGGAACTCGAGCAGGTCGGAGCGCGTCAGCACGCCCACCGGGCGGCCCTCGCGGGCGACGACGACGGCGTTGCCGCCGCCGGTGAGGGTCGCGAACACCTCGTCGAGCGCCGAGGCCGCCTCGACCGCGGCGAGCGGCGGCTGCATCGCCGCGGCGACGTCCTCGTGCACCGCGTCCGGGTTCCCGAACACGCGCTCGAGCAGGGCGCGATCCTGGAGCGAGCCGACCACGTCCGCGAGCGACTCGCACTGGCCGTCGCGGACGACCGGGAGCTGCGAGATCCCGTAGCGCTGCATCGTGTCGATCCCCTCGCCGACCTTCTGGTGGGAGGAGATCGTCACCAGCTCCGGCACCTCGCCGCCGTGCTTCGCCCGCAACACCTCGTCCACCGTCGGCAGCGACGCCTGCCGCTCGACGAACCCGTGCTCAAGCATCCAGTTGTCGTCGTAGAACTTCGACATGTAGGAGCGCCCGGAGTCGGGGACGATCGCGAGCACCGTCTGCTCCGGCCCGAGCCGCTCCGCCACCTGGATCGCCGCCCAGAGCGTCGAGCCGGCCGAGCCGCCGGCGAGGATGCCCTCCTCCCGCGCCAGCCGGCGCGCCGTCAGGAACGAGTCGCGGTCGGAGACGCGGATCCACTCGTCCACCACCTTCAGGTCGATCGTGTCCGGCCACGTGTCCTTGCCGATCCCCTCGACGAGGTAGGGATGGAGCTGCGACTCGTCGTCGGCGGTGTAGATCGACCCCTCGGGGTCGACGCCGATCACCGTCACCCCGGGCGCGTGCTCGTGGAACCAGCGGCCGACGCCCGAGATCGTGCCGCCGGTGCCGACCGAGATCACGAGCGCGTCGACCTCGCCGCCCGTCTGCTCGAAGATCTCCGGCGCGGTCACGTCGTAGTGCGCCTGCGGGTTGGCCATGTTCGAGTACTGGTCGGGCTTGAAGCCGCCCGGGATCTCCTCGGCGAGCCGGGACGACACCGAGTAGTAGGACTCCGGCGAGTCGTGGTCGACCGCCGTCGGCGTGATCACCACCTCGGCGCCGTAGGCGCGCAGCATCGAGATCTTCTCCTGGCTCATCTTGTCCGGCATCACGAAGATGCAGCGGTAGCCCTTGCGCGCCGCCGCGATCGCCAGGCCGACGCCCGTGTTCCCCGAGGTCGGCTCGACGATCGTCCCGCCCGGCTTCAGCTTCCCCGCCCGCTCGGCCGCCTCGATCATCGCGAGGCCGATCCGGTCCTTCACCGAGCCGCCCGGGTTCAGGAACTCGAGCTTCGCGAGGATGCGCGCGCCGCCCGGCGGCGAGAGCCGCTCGAGCCGGACGATCGGCGTCCCGCCGACGAGGTCGAGGACGGTCGGATACTCGCGCGGCATCGCGCGGAAGCCTAGATCACGGCACCGGCCGCCTCGGCCTCGACCGACACCTCGTTCGAGCGGACGAGCGCGAGCGCGAGCACGACCGCCGCCGCGCCGAGGCCGGCGAGCACCCAGAACGCGAGCGAGAACCCGCTCGTCAGCGCCTCCGGCGGCGTCTTCCCCTGCGTGAGCAGCGAGTCGACGCGCGTGAACGCGACCGTGGAGGCGACCGCGACCCCGAGCGCGCCGCCGATCTGCTGCGACGTGTTGATCAGGCCCGACGCGAGCCCCGCCTCGTGCGCGTCCACGCCCGCGAGCGCGCCGATCGACACCGGGATGAACGAGAACGCCATCCCGAACGCCATCATCAGGTAGCCGGGCAGCAGGTCGGACGCGTAGCTGCCGTCCACCGGGATCTGCGCGTACCAGAGCATCGCGCCCGTGACGAGCGCGAGCCCGAGCGCCATCACCGGGCGGACGCCGACCTTCGTCACGAGCGCCTGCGAGATACCGGCCACCGGAATCAGCGTCCCCGCGGTGGCGAGGAAGGTGACGCCCGTCTTCAGGGCCGAGTAGCCGAGCACCTGCTGGACGTAGAGGGTGAGGACGAAGAAGTTCGCGAAGATCACCGCGCCGAGCAGGAAGCCGGCCACGTTCGAGCCGGCGAGCGTCTTCGTGCGGAAGATCCGGAACGGGACGAGCGGCGCCGCCGCCCGCGTCTCGACGAACGCGAACGCCGCGAGCAGGACGGCGGCGGCGACGAGCAGGCCGACCGTGCGACCCGTCGCCCAGCCGACGTCGGGCGCCTTCGAGATCGCGTAGACGAGCAGCGCGAGCCCGCCGGTGACGGTGACCGCGCCGGCCGCGTCGAAGCCGCGCAGCCGTTCGACGCGGCTCTCGCGCACGAGCGGCCGGGTGAGCGCGAGCACGAGCGCGCCGACCGGCACGTTGACGAAGAAGATCCACTCCCAGCCGGCGTACTTCGTGAGGATGCCGCCGAAGAGGACGCCCGCCGCCGCGCCGGAGCCGCCCATCGCGCCCCAGATCCCGAGCGCCTTGTTGCGCTCGGCGCCCTCCTCGAAGGTGGTCGTGATGATCGAGAGCGTCGCCGGCGAGATGATCGCCGCGCCGAGCCCCTGCACGGCGCGGGCCGCGATCAGGACGCCGATCGAGCCGGAGAGCCCGCAGACGAGCGACGCGGCGGAGAAGAGCACGAGCCCGGCCATGAACATGCGCCGCCGCCCGAGCAGGTCGGCGATGCGACCGCCGAGGAGCAGGAAGCCGCCGAAGGTGATCGTGTACGCGATCAGGATCCACTCGAGGCTCGTGTCCGACACCCCGAGCGCGGTCTTGATCGACGGCAGCGCGACGTTGACGATCGAGACGTCGAGCACGGTCATGAACATCGCCACGCACACGAGCGCGAGCGCGCGCCAGCGCTTCGGATCGGGTCCCTGGACGGTCATCTCTCCCCTTCGGTCGCTTGTCTCCGGCTGAGAACGTGGCAGATCGCGGGCCTATTTCCAAGAGCCGGCGGCGACTCCGCGCGGGAGCCGCCGCCGGCCTGCCGTCTACCCCGCGAGCGCGGCGACGGGCGCCGCCGCGTCGGGAGTGCCCCAGCCTGTGGTCAGCTCGGTCGCCGCGGGCACGCCGACGGTGGGTGCGGCTGCCCGCAGCGGCAGGAAGCGCTTCCTCACGTGGTGTCCCCCTCGGTTGCGGTTGTCGAGTGCGTGCCCTCGAACCGCCGCAGCCCCGTTGGTATAGCAGCTGGAGGCTTGACGTGGAATGGCCGGGTCGCCCGGATGCCGCCCCGAACGGGCGTCCATTCCGCGTCGAGCCTCTAGTGCCGGAAGTGGCGCCGGTGGGTGAAGACCATCGCGGCGCCGGCGGCGGCGACGGCCTCGGCGACCGCGTCGTCGCGGCGCGAGCCGCCGGGCTGCACGATCGCCGCGGCGCCGGCGTCGAGCCCGAGCTGCGGCCCGTCCGGGAAGGGGAAGAACGCGTCGGAGGCGAGCGCGGCGCCGGCGACGTCGTGGCGGAATTCGCGTGCCTTCTCGACCGCGATCCGCACCGCGTCGACGCGGCTCATCTGCCCGGCGCCGATCCCGATCGTCGCGAGATCCTTCGCGAGCACGATCGCGTTCGACGAGACGTGCTTGCAGACGCGCCAGGCGAAGACGAGGTCGCCCCACTGCGCCTCGTCGAGCGAGCCGCAGACGAGATCCCAGCCGTCCCGCTCGTCGATCTCGGTGTCGGCGTCCTGCACGAGCAGCCCGCCGAGGACGCGCTTGTAGTGGCGCTCGCCCGGCTCGCCGACGCGGCGCTCGCGGTCGACGAGGATGCGCACGTTCTGCTTGCGCGTCAGCGCGGCGAGCGCGTCCTCCGAGTAGCCGGGCGCGAACAGCACCTCGACGAACTGCTCGGCGAGCCGTTCCCCGAGCGCGCCCTCGACCTCGCGGTTCAGGACGACGATGCCGCCGTAGGCGGAGACCGGGTCGGAGGCGAGCGCCTTCTCGTACGCCTCCTCGATCGTGGCGCCGATCGCGGCCCCGCACGGGTTCGCGTGCTTGACGATCACGCAGGCGGGCAGCGCGAACTCGCGCGCGAGCAGGCGCGCCCCGTTCAGGTCGTTCAGGTTGTTGAACGAGAGCGCCTTCCCGTGCAGCTGCTCCACCTGCGAGAGCAGGTGGCGGCGCGCGCCGCGCTCGGCGTAGTAGGCGGCGCGCTGGTGAGGGTTCTCGCCGTAGGAGAGGTCGAGCACCTTCTCGAGCGAGAGGGCGAGCGTGTCCGGGAAGCTCTCGCGGCCGCCGAACCAGGTGGCGATCGCGGCCTCGTAGGCGGCGCTCGTCGCGAACGCCTCCGCCGCGAGCTGCCGGCGCGTCTCGGGCGAGAGCGCGCCCGTCTCGCGCAGCTCGTCGAGAACGAAGCCGTACTGGTCGGGCCGGCAGACCGGCGCGACGTGGGCGAAGTTCTTCGCGGCGCCGCGCAGCATCGAGGGGCCGCCGATGTCGATCATCTCGACCGCCTCCGCCTCGCCGACGCCCTTCTTCGCGGCGACCTGCTCGAACGGGTAGAGGTTGACGCAGACGAGGTCGAACGGCTCGATCCCGTGCTCCTGCAGGGTCGCGACGTCGTCGTCGCGGTCGCGGCGGGCGAGGATGCCGGCGTGGACGCGCGGGTGGAGCGTCTTGACGCGGCCGCCGAGCATCTCCGGCGAGTCGGTGAGCGCGTCGACGTGCTCGACCCGGATCCCCAGCCCCTCGATCGCCGCCGCGGTGCCGCCGCTCGCGACGATCCGCCAGCCCAGCTCGTCCAGGCCGCGTGCGAGCACGTCGAGGCCCGTCTTGTCGTGGACGGAGATCAGCGCGCGCACAGGTCCCTCACCACCTCGGGCAGGAGCCTATGCTCGACCGCCTTGATCCGCTGATGGAGCGTCTCGGCGGTGTCGCCGGGAAGGACGGGGACGCGCTCCTGGCGCAGGATCGGGCCCGAGTCGACGCCCTCGTCCACGAGGTGGACGGTCGCGCCCGACTCGTCGACGCCGGCCGCGAGCTGCTCCTCGACCGCGTGCGCGCCGGGGAAGGCCGGCAGCAGCGAGGGGTGGACGTTGACGACCGCGTCGGGGAAGCGGTCGAGGAAGCCGGGCGTGAGCAGGTGCATGTAGCCGGCGAGGACGACCAGGCGGACGCCGTGCTCCTGGAGCCAGTCGGCCATCGCGGCGTCGCGGGCGGCGCGGTCGGGATGGTCGCGCAGCTCGAACGCGGCGGTGGGCAGGTCGGCGGCGCGGGCGAGCGCGGGCGCGTCGCGGCGGTTCGACGCGACCGCGACGACGGGCAGGCCGGCGTCGAGCAGCGCCTGCAGGTTCGTGCCGCCGCCGCTGACGAGCACGCCGATCACCGTGCCGCCGCCAGCTCGCCGATCACGGTCGCGCCGGCCGGGGCCTCCGGCACGACGGCGCACATGCCGACGCCGAGGTTGAAGACGCGCCGCAGCTCCTCTTCGGCGACGCCCCGTTCGGCGAGCCAGGCGAAGACCGGCGGGCGCTCCCAGGCGTCCCAGTCGAGCCGCGCCTCGACGCCGTCCGGCAGGACGCGGCCGAGGTTGCCGAGGATGCCGCCGCCGGTGACGTGCGCGAGCGCCTTCACGTCGGCGCGCGCGCGCAGGTCGCGCACCTCGTCCACGTACAGGCGGTGCGGCGCGAGCAGCAGCTCGGCGTCGAAGTCGCCGTCGCCGACGAGCGTGCGCACGAGCGAGAAGCCGTTCGTGTGGATGCCGTCGGACGGGAGGCCGACGACGAGGTCGCCGGGGGCGCAGCGGGCGCCGTCGATCGCGTCCTCGCGGTCGACGATCCCGACGCAGGTGCCGGCGAAGTCCAGCTCGCCCTCGCGGTAGACGCCCGGCAGCTCGGCGGTCTCGCCGCCGATCAGCGCGACGCCGGCGCGGCGGCAGACCTCGGCGGCGCCCTCGACCAGCTCGGCGACCTGCTCCAGCTCGATCCGGTTCGCGGCGACGTAGTCGAGCAGGAAGAGCGGCGTCGCGCCCGAGCAGAGGACGTCGTCGATGCAGTGGGCGGCGAGGTCCATCCCGCCCCAGCGCAGCGTGCCGGCGCGGCGGTGCAGGAGGAGCTTCGAGCCGACGCCGTCGGTCGAGGCGGCGAGCAGGCGGCGCTCGTCGAGCGGGTGCAGCCCGGCGAAGTGCCCGAAGCCGCCCGCGCCGGTCGACTCGACGGCGGCGCGAAGCCGCCCGACGACCGCGTTCGCCGTGTCGAGCGAGACCCCGGCCGCCTCGTAGGTGCGCGCGTCCTCGGTCAAGAAGCCGAGTCTACGGAACCCCGGACCTCAGAGGACCGGCCATGTCCGGGATGGTCTGCGGTGCGTCGCAACAGCGTTGATCTGGCCGAGTCAGGGCGCTGGCTGACGCCGTCGACGCCGACGCGCAGCGGCCCGTCGACGAGCGCTGCGAGCCGCGCGAGCGCCGCCGGCCCGCCCGCGGTCACACGAACAGCTCGCCGAACAGCTCGGGCCGCCCCTGCGGCCCGCCCGGCACGAAGCGGACGAGCGTGTCGCCGACCTCGACCGCGTCGCCGAGCCGCTCCGCGCCGAGCAGCTCGGAGAGCGCGCGCGCCTTCGCGCCCGGGTCGTCGGCCTTCAGGTGCAGCTCGGAGAGCCGCAGCGCGTCGCCCTCCGCGAGCAGTTCGTCGATCCACTCGCGCGGCGGGTGCAGCTCGAGCCGGTAGCCGGCGTTCGTGGAGACGAAGGTGCGCCGGCCGCCGTGCTCCTGCACGCGCAGGTCACGCTGGTCGGCGCGCTCGAGCGCCGCGTCGAACTCGTCCTCGTCGAGCGCGAGCCCGAGGTGGTCGACGCGCGGCATCGGCCACTGGCCGGGCTGGACGACGACGTTGACGGCGCCCTTCTCCAGCTCGGTCAGCCGCAGCTTGAAGCCCATCCCGTCCAGCTCGTCCCACGATACGCCCGCCTCGTAGGAGGCGAGGTCCTCGCCGATCCGCCCGTGCCGGGCGACGAGGTCGAACGCGAGCTTGCCGATGTAGCGCGCCTCGACCTCGCGGACGCGGCTCGTGACGAGGTGGTAGTGGAAGAGGTGCACCGGGAGGCCATCGTGCCGAACCTCGCGCGCGGTGTGCGTCGCTAGCCGTCGCGCAGGAAGGCGACGTCCGGCTGCCAGGCGTCGATCGTGGCGCCGAGCCCGTGCTCCCGTGCGAGCGCCTCGACCTCGCGGAAGAGCGTCCGCTGTTCCTCCGCGCCGCCGCTCCGCGCGATCCGACCCAGGTGAGCTAGTAACACTGTGTTACTTGGCCTCGGCAGCGGGTGCCGCTCCAGCTCCCACTCGAGCCACTTGTTGTACGGCCGGACGCGGCCGTGGACGGCGAACAGGAACGCGAGCAGGAACGGCAGCGACTCCTGCGCGTCGAGGAGCGACGCGAGAGCCAGCCCGAGCCGGTCGTTCTTCAGCGAGCGGTACAGCATGTTCACGTAGCCGTCGAGCGGCTCGGCCGCACTCGCCGGGTCGGCCGTCGTCGCCCGCCGCAGCGCCGCCGCCACCTCGCCCGTCTTGTCGAGCGTTGGCTCGACCCCGAGGAGCGCCGGCCGCGCCCAGTCGGGCGGGTCGGCGAGCCGCTCCAGCGTCACCTCCGAGAGATCGAGCCCGCCGCGCTCCTGCGGCCACGCGCCGCTCGGCTCGCGGACGACGACGAACGCGTCCCAGTCGCTCAGCTCGGTGACGTGCAGACCGCGGCCGCGCGAGCCGGAGAGAACGACGCCGACGACGTTCTCGTCGTCGCGCGCCCGCGCGAGCACCTCGTCAAAGTCGGGCACGCGCGCGCTCGAAGCGGAGCTTGCCGGCGTCGTCCGGGATCTCCGTCGGGTACTCGCGCGTGAGGCAGGCCCGGCAGAGCGCCGACTCGGGCCGCCGCGTCGCCGCGACGAGCCCGTCGTGGGAGAGGTAGGCGAGCGAGGTCGCGCCGATGTGCTCGCGCACCTCC
>DASSND010000021.1:0-12362 GCA_035688315.1 Gaiellaceae bacterium | reverse complement strand
ATCCCGTCGATGTCGTCGCCGAGGTGCGTGTGCGCGTCGAAGATGTCTGCGCCCTCGGGCAGCTCGCGCCGGACCTGCTCGTCCCAGTGCGCGACGACCTCCCGTGCCCGCTCGAGCGCCTCCATCCCCTGAATCTAACGGGGCCGGTCAGGTCGAGGACGGGGCGAGCGCGCGGCGGAGGAACTCCGCCTCGGGAACGGCGCCGTCCCACTGCGGCACGCCGTCGACGACGACCCGCGGCACCGACCAGACCTCCATCTCCTCGGCGAGGGCCGGAAACTCGTTCGACTCGATCGCGGTCGCGGTGACGCGGTCGGACGCGAGCGCGCATCGGTACGCCAGCAGCACGGCCGGCGGGCAGTGCGGTCAGGTCGGCGTGACGAAGACCTCGAGCGCGAGGCCGCGGTCGAGCGCGGCGAGCGCGGCGAGCGACTCCGGTCGGAGCGACGGCTCGCGCCGGCCCGCCTCGAGGATCGCCCCGATCAGCGAGGCCAGCTCGTAGCCCCACGGCAGGCCGTCGTAGCGGAGGCCCGCGTCGCGCCCCTCCGGCCGGATCGCGACCGCCGGGAAGCGCGGGAACCCCTCCGGCTCGTGCTCGACGCGCACGCTCACCCGCTCGCCCAGCTCGGCGAGCCCCTCGGCGACCTTCACCGTCTCGGCGCCGAAGTCGAGGTCGCCGGCGCCGGGAAGCGGCGTCTCCTCGGGGCCGAGCGCCACCAGCAGCTCGACGGGGCGCTCGAGCGCGGCGAACAGCTCGCGGACGCGCGCCTCCTCCTCGGGCCGCAGGATCGCCATGCGCCCCACTATAGGATCGGCCCGGTGCCCGCCGTCCTGATCCACGCCGACTCGATCCGCTCGCCGGACATGCGCCACGCCGTGCCGGTCGCGGTACCCGACCCGTTCCTCTACGTGGAGACGGGCGAGACGCGCGCGGCCGTCGTCACGGCGTTCGAGGTGCCGCGGATCGCCGAGGCCGACCCGGGGATCGAGACGCTGCCGCCGGAGCTGCTCGGCGCCGACGAGCTGCTCGCCGGCGGCATGACCGCGAGCGACGCCCGCCTCGAGGTGTACGCGCGCGCCTGCGAGCGGCTCGGCGTCGCGGACGCGGTCGTCCCGCCCGAGTTCCCGCTCGAGCTGGCCGACTTCCTGCGCGGTCGCGGCGTCGAGATCCGGGTCGAGCGGGAGCTGTTCGAGGGCCGCCGCCGCAGCAAGAACGCGGCCGAAGTCGCCGGCCTGCGCCGCGCCCAGCGCGCCTGCGAGGCCGCGCTCGACGTCGCGCGGGAGATGCTCCGCGACGCCGACGCCTCCGGCGAGGTGCTCCGCCTCGACGGGGAGCCGCTCACCTGCGAGCGGATCAAGGTGGAGGTCGAGCGCGTCTTCTCGCAGCACGGCGCCGCCGCCGAGGAGTTCATCGTCTCCCACGGCGCCCAGACCGCGATCGGCCACCACATGGGCGCCGGCCCGATCGCGCCCGGCGAGGCGATCGTGTTCGACCTCTTCCCGCGCGACCGCGAGACCGGCGTCTACTCGGACATGACCCGCACCTACGTCGTCGGCGAGGCGCCCGAGGAGATCCGCCGCTACCACGAGCTGTGCCTCGAGGCGCTCCGCCTCTCGACCGAGGCGACGCGGCCGGGCGTGAACGGGAAGGAGCTGATGCGCCTCGTCTGCGACCTCTTCGCCGGGCACGGCTTCCCGACGCCGCTGACGAAGGAGCCGGGCGAGGTGCTCGACAGCGGCTTCTTCCACGGGCTCGGCCACGGCGTCGGGCTCGAGGTGCACGAGAAGCCGTCGCTCTCGCGCTCCGGCGACGACCTCGTCCCGGGCGACGTGATCACGCTCGAGCCGGGCCTCTACCGCGCCGGCTTCGGCGGCGTCCGGCTCGAGGACATCCTGCTCGTCACCGCCGACGGGGCCGAGGTCGTCACGCAGTACCCGTACGACCTCTCTCCGTAACAAACGGCACGCATCGCAATCCGCTTGACGTGGACCGGTCGGCTCGGCGAGAGTGTCCGGGTCACCGAGGCGCTTCCGGCGGACCAGGGGGCCCGTGATCGGGGCGCCTGCAAAGGAGGCGGAATCGCATGGCTGCAGTGGCCACTGCGGATCGGGCGCCGACGCTCGTGGAGAGCGTTCCCGCGGCCGATCCGGCTCCGTTGGGACTCGCGGCATTCGCGCTCACGACGTTCCTGCTGAGCGGGCACAACGCGAGCTTCATCCCGGACGTCATCTGGATCGGTCCGGCGCTCTTCTACGGCGGGCTCGCCCAGTTGCTCGCCGGGATGTGGGAGTTCCGGAACCGCAACGTCTTCGGCGCGACCGCGTTCTCGACGTACGGCGGGTTCTGGCTCTCGCTCGGGATCGTCGTCTTCGCGGCAACCCTCTCGGGGAGCTTCGGCAAGGCGCTCGTGGGGGGCGGCGTCGACGACGCCGTCGCCTGGTTCCTCCTCGCCTTCGCGATCTTCAACCTCTACATGCTGTTCTGGTCGACGCGGGTGAACCTCGCCGTGTTCGCCGTGTTCCTGACGCTGCAGATCACGGAGATCCTGCTCGTGATCGGCAACTTCAACGTCGCCAACGGCGGCAGCGCCTACTGGGTGCACGTCGGCGGCTGGGCCGGCATCGTCACCGCGGCGGTCGCGTGGTACACCTCGGCGGCCGGCGTCGTCAACGGCATGTCGCCCACGCCGGTCCTGCCGGTCGGGCAGCCGCTCTGGGGCATGATCCCGGTCGCGCGCGTCGGATCGCCGATGCCGCGGAGAGAGGAGGCCTAGCCCATTGGCGACAGACACCGGACAAGGACACGCCATCGACACGATGCTCCTCGAGGAGCGTCGCTATCCGCCGCCCGAGGACTTCGCGGCCCAGGCGAACGCGACGGCGGAGATCTACGACGTCCCCTTCGACGAGTTCTGGGAGCGTGAGGGCCGCGAGCGGGTGAGCTGGTTCGAGCCGTTCGACTCGCTCTACGAGTGGGAGCCGCCGTACGCGAAGTGGTATCTCGGCGGCAAGACGAACGTCTGCTTCAACTGCGTCGACCGCCACGTCGACGCGGGCGACGGCGGCGTCGTGGCCTACTACTGGGAGGGCGAGCCGGAGGGGGAGGCGCGCACGATCACGTACGCCGACCTCCAGACCGAGGTCGTCCGCTTCGCGAACGCGCTCAAGAAGCTCGGCGTGAAGAAGGGCACACCGGTCGGGATCTACATGGGCATGGTCCCGGAGCTGCCGGTGGCGATGCTCGCCTGCACCCGGCTCGGCGCCCCGCACACCGTCGTCTTCGGCGGCTTCTCGGCCGACTCGCTGAGCGGCCGCATGAACGACATGCGCTGCGAGGTGCTGATCACCCAGGACGAGGCGTGGCGTCGCGGCTCCACCGTCCCGCTCAAGGCCGTCGCCGACGAGGCGATGGCGGCGGCGCCGGTCGTCAAGAGCTGCGTCGTCCTCCGGCGCACCGGCGGCGACGTGCCGATGCAGGAGGGGCGCGACCACTGGTGGCACGAGCTGGAGGAGGGCTGCTCCGACGACGCCGAGTCCTGCCCGTGCGAGCCGATGGACAGCGAGGACCTGCTCTTCCTCATGTACACGAGCGGCACGACCGCGAAGCCGAAGGGCATCGTCCACACGACCGCGGGCTACCTGGTCGGCACCGCGACGACCCACCACTACATCTTCGACCTGAAACGGGACGAGGACGTGTACTGGTGCGCCGCCGACATCGGCTGGATCACCGGCCACAGCTACATCGTGTACGGGCCGCTCTGCAACCGGACGACGTCCGTCATGTACGAGGGCACGCCGGACTTCCCCGACAAGGACCGCTGGTGGGCGATCGTCGAGAAGTACAAGGTGACGATCCTCTACACCGCGCCGACGGCGATCCGCTCGCACATGAAGTGGGGCCCGGAGCACGCGCAGAAGCACGACCTCTCGTCGCTGCGGCTGCTCGGCTCGGTCGGCGAGCCGATCAACCCGGAGGCGTGGATCTGGTACCGCGAGCACATCGGCGGCGACCGGACCCCGATCGTCGACACGTGGTGGCAGACCGAGACCGGCATGGTGCTGATCACGCCGCTGCCCGGCGTGACGACGGCGAAGCCGGGCTCGGCGACCCGCCCGTTCCCGGGCGTCGACGCCGCGGTGTACGACGAGCAGGGCAACGAGGTCGGGCCCGGCGGCGGCGGCTATCTCGTGCTGAAGAAGCCGTGGCCGGCGATGCTCCGCGGCATCTTCGGCGACGACCAGCGCTATCGCGACACGTACTGGTCGAAGTACGAGGACACCTACCTCGCAGGGGACGGCGCCCGCATCGACCAGGACGGCGACTTCTGGCTGCTCGGACGGATCGACGACGTGATGAACGTCTCCGGGCACCGGATCTCGACGATCGAGGTCGAGTCGGCGCTCGTCGACCACCACGACGTCGCCGAGGCGGCGGTGTGCTCCCGCGCCGACGCGACGACGGGCGAGGCGATCGTCGCCTACGTGACGCTGAAGGGCGGGGGCGACGGGGACGTGGAGAAGCTGCAGGAGCTCCGCGACCACGTGGCCCGCAAGATCGGCCCGATCGCGAAGCCGGCGAACATCGTGTTCACCCCCGAGCTGCCGAAGACCCGCAGCGGCAAGATCATGCGCCGCCTGCTGCGGGACGTCGCGAACGACCGCCAGCTCGGCGACACGACCACCCTCGCCGACCCGGCGGTCGTCTCGGAGATCGCGAAGCGCGCGTCCGACGAGAAGGCCCAGGAGGCCGAGGCGTAGCACGGCTCGACTCCTCGGGGCTCGTGCGGCAGGATCCGCGCATGAGCCCCGAGGAGCACCGTGCGCTCGGCGTCGCGCTCTACAACACGACGTGGGAGCTGCTCGAGCGCGGCGCCGACCCGGACGAGATCGTCGACGCGGCGCACGCGTCCGCCCACCACTGGCGGCACGCGGCGGGCGCGACGGCCGCGAACCGGGCGCGCAGCCACTGGCTCTGCTCCCACGTGTACGCGCTGCTCGGCCGGCCGGAGCCGGCGCGCCACCACGCGCGGCGCTGCCTCGAGCTGGTCGAGGCAGCGCCGGCGGAGATGGCCGAGTTCGACCTCCCGGGCGCCTACGAGGCGCTCGCCCGCGCCCACGCCGCGGCCGGCGAGCGGGAGGAGGCGGCCCGCTTCGTCGCGCTCGGCCGCGAGGCGGCGGCGCGGATCGCGGACGCCGAGGACCGCGAGCAGCTCGAGTCGCAGCTCGCGACCGTTCTGCCCTGAACGAGGGATCGAATCGTCCGCTGCGAATGGTAGAAAGAGGCCGTACGAACGGCTGCGGAGGTCGAAGGCACTCCAACGGGCGGCTCCGGGTCAGGTGCCAACTGGACCGCCGACCTCGCATGCACGCGGCCGTTCTTCTTCGTGGAAGCGCCGGGCCTCGTGCCCGGCGTTTTCCTTCAGCCGAGCAGCGGGACGAAGCGGTCGGTCAGCTCCTGGGTGTGGGAGATGATCTCGCTGCCGGCGACCACGGGCTCGGTCGGCGCGTCCTGCCAGCGCGCGTCGGGGCCGTAGGCGAAGTAGGCGTCCCAGACGACCGGCACCGTGCGCGTGCCGATCCCGCCGGTGCCGTTGACGCCGAACCAGCGCCCGACCCGGTCGGCGGGATCCCAGTAGCTCGACACCCGCGCGTCCCTGAACATCGTCTTCGGCCAGGCGGAGCGCGAGTCGCCGGGCATCGTGTTCACCCAGATCGCGAACACGCGGAGCTTCGCGTCGGGGTGCTCCTTCAGGATGTGCTGCGAGACCCAACTGGCCCCGGAAAGGCAGATGCTTCAGGTGGGCGAGACGATCACCACGAGCCGCGGCTCGCCCGCGGCGCGGTTGAAGATCGCCCGGAACCGGTCGGTCGAGTCGAGGTTCACGAGCGTCGCCTTCGGCGCGGTCGAGCGGCCGGTGTCGTGCGTGCCGCCGCAGCCGGCGGCGACGACCGCGAGCACGAGCGGGACGAGCGCGAGCCGCCTCATTCCCGGACCGCCTGCGGCGCGGGCGCGCGGCGGCGCCGGAACGAGAGCGCGACGGCGGCGGCGACGAGCGTCGCCGCGACCGCGAGCACGATCCAGGCGCGGCCGGCCGCGTCGTCCTGAATCTGCGCCGCGTAGCGCGTGACGAAGCCGACCACCGGGTCGTCGGCCAGCGTCGAGACGTCGCCGAAGCGGATCCGCGCCCAGTAGTAGGCGAGGTAGCCGCCCGCGACGACGAGCAGCGCGCCGCCGAGACGCTCGACGTACGGCAGCAGCGGGCGCAGTCCGCGCGCGATCCCCTCGCGGAGCAGGGCGGCGGCGACGGCGAGCGTCGTGAGCACGAGCGCCATCCCGGCCCCGTACGCCGCGAAGACGGCCACCTTCTCGCCGCCGAGCGAGGCGCCGACGAGCGCGAGGAACACGGGCAGCGTGCAGCCGAGCGAGGCGGCGCCGTAGCCGGCGCCGAAGAGGACGACGGCGCGCGCCCGCCGCTCGCGCCGCGGCCGCACGCTCGCGCGCAGCGGCACCGCCACGTGGCGCCCCGCCAGCGCGGCGACGCCGACGAGCGCGAGCGCGACGCCGGTGGCGAGCCCCGCCCACGGCACCGCGCGGGCGACCGCCCCGGCGCCGTAGACGATCGGCAGCCCGGCGAGCGCGAAGAGCCCCAGGAAGCCGACCGTCGCCAGCAGCCCGACCAGCAGCCCCTGCGCGACCCGCGTCGCCGCCCGCGGCAGCCGCTCCTCCTTCGCGCCGACGTAGAAGGAGAGGAACGCGGGCAGGAGCGGAAACGCGCACGGGTTGACCGCGGCGAGGCCGCCGGCGACGAACGCGACCGAGACCGGGACGCCTCCCATCCCTTTCGAGCCTAGATCGTCGCGGCCGGAAGAGCCAATCGCGACGGTGCGACTCCCGCCCGAGGAGCGAACGCGCCCGGGCGAACGCGCAGCGGACGCGCGAGCCGGCCGAGCGCGCCCAGGCGAAGCTCGCCGCCGAGCGCTAGCCGAGGATCGCGTCGAAGCGGCCGGCGTCGTCGAACGGGCCGATCACCGCGAGCCGCAGCCGCTCGTCCGAGATCAGCTCGGCCGCGACCCGCGACACGTCCTCGCCGCTGACCGCGTCGAGCCCGGCGAGCACCTCGCTCGGGTCGGGCGCGCGCCCCTCCAGCACCTCCTTGCGCAGCCCGAACACGATCAGCCCCTGCGGGCTCTCGAGGCCGAGCACGAAGCGGCCCTTCGCGAAGCTGCGCGCCTTCTCCAGCTCGTCGGCCGGCACCGGTTCCGCCGCGATCGTCCGCAGCTCGCCCGCGATCGTCGCGACCGCCTCGTCGATCCGCGCGATGTCGACGCCCGCCTGCGCGTAGAGCGAGCCGGCGTCGGTGTAGCTGTGGTTGTGGCCGAAGACGTAGTAGGCGAGCCCGCGCCGCTCGCGCACCTCGCTGAACAGGCGCGACGACATGCCGCCGCCGAGCACCGTCGCGAGCAGCTGCAGCGCGTACCGGTCGGGATGCTCGATCGGGTAGCTCGGGACGCCGAGGACGACGTGCGCCTGGTCGGACTGCTTCGTGAAGACCTTCACGCGCCCGTTCGCGTGCGGCGCCGCCGGGGCCGGGTCGCCGGTCTCGGCCGGCTCGAGGTCACCGAGCAGCGCCTGCGCCCGCTCGAGCACGTCGCCGCCGGTACGCCCCGCGATCCCGAGCACCATCCGCGCGGGCCGGTACCAGCGGTCGAGGTAGCCCGTGAACGTCTCGCGGGTCGCCGCGCGCACCGTCTCCTTGCGGCCGATGATGTCCCAGCCGAGCGGCTGGTCGCCGTAGAGGAGCTGCTCGTACACGCCGCCGACGAAGTCCCGCGGCGTGTCGAAGTACATGTTCATCTCCTCGACGATCACGCCCTTCTCGCGCTCGATCTCGTCCGGCTCGAAGCGGGAGTGGCGGAGCATGTCGACGAGCACGTCGAGCGCGACGTCGCGATGCTCGGCCGCGCACTTGACGTAGTAGCCGGTGTACTCCTTGCCGGTGAACGCGTTGAACTCGCCGCCGATCGCGTCGATCTCGCCGGAGATGTCGCGCGCGCTCGGCCGCCGCTCGGTGCCCTTGAAGAACATGTGCTCGGCGAAGTGCGCGATCCCGTTCGTCTCGGGCGTCTCGTAGCGCGAGCCGGCGGCGAGCATCACCATCACCGTCACCGACTGCGCGTACGGCAGGTCGGCCGCGAGGACGCGTAGCCCGTTGTCGAGGGTGTGCCGCTCGAAGACGCTCATCGCTCCAGTCGCTCCCGCCAGCGCGCCGGCACCTCGACGCTTCGCGCCTGCGCGTAGTCGTAGCCGACCATGACGCTCCTCGCCTCGGCGACGAGGCGGCCGCCGGCGCGCAGCTCGTACTCGAGGTCGAACGACTTCGTCCCGACCCGCGCCGGCCGCACCCCGATCTCGACGGTCTCGCCCACGCCGAGCGGCGAGCGGAAGTCGATCTCGGTGCGCGCGAGGATCACGTCACCGAGCGGCATCTCCGCATCGTCGCCGAACCATGCGAGCCGGGCCTGCTCGAGGTAGGTCGAGAAGACGGCGTTGTTGACGTGACCCATCCCGTCGAGGTCGCGGAAGCGCACGACCTCGCGGTGCACGAACGGGAACCCCTCCACGACGCGAACGCTACCGTCAGCGCGGCGGGCCGAGACGGCCTTCGCTGACGCGGCGCCAGTCGTACTCGGACGGTTCGACGGCGAGATGGATCGGGACGACGCCGCTCCAGACGGGCAGGTCGACGTCCTCCGGCTCCTCCTCTGGCGGCCCGCTGCGCACCTTCGCGGAGGCCTCGTCGAGCGGCAGCGCGAGGATCGCGGTCGCCTTCAGCTCGAGCGGCGTCGGCCGGCGCGCCTCCTCCCAGCGGCCCGGCGCGACGTGCTCGGTGAACGCGCGCAGCGCCTCGACCTTCTCGTCGCCCTCGACGAGGCGCGCGCGACCCAGGACGACGACCGACCGGTAGTCGATCGAGTGGTTGAACACGGACTTGGCGAGCACGAGCCCGTCGAGCAGCGTCACCGTCGCGCACAGCGGGGCGCCGTCGGTCGCGTGCCGCAGCATCCGGCTCGCCGAGGAGCCGTGGACGTAGAGGAGGTCGCCGACCCGGGCGTGCAGCGTCGGGATCGCGTACGGCTGCCCGTCGACGGCGAAGGCGAGATGGCAGTAGAGCGCCTCGTCGAGGATCGCGTCGATCGTCTCGCGGTCGTAGCGTCCGCGCTGCGGCTCGCGGCGCACCCGGATCCGCTCCGACGCGCTCACCCCGCGAGCAGCTCGCGCTCCTTCGAGCGCGAGAGGGTCGGCCGCTGCTCGCCCGCCTCGACGCTCCAGGCGAGCGTGTCGCGCGCGGTCTCCTCGAGCGGGCGCAGGGTCAGCCCCTCGGCGAGCGCCCGCGAGATGTCGACCCGCATCAGGCCGCTCCATTCGTCGCCCGGCACCCAGAGCGGCAGCTCCGCGAACGGGACGACGCCCGCGTCGAGGATCCGCTGCTCGTCCGTCCAGACCAGCCGCACGTCGCCGCCGACGGCGGCGGCGACCCGCTCGAGCACCTCACCGAGCGTGACCGGCTCGGCCGGGCCGGTCGCGTTGAAGACGCCCGCGACGCCGCGGTCCGCCAGCTCGACCATCCAGGCGCCGAGGTCGCGCGCGTCGATCACCTGGACCGGCGACCCGGGGTTCCCCGGCGCGAGCACGTCGCCGCCCTCGGCGAGGCGACGCGGCCAGTAGGTGAAGCGGTCGGTCGGGTCGTGCGGGCCGCCGATCAGGCCGGGGCGGACGATCGCGCAGCGCTCCCCGAAGACCTCCCGGACGGCCCGCTCGGAGCCGACCTTGAGCGCGCCGTACAGCTCGACGTCGAACGCCTCGGGCTCCGGGTCGGGCGGCTCGAGCACGGGCGAGTCCTCCCGCGCCGGCTGCGACACGTCGGAGTAGACGGAGATCGTCGAGGTGAAGACGTAGCGGTCGACGCTCCCCGCGAGCGCCTCGGCGCGGCGGCGCGTCTGCCGCGGCAGCTGGGTCGGGTCGAGGTCGATCGCCGCGTCCCAGCGGCCCTCGCCGAGCGGCGCGAGGTCGCCGGCGAGGTCGACGCGCACCCGTTCCGCCTCCGGCAGAAGCTCCGGGTTCGTCTCGCCCCGGTTCGCGAGCGTCACCTCGTGCCCGGACGCGACCGCCGCCTCCGCGACGGCGCGGCCGAGGAACCTCGTGCCGCCGAGAACGAGCAGTCTCATCGGGCATACCCTGTCATACGGCCTCCAGGGCGGCGAGCAGCCGGTCGACGTCCTCGGGGGCGTTGTAGTGGACGAAGCCGGCGCGGACGGCGCCGTCGGGCAGGCCGAGCGCGCGCATCGCCTCGACCGCGTAGTAGTCGCCGTCCCAGACGCAGATCTCGCGGTCCGCGAGGGCCTCCGCGACCGCGCGCGGCGTGCGGCCCTCGACCGAGAAGGCGAAGGTCGGCACCCGCCCGTCCATCGTGGGCAGCCCGTGCAGCCGCACCCGCTCCGGCAGCCCGGCGAGGAACCGTCCCCCGAGCGAGCGCTCGTGCGCGCGGATCGCCTCCCAGCCGACCTCCTCGACGTAGCCGACCGCGGCGAGGAACCCGGCGAGCAGCTCGTGCGCGAGCGTCCCGGTCTCGAAGCGCGCGCCGACCGGCTCGTCGGCGGCCGGGCGCACCTTGTAGGGGCGCCAGGAGCGCAGCAGCTCCTCCCGTCCGAACGCGAGCCCGAGGTGCGGGCCGAAGAACTTGTACGGCGAGCAGAGCAGGACGTCGACCCCGAGGGCCTGCACGTCGATCGGGCCGTGCGGGGCGTAGTGCACCGCGTCCGCCCACGCGAGCGCGCCCGCCGCGTGCGCCAGCTCCACGATCCGCGCCGCGTCGGTGGTCGTCCCGACCGCGTTCGAGGCGAGCGGGAACGCGACGACGCGCGTCCGCTCCGACAGCTTCGCGGCGAGGTCGTCCAGGTCGAGCGTCGTGTCCTCGCGGATCGCGGCGACGTGGACGCGCACGTCGAGGTCGTGCGCCAGCTCGAGCCACGGTGAGACGTTGCCGTCGTGGTCGAGCGCGGTGACGACGATCTCGTCGCCGGCGCGCAGCGTCCGCGCCAACGCGCGCGTGAGCGCGAAGTTGAGCGTCGTCATGTTCTGCCCGAACGCTGTCTCCTCGGGGCGGCAGCCGAGGAAGCGGGCCGCCGTCGCGTGCGCCCGCGCGACCAGCTCGTCGCTGCGGCGGCTCGCGGCGAAGGCGCCGCCGAGGTTCGCGTTCGCGTCGCGCAGGTAGCCGGCGATCGCCTCGATCACGCTGTCGGGGCACTGCGTCCCGCCGGGGCCGTCGAGGTACGCCACCCCCGAGCGGAGGGCGGGAAAGCGGGCGCGGACGGCGTCGAGGTTCACGGCGCGACACTACCCTGTGCCTCGTGACCACCCTGACGCCTCCGCGCGAGCGGCTCGACCGCGGGCAGGGGACCGGGCTCGGCCGCCCGTGGCACGTGATCGTCCTCAACGACGACCACAACACCTTCCAGGGCGTCGCCGCCGCGCTCGCCGCCGTCGTCCCCGGTGTCTCCTACGACCAGGGGATGGCGCTCGCGAACCGCATCCACGCGTCCGGCCAGGCGATCGTCTGGTCGGGCCACCGCGAGCCGGCCGAGCTGTACTGGGACGAGCTGAGCCGGCGCGGCCTGACGATGGCCCCGCTCGAGCAGAGCTAGAGGACGCTCCAGCGGTAGCTCGGCTTCGCGCGCAGCGACGCGCCGACGAAGCAGTCGCGTTCGGCCTTCGCGAGCAGCTCGGCCAGCTCCTCCGGGCCCGGCTGCGGCTCGAGGGCCACCGCCAGCTCCACCTCCGCCTCGACGACGGCGTAGCGCCCGTCCTCCTCGCGCTTCGTCACGAGCGCCCGCGCCGAGCCGGTCGCCCGCTCCACGCGCACGCCGCCGCGCGTCGCGTGGTGACGGAGGCTCGCGAGCGAGCAGCGGACGAGGGCGGCGAGCAGGATGTGCTCGGGCGTCCACTCGGGCGGCGGCTCGAGCGCGCTCCCGTCCTCCGCGCGCACGACGTCGCCCGCGCCGAGGTCGACCGCGAACCGCAGCTCCTTCGCCTTCGCCGCCACGGCCGGATCCTCGCACAGCTCCGTCCGGTCCCGCCCCTACGCTGCGGGTCGTGCGACGGCTGCGACCGCTGTCCGAGGCTGAGTGCTACATGCGGTGCTACGGCGACTGGGACCCGACGGTCACGATCGTCAAGCTCGAGCCGCGGCGTCCCCGCTACCGGCTGCCCGTCTCCGGCGAGGATCTCCGCCGCGACTTCGAGGCGCGCATCGACGCCCGGGTCGAGGAGCCGGAACCCGCCGAAGCCGAAGCCGCCTAGA
>DASSND010000033.1:0-15855 GCA_035688315.1 Gaiellaceae bacterium | reverse complement strand
CTCGCCCACGCCGAGCTCGCGCGCGAGGCGCGGCGCCGGGACGAGCGGCGTCCATCCCGGCCCGGCCGCGGCGTCGGCGGGCGGCTCGACCGGCAGCAGCGGCGCGTAGCGCCAGAGCGAGCGCGGCCCCGCCTCGACCTGCTCGCGGCTGACGGTCAGCGCGTCCCAGTCGTAGACCGGCTCGAGCGGCCCGAAGCAGCGAACGCACGAGCCGGTCGCGAGCGTCGGGTACTGCGACTCGCAGACCCGGCAGCGGAGCCCGGCGGCGCTCACGTGCGTGCGCCTTCCGACGCCGAGCCGACCGCCGCCGCGTACTTCGCGAACACGCCGCTCGTGTACCGCGGCTCCGGCTGACGCCACTCGCCGCGCCGCCGGCCGAGCTCCGCCTCCTCGACCTCCATGTCGAGCCGCCGCGCCTCGACGTCGAGCACGACCGTGTCGCCGTCGCGGAGCAGCGCGATCGGGCCGCCGTGGTGCGCCTCCGGCGCGACGTGCCCGACCATCAGCCCGTGGGTCGCGCCCGAGAAGCGGCCGTCGGTGACGAGCGCGACCGACTCGCCGAGGCCCTCGCCGACGATCGCCGCCGTGACCTGGAGCATCTCGCGCATCCCCGGCCCGCCCTTCGGGCCCTCGTAGCGGATCACGACGACGTCGCCGGCGGCGACCGCGCCGCCGAGCACGGCGACCTGCGCGTCCTCCTCGCAGTCGAACACGCGCGCCGGCCCGCGGTGCAGCGTCGTGCTCTCGTGCGCGAGCTTCACGACGGCGCCGTCGGGCGCGAGCCCGCCGCGCAGCACGACCAGCCCGCCGTGCGGCTGGAAGGGCCGGTCGAACGGCCGCACGACCTCCTGTCCGGGCGCCTCGAGGAATGCCTCGACCTCCTCGGCGAGCGTGCGTCCGGTGATCGTGAGTGCGTCGCCGTCGACGTAGCCGCCTTCGATCAGGGTGCGCGTCAGCACCGGGATGCCGCCGGCCTCGTAGAGCTGGACGGCGTCGAAGCGGCCTGCGGGCTTGAGGTCGCAGAGGAGGGGCGTTCGCCGCGAGATCCGGTCGATGTCGTCGAGCGCCAGGTCGACGCCGACCTCGCGCGCGAGCGCGAGCAGGTGCAGCACCGAGTTCGTCGAGCCGCCGGAGGCGGCGACCGCGGCGATCGCGTTCTCGAACGCGGTCCGGGTGAGGATCCGCGAGGGGCGGAGATCCTGCTCGAGGGCGGTGCGGGCGACCTCGGCGGCCGCGCCCGCGGCCTCGCCCTTGCCCGGATGCAGCGCGGGCATCGAGTTGAAGCCGACCGGCGAGAGCCCGATCGTCTCCAGCACCATCGACATCGTGTTCGCCGTGTACTGGCCGCCGCACGAGCCGGCGCCCGGGCAGGCGACCTGCTCCAGCTCGCGCAGCTCGGTCAGCTGCATCCGTCCGGCGGCGACGGCGCCGACGCCCTCGTAGACGTCGCCGACGTGCACCCGCCTCCCCTGCCAGTTCCCGGGAGCGACCGAGCCCGCGTAGAGCATCACCGTCGGCCGGTCGAGCCGCGCCGCGGCCATCGCGGCGGCCGGGTTCGTCTTGTCGCAGGAGACGATGCAGACGAGCGCGTCGAAGTAGTGGCCGAGCGCCACCAGCTCGATCGAGTCGGCGATCACCTCGCGGCTGACGAGCGAGGTCTTCATGCCCTCGGTGCCCATCGTGATCCCGTCCGAGATCGCCACCGTGTTGCACTCCATCGGCGTCAGGCCGACCCGGCGCAGACCCTCCTTGACCGAGACCGCCAGCTCGCGGTGGTTGAGGTTGCACGGCATCGTCTCGATCCACGAGTGGACGACGCCGACGACCGGCTGCTCGAGGTCCTCCTGCGTGTAGCCGACGTTCAGCAGGAAGGAGCGCGCCCCGGCACGAGTCGTCCCCTCGTACAGGGTGCGGCTGTAGCGTCGGAGATCGGGCGCCGCCATAACCGATCACTTATCATATATGTGCAGCGATGCCTAGCCGCCGGCCCAACATCCTCCTGGTCATGACCGACCAGCAGAAGGCCGACACGCTCGCCCTCTACGGCAACCGGATCGTCCGCACGCCCGCGCTCGACGAGCTGGCCGCGGCAGGCGTCGTCGTCGACGGGCACGTCTGCAACTACCCCGCGTGCACGCCCGCGCGGGCGACCGTGCACACCGGCCGCTACCCGCACACGACGCGCGTCCGCGCGCTGCACATCCACCTCTCGCCGCGGGAGATCACGCTGCCGCAGGTGCTCCGTGCCGCCGGCTACCGCACCGGCCTCGTCGGCAAGAACCACGTCTTCCCGGACGGCGGGGTCGGCAGCGTCTTCCGCGACGGCGCGCTCGCGCTCCGCGACTGGCCCGAACGGCTCCCGGAGCTGCACGAGCTGGGGAAGGAGCTGGCCGCGGCGGGCGAACTTCCCGACCGCCGCGACCTCTTCGACACGTGGTTCCAGGCCGACCACTTCGGCCCGCAGGGGGCGGAGTTCGCGCCGCTGCGCGAGTTCGCGACGCAGGGCTGGCTCTGGCGCTCCCACGCGGCGGTCGCGACGGCGCCGTTCCCGGCCGAGTCCTGCACCTCGGCGGTGCTCGGCGAGCGGGCCGCCGACTTCATCCGCGCCGGCGCCGGCGGCAAGCGGCCGTGGTTCCTCTGGCTCTCCTTCCCCGACCCGCACAACCCGTATCTCGCGCCCGAGCCGTACGCCTCGACGTACGCGCCGGAGGAGGTCGACCTGCCTCCGCACGACTCGCTCGAGGGCAAGCCGGAGCGGCAGCGGGTCGCGCACCGCATGTCCGGGATGCACCGGGCGACGGAGGACGAGCTGCGCCGCGCGGTGGCGATGCAGTACGGGATGGTGAGCTTCGTCGACGACGGCCTGCGCACGGCGCTCGCCGCGCTGCGCGAGAGCGGCCAGGAGCGCGACACGATCGTCGTCTTCACCACCGACCACGGCGGCTACGTCGGCGACCACGGCGGCATGCACAAGTCGGTCGCCTTCTACGACGCGCTGATCCGGCTGCCGTTCGTCCTCTCGTGGCCGGGGACGCTCGCACCGCGCCGGCTCGAGCACGGCTTCCTCGAGCAGGTCGACCTGCTGCCGACGCTGCTCGAGCTGGCGGAGCTGCCCGTGCCGCCGGGCGTGCAGGGGCGCAGCGCCGCGTCCGCGCTCGCCGGCACGGGGGAGCTGCGGCCGGAGGCGTACGCCGAATGCGGCGAGCGCCGCGACCCCGTCGGCCTCGCCGACCTCCCGTTCGAGCCGGACGGGCCGCTCGACGCGCGCTACTTCGGCTGGGACGGCTTCGTCGAGGGCTGGTGGGGCCAGGGGAAGATGATCCGCACCGAGGAGTGGAAGTACTGCTGGTACGCGAACGGCGACGAGGAGCTGTACGACCTCGCGGCCGACCCCGACGAGCTGGCGAACCTCGCGGCCGAGCCGGCGCAGCGCGAGCGGTGCTCCGCCTTCCGCGACCGGCTGCTCGCCTTCTGCGTCGAGACCGAGGACGCGCTGCCCCTCCACAGCTGGCACGTGCGGCTGGACGACGTGCTCACGGGCAACTTCCCCTGGCCCGACTGAGCGCGCGTGCTTATCATACAAGTGGTCCGAGGCCGGTCCCGCGTTCGAGAGGAGGGAAGCTGATGTCGACGGTGCGCACCCGCATGGTTCCCGTGATCGAGAGCGGGCAGGCCCTGCGGCTCTTCTTCGAGCTGGAGCGCGAGGTGGTGCGGACGCTCAGCGCCTTCGTCCCGCGCGTCGGCGACCTCGAGCTGAAGTACAAGCTCGCCGAGCACGTCTGGGAGGCGGCCCAGCACGCGCGCTTCCTCCGCGAGCGCGGCCGCGAGCTGTCCGGGTTCGGGTCGGACGAGCGCGTGCGCGACGACGTCCGCCGGATCTTCGAGGAGTCGCTCCACGAGGAGGACGAGCTGGCCGGTCTCGCCGCCTACGTCCGCGTCCTCTCGACCGGCCTGCGCCGCGCCTACACGGCGTATCTCGAGGCGGCGCAGCCGCTCGCCGACTGGCCGACGCGCAACCTCGTGCGCGAGTTCGTCGACGACCTCGACCGGCACGAGCTGGAGCTGGAGTCGTGGCTCGACCGCGAGCGGCCCGCCTGGACGGCGCATCTCGACGCCGCCTACCGCGCGCGCGGCGGCTGGTACGGCGAGGTCGCCGCCGAGCCGCTCCCGGCCGGCTTCGCCTGGCGCCAGGACGAGCGCGACTACGCGCACCCGGCGCTGCCGAACCGCGGCGCCCACCCGATCTGCGCGACCGCCTTCGGCGAGGACCCGGACGAGTTCCCGATCGTCCGCTCCTGGCTCAGCGACCCCGCCACCGACGCGCGCGTCGTCCGGGCGATGGTCTACGTCTGGCTGCTCGGCGAGGCGGACGCCGTCGACTACCTCGCGACGATCTTCTACGACACGCCGTCGGCGCCGTTCGACTACCACTTCGACCTCGCCCGGCACACGTGGGACGAGTCGCGGCACAGCAACTTCGGCTACCGGCAGCTCCCGCGGCTCGGCTTCGACCTGATGGAGGTCGAGCAGCAGGTCGTCCTCTACGACGTGCTCGTCCGCATGCAGCCGCACGAGCGCTACGTGATGGTGACCGCGGTGTTCGAGGCCGGGTCGTTCGACATCAAGGCCGAGGTGATGAACCGCGTCGGCGAGCTGGGCGACTTCGAGGCCGACACGCTGCTCGCCTTCGACCGCAGCGACGAGCAGAACCACGTGCGCTACGGCCACCGCTGGCTGCCGACGCTGCTCGAGCTGCACGGGGACGACCGGGACCCGAAGACGTTCGCCGCCGAGACCGAGGCGCGCTTCTGGGAGCTGAACGCGGCCGCCCGCGACCGGATCGGGCACGGCCTGCCGCAGGAGCGGCGTCTGACCGCCCGCCGCATCCGCGAGCGCGTCGCGGCGGAGAACGGGTCGTAGCGCACGTGGCGGCGGCGGCGTTCGTCTGCGCGGCGGTCGACCTCGGCGCCGAGTCGGGCCGCGTCTGCGCGGGCTCCTTCGACGGCGCCCGCGTCGAGCTGACCGAGGTGCACCGCTTCGCGAACACACCGGTCGAGGTCGACGGGACGGTCTGCTGGGACCTGCCCCGCCTGCTCGCCGGGGTCCGCGACGGGCTCGCCGCCGCCCGGGCGCGGCTCGGCCGGGTCGACTCCGTCTCGGTCGACACCTGGGCGGTCGACGCCGGCCTCCTCGACGCGGCCGGGCGCCTGCTCTCGCCGGTGCGCCACTACCGCTCCGCGACCCGCGCGCAGATGGAGCGCGTGCTCGAGCGGCTCCCCGCGCGGGAGCTGTACGGGCTGACGGGCATCCAGCTGCTGCCGATCAACACGGTCTTCCAGCTCGCGGGGCGGCGCGAGGAGCTGGAGCGCGCCGCGCGCGTGCTGCTCGTCCCCGACCTCGTCAACCACGACCTGACCGGCCTCGCCGCGACCGAGGAGACGATCGCGAGCACGACGCAGCTCGTGGACGCGGGCGGACGCGACTGGTCGGCGCGGGTCTTCGACGCGCTCGAGCTGCCGCGCGCGCCCTTCCCCGAGATCGCCGCCTGCGGGACGGTGCTCGGCCCGCTCGGCGGCGAGGCGGCCGCCGCCGCGGGGCTCTCCCGCGCGACCGTGGTCGTCCAGGGGCCCTCGCACGACACCGCGGCGGCGGTCGCGGGCGTCCCGGCGGCCGACGGCTCCGCCGCCTTTCTCGCGAGCGGCACCTGGTCGCTCGTCGGCCTCGAGCTGGACGCGCCGCTCGTCACCGACGAGAGCTTCGCCGCCAACGTCACGAACGAGCGCGGGATCTGCGGAACCGTCCGGGCCCTGAAGAACGTGACGGGCCTCTGGCTCGTGCAGGAGTGCCGGCGCGCCTGGTCGGCGCAGGGCTCGAGCCTCGGCTGGGACGAGCTGGTCGAGCTGGCCGGCCGCACGGCGCCGGGACCGCTCTTCGACCCGGACGAGCCCGGGCTGCTGCGGCCGGGCGCGGACATGCCGGAGCGGATCGCCGCCGCCACCGGCGGCCGCGTCGACCCGGGCGACCAGGCTGCCGTCGCGCGCGCGATCTTCGACAGCCTCGCGCACGCCTACCGCGCCGCGCTCGAGCGGGTCGAGGCCGCCGCCGGCCGGCGGGCCGAGGTCGTCCACGTCGTCGGCGGCGGCGCGCGCAACCGCCTGCTCTGCCGGCTCACCGCCGAGGCGCTCGGCCGCCCCGTGCTCGCCGGCCCGGTCGAGGCGTCGTCGCTCGGCAACGTGCTCGGCCAGCTCCTCGCCCACGGCCTGCTCGGGACGCGCGACGAGCTGCGCGCGGTCGCGCGCGCCTCCGCCGAGGTCGAGCGCTACGAGCCCGCCGCCGCCTCGGCCCGCCACGACGAGTTCCTCGCCGCGGGAGCGCGCGCGTGAGCCCGCACGCGGAGATCGAGGCGCGGCTCGCCGACCTCGCCGTCGAGGTGCCGAGCTGGGCGTTCGCCGCCTCCGGCACCCGCTTCGCGGTCTTCGCCGGCGCCGGCCTGCCGCGCGACGTCTTCGAGAAGCTCGAGGACGCGGCCGAGGTCGCGCGCTGTACCGGCTCGGCGCGCTCGGTCGCGCTCCACATCCCCTGGGACCGGCTCGACGACCCGTCGCTGCTGCGCGCCCGCGCGGACGAGCTGGGGCTCCGGCTCGGCGCCGTCAACCCGAACCTCTTCCAGGACCAGGAGTACCGGCTCGGCAGCCTCGCCAACCCCGATCCCGCGGTGCGGCGGCGCGCGGTCGCCCATCTCGACGAGTGCCTGGCGCTCGCGCGCGAGCTGGGCTCCGGCGCGATCTCGCTCTGGCTCGGCGACGGCACGAACTACGCGGGCCAGGACTCGTTCCGCGCGCGCCGCGCGCGGCTCGTCGAGACGCTCTCGCCCTACCACGACGCGTGCGCCGCGGCCGGGGTGGAGCTGCTCGTCGAGTACAAGCTCTTCGAGCCCGCCTTCTACGCGACCGACCTCGCGGACTGGGGCTCCGCGCTCTCGCTCTGCCGCGCGCTCGGCGAGTCGGCGCGCGTCCTCGTCGACCTCGGCCACCACGCGCACGGCGTCAACGTCGAGCAGATCGTGGCGCTGCTCCAGCTCGAGGGGCGGCTCGGCGGCTTCCACTTCAACGACCGCCGCTACGGCGACGACGACCTGATCGCCGGCTCCTCGAACCCGCTCGAGCTGTTCCTGATCTTCCTCGAGCTGGTGCAGGCCGACGCGCCGCTGCCGGCGCTGACCGTCGACCAGTCGCACAACGTCGAGGCGAAGGTCGAGGCGATGATCGAGACCGTCGTCAACCTCCAGGAGGCGTACGCGAAGGCGCTCCTCGTCGACCGCGCGGCGCTCGCCGCGGCGCAGGCGGCGGGCGATGTGCTCGGTGCGCACCGGATCGTGATGGATGCGTTCAAGACCGACGTGCGGCCGCTGTGCGCCCGGGTGCGGGAGCGGCTCGGGGCCGCGGCCGACCCGGTCGCCGCGCATCGAGACAGCGGCTACGCGGCGCGGGTCGCGGCCGAACGAGCGGAAGGAGTACCTGCAGGATGGAGCTGAGCGTCCGTGACCTGACCGCCGACGGGCTGGCCGAGCCGCTCGGCCTTCCCCTCGACTCCCCCAGCCTCTCCTGGCGGCTCGAGTCGGAGCAGCCCGGCACGCTGCAGGCGTCGTACCGGATCGTCGTCACCGCCGGCGACGAGCCGGTCTGGGACAGCGGCCGCGTCGCGTCGTCCCGGTCGGTGCACGTCCTCTACGCCGGGCCGCCGCTGCGCTCGCGCACGCGCTACGACTGGACGGTCGAGGTGGAGACGACCGACGGCCGCCGCGCCGTCTCGGCGCCCTCCTGGTGGGAGACCGGGCTCGCCGCCGCCGACTGGCAGGGCGACTGGATCACCTACGTCGAGCCGGACACCGTGATCGAGCCGCCGCTGCCCGAGTCCGCGCCGAGCCCGTACCTGCGCCGCGAGCTGGAGCTGCCGGCGGCCCCGCGGCGAGCGCGCCTCTACGCGACCGCTGCCGGCCTCTACGAGGCGAGCGTCAACGGGGAGCGGGTCGGCAGGGAGATTCTCGCGCCGGGCTGGACCGACTACGACCGCCGCGCGCGCGTCCAGGCCTACGACGTCACGGCGCTGCTCCGCCCCGGCGCGAACGTGCTCCAGCTCGTCCTCGGCGACGGCTGGTTCGCCGGCAACGTCGGCCCGCTGGGCCGCTGGCGCTACGGCGACCACCCGGCGGCGCTCGTCCAGCTCGAGGTGGAGCTGGAGGACGGCGTCTCGCTCGTCGTCGCGAGCGACGAGTCGTGGCAGGGCTCCTACGGCCCCGTCCGCTCCGCCGACGTCATCATGGGCGAGCGCGTCGACCACACCGTCGCTCCGGGGCCGTGGGCGCCCGTCCAGCGGCGCGCGATCGCGGCCGAGCCGGTCGCCGCGGTCGGCGGCGGGGTGGAGGTCGTCGGCGAGCTGGCCGCCAAGTCGGTCGTGCGCCACGGGGACGGCTTCGTCGTCGACTTCGGCGCGAACGTCGCGGGGCGCGTGCGCCTCGACGGGGTCGCGGCCGAGGGCGTCGTCTCGGTGCGTCACGCCGAGATGCTGGACGAGGACGGCAGCATCTACGTCGCGAACCTGCGCTCGGCGAAGCAGCTCGACGAGTACGTCCTCGCCGGCCCGGCCCCCGAGCCGCTCGCGCCCCGCTTCACCTACCACGGCTTCCGCTACGCCGAGGTGCGCGGGCTCGACGAGCTGCCGGCCGACGCGATCCGCGCCGAGGTGCTCTCCTCCGCGGTGCGACGCACCGGCAGCTTCCGCTGCTCCGACGAGCTGCTCGACCGCCTGCAGGAGAACATCGTCCGCAGCCAGCTCGGCAACTCCGTCTCGATCCCGACCGACTGCCCCCAGCGCGACGAGCGGCTCGGCTGGACGGGGGACGTGGTCGCGTTCGCCGCCACCGCCGCGTTCAACGTCGACGTGCTGCCGTTCTTCCGCAAGTGGCTCGTCGACCTCGACGACGCGCAGTTCCCGAACGGGGCGTACCCCGACGTGGCGCCGCGCACGACCTGGACCGGCGCCGGCAACGCGGGCTGGGCCGAGGTCGGCGTGCTCGTGCCGTGGACGCTCTACCGTCGCTACGGCGACGAGCGGCTGCTCGCGGACCGCTACGACGGCATGCGCCGCTTCATGGAGTACCTCGAGCGCGACAGCACCGGCTGGATCCGCGACGCCGGCCGCTACGGCGACTGGGTCGCGCTCGGCCCGCACACGCCGAAGGACCTGATCGGGACGGCCTACGTCGCCGCCACCGCGGCCACGCTCGCCGAGATCGCCGCGACGCTCGGCGAGGACGAGGACGCGGGACGCTTCGGCGAGACTGCCGCGGCCGTCCGGCGCGCGTTCGCGGACCGCTTCCTCCGCGACGACGGCTCGCTCGTGACCGAGACGCAGACCGGCTACCTGCTCGTGCTCGCGTTCGGGCTCGTCCCGGAGGAGCTGCGCGCGCACGCGGTCGCCCGGCTCGTCGCCGACATCGAGGAGCAGGGCCGGCTCAACACCGGCTTCCTCGGCACGCCGCTCGCGCTGCCCGTCCTCTCCGACCACGGCCAGCACGAGCTGGCGTGCCGGCTGGCGCAGCGGCGCGAGTATCCGTCCTGGCTCTTCAGCGTGCGCCACGGCGCGACGACGATCTGGGAGCGCTGGGACGGCTGGACGACCGACGGCGGCTTCAAGAACGCGACGATGAACTCGTTCAACCACTACGCGCTCGGCTCGGTCGGCGACTGGCTCTACCGCTACGTCGGCGGCCTCGACCTCGCCGACGGCGTCCCCGGCTACGCGCACGCGGTCGTGCGGCCGCGGCCGGGCGGCTCGCTCACCGAGGCCGCGCTCGAGTACGACTCGGTGCGCGGGCGCTTCGCCGTCGCGTGGACGCTGCGCGACGGCACGTTCTCGCTCGACGTGACGGTGCCGGCGAACGCGGTCGCCGACGTCGTGCTGCCGTATCCGGACGCCGCGGGCGAGACCGTCCATCGCGTCGGCTCGGGCCGGCACGCGTTCGCGGCGGCTGCCGCCGCCGGAGAGGCAGCCGTGCGTGTCTGAGCTGGTCGCCTCGCTGCCCGACCTCTGGCGCGACGAGGACGCGCCCGCCGACGCGCTCGGTCTGCTCGTCTACCGCTCGCGCCTGCTCGGCTCCGACCTGCGGATCACGAACGTCGGGGGCGGCAACACGAGCGCGAAGGCGGAGCGGGCCGACCCCGTCACCGGCGAGCCGCTCGAGGTGCTGCTCGTCAAGGGCTCGGGCGGCGACCTCGGCTCGCTCGCCCCGGAGGGCGTCGCGGCGCTCGACCTCGCCCGCGTGCGCGCGCTCGAGCGCGGCTACCGCGGCGTCGAGCACGAGGACGAGCAGGCCGCGCTGCTCTTCGAGTGCCTGGTCGCGCCGCGCGGCGCGGCGCCGTCGATCGACACGC
Organism: Gaiellaceae bacterium; assembly: GCA_035688315.1. Lineage (GTDB taxonomy): Bacteria > Actinomycetota > Thermoleophilia > Gaiellales > Gaiellaceae > Palsa-739. The sequence continues at coordinate 5,422 of DASSND010000033.1, read as the reverse complement.
CGATCCACGCGCTGATCCCCGCGCGCCACGTCGATCACGTCCACCCCGACGCGGTGATCGCGCTCGCCGCCGCCCGCGACGGCGAGCGGCTGACCGGCGAGGCCTTCGGCGACGACGTCGCCTGGGTGCCGTGGCAGCGGCCCGGCTTCGACCTCGCGCTGCGCGTGCGCGACGCGATCGCCGCCCGCCCGGGCCTGCGCGGGATCGTGCTCGGCGGGCACGGTCTCGTCGCCTGGGACGACGACCCCGCGGTCTGCTACCGCACGACGCTCGAGCTGATCGACCGGGCGGCCGCATTCCTCGCGCGCGAGGCGCGCACCGCGACGCCGTTCGGCCCGCCGCGGGTCGAGACGCTGCCGCCGGAGGAGCGCGCCCGCCGCGCCGCCGAGCTGTTCCCGCTCCTGCGCGGCCGCGCCGGCGGCGAGCGCGGCGCGATCGGCCACTTCCGCGACGACCCCGCCGTGCTCGAGTTCGCGGCCGGCACGGAGGCGCCGCGGCTCGCCGCCGAGGGAACGTCCTGCCCCGACCACTTCCTGCGCACGAAGCGCCGGCCGCTGCTGCTCGAGCTCGACCCCGCCGCTGACCTGCTCGGCCAGGCGGACGCGCTCGACGCGGCGCTCGCGCGCTACCGGGCCGACTACGCCGCCTACTACGAGGCCAACCGCGTCGAGGGCTCGCCCGCGCTGCGCTCCCCCGATCCCGTCGTCGCGATCTGGCCCGGGGTGGGGATGTTCACGCTCGCGGCGAGTAAGCGCGACGCGCGGATCGCCGCCGAGTTCATGGCGAGCGCCGTCGAGGTGATGCGCGGCGCCGAGTCGGTGAGCGCCTACGCGGGCCTCGACGACCGCGAGGCGTTCCGGGTCGAGTACTGGGAGCTGGAGGAGGCGAAGCTGCGGCGGCAGCCGGCCGAGCTGCCGCTCGCGCGCAAGGTCGCGCTCGTCACCGGCGCGACCGGCGGGATCGGCCGCGCGATCGCGCGCCGCTTCGCCGCCGAGGGCGCGTGCGTCGTCCTCGCCGACCTCGACCCGGACGGGCTCGAGGAGCTGACCGCGGAGCTGGGCGAGCAGGCGCTCGGGCTCGCGCTCGACGTCACCGACGAGGCGCGCGTCGAGGCCGCGTTCGCCGCCGCAGCCCGCGCGTTCGGCGGCGTCGACATCGTCGTCAACAACGCGGGGGTCGCCGCGTCGGCGCCGCTCGCCGAGACCTCGCTCGCCGACTACGAGCGCGTGCAGGCGGTCGTCGCGCGCGGCTCGTTCCTCGTCTCGCGCGCGTTCGCGCGGCTCGACGAGCGCCAGGGCCGCGGCGGCGACATCGTCTACGTCGTCTCGAAGAACGCCGTCTTCGCCGGCCCCGAGAACGTCGCCTACGGCAGCGCCAAGGCGGCCCAGCTCCACCAGCTGCGGCTGCTCGCCGCCGAGCTGGGCGGCCGCGGCATCCGCGTCAACGGCGTCAACCCGGACGCCGTCGTGCGCGACTCGAAGATCTTCGCCGGCGACTGGCGCCGCGACCGGGCCGAGAAGTACGGGATCGACCCGGCGCAGCTCGGCGACTTCTACGCGAGCCGCTCGCTCCTGAAGCGGGAGGTGCTCCCCGACGACGTCGCGGCCGCGTGCTTCCTGCTCGTCTCGGGCGAGCTGGGCAAGACGACCGGCGCCGTGATCCCGGTCGACGGCGGCGTGGCGGCCGCGTTCCTGCGCTGATGCCGCTCGTCGTCCATCTCGTCGGCAACGCGCACCTCGACCCGGTCTGGCTCTGGGGCTGGGAGGACGGCGCCGACGAGGCGGTCGCGACCTTCCGCGCCGCGGTCGACCGCTGCGACGAGTACCCGGAGTTCGAGTTCACCGCGGGCGAGGCGTGGCGCTACGCCGTCGTCGAGCGCCTCGACGCGCCGCTCTTCGCGCGGATCCGCGAGCTGGTCGCGGCCGGCCGCTGGCACCTCGTCGGCGGTCAGTGGGTGCAGCCCGACTGCAACCAGCCGACCGGCGAGGCGCTGCGCCGGCAGCTCCGCCGCGGCCAGGAGTGGTTCGAGGACCGCTTCGGCCGCCGCTGCCGCGCCGGCTTCAACCCGGACAGCTTCGGCCACCCGGCGACGCTGCCCGACCTGCTCGTCGAGGCCGGGCTCGACTCCTACTCGTTCCACCGCCCCTCGCCGGAGCAGCAGGAGCTGCCGGGTTCCCCGTTCCGCTGGCGCGGGCCGGGCGGCGGCGAGGTGCTCGCGTTCCGGATCGAGCCCGCCTACGCGACCCGCACGGCCTCGCTCGCCGGCGGGCTGGAGATCTGCCTCGAGGCGGCGAACCGCGACCTCGGCCACGCGATGTGCTTCTTCGGCGTCGGCGACCACGGCGGCGGGCCGTCGAAGGCGCAGATCGAGTGGGTGCTCGAGCACCGCGACCAGTTCCTGGCCGAGCGGGACGTCGAGCTGCGCTTCAGCACGATCGACTGCTTCGTCGACGCCGTCGCGCCCGCGCGCGACGCGCTGCCGCTCGTCGAGGGCGAGTTCCAGCACGTCTTCCCGGGCTGCTACAGCGCGATGCACGAGATCAAGCAGCGCCAGCGTCGCGTCGAGGAGAAGCTCGTCCGCGCCGAAGAGATCGCTGCGGCGACGGGCTCCGGCGACGCGGGCGAACGGCTCGCCGCGGCCTGGGACGACGTGCTCTTCACCGCCTTCCACGACGTGATCGCGGGCACCTGCGTTCGCTCCGCGTGGGAGTCGGTGCGCGCGCTGCAGGGGCGCGCCGAGATCGCGGCCGAGGAGGCGACCTACGAGGCGCTGCGAGCCGCCGCGGCCCGCGAGCTGCCGCGCCCGCCGCACACGCAGGTCGCCGCGTTCAACGCGGACGCCGAGGCGTGGGAGGGGCTGCTCGAGCTGGAGCCCTTCATCGACTACGACGACTGGGGCGCGCGCTGGGTCTCGGAAGCCGACGGCGCCCCCGTCCCCTACCAGCTGGTCGACGCGCAGGCCGACGTCTTCATGACGCGCGTCCTGATCCCCGCGCGCATCGAGCCGCGGGCCTGGACGACCCGGCTGATCCGCCTCGACGAGCCGCAGCCGTTCGCGCTCGACGCGACCGCGGGCGGCGACGAGCGCGGCCTGCGCGGCGGCGGGGTGGAGGTGACGCTCGCGCCGAGCGGGATCGCGGCGATCGCGGCGGGCGGCGCGCAGCTCCTCGGCCCGGCGGGGCTCGGGCTGCACCTGCGCGTCGACGAGAGCGACACGTGGACGATGTTCTCCGACCGCTTCGAGGGCGCGGTCGCCGAGCGGCTGGACGGGCTCGTCTGGACGGTGGAGGAGGACGGGCCGTTGCGCGCGCGCGCCCGCGGCAGCGGCCGGCTCGGCTCGTCGCCGCTCGCGCTCGTCGTCTCGCTCGACGCGGAGGGGCGGCTCTCGCTCGACGTCGAGGTGACGATGGTCGCGTCGTTCCGGGCGCTCCAGCTCGCCGTCGACCTGCCGGCCGAGGCGGAGGAGCGGCGCGACGGCGTCCCCGCGGGCAGCGTCCGCCGCGAGCCGGGGCCGGCCGAGTGGCCGGTGCAGGGCTGGTCGTGCGTCCGCGCCGCCGGCCGCGACCTCGCGCTCGTCACCGCCGACGCGTACAGCCTCTCGCTCGACGGCACGACATGGCAGTGGACGCTGCTGCGGACGCCGCGGATGGGCTGGCCGCCGCTCGAGAGCCCGCGCCGCGCGCACGCGCCGCACACCGACCAGGGCGAGCACCGCTTCTCCTTCCGGATGCTGGCGGCGCCCGCGCTCGCTGACGCCGAGCTGGAGCGCGCCGCCCGGGCGCAGACGCGGCCGCCGGTCGCCTTCAGCCGCTACGACGGGCTCGCCCGGCCGCCGTGGGGCGCGGTGCCGCCGCCGAAGCTGCGCGGCCGCGCCGAGCAGCGCCTGCTCGGCGACGCCGACTCGCCCTGGCGGCCGGCGATCTAGCGCCAGAGCGTGACGTGCGCGTGCGGCGGCACGCGCAGCGGCTCGTCGAGCGAGACCTCGTCCTCCACCGGCGCGACGCCGCCGGGCCGCTCCACGCTGTTCGCCGCCTCCGGGTCGTCGTCCCAGAGCGTCGCGCGCCGCCAGACGCCGCCCGTGCCGAGCACGGTGACGACCGCCTCCTCGTCGCGGTGGCGGTTCACGAGCGAGAGGTGGAGGCGCCCGCTCGCCGGGTCGACGGTGCCGGCGGCGTCGAGCGCGGGCGCCGTCCCGGCCGGCAGCCCGGGAGCCGGCACCTCGTCCGGGCAGGAGACGTGGACGTCGACCGCGACCGGCCCCGCGTGCGCGCGGGCGAGCGCGAGCGGGTGGTAGACGGTGTGCAGGACGACGCCGCCGGGATGGACGTGGATCGGCGCGAGCACGTTCACCATCTGCGCCTGCGTCGCGAGCCCGACCTTCTCCGGGTTGCGCCAGAGCACGTGCAGCCAGCTCGCGACGGCGAGCGCGTCCTTCAGGTCGTACGGCTCCTCGAAGCGCACGTCGATGCCGTTGCGCGCGGTCAGCCCGTAGCGCATCAGGTCGAAGACCGGCACGTCGCCCTGCGCCGAGCGGTTCGTGCGCGACCAGACGCCCCACTCGTCGATCGCGATCCGCGGCGGGCGCGGCAGCGACAGCCGCCGCTGCGCCGCGAGGCACATCCCCCAGGCCGCGGCGATGTCGCGCTCCGCCTGCAGCGGCCCGGCGAGCGTCGCGTGGTACATGTCCTCGCCGCCCGCCCAGTAGAAGTGCAGCGAGAGGTAGTCGACGAAGCGGCCGGCCTCCGAGAGCACCGTCCAGTTCCAGGAGGGATCCTCGGGGGTGCCGACGGCGACGACCCGGATCCGCGTGTCCGCCCAGCGCAGCAGCTTGCCCCACTCGCGCGCGACCGCGGCGTACTCGGCGGCGCTCGAGTGGCCGTGCTGCCACCAGCCGTAGTTCTCGTTGCCGATCCCCCAGACGAGCACGTCGTGCGGGTCGGGATGCGGGCCCGCACGCCGCAGCCGCGCCTCGGGCAGGTCGTCGGTCGCGTTGCAGTACTCGAGCCAGCCGACCGCCTCGTCGACCGTCCCCGTCGAGGCGTTGAGGTTGAGGTAGGGCGCGGCGCCGAGGCGGCGGCAGTAGTCGAGGAACTCCTCGGTGCCGAAGCGGTTCGGCTCGAGCGCCGACCAGGCGAGGTCGCGGCGCAGCGGACGCTCCTCGACCGGGCCGATCCCGTCGCGCCAGTGGTAGCCGGAGGCGAAGTTGCCGCCCGGCCAGCGCAGCAGGGTCGGGCCGAGCCCGCGCGCCGCCTCGAGCACGTCCTCGCGGACGCTGCCGTCGTCGGCGAGCACGCCGCCGTAGACGGCGCGGCCGATCTGCTCGAGGAACTGCCCGTAGACGAACGGGTCGACCGGCCCGAGCGTCCGGGCCGGGTCGAAGCGGATCTCCGCCGAGACGCTCATGCGAACGTCAGCACCGTCC
>DASSND010000037.1:0-23156 GCA_035688315.1 Gaiellaceae bacterium | reverse complement strand
GCCAGCAGCAGCGCCGGCGGCCGGTCGATCAGCTCGATCATGATCCGGCAGATCGCCGCCGGGGCGACGAGCGCGGCGAGCAGGCGCCGCTCCGGCTCGCGCTCGAGCCTGTCCCGCGCCGCCTCCAGCAGCTCCTCGCAGGCATCGGCGCACTCGCGCGCGTCGACGAGCGCCTGCGCAAGCTCGTCCGCAACCTCGGTGAACCACGCTTCACCCATCGCCGCCGCGCGTCCCCTACCCGGGGACGCTGCGATCGGAACGGAGGTAGCGTTGGGGGATGGCGGTCGCCGCGAACCTGAGGACGGAGCTGCTGCGGCTCGTGCCGGACGAGCGGCGCGTCGCCGACGGCGACTCCGTGCTCGACCAGCACGCCGCCGACCTCAGCTACCACCCGCCGCGCCGACCCGACGTCGTCGTCTTCCCGGAGACGACGGCCGAGGTCGCGGCCGTGCTCGCGTACGCCGACGAGGCGCGGGTGCCGGTGGTGCCGTTCGGGGCCGGGACGAGCCTCGAGGGGCACGTGATCCCGCTCCACGGCGGGATCAGCCTCGACCTGACCCGGATGACGAAGATCGAGGCGCTGCGCCCCGACGACCTGAGCGCGACGGTGCGCCCCGGCGTCACCCGCTCGCAGCTCGAGCAGGCCGCAGGCCCGCACGGGCTCTTCTTCCCGGTCGACCCGGGGGCGGACGCGACCCTCGGCGGCATGGCGGCGACGAACGCGAGCGGAACGACGACGGTGCGCTACGGCGGCATGCGCAACCACGTGCTCTCGCTCGAGGTGGTGCTCGCCGGCGGCCGCGTCGTCAACACCGGCAGCCGCGCCGTGAAGACCTCGGCCGGCTACAACCTCACCCACCTCTTCCTCGGCTCCGAGGGCACGCTCGGCGTGATCACGGAGCTGACGCTGCGTCTGCATCCGATCCCGGAGCGGATCGTCGTCGCGCGCGCCGCCTTCCCGTCGGTCGAGGCCGCGTGCGCCGCCGCCGCCGCGCTCGTCGGGGCGGGCGTCCCGGTCAGCCGCTGCGAGCTGCTCGACGCGACGACGATCGGGGCGCTCAACGCCTTCAAGGGGACGAGCTTCCCCGAGTCGCCGTACCTCTTCGTCGAGATCGGCGGCAGCGAGAGCGGCGTCGACGGCGACCTCGAGACCGCCCGGGAGCTGCTCGAGGACGCGGGCGCGACCGCGCTCGAGTCGGAGAGCGACCCGACGGCGCGGGCGCAGATGTGGGACGCGCGCCACAACGCGCTGATGGCGTCGCTCGCGCTCGCCCCGGGCTCGAAGGCGATGACGACCGACGTCGCGGTGCCGGTCTCCGAGCTGGCGGCCGCGATGGAGCACGCGCGCGCCGCGCTCGACGGCTCCGGGCTGCGCGGCGGCATCGTCGGCCACGCCGGCGACGGCAACTTCCACGTCGCCTTCCTGCTCGACCCGGACGACGCCGAGTCGGTGGCGCGCGCAAAGCGCCTGAACGCGTCGCTCGTCGAGGACGCGCTCGCGCGCGGCGGCACCTGCACCGGCGAGCACGGCGTCGGCTTCGGGAAGCTCGGCTACCTCGCCCAGGAGCACGACGACCTGCTCCCGCTCCTGCGTGGGATCAAGCAGCTCCTCGACCCGAACGGGATCATGAATCCCGGCAAGGTCGTCCCCGCCGAACCCGCCTAGGCGTCGTCGGAGAGCACGCGCGTCGCGGCGTCGAGGCCGCGGCGCATCGTCCACGCGTGGTTGGCGCGGAAGAGCGGCCGCAGCAGCGGGCTCAGCTCGCGCACGCCGCGCTTGCGCACCTCCGGCCGCCAGTCGAGCTGCACGCGCGTGCCGTCGGCGTCCTCGCGCAGCTGCCAGGTGCCGGCGCCCTCGAAGTCGCCGTCGAGCCGCGAGTGGATCCGGTAGGGCGCCTCCGCCTCGAGGCAGGTGAGCGAGAAGCGGAGCCGGTAGGGGAGGAAGCCGCGTGCGACGACGGCGGTCGTCTTGCCCGGCTGGGGCTCGCCGCCGTCGCCCTCGGCGGCGAGGAAGACCTCGCCCCACCAGCGCGGGTACTCGAGCGGGCGGCCGAGCAGCGCGTAGACCCGCTCGATCTCGGCGGGGAGGTGCCACTCGTCGAGGAAGCGGTAGGCGGCCACGCGCCGATGCTACGACGCCGGGCCCTCCCAGGACACGCTGTCCCCGAGAATCTCGTCGATCCGGCGCAGCACGTCCTCGCCCAGCTCGACGCCGGACGCGGCGGCGTTGTCGGCGACCTGCTCGGGCCGGCTCGCGCCGACGATCGCGGAGGCGACGTTCTCCTCCCGCAGCACCCAGGCGAGCGCGAGCTGCGCGAGCGAGACGCCCAGCTCGTCGGCGACCGGGCGGAGGCGCTGCACCCGCTCGAGCAGCGTCTGGTCGCGGGCGGCGTCCATGAAGACGTTCATCCGCTCGTTCGTGGCGCGGCTGTCGCCGGGCGGGGGCTCGCCGGGCCGGTACTTGCCGGTGAGGATCCCCTGCGCCAGCGGCGACCAGACGATCTGGGAGATCCCGTGCTCGCGCGAGACGGGGATCACGTCGCGCTCCGGCCCGCGCCAGATCATCGAGTACTGCGGCTGGCTGGAGACGAAGCGCTCGGTGCCGGCCAGCTCCTGCGCCGCGACGATCTTCTCGGCGGGCCACTCGCTGAAGCCGAGGTAGCGCGCCTTGCCCTGCCGCACGACCTCGGTGAGGGCCTCCATCGTCTCCTCGAGCGGCGTCTCCCAGTCGTAGCGGTGGCACTGGTAGAGGTCGACGTAGTCGGTGCGCAGGCGCGCGAGCGAGGCGTCGATCTGCTTGAAGACCTGCTCGCGCGAGAGGCCGCGGTCGGTCTCGCTCATCGGGAAGAAGAGCTTGGTCGCGAGGACGTACGAGTCGCGCGGGCGGCCGGCGAGCACCTCGCCGAGGAACTCCTCCGCGCGCCCGCCGGAGTACACGTTGGCGGTGTCGACGAAGTTGATCCCGACCTCGAACGCCTTGGCGACGCACGCCTCCGCGCGCTCGCGCTCGACGCCGCCGCCGTAGGTCAGCCACGAGCCGAGCGAGATCTCCGAGACGCGCAGGTCGCTGGAGCCGAGCTGTCTGAGTCGCATCCTCCGACGGTATCCACTACGGTCCGCTTCATGCCTCGCCTGGGCGCGCTCGGAATCGTCAGCTCCGACCTGGAGCGCTCCCGCGCGTTCTACCGCCTGCTCGGCGTCGCGTTCGCGGCGGGCGACGACCACGTCGAGGCGACGCTCCCGAACGGGCTGCGGCTGATGCTCGACGGCGAGCACGCGATGCGCGCGATCGACCCGGAGTGGCGGCGCGCCTCCGGCAACCAGGTCGCGCTCGCGTTCGAGTGCGACTCGCCGGCGGAGGTGGACGAGGTGTACGCGAGCGTCGCCGCCGCCGGCTTCGCGGGCGCGAAGGAGCCGTGGGACGCGTTCTGGGGGCAGCGCTACGCGCAGCTGCGCGACCCGGACGGCGTCCCGGTCGATCTCTTCGCGGCGCTCTGAACCTCGTCGAGGAGCGGTTCGAGCTGGCGGGGCGGACGCTCGCGCTCCTGCGGCCGCCGAGCGCGGACGAGCTGATCGACGAGGCGGCGTTCGACGAGGAGGAGTTCCTGCCCTACTGGGCGGAGCTGTGGCCGAGCGGCGTCGCGCTCGCGCGCTTCGTGGCGGCGCTCGAGGTCACCGGGCGGCGGGTGCTCGAGCTGGGCTGCGGTCTCGGGCTGCCGTCGCTGGCGGCGGCCCTGCGCGGCGCGGACGCGGTCGCGACCGACTGGGCCGCGGACGCGGTCGCGCTCCTGCGCGAGAACGCCGCGCGCAACGGGCTCGCGCTGCGCGTCGAGCGGGTGCGCTGGGACGAGCCGGAGCCGCTCCTGCGCGAGGCGCCGTGGGATCTCGTCCTCGGCGCCGACCTGCTCTACGAGGCGCGGAACGGCGAGCAGCTCGCGGAGCTGCTGCCGCAGCTCGGCGGCGAGGCGTTCCTCGCCGAGCCGGGCCGCCCTCACGCCCGCCCGTTCCTCGCGCGCTTCGCGGCCGAGGAGGTCGCGGAGCGGATCTACCGTCTCGGCTCCTGACGCCGCCGCGGCCGTCGGGCCACCGCGGAAGCGCGGGCGGGCCGCGGCGGCGCTACCGTGCGCCGGTGCTCCCGTTCGCCCTCGCGGTCGCGCTGCTCGCGCCGGTGAAGCCGCACGTCGTCTGGAAGCCGATCCCCTTCGGCCCGGCGCGGAGGGCCGAGACGGCGCGCTATGCGCAGCTCCACTACGGCATCCACAGCTGGCGGCTCCGCCCGCGCGCGATCGTCGAGCACTACACCGTCACCACGACCTTCCCGCCCGTCTGGAACACGTTCGCCGCGAACGCGCCCGACCCCGAGCTGGGCCAGCTGCCCGGCACCTGCGCGCACTTCGTGATCGACCGCGACGGGACGATCTACCAGCTCGTGCCCCTCACCGTGATGTGCCGGCACACCGTCGGGCTCAACTACGCGGCGATCGGGATCGAGCACGTCGGCACCTCCGACGCGGAGATCCTCCACGACGCGAAGCAGCTCCGCGCCTCGCTCCGCCTCACCGGCTGGCTGATGCACCGCTACCACATCGGCCTCCGCGACGTGATCGGCCACGCGGAAAGCCTCTCCAGCCCCTTCCACCGGGAGCGCTACGCGCCCTGGCGGCGGCAGACCCACGGCGACTGGCGGCACGCGGACATGAACGTCTACCGCGCGCGCCTGCGGGCCTATCTGCGCGGCCGCTGACGGTTCGCCTGCAACCCGATCGGCCGCTCGCCCGTTGTCCCCCTGTACGGGCGGGGCGCGTCAACGAAGGCGAGCGAAGGGGTGATGCACGTGAAACGCGCGATTCTCGGCACGGGCGCCGTGCTTGCAGCGGCGGCCGCGGTCGCCGGGTGCGGCGGCGGCGGGAGCGCGTCCGGCACCACCGTCGGCGTCACCACGGGCGGCGCCGGCGGCGTGGCGGGCGTCCAGACGACGAAGGGCGGCATGAGCTTCTCCGCCCAGGTGAACGGGATGCAGAAGCAGCTCGCCGCGGCGCTGAAGCAGTTCCGCAGGGGCAACGTCGCCGGCGCCGCGAGCATCGGCGGCTCGCTCCTCACGAACTGCCGGACCACCGTGGACAGGAAGCTCGCGCCGCGCGCGAACACGACCGCCAAGCGGCAGGCCGTGTCGCATCTGCGGCTCGCCTGCCAGGACATGGCGAACGCCTCGCAGCAGGCGACCTCGGGGAACATGGAGCAGGCCAAGCAGCTCGCACGCCAGGCGCTCGCCGAGGTCACGACGGCAAAGGCGGCGTTGAAGGGGAACGGCTAGTCCTCGGCGCGCGGCCGCCCCGGCGCTGGCGGCCGCGCGCTCCCGTCCGGGTAGGGTCGCGCCGTGGGACGGATCGTCGTCGCCGCGCTCGGGGACTCGATCACCGCCGGCTCCCCGCTCTGGGATCCCGACCCGGCCGTACGGGCGCGGATCGCGCGGCCGGACGAGCGCAGCCAGTGGCACTGGTGGGCCGCCCGCGCCGACCCACGGCTCACGTTCTCGAACCACGGCGTCTACGGCGAGCGCACCGACGAGATCGCCGCACGCCTCGACGGCGCGGTCGCCGGCTGCGCGGTGCTCGTCCTCCAGGGCGGGATCAACGACGTCGCCCAGCGCCGCCCGGCGGCGGAGGCGGCACGAAACCTCGCCGCGACGGTCGAGCGCGCGCTCGCGCTCGGGCTGCGGGTCGCGGTCGCGGACGTCCTGCCCTGGAACGGCGGCGACGAGCGGACGGCCGCGGAGATCGTCCGGCTGAACGCGCTGATCCGGGAGCTGGCCGCCGCCGCCGCGGTGCCGCTCCTGCCCTTCCACGACACGCTCGCCGACCCGGCCGCGCCGACCCGCATGCGGGACGGCCTCTGCGACGACGGCGACCACCCGAACGTCGAGGGGCACCGCCTGCTCGGCGAACGCGCCTGGCGGCTCCCCTAGAGATCGACCTCGAGCCCGTCGCGGGCGCGCTCGACGCCGTCGGGGAGCGGCAGCTCGTCCGGCCGGTGGATCACGAGCAGCCGTCTCGCCCCCGCGGCGCGAAAGGTCTCGAGCGCCTCGGCGTCGGTGAGGTGGCCGCGCGTCCCCCGTTCCGTCTCGGCGAGCGTCGCCTCGAGCAGGAAGAGGTCGGCATCGCGGCCCAGCTCGGCGAGCCGTTCCGACGGGCCGGAGTCGGCGCTGTAGGCGAGCACCGACTCGTTCCCGGCGACCCGGAAGCCGAAGCTGGCCTCGCCGTAGTGCTCGGTCGGCAGCGGCGTCAGCTCGAAACCGGCCGCGAGGAATCGCTCGCCCTCCGCGTACTCGTGCAGCTCGAAGACCTGGAGCACCGCCTCGGCCCCGATCCGCGCGAGCGTCCGCAGCTCGTCGACCCCGCCCGGCGGTAGCCAGAGCGCGGGCGCGGGCACGCCGCGGCCGGCGCCGTAGAGCGCCCCGTACGCCCACGGCACGAGGTCGCCCCAGTGGTCGAGATGGAGGTGGGTGACCGCGATCGCGTCGACCCGGGGCCACGGCTCCCGCTCGCGCAGGCGGGCGAGCACTCCGGGCCCGCAGTCGAGCAGGAGCAGGCGCCCGTCCTCCTCGAGCAGGTACCCGGACTGGGCGCCGCCGGGGTTCGGCCAGGCGGGCGAGCAGCCGACGACGTGCAACCGCATGTCCCCATTCTGGCCGCAGGGCGCGGCTCGTCGTCGCAGGCGGCGCTGTTGTATAACTGCCGCATGTCCCGGGCCTCCGTCGACGTCCTGAGGAAGGTGCCGCTCTTCGCGGAGCTGGAGAACCGCGAGCTGGAGCAGATCGCCGACACGCTGCGCGAGCGGCGCTTCGCCGCCGGCTCGGCCGTGACGGAGGAGGGCTCGAGCGGCGTCGGCTTCTTCGTGGTCGAGGAGGGCGAGGCCGAGGTCGAGGTCGCCGGCGAGCCGCGCGGCACGATCGGCCCCGGTGACTACTTCGGCGAGATCGCGCTGCTCACCGACTCGCCGCGCACGGCGACGATCACCGCCAAGACCGATCTCGTCTGCTACGGCATGACGCCGTGGGACTTCCGGCCGCTCGTCGAGGGCAACTCCGGCATCGCCTGGAAGCTGCTCACTGCGATGGCGCGGAAGCTGCGCTAGCGGATCCGCCGCGCGCCGTCGTAGCGCTGGGAGTACCAGCCGGCGAGCGTCTCGATGCGGACGACGGTGCCGCTGTGCGGCGCGTGGATGAAGTGGCCCTTGCCGACGTAGATGCCGACGTGGCCGAGGTTGTCGAAGAAGAGGATGTCGCCCGGGTGGAGCTGCCAGCGCTTGACGCTGCGGCCCCGGTTGATGTCGGCGTAGCTCGAGTGCGGCAGCGAGACGCCGAAGTGCGAGTAGACGTAGCGGACGAAGCCCGAGCAGTCGAACCCGGTGCGGGGGCTCGAGCCGCCGTAGCGGTAGGGCACGCCGACGAGGTGCTTCGCGTACTTCACGACCCGCTTGCCGAAGCGGAGGCTCGCGGAGAGGTGGCGGGCGGAGGCGAGGTGGCGCGTCGCCGCCGGCTTCGTCAGCTGCTCGACCGAGACGCCCGGCGGCGGCGGCAGGAGCGGCGGATCCTCCGTTCCCGTCGCGGCCGGCTCGGAGGGCCCGGGCGCGGTGTCCGCGCGGCCGGGGAGCGGGCGCAGCAGCGCGAGCGCCAGCGTGAACGCGAGCGCGAGCAACAGAAGGAGGAAGCGGAGTGGCCGCATCGAAGAGAGAGGAGTCCGTCGTCAGGGGCGCGGCCGCATGCAAAGACGGCCGCTCGCTGTCGTTGGGACGCCCATTTGAGCAGCGACCCCTGCGGCCGCCTATCCCCCTTTTGGGGGATATGCCCACAGGTTTGCTGACAATTACCCATTTAAAGCGGGAAAATATCCCGCTCCGTCGCGGCTGCTACTGCGAGAGCGGCAGCGTCTCGACGACCCGGCTGTCGGCGAGCACCGGGACGACGCAGCCGCCGATCGCCCAGAGGCGACCCGCGGCGGCGGCGAGGGCGAGCGCGTGGCGCGGCACGGCGAGCGGCGGCCCGAGCCGCCAGCCGCGTCCGGGCGTCCACGTCTCGAAGGCGTGCTCGGAGACCGCGTACACGCGGTCGCCGGAGGCCGTCGCGCCGACCATCGCGAGCGGCGCGGCCAGCGGCGCGCCCCGCTGCCAGCGGCGCGCGCCGGGCCGGTACGTCCACACGTCGCGGACGGCCTCGCCGGCCCGGTCGTAGCCGCCGATCGCCCACAGCCGGCCGCCGTGGGCGACGAGGGCGAGCGTGTGCACGGCCCGCGGCAGCGCCGGCGCGCGCGACCAGCGGCGCGTCCCCGGGTCGTAGGCGAAGACGCTCCGCAGCGGGTCGACCCCGGCCACCCCGCCGGCGACGTAGAGCCGGCCGCCGAGGGCCGCCGCGGCCGCGTTGTAGCGCGGCGCGGGAAGCGACGGGCCGCGCCGCCAGCTGCGAGCGGCCGGGTCGTACGTCCAGACGGCGCGGGTGACGCCTCGCGGCGTCTGGCCGCCGAGCACCCAGAGCCGCCCGCGGAAGGCCGCCCCGGCCGCGGCGCGCGCGAGCCCCGGCATGTCCGGCAGCCGCGTCCAGGCGTTCCGGGCCGGGTCGAACTCCTCCAGGTTCGGCAGGTAGCGGCCGTCGCCGCCGACCATGCCCGCCGCGACGTAGACCTTGCCGTGGATCTCGGCCGCGGCGAAGTACGAGCGCCGCTCCGGCATCGGCGCGGCGGAGCGCCAGACCGTCGCCGCGTGGACCGCCGCGGCGCGCGGCTCGGCCCCGGCGGTGGCGACGACGGCCGCGAGGGCGGCGAGCGCTGCCGGGACGACGGCCGCGCGCCGCCGCACGCTAGAACCCCTCGGCGATCGCGTGCCCGAGCTTGCGCCGCTCGCGCTTCCGCTCGCGCATCCGGCGCGGGTCCGGCACCGGCACCGCCGCGAGCAGCGCCTTCGTGTAGTCCTCGCGCGGGTTCCCGTACACCTGCTCGGCGGGGCCGGTCTCGACGAGCTTCCCCTGGTTCATCACGGCGATGTCGTCGCTCATCGTCCGCACGACCGCGAGGTCGTGGGCGACGAAGAGATACGAGAGGCCGAGGTCGCGCTGCAGGTCCTTGAGCAGGTTGAGGATCTGGGCCTGGATCGAGACGTCGAGCGCCGACACCGGCTCGTCGCAGACGATCAGGCGCGGGTTCAGCGCGAGCGCGCGCGCGATCCCGATCCGCTGGCGCTGGCCGCCCGAGAACTCGTGCGGGTAGCGGTTCGTGAAGTCCGGGTTGAAGCCGACCGTCTCGAGCAGGTCGCGGACGCGCGCCTCGCGGTCGCGGCGCGTGCCGATCCCGTGCACGACGAGCGGCTCGCCGACGATGTTCCCCACCGTCATCCGCGGGTTGAGCGACGAGTACGGGTCCTGGAAGACGATCTGCATCTCCCGCCGCAGCTCGCGCAGCTCGTGGCGGCCGAGCGTCGTCAGCTCCTTGCCCATGAAGCGCACCGACCCCGCGGTCGGCTCGAGCAGCCGCAGGATGCAGTAGCCGGTCGTCGACTTCCCCGAGCCGGACTCCCCGACGAGGCCGAGCGTCCGGCCCTCCCCGATCGAGAACGACACCCCGTCGACCGCCTTCACGTGGTCGACGGTGCGCTCGACGACGAACCCCTTGCGCACCGGGAACCACTTCGAGAGGTCGGTGACCTCGAGCAGCGCCTCGTCAGCCACGGTGCGACTCCACGAGCGCCTCGTCGCGCTCGCTCACCGGGTGCGCGCTCCGGACCCAGTGGCCCGGCCGGATCTCGCGCAGCTCCGGCGGCTCGACGGTGCAGTAGTCGCCGAGGCCCGCGTACGGGCAGCGCGGCGCGAAGCGGCACGCCTCCGGCGGGTCGACGAGGTCGGGCGGTCGGCCCGGGATCGCGATCAGCCGGCCCTCGCGCACGTCGGCGCCCTCGAGCTGCGGCAGCGCCCCGAGCAGCGCCTCGGTGTACGGGTGCTCCGGGCGGTAGAACAGCTCCTCCGCGGGCGCCTGCTCGACGATCTGGCCCGCGTACATCACGGCGATGTCGTCGGCGGCCTCCGCGACGACGCCCATGTCGTGGGTGATGATGATCATCGCCATCTCGTGCTCCTCGCGCAGCTCCTCGAGCAGGTCGAGGATGCCCGCCTGCACGGTCACGTCGAGCGCGGTCGTCGGCTCGTCGGCGATCAGCAGCCGCGGGTTGCAGGAGAGCGCGATCGCGATCATCACGCGCTGGCGCATCCCGCCGGAGTAGCGGTGCGGGTAGTCGTCGAGCCGCTGCCGCGCGTTCGGGATGTGCACCTCCTCGAGCAGCTCGGCGGCCCGCTTGCGGGCGCCGTCCCGGGAGATGTCGAGGTGCCGGAGCATCGTCTCGGTCAGCTGCGTCCCGATCGTCAGCGTCGGGTTGAGCGAGGTCATCGGGTCCTGGAAGATCATCGCGATCTGGCGGCCGCGCACGTCCTCCAGCTCCCGCTCCGACAGCTCCGAGAGCAGGCGGCCGTCGTAGCGGATCGTCCCGCTCACCCGCTTCGCCGGCGGCGTCGGCAGCAGGCCCATGATCGAGAGCGCCGTCACCGACTTGCCGCAGCCGGACTCGCCCACGATCCCGAGCGTCTTGCCCTTGTCGACCGAGAAGCTGACGCCGTCGACCGCGTGCACGTCGCCGCGGCGCGTGCCGAAATACGTACGGAGATCGTCCACCTCGAGCAGGGCCACGCGCTACACCTCCTGCGTCCGCGGGTCGAGGGCGTCGCGCAGCCCGTCGGCGACGAAGAACGCGCTCAGGATCAGCCAGGCGATCGCGACGCTCGGGATGACGATGATGTACGGGTGCGACAGGTACTGCGAGTACCCGTCCTGGGCGAGCGAGCCCCACGACGCCTGCGGCGGGTTGATGCCGAGGCCGAGGAAGGAGAGGAACGCCTCGCCGAGCACGACGCCCGGCAGCTCGAGGAAGACGAAGACGATCACGAGCCCGAGCGTGTTCGGGAGCAGGTGGCGGAAGAGGATGCGGTTCCAGCGGGCGCCGATCGCGCGCGCGGCCCGCACGTAGTCGTTCTCCTTCAGCGAGATGATCTGCCCGCGCATGACGCGCGCGGTCGTGAACCAGGAGGCGATCGTGAGGGCGATCACCATCGTCCAGAAGTTGACGGTGCCGAAGATCGCGAGCGTGATGATCGCGAACGGCAGGTACGGCAGCCCGTAGAGCGCGTCGAGGAAGCGCATCATGCCGCTGTCCACCCAGCCGCCGACGAAGCCGGAGATCGAGCCGTAGAGGATCCCGATCAGCATGATCGCGAAGGTGCCGGCGAAGCCGATCCCGATCGAGATCCGCCCGCCGAGCGCCGTCCGCACGAAGAGGTCGCGGCCGAACTGGTCGGTGCCGAGCAGGTGTTGCGCGCTCGGGGTGAGGTACGCCTGCGAGAAGTCGACCTCGTTCGGGTCGTACGGCGACACCCACGGCGCGATCAGGCAGTAGAGCGCGAGCACGACGAACGCGACGAGCGCGATCACCGCCGCCTTGTTGGCGACGAAGCGGCGGACCGCGTCCCGCCAGAGGCTCGTCTGGCGGATCGCCGCGCCCGCCTCGTAGGTGCCGGCGCCGGCCGCCTGCGCCTCGCGGGCGACGGTGACCTCGCGGACCTCCTCCCCCTGCGGGTTGGTCGCCACCGCTAGCTCCTCGCGTCCCGCGTCCGCGGGTCGAGCACGCCGTAGAGGATGTCCACGAGCATGTTCGCGACGATGATCAGGACCGAGAGCAGCACCGTGATCCCGAGCACGGTCGAGTAGTCGCGGCCCTCCACCGAGGTGACGTAGTAGCGGCCGATCCCGGGGATCGCGAAGATGTTCTCGACGATGAACGAGCCGGTGACGATGAAGCCGAGCAGCGGCCCCGCCGCCGTCACCGCGGGGATCAGCGAGTTGCGGAGCACGTGCACGCCGACGACGCGCCGCCAGCGCAGCCCCTTCGCCTTCGCCGTCCGGACGTAGTCCTGCTGGAGCGTCTCGAGCATCTGGCCGCGCACGAGCCGCGCGAAGTAGGTGAGCGGCCCGAGCCCGAGCGCGATCACCGGCAGCACCCGCGAGTTCCAGTTCTCCCAGCCGTTCGTCGGCAGGCCGGTGAAGCCGCCCCACTTGCCGGCGAAGTAGTAGATGAGCAGCGTCGAGGTGAGGAACGACGGGACCGAGAAGCCGATGTTCGCGACGAACATCGCCGTGTAGTCGGTCAGCCGGTTCGCGCGGAGGGCCGAGAGGATCCCGAGCGGGACGCCGAACACGATCGCGAACGCCATCGCCAGGCCGCCCAGCTCCGCCGACACCGGGAAGTGCTCCTTCACGATGTCGTTCACGTCCTGGTTGCGCAGCACGAGCGACGGGCCGAGGTCGAGCGTGAAGACGTCCTTCACGTAGCGGCCGTACTGCACGTACCAGGGCTTGTCGAGCCCGAACTTGCGGTTCAGGTTCGCCATCACGGCGGCCGGCACCGCCCGCTCGGTGCGGCGGAAGGGGCTCCCCTTGATCTCCTTCATCATCCAGAAGACCATGAAGATGACGACGAGGATGATCGGGATCGTCCAGAGGACGCGACGGACGACGAACTTGAGCATGCGGCGCCTTTCCGGGGCTCGAGGGCGGTGAGGGGCGGGCTCGCGCCCGCCCCTCACCGCGTTCCGGTCGTTACTTCGAGACGCTCACCTTGGCGAGGTCGATCTCGTCCATCGGGTTGATCTCGTAGCCCTGGACGTACGACTTCTGCAGGTTCGCGTACGTGTACCAGTAGATCGGGGCGACCGGCATGTCGCCGTTCTTGCCGGTCAGGATCTGCTCCGCCTTCTGGTAGTAGGAGTACCGCGTGTCCTCGTCCGACGCCGCCGTCGCCTTCTGCAGGTCGGAGTCGAACTCCTTGTTGCACCAGTTCGTGTAGTTGTTGCCCGAGCCGCACTGGAGGACGCTCAGGAAGTTGATGTCGTCGGGGAAGTCGGCGACCCAACCCATCCGGAACGCGTTCACCGAGTTGTTCGGCGGCGGGCCCAGGAACTGCAGGAACTGCGGCCAGTCCTGCTGCTTCAGCGTGACGTGCAGGCCCAGCTTCTGCCACTGCGACTGGATCGCGACCGCGATCTCCTTGTGGCCCGGCGCGTCGTTGAAGATCAGCGTGATGTCCTTCTGCGGGTTCTTGACCTTCGACATGTACTGGTTCGCGAGCGTCATGTCGGCGGTCGGCTTCAGGAAGTCGCTGCCCTGGTTGATCGTGTCGGAGCCGGGCATCCCGTCGGGGGTGAAGCTCGGCGCCGGCACCTGACCGGCCTGGGTGATGTTCTCGACGATCGTCTTGCGGTCGATCGCGAGCGCCATCGCCTTGCGCTGGTTCACGTCGGGGACGGTCTTGACGTTGAAGCCGTAGTAGTAGATGCCGAGCGCCGGGAACTGGTGGTACTCGGGCGTCTGCTTCAGCCTCGCCGTCTCGGAGACCGGCCAGCCGGTGTCGTTCACGTCCACGTTGCCGGCGTTGAACGCCTGGAGCGCGGTCGACCCGTCGGTGATGATCTTCAGGTTGACCGTGTTCAGCTTGACGCTCGAGGCGTCGTACCAGCCGTCGTTCTTCTTCAGCGTCAGCGAGGCGTCGTGCTTCCAGCTCGTGAGCTTGAACGGGCCGTCGGTGACGATGTGGCCCGGGGCGGTCCACTTGTCGCCGTAGGTCTCCACGGCCTTCTTGTTCACCGGGATGAACGACACGTGCGAGAGCTGCTGCATGAACCACGGCTGCGGGTTCGTGAGCGTGATCTGCACGGTCGTGTCGTCCGGCGCCGAGAGGCCGACCTTGCTGCGCAGGTCGTTGCACTGGTTGTTGGACCCGCTCGGCTTGCAGCTGTTGTACTCCTGCGCGCCCTTGATCCCGTAGAACTGGTACGCGTAGTCCGCGCCCAGCTGCGGCGAGATCGTCCGCAGCCACGACCAGACGACGTCGTTCGCGGTCACGGGCGTGCCGTCCGTCCACGTGACGTCGTCCCGCAGGTGCAGCGTGATCTTGCTGCCGCTGACGTCCCAGCTCTGCGCGAGGGCAGGCTCGGGCTGCAGGTCCGGCGCCGGCCCGAGCCGGACGATCGGCGTGTTGATGTTCATCACGACGTACGACGACGTCGTGTCGGTCGCGAGGCCCGGGTCGAGCGAGGGCGGCTCGCTCCCGATCGCGACGGTCAGGGTGCCGGCGTTCGCGTTCGTGTTGCCGGCCGCTCCTGTGTTGTTGTTCGCGCTGTTGTTGCCTCCGCCGCCGCCGCAGCCGGCCGCCACGAAGGCGAATGCCGCGACGACGCCGAGGGCCCACGCAAGCGTGCGAATTCGCATGCAGATGCCTCCTCGGCTGGTAGCTCGTGCACTTCGGTGTTTCCCGAATTGCTTTATCGCGCCACTACTAGGTAGCACCCATTTGTAATGGGTATTTGCACCCATCGTCCCGGGGGCGGCGCAGGGGCCCGGGGCGAGTGAAGACCCGCAGGAGCGGGCATGGCTTCCGCATGAGCCTCTTCTGGCGCGTCTTCCTCACGAACGCGTCGGTGCTCGTGCTGGCGGCGGTCGTGCTCGCGGCGACCCCGCTCGCGATCGAGGTTCCGCAGACCGCCGCCGAGGGCGCGGTCGGCCTGCTCGCGCTCGTGGCCGTCCTCGCCGCGAACCTGCTCCTGCTGCGGCCGCACTTCGAGCCGCTCGTCCGCCTCGCCCGGCTGATGCAGGGGGTCGACGCGCTCCGCCCCGGCCAGCGGGTCGAGGTGCGCGGCCGCGGCGAGGTCGCTCTCCTGGTCGAGACGTTCAACGAGATGCTCGACCGGCTGGAGGCGGAGCGCCGCCAGGCGATGGCGCGCGTCCTCACCGCGCAGGAGCAGGAGCGGCACCGGATCGCGCGCAACCTCCACGACGAGATCGGCCAGGCGCTGACCGGCGCGCTCCTCCAGCTCGAGCGGCTCGGGCGCGACGTCCCCGAGGCGCTGCGCGGCGAGGTCGCGGAGGCGCAGGAGGCGGTGCGCGACGGGATCGACGAGGTGCGGCGCGTGGCGCGCGAGCTGCGCCCGGTCGCGCTCGAGGACCTCGGCCTCGCGAGCGCGCTGGTGGCGCTGGCGCGCAGCTTCTCGCAGCGGACCGGCCTGCCCGTGCGGCAGCGGATCGCGTCGAGCCTGCCGCCGCTCAGCGAGGAGGCCGAGGTCGTCGTCTACCGCGTCGCCCAGGAGAGCCTGACGAACGTCGCGCGCCACGCCCAGGCGGACTCGGCGGAGCTGCGGCTCGAGCGCGTCCCCGGCGGCGTCATCCTCCGCGTCGCCGACGACGGCCGCGGCATCGACCCGCAGGAGCTGCAGAGCGGCGGCGGCCTGCGCGGGATGCGGGAATGGGCGCTCCTCGCCGGCGGCCGCCTCGAGATCCGCAACGGCTCGCCGCGCGGCGTCCAGGTGAGCCTGCGCGTCGGCTCGCCCGACGCGCAGCGCGCGGCGGCCGCGCCGGCCCCGGCCGCGGAGACGGCGTTCGAGCCGGTGCTGGCACGGGAGGCGCCGGCGACGTGAGCGCCGCGCGCGTGCTGCTCGCCGACGACCACGCGGTCGTGCGTCGCGGGCTCCGGCTCGTGCTGGAGGCCGAGGGCGACCTCGCCGTGGTGGCCGAGGCCGGGGACGGCGCCGAGGCGGTCGAGCGCGCGCTCGCGGAGGACGTCGACCTCGCGGTGCTCGACGTCTCGATGCCGCGCATGACGGGGCTGCAGGCGACGCGCGAGCTGGCCGGCCGCAAGCCGGGGCTGCCGATCCTGATCCTCTCGATGCACGACGACGAGCAGTACTTCTTCGAGGCGCTGAAGGCGGGCGCGTCCGGCTACGTGCTCAAGTCGGTCGCCGACAAGGAGCTGGTCGAGGCGTGCCGCGCGATGCTGCGCGGCGAGACGTTCCTCCATCCCTCCGCGGTCTCGGCGCTCGTCCGCGACTACGTGCAGCGCGACGGCGAGCGCCCGGAGGCGCTGACGCCGCGCGAGCTGGAGGTCGTGAAGCTGATCGCCGAGGCGCACTCGACGAAGCAGATCGCGGAGATCCTCGTCCTCAGCCCGAAGACCGTCGAGCGCCACCGTGCCAACATCCTCGAGAAGCTCGGCCTCAAGGATCGGGTCGAGCTGACGCGCTACGCGATCCGCAAGGGGCTCGTCACTCCGTGATCTGCGTCCCGCCGGCGATGCGCGGGCCGCCGACCGGACGGGTGAGCGCGAGCGTGGCGGCGGCGCGGTCCCAGGAGTCCCGGCCCGCGGCGCCCGGCGGCGCGGCGAACGCGACCGCCCAGAGGCCGCCGCCCGCCGAGACGACGTAGAGGAGGACGCGGTCGCCGTCGCTGCGCGCGAACTCGACGCGCAGCGCGGGCCCGGCCGGCAGGTCGGCGCGGCGCGCGTCGAGCCGGCCGCGCAGGGTCTTCGCGGCCGCGAGGCTGCGGAGCGCCTTCCGCGCCCAGCGCGAATACGGGCCGGGCGCGGTCGAGAGGACGAGCTGCACGCTCACCGTGGACGGGCGGGCGCGGCTCGAGGCGGTGTCCCAGCCGAAGAGCTTCAGCGGCGAGCCGGGCGAGGCGAGCGCCAGCAGGTAGGGGAGGAAGGCGCGATGCGTCCCGGTGAGCGTCTGGATCACGCCCGGGTAGCGCGCGTCGGGGCCGGCGAGCGCGAGCCAGCCGAGCGGGAGCGCGAGCGAGACGCCGCCCTCCGCGGAGCGGTGGAGCCGGAAGCCGACGGGGGTGTCGTCGGGCGCGTGCGCCGCCGGGGTCCGCACCGCCTCGCGGCCGGCGGGCGCGGCGGCGGGCCGCACGCCGCCGCCGCACCCGGCGGCCGCCACGGCCGCCGCGACGAGCGCGGCGGCCGCGAGCCGCTCGACCCCCCGAGTCTTCGACCCGGTCATCTGGGGATGATCGACGCTGCCGGCCGCGAGCGGAATGGGCCGAACGGCCCATCTTCGCGTGCGAGAAGTCACGTTCTGCGCATCGGGATCCGAGAAATCCCGAACAACGGCGATTTTTCGGTTTGGCGCTCGTCTGACGCGGAATCTAGGATCCGAGAATGGAGACCGTCGACATCATCACCGAGGAACAGCTCGACGAGGAGCAGCTCGCGCAGGACGCCGACCGCCCGTGCACGGCCGAGCTGGCCGAGTGCACGTGCCCGGACTTCTGCGAGCGCGACCACGCGAACGAGTAGCCGGTCGCGTCAGGCGACCCACTGCCAGAGCGCCCACTGGGTGACGGCGACGCCGAGGAAGGCCGCGCTCGCGCCGAGGATCGCCGCATGGCGTCTCGGCGTCCTGCCCACGAGGGCGAGCGCGAGGAAGAAGGGGAAGATCACGAGCCCGAAGCGCGGCAGCGAGAGCAGCGGGTAGGCCTCGAGCGGCAGCGAGAGCGCGATCGCGAGGCTGGCGGCGGCGTAGATCCCGTAGGCCGCCCCGAGGCGCCGCCACGCGAGCCAGGCGAGCCAGAGGAAGAGGAGCAGGAAGCCGAGGTTCTCGACGTTCACGCTCGCGGTGTGGAGCGCGTCGCTTCCCTCGGCAGGCCGGACGAGGTGCGCGCCGGAGCCCCCGGCGAGCTGCCGGATCCCCTCCCAGCCCGCGTGGAGCCCGTCCCAGATACCGCCGAACGGGCCTGCCGGCGCCAGCGTGCGGTGCCAGAGCGACTCGGTGTGGAGGAAGGCCGACCAGTCGTGGATCTGCTGCTGGAGCAGCAGCGGATACGCCACGAAGAGCAGCGGCACCAGCAGGAGCGAGGCGAGGTTTCGGAGCCGGTCGCGCGAGCGCCAGGCGAGCCACGCGAGCGCGAGCACGAGCGCGACCCCGACCGGCCGCGTCAGCAGCGCGAGCCCGCAGGCCGCGGAGGCCCACGCGAAGCGGCCGCGCTCGGCGAGCACGAAGGTCGCGAGCGCGAGCGCGAGGAAGAGCGACTCCGCGTACACCGCCTGCAGGAAGAGCGACATCGGGAAGAGCGCGAGGTAGAGGACGGCGCGCCGCGCGCCCTCCTCGCCGAGCTTCGGCTCCGCCAGCCGCCAGAGGAGCACGAACGAGGCGGCGCAGCAGGCGAGCGAGATCAGCACGCCCGCGAGCAGGTAGTGGCCGCCGAGGATCCGCCCGCCGATCCCGACGAGGCCCGGGTAGAGCGGGTAGAAGGCCGCCGTCCCCCGGTTCGACGCGTAGCCGTGCTGCGCGATCGCGAGGAACCAGCCGGAGTCCCAGTGCGCCCACACGTCGATGCCGTAGCCGAGGCCGTGGAACTGCGGCACGTCCAGGCGCGCCCGCAGCGGCGCCGGCTTCGGCTCGAACCAGAGGAGCGCCCAGATCGCGGCGAGCCAGACGGCCGCACGGCTCCACGCGAAGATCGCGAGCGCGCGGGAGCGGAGAAGCGCCTGCACGTGCCGATCCTATGCGGCAGCCGCGCTGTGGCAGGATTGCGGCGATGCGTCGCAGCCTCGCCTGGCTCGTCGCCGTCCCGCTGATGCTCGCCGGCTCGCAGGCGGCGCACGTGCTCGCCTACCGGCTCGTCTACCCGGAGTCGAGCGTGCGGCTCGACTCGCTCGTCCGCACCGGCCACGGCTACCTGAGCCTGCTGCCGTTCGCGCTCGCGCTCGCCGGCGCGGTCGGGCTCCTCTCCCTCGCCGTGAGCGCGCTCGACGCGGCCCGCGGACGCCGCGGCCGGCCGCTGCCGCCGTGGGCGTTCGCGCTGCTGCCGCTCGCCGGCTTCGCCGTCCAGGAGCACGTCGAGCGCTGGCTCTACAGCGGCGTCGTGCCGTGGCACGAGTTCGCGGCGCCGACCTTCCTGCCGGGGCTCCTGCTCCAGCTTCCGTTCGGGGCGCTCGCCTGGCTCGCCGCCCGGCTGCTGCTGCGCACCGCGGCGCGGATCGGCCGGGCGCTCGCGCCCGCACCGCCGCGTCCGCGCCTCGCGCCGTCGCCGCTCGCGGCTCCCGTCGCCGCCGCGCTGCCGCCGCGGCGGCAGCTGCTCGCCCGCGGCCTCGCGAAGCGCGGGCCGCCGCTCCTCCTCGGCGCCTGATCGAGCGGCCGCCGCCGGCGGCCGGCACCGGAGAGAGGAGAGGAATGAGCACGCGCACCCGAATCGGAGCGCTCGTCGCGGTCGCCGCGACCGCGCTCGCCGCCGCCGCCGTCGCGTCGGCGCACGCGAAGCTGAGCCCGCCCGTCGTCCTCGCGAAGGCGGGCCAGGTGTTCACGCTCGCCGTCCCGACCGAGAAGGACGGAGCCGTCACGACGCAGGTCGAGCTGACGCCGCCGGAGGGTTTCTCGATCGACTCGTTCGTCCCCTCGCCCGGCTGGAAGCGCACCGTGCAGCAGGAAGGCTCCGGCGAGGACGCGGAGATCGAGAGGGTGACCTGGAGCGGCGGCCGCGTGCCGACCGGCGAGGACGCCGTCTTCCAGTTCCTCGGCCGCGCCGACGAGAGCAAGACCTACGCCTTCTCGGTCCGGCAGACGTACTCGGACGGGAGCGTCGTCGAGTGGGACGGGCCCGAGTCCTCCGACACGCCGTCGCCGACCTTCGAGGCGGTCGCGTCGCTCGGCGGCGGCGGCTCGTCGACGCTCTCGCTCGTCGCGGTCGCGCTCGCGGGACTCGCGCTGGTGGTCGCGGTCGGAGGCCTCGTCGTCCGCGGCGGCGGGGCGCGGGAGGTCGCATGAGCAGCGTCGCCGTCCGTCTCCTCGCCGGCGTGCTCGCGCTCGGCGCCGGCGCGGCGGCCGTCGCCGTCGCCGTCCTCCTCCTCCACGGCACCCCGGGGCCGCAGTGACCGGGTCGCTACGGCGGGAAGCGGAAGCTGCGGTGCGGCGGGACGTAGCCGCCGACCTCGAGCACGATCTCGGCGCGGTCGCGGAGCCGCAGGCCGCGCGGGTCGCCGCCGCGCGGACGGCCGTCCACCCAGACGTGCACGCGGCCCCGGAAGGTGAGCAGGCGCTTCGGGCCGAGCCGCCGGCGCCACGTCGCGAAGAGGTCGCCGAGCGTCGCGCCGCGCTCGAAGCGGACGACGCCGCTCGGGTCGAGCGTCCACAGGCGCGCGCGGCAGCGCGCCGAGACGACGCGGCCGAGCCGGAGTCGCGGCCGCTCGAGGCCGACCGCGGCCGGGACGACCACGACACGGCGGTTCGCGAACAGCTCGAGGTGGAGGCGGCCGCCGGCGCGGAGCGGCGCCTGGCTGCACGCCGCCGCGGGCGGCGGCTTCGCGGCCGGCCGGTAGCGCGGGCCCTTGCCGACCGGGGTCGGCACGAGTCCCGCGAACGCCGCCGCGGCGCAGCACGCAGCCGTCCTCACCTGCGCCACGGTACTGCCGTCGCGCTCGCGCTCGCCGCGCTCCTGCTCGCGGCCGGCTGCGGCGGCTCCTCGGCGCCGCCGGCCGTGAGCGTCGGCGCCGCCCGCGTCTACAGGCTCGTCGACTTCACGCCGACCACGGGCATCCGCGCCGGCGTCCCGACGCGCGTGTCGTTCCGGATCGACCGGCCGGACGGGAGGACGCTCACGGCCTACAAGCACGGCGCCGGCCCGCACAACGGCATCCACCTGATCTTCGTCCGCCGCGACCTCGGCGTGATCGTGCACCGCCACCCGCCGGTCCATGCCGACGGGACGACGAGCGACACGATCGTCTTCCCGAAGCCCGGCCCGTACCGCGTGGTGATCGACGCGTACCCGAAGACGCACGGGCCGCAGCAGAACTTCCAGCTCTTCACGACGATCCAAGTCGCCGGCCGCTACGCGCCGAAGCCGCTGCCGGCCTTCAGCGGCTCCGACGTCGTCGACGGCTACCGCTTCACCCTGCACGGGAAGCCCGCGCTCCGTGCGATCCGGCCGGCCTTCCTCCACTTCAGCGTCACCCGGCCGGACGGCTCTCGCGCGCCGTTCACGAACTGGTACGGGGCGCTCGCGCACGCGATCTTCTTCCGGCAGGGCAGCCTCGACTACTTCCACACGCACGTCTGCGCGCCCGGCGCGACCGGCTGCACGAGCGCGCTCGGCGGCGCGCGGGTGACGGGCTCTTCCGCGACACCGGGGAAGCTGACCGTCGGCGTGCTCGTGCCGGTGCCCGGCACCTGGCGGCTCTTCCTCCAGGCGCGGATCGACGGGAAGGTGCTGACGGCGCCGTTCACGCTCCACGTCGCCCCGTGAGGAGGGCGCTCGCCCTCGGCGCGGTCGCGGCCGCGGCGCTCGCGCTGCCGGCGGCGGCGTCCGCGCACGCCGTCCTGCTGAAGACGTTCCCGGAGGCGAGCGCCGAGCTCGACCGCCAGCCGCAGGTCGTCCGGCTGACCTTCAGCGAGCAGGTGGAGCCGCGCTTCGCGATCGTCTCGGTCACCGACGCCGACGCGCGCGGACAGACGGATGGCTCGCCGCGGCGCTCGGCGACCGATCCGTACACGCTCGAGGTGCCGGTGCACCGGCTCGCTCAGGGCTGGTACCTCGTCTTCTGGCGTGCGATCTCCGCCGACGGGCACCCGGTGCGCGGCGCGTTCACCTTCGACATCGGCCCCAACCCGGGGCCGGCGCCCGAGTTCTCGATCCCGCCGCTGAGCGAGACGGCGGCGACGCCGTCGCTCCTCGTCGCGCGCTGGCTCGCCTTCCTGCTCGTGATGGCCTCGCTCGGCCTCTTCGTCCTGCGAGCGGTGGTGGCGCGGCCGCTCGTCGGCCGCGTCTCCGGGACGCGGCTGCGGGCCGTGTCGACGGCGTTTCTCGTCGTGCTCGCACTCGCCCTCGTCGCAGTGCCCGCGTACGTCGTGATGGCGACGGCGCGGTTCGCGCTGCGGCCGGTGTGGGACGTCGGCGCCGCGCTGCCGCTGATGAGCGTGTCCGCGTTCGGGCGGGGCTTCCTCGACCTCGAGCTGATGCTCGCCCTCTTCGCGGCCGCCGCGCTCGCGACGCTCTGGCTCGACCGGCCGGAGCGGCCGCGGCGCTCGCTCGCGGCGCTCTTCGGGCTCTGGGGCGCGCTGCTCGCCGGCGGCGCCGTCCTGCTCGCCCCGGGCGCCGCGGGGCACGCGGCGCAGACCTCGCCGCGGCCGCTCGCGATCGCGCTCGACTGGCTCCACCTCGCGGCCGGCTCGCTCTGGCTCGGCGGCCTGCTCGGGCTGCTCGTCCTCTGGCGGAGTCTGCCGGCGGCCAAGCGCACCGCCGGGCTCGCCGTCTGCGTGCCGCGCTTCTCGAACACGGCCTTCGGCTCGGTGCTCGTCCTCGTCGGCTCCGGCACGGGCGCAGCGCTCCTCCACCTGCCGACGCTCGGCTCGCTCTGGCAGACGGGCTACGGGAAGGCGGTGCTCGCGAAGGTGCTCCTGCTCGCGTGCGCGCTCCTGCTCGCGGCGGTCAACCTGCTGCGGACGGCGCCCGCGCTCGCCGCTCCCGAGGTGGACGCGGGGACGGCGCGGCTGCTGCGGCGCCTCGTCGGCGGGGAGGCGGTGCTCGTCGCCGCCACGGTGTTCGCCGCCGCGGTGCTGACGAGCCTGCCGCCGCCGGCGAAGGCGCTCGCGCACCTCGGCACGCCGTCGGCGCACACCGGGCCGGGGCCCGTCTCGCGGACGGTGACGAGCAACGGCTACACGCTGCAGGTGCTCGTCCGGCCGAACCGGGTCGGGCTCTCGAACGACTTCGCCGTGCGCCTGCTCCGCGACGGGCGGCCCGTGGACGGCGCGACGGTGACGGCTACCTTCACGATGCTCGACATGGAGATGCCGACGCAGTCCTACGTCCTGGCCGGCCGCGGCAGCGGCCGCTACGAGCGGCAGCTGCCGGCGCTCGTGATGGTGGGGCGCTGGGCGCTCGCCTACGACGTGCAGCCGCCGCAGGGAGCCGAGTTCCGCGTCCTCCTCGTCGACCGGGCGAACGGATGAGGCGGCTCGCCCTTCTCGTCGCGGCGGCCGCGCTCTGCGCCGGGCTCGGCGCCGGCGCGGCGCGCGCGGACGGCGACCCGGCGAGCGACTACCTGATCCAGCAGCAGGTCTTCCTCCCGTACGACGCGAAGATCCCGAAGCCGCAGCAGGACGCGCTCGTCGCGGCTCTCCGCTCGGTGAACGCGCAGGGGTTCCGGATCCGCGTCGCGCTGATCTGGAGCGACTACGACCTCGGGTCGGTCGCGTCGCTGTGGAAGCAGCCGCGCCGCTACGCGCGCTTCCTCGGCGTCGAGCT